>NZ_JAYMRT010000002.1:0-835308 GCF_038900515.1 Burkholderia sp. JPY481
CACACTCCAGAGGGGCTCACCCGACCAGCTCACCAGACAAGACAGTGGTGGGTCTGGATGGATTCGAACCATCGACCCCCGCCTTATCAAGACGGTGCTCTAACCGACTGAGCTACAGACCCCTGAGTCTGTCTGCGTTGCTTCTCTAAACCACAGCCGATAAGCGTGAGCACTTGAATGCACTGAATGCATAGCTCTGGAAAGGAGGTGATCCAGCCGCACCTTCCGATACGGCTACCTTGTTACGACTTCACCCCAGTCATGAATCCTACCGTGGTGACCGTCCTCCTTGCGGTTAGACTAGCCACTTCTGGTAAAACCCACTCCCATGGTGTGACGGGCGGTGTGTACAAGACCCGGGAACGTATTCACCGCGGCATGCTGATCCGCGATTACTAGCGATTCCAGCTTCACGCACTCGAGTTGCAGAGTGCGATCCGGACTACGATCGGTTTTCTGGGATTGGCTCCACCTCGCGGCTTGGCAACCCTCTGTTCCGACCATTGTATGACGTGTGAAGCCCTACCCATAAGGGCCATGAGGACTTGACGTCATCCCCACCTTCCTCCGGTTTGTCACCGGCAGTCTCCCTGGAGTGCTCTTGCGTAGCAACTAGGGACAAGGGTTGCGCTCGTTGCGGGACTTAACCCAACATCTCACGACACGAGCTGACGACAGCCATGCAGCACCTGTGTGATGGCTCCCTTTCGGGCACTCCCGCCTCTCAGCAGGATTCCATCCATGTCAAGGGTAGGTAAGGTTTTTCGCGTTGCATCGAATTAATCCACATCATCCACCGCTTGTGCGGGTCCCCGTCAATTCCTTTGAGTTTTAATCTTGCGACCGTACTCCCCAGGCGGTCAACTTCACGCGTTAGCTACGTTACCAAGCCAATGAAGGCCCGACAACCAGTTGACATCGTTTAGGGCGTGGACTACCAGGGTATCTAATCCTGTTTGCTCCCCACGCTTTCGTGCATGAGCGTCAGTATTGGCCCAGGGGGCTGCCTTCGCCATCGGTGTTCCTCCACATCTCTACGCATTTCACTGCTACACGTGGAATTCCACCCCCCTCTGCCATACTCCAGCGCTGCAGTCACCAATGCAGTTCCCAGGTTAAGCCCGGGGATTTCACATCGGTCTTACAGCACCGCCTGCGCACGCTTTACGCCCAGTAATTCCGATTAACGCTCGCACCCTACGTATTACCGCGGCTGCTGGCACGTAGTTAGCCGGTGCTTATTCTTCCGGTACCGTCATCCCTCATGGATATTAGCCACGAGGTTTTCTTTCCGGACAAAAGTGCTTTACAACCCGAAGGCCTTCTTCACACACGCGGCATTGCTGGATCAGGCTTGCGCCCATTGTCCAAAATTCCCCACTGCTGCCTCCCGTAGGAGTCTGGGCCGTGTCTCAGTCCCAGTGTGGCTGGTCGTCCTCTCAGACCAGCTACAGATCGTCGGCTTGGTAGGCCTTTACCCCACCAACTACCTAATCTGCCATCGGCCGCCCCTTGAGCGCGAGGTCCCGAAAGATCCCCCGCTTTCCTCCACAGAGCGTATGCGGTATTAATCCGGCTTTCGCCGGGCTATCCCCCACTCCAGGACACGTTCCGATGTATTACTCACCCGTTCGCCACTCGCCACCAGACCGAAGTCCGTGCTGCCGTTCGACTTGCATGTGTAAGGCATGCCGCCAGCGTTCAATCTGAGCCAGGATCAAACTCTTCAGTTCAAACCTGTTACTGTTTTCGGTTTCGTCAGAAACCGGTCGCTCACTCAACGTACTGACGATGATCAATCCGTCTTTCGACAGATAAACCTTCCTCTAATACTGTGTGAGGCTTTCTGATACTTTTTGCCTTGCAGCAGATCCAGAAGAATCCGCCGCCGCATTCCGCATCAAGCGCCCACACTTATCGGCTGTTAGTTTTTAAAGATCGATCCGCCCAACCCGCCGCGCCTGAACCACCACTACCCGGCACCGCTTCGTTTGCGTCGCTGCGTCTGCAGCAGAGAAACGAGATTATGGAGAGCGGTCGACAACACGTCAATACCCTTCTCACAAATTATTTTAAAAAGTTGAAGAGCTCAAAAATTAAGCAGCCCCACGCACAAGATGGAATTAGTTAGGCGTCCAATTGGATTCACTGGGAGCCGCGTCGAGTGGAGTTGCGAAAAGCCGTTAAGCAGCTTTTCCACAGAAAATGTTCGCAAGGCTGTGGATAACCGCTCCACAACCACGCCAAGTACTTGATCCAAAACCATTCTCGCGCATTGCGCGCGAAGCGTGGCCGCTTGCGCGGCCACGCGTCACGGTCCCATTCAGGCCGACTTCATCGTCACCCGCGCATTCGTTCGCATAAAAGGACTGCGCTCGACCATCGCGCCGAACAACAACCCGATCGTCGTCCACATGACCACCTGCATGCCGATCGCCGCGACGCGGAACTTCCACAGCAGCACGGCCGGGAACGTGGCCGGTACTTCATTGATGACCGGCATCGACAGTTGTACGGCCGCGATGATCACGACGAATACGAGTCCCGCGACGATCGAGCCGTTCCATGCACCCAGCTTCGCCGCCGCGCGGCGCCGCACCTTCAGCGAAAACACCATCGTCGTGAGCGAAATCGCGATCATCAGAAGGAACAGGCCCGTGCGCGTGCCGATCGTGTCCGGATCACCGACCGACGGCGGATTGGCCGGATACTTGATATTCGGCACGACCACGAGGGCAATGAACGCGCCAAGCGCGAGCCACGCGGACAGCGCGCGCACGCTCGAGGTACCCGTGCGTCCATATGAATAAGCAAACACCAGCGAGAACAGACCGCCGAATGCCGCACCATACGTGACCACGCCAGTCAGCAGGCCGAGGCCAGCCTGCGTCTCACGGCTCACGATTTCGGGCTCGGGCGCCTCGCCGCGCGCGGTGGCCGCTTTTTCTTCGAGCGAAATGGCCTGCTCGACCTGTGGTTCGCCGACGATTCGCGCGAACGCGAATGTGAGCAAGCCCGCGACGATGCCCGCGAGCATCCCGCGCACCAACAATTTTCCTACCATGTCGAACTCCGTTAGTGGCAGGGAAAGCCAAGCAGATGGCGGCCGTCGTGCACGAACTCATGCACGTACATGCCAGGCACGAGCGATGTCGCGCCCTGTTCCGCACCAACGAAGTAAAGCGCGAGCAACAGCAGCAAGCCGCCGAACACGACCCACGGCAGCAGTTCGCGCAAAGGAATGGGAGTGGGCTGGGCCGCCGGTTGCGCGGCGCGATCGAAAACAGCTTCGGTCATGATGGACATCTCCTGGGGTAACGCGCCCCGATAGTCGATTGCGGAAGAATGATGCGAAGCTCAGGTCTGGCTTTCGGCTCTTGTGGATTGCAAGGCCGATTACAGTGGCGCGACCGCGCCGGGCTCTCACCGGCTTCCGTGCTTCGCAGTGTCGGTATTCTACGCGCTAAACTGCGGCTTCCGCGACGACGAAGGCTACCTCGCAACGCGCAACGCCCGCCGCGAGCCGATGAAGCCATGCAGGCAAGTGCGAATGAGGCGCCAACGCAAAGAATGGATACGCGACTGTTACTGGTGAGCCATGCGGCAACGGCCGCACAGCGCGCGGGCCGCTTCCCCGCCGACGATCCGCTCGACGCGCGCGGCCGCGCCGAAGCCGAAGCGGCGCGCGCCCGTCTCGCGCTTCCCGCCGACGCCGCCGTGTTCACCAGTCCCGCCGCAAGCGCGCGCCAAACGTCCGCCGCGCTCGGTCTGAGCGCCACGCCTGCCGACGCATTGGCGGATATCGACTACGGCAAATGGCGCGGCCAGCGCCTCGCGGATATTGCCGACGAAGCCCCCCGCGAACTCGCGGCCTGGACACGCGAGCCCGACGCTGCGCCGCCCGGCGGTGAATCGTTCGATCGACTGGTGCGGCGGGTCGGAGAGTGGCTCGACGCGCAACAGGCAGACGCACACTCATGCAACGCGGTCAACGAAGCAGGCTTCGCGGCCTCTGCGCACGGTCGGACCATCATCGCGATCACTCACGCAACGCTTCTGCGAGCGGCAATCGTGCATGCCCTCGGCGCGTCGCCAACCGTGTTCTGTCACATCGAGATCGCGCCGCTGTCGGTCGTCGAATTACGCCACTCGCGACGCGGCTGGTCATGGTGGCCGGCCGCCACCGCCTGAACGGAACCGCCGCTTACCTGCCCGACACCACGAGCCGCAACCGGTTCGACCCCTCGGGCGTCAGCGTGATTTCGGTGCGTCGATTCTTCGCGCCGAGATAAAAGTGCTGACGTCCCGGCGAATTCTGATCGTGGGTTGCATCGGGCAGGCACGACGCGATGTCGGCCGCGACCGCTTCCAATGCATCCGCGTTCGAGCCCGTCGCCTGATGCGGCGTCCACGTGCACTGGAAACTACGATGCGCGGCCGAACATTGCGCGTCGTCGCCATAGGGTTGCGCGACGCCTTTGCCGTCGTCGGGCGTCAGCGAGGTGAAGCCGTCGGGCGCCGCGGCGACGATCCGTTTGAGCGCGCCGCAAGGTCTGGGACTATCGTCGGCGGATGCGCCGGCCGGCAGCAGCGCAACGAGCGATGCCGCGGTAAGCGCGATAGCGGAGTGTCGATAGGCTTTCATGTTGTGCGTGAAGCTTCCAGAGCGCTGCTGAAAAAAGCTCGCAGCGAGCCACCTTCAACAGCACGCTTCATGCCCATTCGCGCCAGCACCCAGCACGCGGGCCGCGCAGGACGGCACACAAATTGCGTGGCGCCATACCGGCCGCAACATCACGCCGCTTCCGATCAAAGCCACTGCCGACGTCATTGCAACCATCATGTCGACCACCACCGCCGCCCCCACCCCCGCCCGCTTATGGTCGGGCATCGCAGGAATCGACGACATCCTCGGCGGTGGTCTCACGCCGAACCGCATGTACCTCGTAGAGGGTGAGCCAGGCACGGGTAAAACCACCCTGGCGTTGCAATTCTTACTCAAGGGCCTCGACGAAGGGCAGACCGGTCTTTACGTCACGCTGTCCGAAACCCGTGCCGAACTGCTCGCGATCGGCGCGAGCCACGGCTGGGATCTGAGCCGCTTCAAGATACTCGAACAGCTGCCCGAAGAAGGGCTCGAACCACAATACGAACAGAGCGTGCTGCACCCGGCCGAAGTCGAACTCGGCGAAAGCGTGCGCAACGTGATCGAACACGTCGACGAACTGAAACCCGCGCGCGTCGTGCTCGACAGCCTGTCCGAACTGCGGCTGCTGGCGGAGAACCCGTTGCGCTACCGCCGGCAGATTCTCGCGCTCAAGCACCATTTCTCGACACGCGCATGCACGGTGCTGCTGCTCGACGACACGTCGGCCAGCGCCTCCGGCATTCAGCTTCACAGCATCGTGCACGGCGTGATCAGCCTTGACAACATTTCCCACGATTACGGCGGCAACCGCCGCCGTCTGCGCATCGCGAAGATGCGCGGCATCAAGTTCCGCGAGGGCTATCACGACTTCACGCTGAACACCGGCGGTCTGCGCGTCTATCCGCGCCTGGTCGCCGCCGAGCATCACCGCGAATTCGGCACGAGCCCGATGAGCACCGGCACGCCCGGCCTCGACGCGCTGCTCGGCGGCGGCCTCGTTCCCGGCACCAATTCGCTGATCATCGGCCCGTCGGGGGTCGGCAAAACCACCACCGTCGTGTCGTGCCTGCTTGCCGCGCTCGAACGCGGCGAGCGCTGCGCGTACTACGTGTTCGACGAAACGCTCAGCACCCTGGTCACGCGCTGCGCGTCGCTCGGCATGGACCTCGCACCGCATGTCGACAGCGGTCTGCTGACTTTGCGCCAGATCGATCCCGCGGAAATCTCGCCGGGCGAGCTGTCGAGCGACGTGCGCAACGCGGTCGAAAACGAAGGTGTGTGCTATGTCGCGGTCGACAGCCTGAACGCCTATCTGCAGGCGATACCCGGCGAGCGCTTCCTGCTGCTGCACATGCATGAGCTACTCGGCTATCTGAATCAGCAGGGCGTGGTCACGATGCTCGTGCTCGGGCAGCACGGCATCATCGGCGAGGTGCAGACCGAGGTCGACATCAGTTATCTGAGCGACGTGGTCGTGCTGTTCCGCTACTTCGAGCATCACGGCGAAGTGCTGACCGCGGTAACCGCCGTCAAGAGCCGCGCGAACGATCATGAACGCACGATCCGCCAGTTCCGCCTCGGCACCGCAGGCGTCGAGATCGGCGAAGCGCTGCGTGATTTCGAGGGCGTGTTGTCGGGCCTGCCCTCGTATCGCGGCGGCACCGCGATGCTCGGCGCGGCGAACAATCTGATCGACACATCGGGACAGTAAGCGATGGAGCAGCGTGTCCTCATCCTCGCACCGTTCGGCCGCGACGCCGAAGTGATCGCCGCTGTGTTGCACAACGACGCACGCGCGTGCGTGACCTGCGACGACGCCGACGCGCTCACCAGCGAGCTCGACGCCGGAGCCGGCACCGCGCTGCTCACCGAGGAAGCGCTCGCGAACGGCCACGGCTCGGGCCTCTTTGCTTGGCTCGAACGGCAGCCCGCATGGTCCGACTTCCCGTTCATCCTGCTCGCCGCGCGCAGCATCGGCCATCGCTCCACGCGCGGGCTCGAAGTGCTCGAACGGCTCGGCAACGTCGTCGTGCTCGAGCGTCCGCTCAATTCGGAAACCTTGCGGCGCGCGGTCGCGTCGTCGTTGCGGGCCCGCGGGCGGCAATATGAATCGCGACGGCTGCTTGCCGAGCGCATCGAGGCACAGGACGCGCTGGAGCAGCTGAACGATTCGCTGGAAAGCCGCATCGCCGCGCGCACGCACGAACTCGCGTCGGCCAACGACCGGCTGATGGCCGAGATCCACGAACGCGCGAAGGTGCAGGCCGTGCTCGTGCAATCGCAGAAGATGGAGGCGCTCGGCCAGCTGACCGGCGGCATCGCGCACGACTTCAACAATCTGCTGAACGTGATCATGGTGAACGCGGAACTGATCGCGCGCGTGAGCGGCGACGAACGCCTGCGCGGCATGGCCGCCACCGTCAAGCGCGCGACCGAGCGCGGCGCGAAACTGACCGGCCAGCTGCTGACCTTCTCCCGCAACAGCAACCCGAATCTGAAAGCGATCGACGTGGTCGCGCTGCTGCAAGGCATGCGCGACATCATCGCGGTGTCGCTCGGATCGAGCATCCGCTACGGCAACGACTTCGAGCGCAATGAAATGTGGACCCGCGCCGACGCGAATCAGCTCGAGCTCGCGGTGCTCAATCTCGCGATCAACGCGCGCGACGCGATGCCCGATGGCGGCCGCCTCGACATTCGCGTGACCCTGCGCGATGCGCCCGACCAGACGCTGAAGCAAGGCCGCTACGTCGTGATCGAAGTCACCGATACCGGAGAAGGCATTCCGCCCGACGTCGTGTCGCGCGTGTTCGATCCGTTCTTCACGACCAAGCCTGTCGGCAAGGGCACGGGGCTCGGCCTGAGCCAGGTGTATGGCATCGCGAGGCAGGCGGGCGGCACCGCGCGCATCTTCAGCGAAGAAGGCATTGGCACCACGGTGCAGATCTGGCTGCCGATGCGCGAGCGGGTGGTCGCGCACAACGAAGCGGAGTCCGACGCGGAAGCGAACGCGGCCGGCGACAAGCACGTCCTCGTGGTCGAGGACGACAACGAGGTGCGCGCGATGCTCGTCGAATCATTGCGCATGCTCGGCTATACGGTGACCGAGGCCGCCGACGGCCAGGCCGGCCTTGACCGCCTCGTCGACGATCATCCCGATCTGCTGATGGTCGACTTCGCGATGCCGGGCATGAACGGCATCGACGTGATCGCCGCGGCGCGCAAGCTTCGTGCCGATCTGCCGGTGATCCTCGCGACCGGTTATGCGGACGTCAACATCTCCGATCTCGCAGTCAAGCATTGCACGATCCTGCGCAAGCCGTTCCAGCTCGACGACCTGGCGCGCACGGTGCGGATCGGGCTGGTTGCGTGATTCGCGCCGCAGACTCCTCCGGTTCGGCCACGATTTCCAAAATCAATAGTTTGCTAACGAATATTTTGGAAATACAATACCCGCCATGTCGAATCTCGATGCCTTGCGCCGCACCGTCAGCAGCACGCTGGTCGTCGCCGCCAGAAAGTGGCGGCGCACGAGTCACGGTGTGCTCGCGGCCTTCAACGTCTCCGAAGCGTGCGCGACACCGCTTCTGACCGCAAGCCGGCTCGGCTCGGCGGTGCGTCAGGTCACGCTCGCCGATCACATCGGCATCGAGGGGCCATCGCTCGTGCGGCTGCTCGACCAGCTGTGCGCGGCCGGCCTGATGCGCCGTGACGAAGACCCCGAAGACCGCCGCGCGAAGACCGTCGTCCTGACCGACGAAGGCCGCGCCGTCACCGCGAAGATGGAAGAGGAGCTGGTCACGCTGCGCGCGCAGGCGCTCAAAGGTGTATCGCGCGACGATCTCGAAGCCGCGCTGCGCGTGCTCGACGCATTCACGACCGATGCCGCCGCACGCTCCGAACCGGGCGGCGGCGAGCCCGAGCCGGCCAAAGGCGAGCCGCTTGCCGGCAAGGTCAAACGGACGAGCGGCAAAAGCGCGGCCAAAACGGCCGGCAAATCCCGCGGCACCGTCAAGGCGCGCAAGTCCACCAGGCGCGGGGCGCGAGCCAGCGCGCCGCACAACGCCGATTCCGCGTAACGGCTCATGGTCTATCCCACTCTCCGCGACTGGCTGTTCTCAATCAAGACGTTCGCCGCGGCCATGCTCGCGCTCTACATCGGCCTCGCGTTCGAACTGCCGCGTCCGTACTGGGCGATGGCCACCGTCTATATCGTGTCGAACCCGTTCGTCGGCGCGACCCGCTCGAAGGCGATCTATCGTGCGCTGGGCACCGCGCTCGGCGCGTCTGGCGCGGTGCTGCTGGTGCCGCCGTTCGTCGAATCGCCGTACCTGTTCAGCGTGATCGTCGCAGCGTGGACCTGCACGATGCTGTACCTCGCGGTAGCGGACCGCACCGCGCGCAGCTACGTGTTCATGCTGGCCGCCTATACGATGCCGATCATCGCGCTGCCATCGGTGACGAATCCGACCGGCGTGTTCGATCTCGCCGTGAGCCGGACCGAGGAGATCATTCTCGGCATCGTGTGCGCGAGCATCGTCGGCAGCGCGGTGTTTCCGAGCCGACTGGCGCCAACGATCATCGAGCGCACCGACGCATGGTTTCGCGACGCCGCGTTCTACGCGACCGAAACGCTATCGGGCCGCATCGCAAGCTCGGCGATTTCCGGCGCGCGGCAACGGCTCGCGAGCACGATCAACGGTCTCGAACTGCTGCTGAGCCAGCTCGCCTACGACCACACGCGGCCCGACGTGCTCGCGCGCGCGCATGAACTGCGCGGCCGCATGCAGTTGCTGCTGCCTATCATGTCGTCGCTCGCCGATCCGCTGCTCGCGCTCTACAACAACGGCCCGCAACACTGGCCCGAAGGGCTGCAGACGCTGATCGACGACGTCATCAAGTGGTTCAACCAACCGCTGCCCGAGCCGAGCGAGGGCTATCACGCGGACGAAACCGCCAACGCGCTGCGCGCGCGCATCGCCGCGATGCGCCCGCCCGCCGCCGCGCTCGCGCATTGGGACGGCGCGCTGCTGTCGAATGCGCTGTGGCGGCTGGGGCAAGTGATCGACGTGTGGCAGGACTGCCGCTCGCTGCGCATCATCATCACCCGCGAGGAAGGTTCGTGGCGGCCGCATTTCCGTCACTGGCGGCTCGGCGGCACCGAGCGCTTCTACGATCGCGGCATGATGCTGTTCGCGACCCTGTCGGCGGGCGCGGCCGTGGTGCTCGCGTGCGCGCTGTGGATCGGCTCGGGCTGGAACGACGGCGCGAGCGCGGTCACGCTGGCGGCGGTCGCCTGCTGCTTCTTCGCCGCGCTCGACGAACCCGCGCCGTTCATGTTCCGCTTCTTCGTCGCGACTGGCGTCGCCGTCGTGGCCGCGGGCCTCTATCTGTTCGTCGTGCTGCCGCAGGTACACGACTTCGCGATGCTGGTGATCCTGTTCGCCGCGCCGTTCATTCTGGTCGGCACGCTGATTCCGCGCCCGCAGTTCAACATGGTGACGGTGCTGGTCGCGGTGAACACGGCCACCTTCATCAGCATTCAGGACGCTTACGACGCGAACTTCCTGACGTTCCTGAACGCCAACCTCGCGGGCCTCTCAGGCCTGCTCTATGCGTACCTGTGGACCCGCGTGACGCGCCCGTTCGGCGCCGAGCTCGCCGCGGCGCGCCTGTTGCGCTCGAGCTGGGCCGACGTCGCGCTGACCGCATCGACGCGGCCGATCGAAGATCCGCGCAACCTCGCGGCGCGCATGCTCGACCGGCTGATGCAATTGATCCCGCGCCTTGCTGCCACCGACGACCAACGCCATCCGTCGATCGAGAGCTTCCGCGATCTGCGCATCGCATTCAACGCGCTCGATTTGCGCCGCCTCACCCGCAAGCTCGGCGGCGAAGCGGCCGGCGCGATCGAGCATGTGCTGGATGGAGTGCGTGCATACTACGAAAGCTGCGTCGCGCGACGCCACCGCGAGCCGGTACCGGACAGCCTGATGTCGTTGATCGACGTGGCCGTCGCGCGTATCACCGCGCAGGGGCTGGCCAACGCCGCGGCGCCGACCGAGACCTCGCCAACCTCCGCGCGCCAGTTGCGCGATGCGCTGCACGCGCTGGTCGGCTTGCGTCTTTCGCTGTTTCCGGCGACCCTCACGAAACCAACGCCGACCGAACCGGAGGCCGCCGCGTGATGTACCCATTCTTGCGCCACCGCTCGTACCCGCTGGCGCGCCCCGTCCCCCCTTTTCCCAGTTCCCGCGATGATCGGTGAAATCGATATCTTCGGCGTATTCGTACCGTCCGTGCTGGTTCTGATGTTGATCGCGTATCTGATCAACCTCGGCATCCGCACCGTGCTCGATTACGCCGGCTTTTACCGCTTCGTCTGGCATCGCTCCGTCTTCGATCTCGGCATCTATGTGCTGGTGCTGGGCCTTGTCGTCGTCGTTTCGCACAGACTAATAACGTGAAAAAAACCTGGTTCTCCGTCGGTCAGATCCTGCTGACCCTGATCGTCGTGGTGGTCGCGGCATTCGTGCTGTGGAAACTCGTCAACTACTACCTGTTCGCGCCGTGGACCCGCGACGGCCACGTACGCGCCGACGTGATCCAGGTCGCCCCCGACGTGTCGGGACTGATTTCGTCGGTCGAGGTCATGGACAACCAGCAGGTCAAGCAGGGCCAGGTGCTGTTCAGGATCGACCAGGCGCGCTACACGCTCGCCTTGCGTCAGGCCGAGGCAACCGCGCAGCAGCGCCGCGCGACGCTCGATCAGGCGCGCCGCGAATACGCGCGCAACCGCCAGCTCGGCAATCTCGTCGCCGCCGAAGTGCTCGAAGAAAGCCGCTCGCGCGTCGACGCGGGCGAAGCCGCGCTTGCCGATGCGAACGTCGCGATCGACACCGCGAAGCTGAACCTCGAACGTTCGACGATCAAAAGCCCGGTCGACGGCTATCTGAACGACCGCGCGCCGCGCGCCGGCGAATTCGTTGCGGCGGGCCGCGCGGTGGTCGCGGTGGTCGACATGCATTCGTTCCGCGTCGACGGCTACTTCGAGGAGACCAAGCTGCGCGGCATCGACATCGGCCAGCCGGTCGACATCATCGTGATGGGTGAGCCGAAGCCGCTGCGCGGGCACGTGCAGAGCATCGTCGCCGGTATCGAAGACCGCGACCGCACGCAAAGCGCCAATCTGCTGCCGAACGTGAACCCGGCGTTCAGCTGGGTGCGGCTCGCGCAGCGCATTCCGGTGCGCGTCGCGCTCGATGAAGTGCCCGCTGATTTTCGCCTGATCGCGGGGCGTACCGCGACGGTGTCGGTGCGTGATCTGTCGCCGGTCAGAACCCGAGCCGTGTCGGGCACGGGCGGCGCATCTGGCACGCTCGCCGCTTCGGCCGCGCCGGTGGCGCCGGGTTCGTCGGTGGGCTCCGGGTCGGCCGGGGCAACGGCCACCGCACCGTCGGGCGCGTCGCAATGAAGTTCGTGCGTACCTTGTCCTCGCTGGCGCCGCGCTTGCCGCTGCTGCCATTGCTGCCGTTATTGCCGCTCACCGTCGCGCTGAACGCCTGCATCAACGTCGGGCCGAACTACACGCTGCCGAAACAGGCGCTCGTCAATGCGCCGCTCGCAACTGGAGCGATCGAGGGCGCCGATCCCGCGCTGACGTCGAACCTCAACACGCCGACCGTCTGGTGGAAGCTGTACGACGATCCGGTGCTGAACGGTCTGGTCGAACAGGCGTTGAAATCGAATACCGACCTGCGCGTCGCGGCCGCGAATCTCGCGCGCTCGCGCGAGGCGCTGGGCGTGGCGCAGGCGCAGGGTGGCTTTTCCGGCAACGCGTCGGTGGCGATCCAGCGCGCGCAGGAATCGGCCGAGCAATTCCTGCTGTTCGAGAAACTGCCGGTCGCCAATCTGGGTGACATGGGCATCAACGTCTCGTACGAAATCGATCTGTTCGGCAAGCTGCGCCGCGGTGTCGAAGCGGCGGCGGCGGACACCGAGGCCGTGGAAGCCGCGGCCGACCTCGCTCGCATCACCGTCGTCGCGGACGTGGTGCGCTCGTACGTCGAACAATGCTCGGCGGCGGAGGAACTGCACATCGCGCAGCAATCGCTCGCGTTGCAGAAGCAGCGGGTGGATCTGTCGCGCCGTCTGCGCGACGCGGGCCGCGGCAACCAGACCGCGGTCACGAGCGGCCAGACCCAGGTCGAGACCCTGACGGCCGACATTCCACGCTACACCGCGCGCCGCAAGATCGCGCAATACCGGCTCGCAATGCTGCTGGCGCAGTCACCGTCGCAATTGCCGCCGGCCGTGCTCGCGTGCGACCGGCTGCCGCAAATCCACCAGCCGATTCCGATCGGCGACGGCGCCGGGCTGCTGCGGCGGCGCCCGGATGTGCACGAAGCCGAGCGTCAGCTCGCGGCATCGACGGCGCGCATCGGTGTCGCGACCGGCGCGCTTTATCCGAGCATCAGCATTGGCGCGTCGGCGGGCTTCACCGGCATTCTGGAAGACATTCCCACCCAGCCGACGGCGCGTTGGGGCTTCGGTCCGCTGATCAGCTGGAACTTCCCGGCCAATGGCGCGCGGCAGCGGGTCCGCGAAGCGGAAGCGTCGAGCCAGGTCGCGCTCGCCAAGTTCGACGGCGTGGTGCTGGGCGCGCTGCGCGAAACCGAGACTAACCTCGCAACCTATTCGTCCGATTACGCACGCGCCGAAGCGCTGCGCGCGGCGCTGAAGTCGGCTGCGCAATCGGCGGATGAAACGCATCGGCTGTATCGCGCCGGCCGCGAGTCGTTCCTCGCCGATCTCGACGCGACGCGCACACTGACGGCCGCAAAGTCGCAGCTCGCGGCGGCGGAAGGCCAGGTGGCGGTCGATCAGGTCAATCTGTTCCTGTCGCTGGGCGGCGGATGGGAGGTCGGCGGGCAAAGCACGCCGGGAGAAACGCGCCCGCAGTTGAAGGCAACACCCGTAGCGGGCAAGCCGAGCGCGAAGTCGGGAGCGTCGAGCGCCGCGACTGTGAAAGCGCCTTGATCGGCCGTCTTACGATTTATTTTTGACAAGCTTTCTTTTTGCTTTCTCTTTCGGTTAAATACGTGACACCACTTCAACTACGGGGTCTCGTATGTCGCCATTCATGCAGGGTGTAGTCACGTTGGGCGGATGCATCGGTGTCTTCACCGCGGTGGTTACGGTGGTCGAAATGTTCGCGCGTTGAGTTGGCCGGGCGGCGGTCCGGAAGAGCGGCTCAGCTCTTGCGCGCCTTCGCCGCCGCCTGATGTATCGCCGCCCGCACCCGCGGATACGTTCCGCAACGGCACACCACCGGCGTCATCGCCTCGTCGATGTCGGCATCGGTCGGATCGGGTTTGTGCTTCAGCAACGCGCAAGCCGCCATCAATTGCGCGCTTTGGCAATAACCGCACTGCACCACATCGAGTTCGAGCCACGCGGCCTTCAGCGCCTGCGCCTCGGGCCCCTGCAAACCCTCGATCGTCGTGATCTTCTGCGTATGCAGGCTCGACATCGGCGTCTGGCAAGCGAGGCACGCGGCATCATCGAGATTGACCGTGCACGCGCCGCAGATGCCGACGCCGCAGCCGAACTTGGTGCCGGTCATGCCGAGATCGCAACGCAGTACCCATAGCAGCGGCATGTCCGGGTCGGCATTGACCAGCACCCTGCGTCCGTTGATGTTCAGTACCGCCATGCCTGCCTCCTGAGTCGCCACGCTGCATCGCAAGCTGTTGCCTGTCCGCCGTCCGTCATGCAAGCCGCAACGGCAGCGTCCGCAAACGCTGCCCCGTCAGCGCGAACACCGCATTGCCCACCGCCGGCGCGATCGGCGGCACGCCCGGTTCGCCGGCACCTTGCGGATGCAGCTGACTCGCCATGATGTCGACTTCGATCGCCGGGCACACATTCATTCGCACGACCGGAAACTCCACGAAGTTCTTCTGCTGCACCTGGCCGTTGACGATCGTGATCTCGTTCTGCAACGCGCTCGACAGCCCAAACACGATGCCGCCTTCCATCTGCTGACGGATCAGGTTCGGGTTCACCGGTAAACCGCAATCGATCACGCACACCACGCGATGCACGCGAATCTGCCGGTTCGCCCCGACCGACACCTCCGCGACCTGCGCGACGACGCTGCCGAATGCCTCGTGCAACGCGACGCCACGCGCGCAGCGCGCGCCATCGGCGGCAGGTTTGAGCGGACCTCCCCAGTCGGACAACTTCTCGACACGCTTCAGAACCGCCAGATGACGCGGATGCTCGGCGAGCAGCATCGCGCGAAACGCGATCGGGTCCTGGCCGGCCGCGACGGCGGCTTCGTCGGTGAAGCTTTCGGTGAAGAAGGCCTGATGCGAGTGGCCGACCGAGCGCCAGAAGCCGATCGGCACCGGCAATTCGACGATCTTGTGCGACACGCGCGCGGCCGGCCACTCGTACGGTTGATCGAACGCGCCTTCGCAGGTGGTCTTGTCGATCGGAATGTGCGGCACGCCGTAGTAGCGCGCGAGCGCATCCGGCACGATCGCCTGGCCCGCCGACTTCGCGTGCCACGCGACCAGCTTGCCGTGCTCGTCGAAGCCGGCCTGCAGCCGTGCCGCGCACGCGGGCCGGTAGAAGTCGTGCGTGAAATCCTGCTGGCGCGACCAGATGGTTTGCACCGGACGGCCATCGGCCTCGCGCGCGATCGCGGCGGCCTGCGCGACGAAATCGAGTTCGAGGCGCCGGCCGAACGCGCCGCCCAACAACTGCGTCTGCACATCGACGAGATCGACGTCGAGGTCGAGCACTTTCGCCGCATGGTGCCGCGCGAGCCGCGGCATTTGTGTCGACACCCAGACGGTCGCCGCGCCGTCGGCGACCTGCACGGTGCAGTTCAGCGGCTCGACCGCGCCATGCGCGAGGTAGGGCGCGTGATAGACCGCTTCGATCTTGCGCGCCGCGCGACTCATCGCGTTGTCGACGTTGCCGATGTCGTAATACACGTGGCCGTCCGTATGGTCGAGCGCGTCGACGAGGTGGCGATCCACCTCCGTGCTCGACAGCTTCGCGGCCTCGCCGTGATGCCAGGTCACGTTGATCGCCTCGACCGCGTTCATAGCGTGAAACGCGTTGTCCGCGATCACGGCGACGCCGCCGGTGCCGCCCGCATACGGCCGCACGGCGAGCGCCTTGATGAAGCCCGGCATCTTTTGCGCGGGCGTCGCATCGAAATGCGCGACCGTACCGCCGAGCGTCGGGCACATCACGACGCTCGCATAAACCAACCCGTTCGGCAGCACGTCGATGCCGAAGCGCGCCGCGCCGTCGATTTTCGACGCGGCTTCGATGCGCCGCACGGGCTGGCCGATCAGCTTGAAGTCGGCGGGCTGCTTCAGGACGACGCTGCGCGGCAGCGGCTGGCCCGCGGCCACCGACGACAATTCGCCGAACGTCGCCTTATGCCCCCACGAATGAAGCACGTAGCCCTTTTCCGC
The DNA here is from genome assembly GCF_038900515.1 of Burkholderia sp. JPY481. Classification (NCBI taxonomy): domain Bacteria; kingdom Pseudomonadati; phylum Pseudomonadota; class Betaproteobacteria; order Burkholderiales; family Burkholderiaceae; genus Burkholderia; species Burkholderia sp. JPY481. Next base: position 16,147 of record NZ_JAYMRT010000002.1, read on the forward strand.
GCGACATTCGTGGACCGGCACGTTCCAGCGGTCGGCCGCCGCCCCGATCAGCATCGCGCGCGCCGACGCGCCGGCCTCGCGCATCGGCGTCCAGAGATCGTTCATGCTCGACGAGCCGCCCGTCATCATCGTGCCGATCTCGCGCACCGCCTTGCTCGTAATCCATACGGTGCCGCGCCGGACATAGCTGTCGTCGTCCGGGCGAAACGGCAGATCGTCGACGATGCTCTGCACCGCGTTGTAGATCCGGTCGATCGGCGCCTCTTCGACGTGCACCTGCGACCAGTCGGCGTCGAGTTCCTCGGCGAGCAGCATCGCGAGCCCCGTATGGATGCCCTGCCCCATCTCGGCCTTCGGCACGATGATCGTCACGCGGTTGTCGGTGTCGATCTTGACCCAGCCGTTCAGCGCGACCTGAGTGCCTTGCGTCGGCAGCGGCGTCGACGTCATCAGGCGCTGGCGCGGCGGCAGCACGCCCCAGCCGACCAGCAGCCCGCCCAACGCACTGGCGCCGCCAAGCAGAAAGGTTCTGCGCGTCAACATGGCATGGCTGGCTCGATGGTAGGAAAACGGCGACAGCGCCGATGCACCCGTCTTTGACTGCGAATAGTAATAAGACGAATCGGCGTGCGTGATACTTAAATCCTCGCGTGAACCTGGAGCGGCCGTGCGGCGTGGAAAGGCGGGGACGGAAAGCGGCGGGGGAAAGTCGTGGGGTGTTTCATTAACTGCTATCGCGCGGGCCGCGGTGTGCGAGCGAGATTAAAACCGCTGGCACACCGCGAACCTTGCGCCTGATTCGATCAGGCGATCTTAAGACCGGATCAACGGCGGTTCGAACCCGACACCACGTCGATCCACACGGCCAGCACGAGGATGCCGCCCTTCACGATCATTTGCCAGTACGCGTCGACGTCGAGCATCGACATGCCGTTGTCGAGGCTCGCCATCACGAGCGCGCCGATCAGCGCGCCGTACACGGTGCCGGAACCGCCGCGCATCGACGTGCCGCCGATGAAGCACGCGGCGATCGCATCGAGCTCGCCCATCGAGCCGGCCGACGGCGAACCGGCGGCGAGCCGCGCCGTGTTGACGATGCCGGCGAACGCGCACATCAGCCCCATCAGCGCGAAAATCGCAAGCTTCACGCGGTCGGTGTTGACACCCGACAGGCGCGTCGCTTCGAGGTTCGAGCCGACCGCGTAAATGCGGCGTCCGAACACGGTCTGCGTCGCGATCCACGTGAAGATGCCGAGCAGCGCGAGCAGCAGCAACACCGGCACCGGAATGCCGCCGTAGTTGTCGAGCATCGCGACGAAGCCGGCGAGAATCGCGCCCGCGCCGACCACCTTCGCGACGTCTTGCCAGAACGGCACGACGCGCAGTTGATAACGCTGCCGGTTGGCGCGCTGGCGGATCGTCAGGAAGGCCAGCAGCACGAACAGCACGACGGCGAGCGTGTCCCCGGCAATGCGCGGCAGATAGCCCTGGCCGACGAACACGAAGCTGTCCGACACCGGCGCGATCGTCGAGCCGCCGGTAATGCCGAGCAGAATGCCGCGATACGCGAGCATGCCGCCGAGCCCGACGATAAACGACGGCACGCGCCGATACGTCGACCACCAGCCGTTGAACAAGCCGACCACGATGCCGAGCAGCAGCACGACCGGAATCGTCACGCCGATCGGCCAGTGCCGGTTCACGTCGAGAATCGCAGCGACGCCGCCGAGCAAACCGAGCAGCGAACCGACCGACAGATCGATCTCACCGGCGATGATCACGAACACCATGCCGCACGCCAGCATGCCGGTAATCGACATCTGCCGCAGCAGATTCGACAGATTGCGCGGCGTGACGAACGCGCCGTGGGTGAGCGCCGAAAAGAAAATCCAAATCACGGCGACGGCGATCAGCAGCGCGAGAATCTTGTAGCGCGCGAACAGTTGCTGCAGCCGTTGCGTGCCGCCGAATGCGCCTCGCGGCGCGGCGTTGTCGGTGCGTTGGGAAGTTACGTCGGGAGTCATGCGGCACTCGCTGCGGTTGGGTTCGTAGATAGATGCACGGGGCGGATCGCGGCGCCGAGAATGTCTTCCTGCGTGAGACCGTCGTTGACGAAGTCGCCGCGCAACTCGCCCTCGCCGATCACCAGCACACGGTCGCTGATGCCGAGCACTTCCGGCAATTCGGACGACACCATCACGATCGACATGCCGCGCTGCGCCAGCTGGAAGATCAGCTTGTAGATCTCGTACTTGGCGCCGACGTCGACGCCGCGTGTCGGTTCGTCGAGGATCAGCACGGTCGGGTTGGTCAGCAGCATGCGCGTGAGCACGGCCTTCTGCTGATTGCCGCCCGACAGACTTGCAATCGATAGCATCGGATTCGCGGCGCGCACGGAAAGCCGCTTCATTTCCGTATGAATCGTGTCGAGTTCGGCCGCGGAATCGATGCGTCCGCCCGACGCGAAGCGCTGCAATACCGCAAGCGTGATGTTATGGCCGACGCTCATGCCCGGCACGATGCCGTGGCGTTTGCGGTCCTCCGGCACCATCGCGATGCCGGCGCGAATCGCGTCGATCGGCGCGCGGATTTTCAGCGGCTTGCCGTCGAGCACGACGTGCGCCTCGCTGATCCCCGCATACGCGCCGAAGATTGCCTGCATCAGCTCGGTGCGGCCCGCGCCGACGAGCCCGGCGACGCCGAGAATCTCACCGCGTCGCAACGAGAACGACACGTCGTCCACGCGCTTGCGGCGCGGATTCGTCACGTCGAAACACGTAACGTTGCGGGCTTCGAAGATCACGTCGCCAATCGGATGCGGCTCGCGCGGAAACAGGTTCTTGATCTCGCGGCCGACCATCAGCGAGATGATCCGCTCGGTCGTCAGCGAACGCATCGGCTCGGTGGCGACATGGCGGCCGTCGCGAATCACGCTGATCGTGTCGCAGACTGCCGCGACTTCGTCGAGCTTGTGCGAGATGTACACGCAGGCAATGCCGCGCCGTTTCAGATCGCGCACGATGTCGAGCAGAATCGCGATTTCCGAGGCGGTCAGCGACGACGACGGTTCGTCGAGAATCAGCAGCTTCGCGCGCTTGTTCAGCGCCTTCGCGATTTCGATCAGCTGCTGATGGCCGCCGCCGTAGTTCATCACGGGCTGCGCGGCGTTGATGCCGCTGATGCCAAGTTCGCGCAGCAGTTCGTCCGCGCGCTGATACATCGCCGCGTAATTCATGCGGCCGCCCGGCAGCGTGATTTCGTTGCCGAGAAAGATGTTTTCCGCGACCGACAGCTCCGGCACGAGCATCAGTTCCTGGTGGATGATGATGATGCCCGCGCGTTCGGTGTCGCGTACGCTCGCGGCCTTCAGCGTTTCGCCTTCCCAGGTGATTTCGCCATCCCAGGTTCCGTGCGGATACACGCCGGATAGCACCTTCATCAGCGTCGATTTGCCCGCGCCGTTTTCACCGCACAGGCCCACGCATTCGCCCGGCGATACGGTCAGATCGATGCCGTCGAGCGCCTTTACGCCGGAAAAAGCTTTGACGATGCCGCGCATCGTCAGAAGAGGTTGCGTCATTCGCTATGCCTCGCTGCAAGTTGGGCCGATGTTCGAGCACGCTCCCGGGCGCGACGGCCCGGGAGCGTGGCGTTCACATCAAACCCGTCTCAGTGTTATTTGCTCGCGAGTTGCTGTTGCGTGTAGAAGCCGTCCTTTACGACGGTGTCGAGGTTCGCCTTCGTCAGCTTGGTCGGCTGCAGCAGCACCGTATCGACCTTCTTCTTGCCGTTGTCGTACTGCGCGTTGAACCCCGGCTTGTCACCCTTCGCCAGCGCGACCGACAGCTTGGCCGCTTCGCCCGCGATCAGCTTCAGCGGCTTGTAGACCGTCATCGTCTGCGTGCCGGCCGCCACGCGTTTCACCGCTGCGAGGTCGGCATCCTGGCCCGAGATGGGTACCTTGCCCGCGAGGCCTTGCGCCGCGAGTGCCTGGATCGCGCCGCCGGCGGTGCCGTCGTTCGAAGCGACGACTGCGTCGATCTTGTTGTTGTTCGCGGTCAGCGCGTCTTCCATGATGCGCAGCGCGGTCGATGCGCTCCACTCCGGCACCCACTGCTGGCCGACGACCTTGATGTCGCCCTTGTCGATTGCCGGTTGCAGCACCTTCAGCTGGCCCTGGCGCAGCATCTTCGCGTTGTTGTCGGTCGGTGCGCCGCCGAGCAGGAAGTAGTTGCCCTTCGGCCGCACGTCGTAGACGCCCTGCGCCTGCATTTCGCCGACTTTCTCGTTGTCGAACGAGATGTATGCGTCGATATCGGCGTCGAGGATCAGGCGGTCATACGACACGACCTTGATGCCCGCTTTGCGTGCTTCGGCCACCACGTTGCCGAGCGTCTTCGAATTGAACGGCACGATCACGATTACGTCGACGCCGCGCGAGATCAGGTTTTCGATCTGCGAGATCTGACGCTCTTCGCTCGCATCGGCCGACTGCACCGACACCTTCGCGCCGAGCTTTTCCGCTGCGGCGACGAAATAGTCGCGATCGCGCGACCAGCGCTCGACACGCAGATCGTCGATGCAGAAGCCGATTTCCGGATGATCCTTGCTGGCATGCGCGAGCGGCGCGGCGAGCGAAAGGCTGGCGAGTACCGCGCCGCACAGCAGCGAGCTCAGTACGTTACGACGCATTGCGAACTTCATTTTTGTCTCCTTCGTTAGTGATCGCCGGAATACCGGACGTATCGGTCTGCGCTGCGAGCCGCAGACTCGGACAAGCGACAACCCACAGCTTGCTGGTGCGCGCGGTCCGCGTGGCCGCGCGATCTTTATTCAACGTCCGCTATAAATCGCCTGATTTACGATGTTTTCCATCTGTTCCTGCTGCCCGCTCACATGCCGCGGATTCAGATCGCACGCCAGCGTGTCGGCCGCGAGCGTTGCCAGCGAATACTCGCCGGACAGGATCTTGCGGCCGAACTCGCCATCCCAGCCCGCGTAGCGTTGCCGCTTGAACTGCTCGAGTCGCTCGTTTTCGACCAGCACCGCCGCGCGTTCGAGACCGAGCGCGAGGTTATCGATCGCGCCGATGTGGCCATAAAACAGGTCTTCAGGATCGACACTCTGGCGCCGCACTTTCGCATCGAAGTTCATGCCGCCGGTCGTGAAGCCGCCGTGGCGCAGAATCTCGTAGAAGGCCAGCGTCAATTCCTCGACGCTGTTCGGGAATTGATCTGTATCCCAGCCATTTTGCGGATCGCCGCGATTCGCATCGACGCTGCCGAAGATGCCGAGCGCAAACGCGGTCGCAATCTCGTGATGGAACGAGTGGCCCGCGAGCGTCGCGTGATTGGCCTCGATGTTGACGCGGATCTCCTTGTCGAGACCGTGCTGCAACAGGAAGCCGTGCACGGTCGCGACGTCGTAGTCGTATTGGTGCTTGGTCGGCTCCTGCGGCTTCGGCTCGATCAGCAGCGTGCCCTTGAAACCGATCTGGTGCTTATGCTCGACCACCATGTGCAGGAAGCGCGCGAACTGCTCACGCTCGCGCACGAGGTCGGTGTTCAGCAGCGTGTCGTAGCCTTCCCGTCCGCCCCACAGCACGTAGTTCTCGCCGCCGAGGCGCAGCGTCGCGTCGAGCGCATGACGCACCTGGGTCGCCGCGAAGGCGAACACCTCCGGATTCGGGTTGGTCGCGGCGCCGGCCGCGTAACGCGGATGCGAAAACAGATTCGCGGTGCCCCACAGCAATTTGATACCGGTATCCTGCTGCTTGCGCGCGATGTAGTCGGATACGCGCAGGAAGTTTTCGCTGTATTCCTTGACGCTCGCGCCTTCGGGCGCGACGTCGGTATCGTGGAACGTGTAGTACGGCGTGCCGAGCTTCGAGAAGAATTCGAACGCGGCGTCGGCTTTCTGAAGCGCCCGCTCCATTGCGTCGCCGGGTTGCTGCCACGGCCGCCGGAACGTGCCCTGACCGAAGATATCGACGCCGGGCCATACGAACGTATGCCAATAGCACACGGCGATACGCAGATGCTCCTCGAGCGTTTTGCCGAGTACCTTCCTGGTTTTGTCGTAGTGACGGTACGCGAGCGGGTTGTCCGATTGCGGGCCTTCGTATCGAATCTCGGGAATGTGTTCGAAGTAGGACATCGGCGTCTCCGGTCGGCCCGAGTTGCCGCAAGGCGACTACTCGGGTCCCATGAAAGGTTTTCTTTGCATTCTTCACTGCGACCCGCGCGACTTGGCCGTGCAGGCCGACGAGGTGACGCAATGCTGCCGCTTGGACGATGTGCCGGCAATTGCGAAATTTCGCAGCGCGCTTGATGTTTCTTACCGCCCGCGCGTTTGTTTACTGCCGGCGCGCGATTCGACGCCTAGAATAGCCAGACGCTTAAAAACGGGATTGCCCCCAGGCACCCGACACAATGGAGACAAAGGCGCGTGGTCCATCGTCCGCACGCCGCACACCGCCATGACCCGTCCACAAGCACCTCAGACAACCCATCGGATCGCGCTGCTGTTCAACGCGAACAAGGTCTACGATCGCGAGATCATCACCGGCATCGGCAACTACCTGCTGTCGACGCGCGTCGCGTGGGATCTCTTCCTGGAAGAGGACTTCCGCTGCCGGCTCGCCGGTATCCAGCGCTTCGACGGCGACGGCATCATCGCGGACTTCGACGATCCCGCCGTTGGCGAAGCCCTGCGCGACTGTCCGCTGCCGGTGGTCGCGGTCGGTTCGTCATATGAAGATCCGACGCAGTACCCCTCGGATTTACCCTATATCGCGACCGACAACAGCAAGCTCGTGTCGCTCGCGTACACGCATCTGATCGGCGCGGGCCTCGAAAACTTCGCGCTGTACAGCCTGCCGCAGGCGCAGGAAAACCGTTGGGCGCAACAGCGCGAACTCGCCTTCGCGCATCTGCGCAGCGCGGACGGACGCAGCGCGGCGCAGATCGATAGCGAGATCTATCGCGGTCTGTCGACGAGCGCGCCCTCCTGGAATCAGGCCATCGAACAACTGACCACATGGCTGCGGCAACTGCCGAAGCCGGTCGGCATCATCGCGGTGACCGACGCGCGTGCACGGCATTTGCTCCAGGCATGTCTGATCGCGGGCATTCCGGTGCCCGAGGAAGTCGCGATCATCGGCATCGACAACGATCCGCTCACGCGCACGCTGACGCGCATTCCGCTGTCGTCGGTGATACAGGGGACCGAGGAAATGGGCCGTACCGCCGCGCACATCCTGCATCAGATGCTGCACGGGGCGCGCTTTCCGGGGCGCCGCATTCTGGTGCCGCCGGTCGGCATCAACGTGCTCGAATCGACGCGGCATCAGCCGCTCGCGAGTCCGTACGTGATGCGCGCGCGCCATTTCATTCGCCAGTACGCGTGCCAAGGCATCCGCACCGAGCAGGTGGCCGACTATGTGGGCGTGTCGCGTTCGTCGCTCGAAGAGTATTTCCGGCGCGAGCGGCAATGCACCGTGCATCAGGAGATCCTGCGCCACAAGCTCGACGTCGCGAAGTCGCTGCTCGCGAAACGCGATGCGTCGAGCGCGGAGGTCGCGATTCGTTGCGGCTTCACGTCGCTGCAATACATGTACGCGGTTTTTCGCCGCGAACTCGGCTGCACGCCGCGCGAATACCAGGAGCGCGTAGGCCCGAAGACGAAAACCACTGGCTGAGCATGCTTTTCTATTTTTTCTTCGCACCGACCACATGATCAGCATCGCACAACTCTCTTCCGAACCATGGGGCACGCTGCAGGGCGGCGATCGAGTCCGGCTCTATACGCTGCGTAATGCACATGGCATGAAAGTCGCCATCAGCGACCTCGGCGCGACGCTGGTTTCGTGGCACGCGCCGGATCGCGCCGGACGTCTCGGCGATATTCTGCTCGGCCACGACACGCCCGCCGAGTACGTGGCGGCCTCGACTTACATGGGCGGACTGATCGGCCGCTGGGCGAACCGGATTGCGGGCGCGCGCTTTGCGCTCGACGGCATCGAGTACACGCTGGATCGCAACGAAGGCCCGAACCTGCTGCATGGCGGCACGGTCGGTTTTCATCGCGCGTTGTGGGACGTGGCCGAGGACGACGGCGCGCTGCTGATGCGCCTGGAGTCACCCGAAGGCGACGCCGGTTTTCCGGGCAACGTGACGGTGCAGGTGCGCTATTCGCTCGACGACGACGGCACACTGACGATCGGCTACGAAGCGATCACCGACGCGCCGACGCCACTCAATCTGACCAGCCATCCGTACTTCAACCTGACCGGGCGCGCGGGCACCGACATTCGCGGCCACGTGCTGTCGATCGACGCCGAGCGCTTTTTCGAAGTCGACGCGACGATGATTCCGTGCAAGCTCGCCGACGTCGCGGGCAACGCATTCGACTTCCGGCAGAGCGCGCCGATTGGCGGCCGGCTCGACTGGCCGCACTCGCAACTCGCGCGCGCTGGCGGCTTCGATCATTGCTACGTGCTGCGCGAGGCGCCGACAGACGCGATAAACGGCGACCACGGCCACGCGCCGCCGCTGCGCGAAGTAGCCTGCGCATACGATCCCGGCAGCGGACGCGAACTGACCGTCGCGACCGATCAGCGGGGCTTGCAGTTTTACACGGGCAACGCGTTGAACGGCAACCCGGGACGCGGCGGCGTTCGCTATCAACGGCACGCCGGCTTGTGCCTCGAGGCGGGCGGTTTTCCGAACGAGGTCAATATGAGCGGCCTGGACGAAGTGATCGTGCGACCCGGCGATACTTACCGGCAAATCACGACTTATCGCGTCGATGTGCGCGAAGGTGTGTGACCAGATTCACGGGCGCTTTTCCAGTGTTTTACGAACACCGCGACGGCGAGATTACAGCTCGCCGACTAGCCGTTCTCTGCAATACTGAATTAGTCGACTAGTGGTTTTCCCGAAGTACGCACCCTTCTAGACTGTTTTTATGGCGCCGGCATCCTGCGGCGCCCGATAGACAACTACGGAGGGAAACATCATGAAATCGCTTATCCAGGCAGTTGTACTTACGGCCGTGATCGCTGCTGCGCCGGTCGCGTCGTTGGCACAATCGGAACAGCCGATCACGCGAGCCGAAGTCAAAGCGGAACTGCAGCAACTCGAACAGAATGGCTATAACCCGGCCATCTCGCTCGATGCGCAGTATCCCGCGGACATTCAGGCGGCCGAGGCACGCGTCGCCGCGATGAACGGGAAGGGACAAGCCGATACCTCGGGTTACGGGTCGCCGATGGGCGGATCGTCGCAATCAGGCCATCATCCGATGGTAGTTAATCCGGACGGTCAATAACGAGTCGCGAACGTGTTGCGAATATCCGCAGCGAGGAAAGACTCGTGAGTTAGCGGCTTTCCAGTCTTTGCGGTTTTCGCCGTTTCTGACCGATATGAAGCGAGCGCATGTTTTCAACGCATGCGCTCGCTTTTCTACTTATGTGCGGCGCTAACAACGTACCGCTAGTTCCGACGCCGCCGCGGATTCAGCCTGACCGTGCTTGCGGGCATTTCGTCTGATACCAGATGTTCACCTGACGCTGCGCGCGTTCGAGACTCGCCGGATAGTCGGGATCAAAGCGTCGTTCAGGGTGGTAGCCTGCCTGCTGCAGAGCTGTCAGTTCGCTCATGCTCCGCTGATGCGTGGCCGGCGCCTTGTTCCTGAGGTCGGTCAGGTCCTGGCATTGCGTCGCACTCAGATGGGTTTGCGCGCCGCCGTTCCCGCCGCCCGCGGCGCAGCCAACGAGTGTGAGGAACAACAGGGCAGGGATCGACCGCATCTGCGTGGCGATGTTCATGTCGCGCCTCCTTGATGAAAGTGTCCTTCGCATTTCTGAGCCGGCTTGTTCGCCTGTCAGCATTTTGAATTATTCGCACCACCTGTGAAAGTCGCCGCCAATTTCATCAGCCGCGCTTTCGATACGGACATAGACTTTCCCCTGGTGAATGCCGATTTGCCCACGCATCAGTTGAACCGACGTTTTCCCCTCAACGAGGGAGCCGCGCTCCCTCACCCCAAGGAGACCCGCGATGCCCCGCACCGCCGCTGAAAAACGCGCCGCTTTCCGCGCGCTGCACTCGTCTGGCTGTTTCGTGCTGCCCAATCCGTGGGACGCGGGCAGCGCCCGTTATCTGCATACGCTCGGCTTCAAGGCGCTCGCCACTACCAGTTCTGGTTTTGCGTGGTCGACCGGACACGCGGACAACACCTTGCCGCGCGAAACGATCCTCGCCCACCTGCGGGCGATCGTCGATGCGACCGATCTGCCGGTCAACGCCGACTTCGAAAACGGCTTCGGCCGCGATCCGGACGAAGTCGCCGAGAGCGTGGCGCTCGCGGTGGCAACGGGCGTCGCGGGTCTGTCGATCGAGGACTCGACCGGCAACCCCGCCGCGCCGCTGTTTCCGGTCGACGTCGCGGTGCAACGGCTCAGCGCGGCGCGCCGTGCGATCGATCAGAACGGCGGCGATACGCTGCTGGTGGGCCGCGCGGAAAACTTCGTCGCCGGCAAGCCCGATCTCGACGATGCGATCGCGCGGCTGAAGGCCTATGCGGCGGCGGGCGCCGACTGCCTGTATGCGCCCGGCATCCAGACGCCCGAGCAGATCGAAGCAGTGGTCGCGGCCGTCGCGCCGAAGCCGGTCAATCTGCTGATCGGCTCGACATCGACGCTGACGTTGCAGGACGTGGCCGCCCTCGGCGTGCGGCGGATCAGCGTCGGCGGCGGCCTCGCTCGCGCGGCGTGGGGTGGCTTCATGCAGGCCGCTCAGGCGCTGGCCGATGGCCGCTTCGACTTCACCGGCGCGGTGGCGGGCAAGCAGCTCAACGAGCTTTTCAATCGCAATGCGTGAAAGACGGCGTGCGCACAGGTGTTCGCGCGCCGCGTCGACGTGATTGGGAAAGCGGCGGCGTTTCCGATGAGAAAAGCGCGCGAGCGCCTGAATCGGCGTCCAAAGGCACTGTTCACGCCAAATGTTATGATCGGAAACATTGCTCGCTCCGATCTAGCGCATACCCGACCCGCAGCAAACCTCATGGACACCCATCTCACCAAATCCGCCGACACCGCGTCCACCGATCTCGGCCGGCGCGTGCGCGCCGCCCGTCAGGCGCAGGATCTGACGCTCGAAACCGCGAGCCGTCTGTGCGGCGTCTCCCGCTCGACACTGTCGAAAATCGAAAACGGCCTGATGTCCCCCACTTTCGACGTGCTGCAGAAAATCGTGCTGGGCCTGAAGATCGAAATCGGCGAACTGTTCGGCTCGACGCCGAAAGTCAGCGCGAGCGGCCGGCGCGCGCTGACGCGCAAAAACGAAGGCCAGCGCCACGCGTATCGCGGCTATCAGATGGAGTTGCTCGCTACCGATCTCGCGCACAAGGCGATGCTGCCGTTTCGCATCCGCATCTCGGCGCACACGCTCGACGCTTTCGACGACTGGGGCCGCCACGAAGGCGAGGAGTTTCTCTACGTGATCAGCGGCAGCGTGTGCCTCTATTCGGAGCTGTACGCGCCGACGCATCTGAACGCGGGCGACAGCCTCTACTTCGACAGCCGCACGGGTCACGCGGCGGTGTCGACCGGCGAGGAAGACGCCGAAGTGTTGTGGATGGCGACCAATGCGGACCTTCCGCATACACCGCCTGCCGCGAACGATTCAGCGAAGAAATAGCGCGCCCTGCACGGCGCGCGTGTACTCAGCGCGCCGCCAGCGCGCGTTGCGCGAGTTGCGCGATATGCAATGCGTGTCGCCCCGTACCGTGCTCGATCTGCTCGCGACAACTGAAGCCGTTGGTCAGCACGATCGTTTCCGCGTTGGCCGCCATCGCGTCGCGCACCGCCGGAAATAGCTTGTCCTCGCCGATCTTTTCCGACAACGCGTGATGCTCGACATTGAAGCCGAACGATCCCGCCATCCCGCAGCAACCGGTATCGAGCAGCTTCCATCTGACGCCGAGCTTGTTCAGCAGCGCCGCATCGCCCTGCATGCCGAATAGCGCCTTCTGATGACAATGGCCATGCACGATCACGTTGGCCGCGAGCGTCGGCCACTCGAACGGCTGACGCGCGACGAAATCGGCGAACAGATACGTTTGGGCGGACAGCTTCTTCGCCAACGCATGATCGGGGAGTTGTTTCAGCAACTCGTCCTTGAACACCGATAGACAGCCAGGCTCCAGACCGACCAGCGGCACGCCGGCGGCGATGTCGTCCGCGAGATCGTCGACGATATGCGTAAGCAGTTCGCGCGCGCGTTCGAGCAGACCGAAGTCGTATAGCGGACGCCCGCAGCACAGACGCTTCTTCGGCAGCACCACGTGCCAGCCGAGTTGCGCGAGCACATCAGCTGCGGCCCGCGCGATCTCGGGCGTGAAATGGTCGTTGAACGTGTCGACCCACAGGATCACTTTCTTTGCGTCGCCGCCGCGCGCATCAATCGCGGATGCTTGCGACGATGCGCTCCGTCTATAAGTCGCGGCGGCAAAGCGCGGCAACGCACGGGTCTGCGCCACACCCGCCATCCATTTGCCGAGCGCGGACAAACCGGGCGCCGTCGTCAGAAAATTGGTCACGCGGGAAAAACGCGCGGCCCACGGCGCCCATTCGCCGATCCGCCCCATGAACAGCGCCTGACGCGGCCGCCGATTGTTCTCATAGTAGTGAGAAAGGAACTCCGCCTTGTACGACGCCATGTCCGTATGCGTCGGGCAATCGGATTTGCAGCCCTTGCATGCGAGGCAGGTATCGAGCGCATCTTTCACTTCGCGGCTGTTCCAGCCATCGGCGATCACGTCGCCTTGCAGCATTTCCCAGAACAGATGCGCGCGCCCGCGCGTCGAGTACTTTTCCTCGCGCGTGCCGCGATAGCTCGGACACATCGTGCCGCCTTCGAGCGAGCGGCATTTGCCCATGCCGATGCAGCGTTCGATCGCACGCTGAAAGCCGTCGCCTTCCTGGCTCGCGAACGCGAGCTTCGTATGCAGCGTTACCGGCTTGTACGCGGGACCCGTGCGCAGGTTTTCGTCGGCGCGGTATGCATGCACGACCTTGCCCGGATTCAAACGATTCGCCGGGTCCCAGATCGCCTTGAATTGCTCCATTGCCTGCATCAGTTCAGGGCCGTACATGATCGGCAGAAACTCGGCCTTCGCCTGGCCATCGCCGTGTTCGCCCGACAGCGAGCCGCCGAATTCGACCACCAGTTCCGCCGCTTCGCGCAAGAACCCGCGCCACGTCGCGATACCTTCCGCGCTGCGCAGATCGAACGTGATGCGCGCGTGCACGCAGCCGTCGCCGAAATGGCCGTACAGGCTCGTCTCGTAGCCATAGCGATCGACGAGCGCCTGAAACGCGCGCAGATAATCGCCGAGCCGCAGCGGATCGACCGCGGCGTCTTCCCACCCGACCACCGGATCGGGCTTGTCGCGATCCACCGATAATGCAACCGCCGACGCGCCGGTCTCACGAATCGACCACACCTTCGCCTGCAATGCGCGATCTTCGACGAGCACCGTCGAGATATCCGGACCCGCCGCGCCCGACTGAAAATACGCGGCGGCGTCGCGCGCCTGCTGCAGTACTTCATGCTGCGTATCCGCGCCGAATTCGAGCACGACCCACGCATCGCCTTCGGGCAGCAGTGCGATCTCATCCTTCTTCAGACCGCGCGCCTGCAAGCCGCGAATGATCGCGCGGTCGAGTCCCTCGACTGCGATCGGCCCGCAGCGCATGAAATGCGGCACGGCGTCCGCCGCCGTATAAATGTCGGTAAAGCCGACCACGACGATCACGCGCCTCGCCGGACTCTTCACGAGCCTCACTTTGGCCTGCAACGTGACCGCGCAGGTGCCTTCGCTGCCAACCAGCGCACGCGCGACGTTGAAGCCGTTTTCCGGCAGCAGTTGATCGAGATTGAAGCCCGACACGCGCCGCTTGATCCGCGGGAACTTCGCGCGAATCCGTTCCGCGTAGGTGTCGCGCAGTTGCTTGAGCTCCGCGTAGATTTCGCCTTGACGACCACCCGCCGCGATGATTCGTTCGAGTTCTTCTTCGGAGGTCGGGCCGACCCAGAAACGCGCGCCGTCGAAGGTGGCGATTTCGAGCGCCTCGATGTTCTCGACGGTCTTGCCGGCCATCACCGAATGCGCGCCGCACGAGTTGTTCGCAATCATGCCGCCTAGCGTGCAGCGGCTATGCGTGGCGGGATCGGGCGCGAACGTGAGACCGTGCTGTTCGGCGGCATCGCGCAACGAGTCGCACACGACGCCCGGCTCGACGATCGCGACGCCCGCCAGCGGATCGATCGAGACGACGCGGTTCAGATACTTGCTCGCATCGGCGACGACCGCGACGTTCACGCACTGGCCGTTCTGCGACGTGCCGCCGCCGCGCGCGAGGAACGGCACGTCGTTGCGACGGCATGCGGCGAGTGTCGCGAGCAGATCGTCGAGATCGGCCGGCACCACCACACCGAGCGGGATTTGCCGATAGTTCGACGCATCCGACGCATACAGTGCTTTGGAACCCTGATCGAAGCGCACTTCGCCGCGCACATGCTGGCGCAGGTCGCTTTCGAGCGCGTGCAATACCGCGGCGCTGCCCGCGAAAGGCCTGGCGACATGCGGTTCATTCGAAGCGCCGCGCTCGCCGACCCCGCGCTCTTCATCCAATGACAATGACGTCCCCACTGCGCACCTCGTCTGCGATGCCGGCGCTCGCGCCGTCGTATGCGCTCAGGCCGCCTGGCTTGCGGTCATCCGGAAGATGCCCTGTGCGTTGCCCGCGTCGAAACGCAGGTCCGTTTCCCAGCGGCGCGTGTCCTGATCGAAACTGCGCTTGCGGGTGATGAATTCGTAGAATGAGCCCGGCACGTCGCGCATGACGACACTGCCGTCGGCCGCGCGAAATTCGCGCTGCACGAGATCCGCGCGATACGCGGTCTGGAACACGCGCCCGGAACGCGAATGCTCGACTTCCGGCTTCATCGGCCGGCCCTTCGCCTTCTCTTCGTCCGACAGCTTGAATACATCCGCGACGCGGTCGGTCGCGTGATTGAACGCGTTACCTTCGGTCGCGATCCACGCCATCTCCGCCGATTCCTTCAACAATACTTCGTAGTCGGCTTCGCGTGGCATCTCGTGCTGACGCGCGAACGCACCGACTATTACCGGTAGCAACTCTTGCGCCGCATCGATCGGCAGCACGCCGTCGCGTTCGAGTTCCCACAACAGGCCATTAGCGCGCGGCGTCAACGGATCGCGCGATGCACCGATCACGTTCGTCACCGCCTGCTGGAACGCCGCGGAAAAACGTTCCGGGTGCAGTTCACTGACGAAGAACTGCGCGATCTCGTCGGGCGCGTCGTCATGCGCCCACGCGCGGCCGGTCATGCCGAGCCGATCGAGCGCATAACGGCCGTTGATCCGAAAGCCGAGCGGCCGCAGGATGCGCGCGAACGCGGCCTCGCCGGGTGGCAGTGCGCCGCTGTGCGGCCAGCGCACGGTGCGCAGGGCGCCATGATCGAAGTACACGCTGCCGCCGCCGGCGACGGTTTCCTCCGTATAGCGGCGGCCGTTTTCCGAGCGCGCGAGCAGATCGTCGAACAGCGCCATGTTCATCGCCTGCGCGAGTTCCGCACGCGTGACGCTGCCGCTTTCCCACTCGTTCAACACATGCGGATGATTCAGCGTCGCAAACAGGCGCGCGGTTTTCTCCGCGCCCAGCAGTTTCACTAGCAGTTGTTCGACGTTCGCATTCTTCGAGTTTCGCATCCGGCTTCTCCACGCTATACGCTGAGCGCCCCCAGAAGCGCTCATGACGGGCGAGATTATTCAAAATCCGCTCCGCCCCCGTAAAGCGAGATAAAATCGCCACTTGATGCGTTTTTGGAATTAACGTGCGAAAGTTCAAGATTCCCAACATGGGCGCGCTGCTCGCGTTCGAAGCCGCGGCGCGGCACGAGAGCTTCACGCATGCGGCGCGCGAGCTGTTCCTGACCGAAAGCGCGGTGTCACGACAGATCAATACGCTCGAAAGCAATCTCGGCGTGCGGCTGTTCGTGCGCGTCAAGCAACGCGTGGTGCTGACACGCGCGGGCAAGGTCTACAGCGCGCAGGTGCGACGCTCGCTCGAACACCTCGATCGCGACACGTTGTCGATCATCGCGCACGGCAGCGGCGGCGGTTATCTGGAACTCGCGGTATTGCCGACGTTCGCATCGCAATGGCTGATTCCGCGCATGGCCACATTCAATGAACGATACCCGGACGTGCGCGTGAACATGGGCGTGCGTACCGCGACGTTCCCTTTCGCCGACACGCATTTCGAAGCGGCGATTCACTACGGCAAGCCGACGTGGCCGGGTACATCGGCCGATTTTCTGTTCAGCGAGGAAGTCGTGCCGGTCTGCGCGGCGAGTCTGCTGAAGCGGCCGATCCGCAATGTCGCCGAACTGCTCAACTATCCGCTGCTGCATTCGACGACGCGACCCGATGGCTGGGCAACCTGGTTCGCGAATTTCGGCGTCGACGACAACCGCACGATGCAGGGCGTGCGCTACGAACTGCACACGATGCTGATCAGCGCGGCCGCGGCCGGACTCGGCATTGCGCTGGTGCCGCGCTTTTTCGTCGACACGCAGTTGCAGCAGTTCGGTCTCGTGATTCCGTTCGACGGACCCGCCGTCGCCGACGCCGCGTATTACCTCGTGTACCCAACCGAGTTGAGCCACGGCAAACCGCTCGCGAATTTCCGCGAGTGGCTGCTGCGCGAAGCGGCCGCGTACGGTGCGATTTATCCGGAGTTGGCGGAGCGGCCCGAGGGGGCGTGAGGAAAACAGCAGTCACATGCGTGATTGGATCAATCACACATGCGACCGTGTGAAACTCAGTTGCCGGCGCGCGCCTGCGCCAATGCGGCCAGGTTGCCTTCGCCGAAGCCATGATGTCCCTGGCGTTGCACGATCTCGAAGAAGATCTCGCCAGCGCGACGGCGCACGAAGGTCTGGAAAAACAGCAGCGGCACGCCGTCCGCGCCGATCTCGCCATCCACGAGCACGTGCGTGCGCCGCAGCCGCTCGACATCGAGCCCGTGGCCCGGCAAGCGCGCATCGAGCTGCTCGTAGTAGCGCGGCGGCGGCTCGACGAATTCGACGCCGTTCGCGAGCAGACGCTCCACGCACGCGAAGATGTCGTCGGTAGCGAGCGCGATGTGCTGCACGCCTTCGCCCGGATGATCGGGCAGATACTCGTGCATCAGGTTGGTCCGGCGCGTGCCTTCCTCGTACAGCGGTATGCGGATCGCGCCGCACGGCGACACCATCACGCGCGATTCCGCCGACACGTGCCAATTCGCGTGCAACTCGTGAATCTCGCGGAAATTCAGCAGGTCGCGATAGAAGTCGATCCACTCCTGCATGCGGCCTTCGCCCACGGTTTGCGTCAAATGGTCGACCGCGATCAGGCCGCTGCCCGCGTGACTCAGATCGGCCTCGGCCGTGTCGATTTCGATGGGGCGGAAGTCGATGTCGAAGATCGAGATGTCGCCGAGGCCGCCGCGCTGGCCGCCGCGCCCGCGCCAGCGATCGACGAAATAGATGTGCGAATCGCCGATGCCTTGAATCGCCGGAATCAGCAGTTCGCCGGCACCGAGACGTTCGCCCTCGAACTCCCACGCGCCGAGTTCCACCGCGCGTTCGAACGCGCGCTGCGCGTTGGCGACCCGAATCCCGATCGCGCAGATGCCGACCCCGTATTCCTCCGCGTAGCGCGCCGCGAACGAATCGGGCTCCGCGTTGATCAGGAAATTCATCTCGCCCTGACGGTACAGCGTCACGTCCTTGCTGATATGACGCGCAATCGCCTTGAAGCCGAGCCGCTTGAAGGTCTCGCCGAGCGCTTGCGGATCGCGGGCGGCGAATTCGACGAATTCGAGGCCGGCCGTGCCGAGCGGATTGTGCTCCGGCGCCATTACGGCGTGCTGCGCGGCCTCGGGAGTGGGCAAGTCGCTGGGCATGGCAATCTCCTTGTACGGTCTTTCGATGCGGCGGCCGGTCGTTCCGGGATTCAGCGCGAACCGTTCCGGCCGTTCGCGTGGTCTGCGTGACGCTCGCCCGCTCGTGGCTTGCACGCGGTGTGCCGCGAAAAAAACGGGCTGCGGCGGCTTTCGCACCGTGTTTTTACACCGGGTCGCGGGGCATTCGCAACCGTCATTTTGTACTGGATGGTTCATCCATCGACCGGCATGCCGATGGGCGCGCGGGGACATACGTGCGGCAGGCCGCCGAATCACTCGAGCGGCGCGTCGCCCGGACCGCTTTTGCGCACCGTTTTGCCGCCGGTTTTAGCGGTGTTTTTGCCCGCATCCTTGCCCGACACTGCCGCCATTCTGCCCCGCGCGACCTCGCGCACCGCCTCGATGAACGCGCGCCCCACCGCCGACGGCTGCGTATCCGAGCGACGGATCAGCCCCACCGGCTCGCCGGTGCCCGCAAACGGCAACGGCAAGCGCACCAGCATGCCGTGCGCGAGTTCGTATTCGACCGCGCTTTGCGGCACGAACCACACCGCGCCGTTTTCGAGCGTCAGCGCACGCCCCGTCGATACCGACAACACCTCGACGAACCCCGACAACGGCGCCACGCCCCACGCGCTCAGCAGGCTTTCGGTCGACTGGCGGATCAGCGTGCCGAACGGCGGCAGCACGATCGGAAAATCGTCCAGCGACGTGGCCGGCAAGGCCGTTCCCTGCGCGAGCGGATGCCCGGCGCGCACGACCGCGATCAGCGGCTCGGTAAACAGTTGCTCGAAGCTCAGGCCGACCATCCGCTCGGGGTCCGCGAGGCGGCCGATCGCGAATTCGATCGAGCCCGCTTTCAGGCGTTCGAGCAATTCCGGATTTGCGCCGGTCGCGAGGCGCACGATCACGCGCGGCCACTGCGTCGAGAACTGTTTCAGCACGGGCGGTATCAGCGCCGCGGCGACGGTGGGCAGCACGCCGACTTCGAGCGTCGCGGCGGCCGCGCCCTCGTCGCGCGCGAGCAGATCGACGCCCTGGCGCAGCGCGCTCACGCAGGCGCTTGCGTGCGGCATGAAAAGCTGCCCCTCGCGCGTCGGCACCGCGCCGTGACGGCCGCGCTCGAACAGCTTCACGCCGAGAATGGTTTCCAGCTCGGCGACGGTCTTCGATACCGCCGGCTGCGTGATCGACAGACTGTCCGCCGCCCGCTGGACGCTGCCGAACTGCGCGACGGCCAGAAAGCACTGGAGATGACGAAATTTGACGCGGCTATCCGCGAGACTGCGTTGCATAACGAAAGGTTATACGAAACGGGCAAAAACGTCATTTTTCATAACCGCCTGCTTTGTATAAAGTGCGAGTCATAACGCCGCATCCCCCGATTCCTCCAACGGAGACACTTCATGGAAGATTCAATTCTTTCCCCGCGAGATTTCGCGTCCCATCCCGAGTACATCTATCCGCTGTACGGTTCGTCGGTCAAGCGCGGCCCGACCCGTCCGCTGATTCCGCTGAAAGAACGTCTGCGCGACCAGCGCGTGCCGGTCTACGGCACCGACGACCTCGACGCGCTCGACAACGACCTGACCCGCAACGCGGTGCGCAATGGCGAACCGCTCGGCGAGCGCATCATCGTGACGGGCCGCGTGCTCGACGAAGGCGGCCGTCCGGTGCGCAACACGCTCGTGGAAATCTGGCAGGCGAACGCCGCCGGCCGCTATGTGCACAAAGCCGACCAGCACGACGCGCCGCTCGATCCGAACTTCCTCGGCGCGGGCCGCTGCATCACTGACAACGAAGGCCGTTATCGCTTCCTGACCATCAAGCCGGGCGCGTATCCGTGGGGCAACCATCCGAACGCATGGCGTCCGCAGCACATCCACTTCTCGCTGTTCGGCGACCACTTCGGCTCGCGTCTCGTCACGCAGATGTACTTCCCCGGCGATCCGCTGCTCGCGTTCGACCCGATCTACCAAGGCACGCCGGAGAGCGCCCGTGAGCGCATGATCTCGAAGTTCTCGCTCGACACTACGCAAGAGGCCTATGCGCTCGGCTACGATTTCGACATCGTGCTGCGCGGCCCGAACGAAACCCCGATGGAGCGCTAAGCCATGACGACTCTTAAGCAAACGCCTTCGCAAACCGTTGGTCCGTACTTCGCCTACGGTCTTGTCCCGCAGCAATACGACTTCGACTACAAGAGCCTGTTCACCAACGTTCTGGCCGAGATGGAAGCGGCCGGCGAGCACATCACGATCGTCGGTCAGGTGTTCGACGGCGACGGCAAGGTAGTCGGCGACGCGATGATCGAAATGTCGCAAGTCGACTCGAACGGCCACTATCCGGAATCGCGCGACGAGATCCTGAAGACCGGTTTTCACGGCTTTGCGCGCGTCGGCACCGGTACGGACCCGCATAAGCGCTTTATCGTCGAGACGGTGAAGCCGGGCCGCGCGAACCCCGACGAAGCGCCGTACATCGACGTGATCCTGACGATGCGCGGCATGCTGCTGCACACGTTCACGCGCATCTATTTCGAGGACGAAGCGCAGGCGAACGAGCAGGACGCCGTGCTGGCGTCGGTGCCGGCCGAGCGCCGTGGCACGCTGATCGCGCGCCGCGTTGCCGGGACGGCCAACGTGTATCGCTTCGACATCCACATGCAGGGCGACAAGGAAACCGTGTTTTTCGACCTGTGATGCGCGGTCTGTCGCGAAACTCCGAGCAGTAACGATTAAGCCCGCCTCGCGCGGGCTTTTTTTCGCGCGGGCGTTTCGCGGTGCGGCTGCGCGCGCTCAGCAGCGGAAGTGATCGATGCTCTGTCCGGCGTGAATCGCGCGCGCGAGCCACGCCGGTTTATCGCCGTGACCGTCCCACGTGTTGCCGAACGCGTCGCGATACTGCACCGCGGCCACGGCGTTCGCATCGGCTTCGAGCGATTCGGCCAGTGCTTCGAGGGTGATGTTGTGGTCGTCCATGCGTCGGCGGATCCACGCGATCATGCGCTCGCGCAGGTTCTCGTCGCGTTCGAACAGTCGTTGTTGTCCTTCTCGTTGTTTCATAACGTATTGGTGTCGCAGCTCTTGCTGGCATTAGACAAACTGGCAACTCGCATAGCAACGCGAGGCTCGTGCTTAATTCAATTTGAACGAATGCAATTCGACGAATTCACGCGATCCCTGCAAATGCGTAAAAACCCGCATTTGCAACTGATGCCTGTCAGAGTCTGGATTAAAGCGCTGGGATCAAGCGAATCGGCTACTCGAAGAATCGAAGGGGGCTCGAATTGCGCCCGTGTTTCGCTTCGTGCGTCGCCTCGTCGTGGCGAGGGAACATTATCGAAAGCGATTCTAGCATTCGATGTATTTTGGCCGCAGCAAAGAAGTTTTTCTAATTGTACTGATTGCGGTACTTCCGAGTTTTCGGTAATCGTGGCTTCCACCATCCGATTGGCGGACAATGCGAAACTCGGGATTCGCCAGAACATCTGGCATCGGCCCGACATCAGGAGACACGACCATGCCCGCCTCGACCGCCATCCTCACGATCCTCGCCGCGCTGCTATTGGGCGCGATGAGTCCGGGGCCCAGCTTCGTCATCGTCGCGCGCAACGCGATCGGTCTGTCGCGCGGCGACGGTCTCGCCACGGCGCTCGGCATGGGCATCGGTGGTGTGTTTTTTAGCGGCATCGCGCTGCTTGGGCTCTATACGCTGCTCGCGACGGTCGAATGGCTCTACGTCGGGCTGAAAGTAGCCGGCGGCGTCTACCTCGTTTATCTGGCGTCGAAAATCTGGCGCGGCGCCGCGAAGCCGCTCGCGTTCAGCGAAACGCAAACCAGCAATGGCGTCAATCCGCGCAAGTCGTTCTGGATCGGCTTGAGCACGCAGCTCAGCAATCCGAAAACGGCCGTCTATTACGGCAGTATCTTCGCCGCGCTGCTGCCGCAGCACCCGCCGGTGTGGTGCTATTTCGCGCTGCCGCCGGCGATCTTCGCGATCGAAGCGGGCTGGTACACGATCGTCGCTCTGTGCTTTTCGAGCCAACGTCCGCGCGAAATCTATCTGCGCTGGAAGGCGTGGATCGACCGCATCGCCGCGAGCGCGGTCACCGCGCTGGGCCTGCGGCTGATTCTGAACGCGCACAAGGTGGGGATTTGACCTCAGCATGAAACGGCGCGCGCCGACGTGACTCGGTGCGCGCCGCCGTGAGACAGCGGTAGTCGCGACGCGTTACGCCTTCCCCTCCGCCTTGATCCGCGCGCGCAACTCGAACTTCTGGATCTTCCCCGTCGAGGTTTTCGGCAACTCGCCAAAGCGCACCGCCTTCGGCAACTTGTAGCCGGCCAGGAACAGCCGGCAGTGCGCGATGATTTCCTCCTCGGTCGCCTGCGCGCCTTCCTTCAACTCGACGAACGCGCACGGCACCTCGCCCCACTTCGGATCGGCCATCGCGACCACCGCCGCCACCGACACCGCCGGATGCCGGTACAGCGTGTCCTCGACCTCGATGCTCGAAATGTTCTCGCCACCCGAAATGATGATGTCCTTGCTGCGGTCGCGGATGCGGATATAGCCGTCGGCCGTGCGCACGCCAAGATCGCCGGTGTGGAACCAGCCGCCTTTAAAAGCGGCTTCGGTCGCGCGCTCGTTCTTCAGATAGCCCTTCATGCAGATGTTGCCGCGAAACATGATCTCGCCGATCGTTTCGCCGTCGTCCGGCACCGGCGCGAGCGTGTCCGCATCGAGCACCGCGACCGCCGCCTGCAGGTGATACCGCACGCCCTGGCGTGCGGTCAGGTCGGCGCTGATTTGCTCGTCGAGCGCGTCCCACTCCTGTTGCTTCGCGCAGACGGCCGCCGGCCCGTAGGTTTCGGTGAGCCCGTACACGTGCGTCAGATCGAAGCCGATCTGCTTCATCTTCGCGATCACTGCGGGCGGCGGCGCGGCACCCGCGACCATCGTCGACACGCGATGCGTAATGCCCTCGCGCCATTCGGCCGGCGCGTTCGCGAGCGAACTCTGTACGATCGGCGCTCCGCAGTAGTGCGTGATGCGCTCGCGGCGAATCAGCTCGAACACCGTCTTCGCGTCGAACTTGCGCAGACAGACGTTGACGCCCGCGCGCGCGGCCACGGTCCACGGAAAGCACCAGCCGTTGCAGTGAAACATCGGCAGCGTCCACAGATAGACCGCATGCTTCGGCATATCCCATTCGAGAATATTGCTCAGCGCGTTCAGATACGCGCCACGGTGATGGTAGACGACGCCCTTCGGGTCACCGGTCGTGCCCGACGTGTAGTTCAGCGCGATCGCGTCCCATTCGTCGGTGGGCGGAGTCCACTCGTAGGACGGGTCGCCGGTTTGCAGGAACTGCTCGTAGTCGGTCGCGCGGATGAACTGCGCGGCGTCGGCGGGCTGCGCATCGGCCACGCTGATCACGCGCAGCTCCGGGAATTCGAGCGCAGCGCGATGCGCGAACTCGCCATATTCCGTATCGACGATCAGCGCCTTCGCCTCCCCGTGGCGCAGCATGAACAGCAGCGTCGCGACGTCGAGCCGCGTGTTCAGCGTATTCAGCACGGCGCCGGCCATCGGCACGCCGAAGTGCGCCTCCACCATCGCCGGGATGTTCGGCAGCAGCGCGGCGACCGTATCGCCGCGGCCGATGCCGGCCCCGTGCAGCGCGCTCGCGAGCCGCCGCGCGCGCTCATAGGTCTCGCGCCAGTTCCGGCGGGTCTCCCCGTGGATGATCGCGAGCCGCTCGCCATACACTTGCGCTGCGCGCACGAGGAAATCGATCGGCGTCAACGGGACATAATTGGCCTCGCGCCGCCCGAGGCCTTCGTCGAACATGTGCTGTGTCATTGCTTCGTCTCCTGAGGCGCGAGCCGCGCCGCCGATGGTTGTGATCGTTTTCTATGAATAACCAGCGCCTAGCCTAGCAATTGTCGTCATGAACTGTCTGTCATTCAAATGACAGAGTGGCGCCACTGACGTCCCGCCTTGACCTGGCTCAGCCGGAACCGCTCCCAAGCCGCTTATCGCCGATGACCGACGCTCCTCTCACCGACCGCGCCGACTCCCGCCCGCCGCAACGCGTCGCGCTCGCCGACCTTGCGCGGCTGTTCTCCACCTGCGCATGGTTTCGCGCGCTCGCCGCCGAGCATCAGGCGATGGTGCTCGCCAGCGCGCACGCCGAGCACTTTGAAGGCGGCGCGTGGATCGCGCGTCGCCAGCAACCGTCCGACTATTGGATCGGCGTGCACTCGGGGCTAATCAAGCTCGCTATCTACAATGCGTCGGGCCGCAGCTGCACGCTGTCGGGCGTGCCGCCGGGCGGCTGGTTCGGCGAAGGCAGCGTGATCAAGCGCGAGTTGCGCAAGTACGACGTGGCCGCGATCCAGCCGTCGCTGGTGATGTTCGTGCCGTCCGCGACCTTCCATGCGCTGCTCGAAGCGAGCCTGCCGTTCACGGGTTTCGTGATCCGCCAATTGAACAACCGGATGGGGGAATTCATCGCGTCGATCCAGAACAGCCGGCTGCTCGACGTGGACGCTCGCGTCGCGCAATCGCTCGCGCAGCTGTTCAACCCGGATCTGTATCCGGACACGGGCCGCACATTGGCGATTTCGCAGGAAGAGGTCGGTCTGCTCGCGGGGGTGTCGCGGCAGCGCATCAATCAGGCGCTGCAGAACCTCGAGAAGCTGCGGATTTTGCGTCTGTCGTATAACCAGATCGAAGTGCTCGATCTCGAGCGGTTAGGTGCGTACGGACGAGAGCAGATCTAGCGGCGCGGCTGGCGCGGGCTACCCGGCGCGCACGCCGCCCTTGCGTGTCGCGCGCGTTTGGATTGCGGCGTCGGTCTTGAACAGCGCGAGCATGATCGCGCTCAACACGCCCGATCTTTTCCAGCGCAGATAGTAGCGATGCGCGGTCTGGTACGGCACGTAGTGCCCGGGCATCGCGCTCCACGGCGCACGGGTGTGCAGCACCCACATCACGCTATTGAGCACGTGGCGAATATCGATCGGCGGACGACCACGCCGCGGGACGCCGTCATGCAGGGTTTCGGGCAATAGCGGCGCGACCTGTTGCCATTGCTCGTCGGTCAATTCCTGAACGACCGGCGTGGTCCCGATGGATTCGGAAGATGGACGATTCATGCGTGAAAGCGCACGCGTCAGGCGCGTGCTGGCGTCGCTCCAAAAGTAGTGTCGATACATCAACTCGTTCGAGACTACTCGAAGCTTGCCTGGGAGAAAGTCAACTTTTGTGATCCGAGCCGACGCAATCGTCAAAAATGGCAATAGGTTATTGCGTCAAAGCCCTGATGGCCCAACGCGGATCGTGGTCTATGATCGGCGCGCCCGGCGCCGCCGCCCCTCGGCGCGCGCCGCGGCCGAACTAGAAAATCTCTCTCCACACGCAGGAAATCCCTTGAGACACATCCGCTTTATCAAGGCTGCCGCGCTCGTCGGCGGCGCCGCGCTTGCCGTGACGTCCGAACAGGCTTCGGCACAAAGCTCGATCACGCTGTACGGCGTCGCCGACGTCAGCGTGCGCTATCTGACGAACTCCAACGCCAAAAACGACGACCGTCTGTACATGACCAACGGCGCGATCACCAACAGCCGCTGGGGTCTGCGCGGCTCGGAAGATCTCGGCGGCGGCCTGAAGGCGATCTTCGATCTGGAAAGCGGTATCAACCTGCAGAACGGCTCGGCCTCGGATAGCCAGCGCATTTTCAATCGCAACGCATACGTCGGCGTCAGCAGTCAGTACGGCACGCTGACGCTCGGTCGCCAGAAGACGCCGCTGTTCGACCTGCTCGGCGACACCTACGACCCGCTCACGGTAGGCAACTACAACGAGAACTCGTGGCTGCCTGGCGCGCTCGGCGCGGGGCTGTACGCGGATAACGCGGTCAAATACACGGGCACGTTCAAAGGTCTGACGGTGGCCGCGATGTACTCGTTCGGTACGAACTCGCAATCGACCGGCGAGGGCGGCTTCTCGGGCCAGGTGCCGGGCCATCTCGGCGCGGGCAACATGTACGGCTTCACGCTGTCGTACGTGGCGGGTCCGTTGTCGGTCGCGG
Organism: Burkholderia sp. JPY481; assembly: GCF_038900515.1. Taxonomy (NCBI): domain Bacteria; kingdom Pseudomonadati; phylum Pseudomonadota; class Betaproteobacteria; order Burkholderiales; family Burkholderiaceae; genus Burkholderia; species Burkholderia sp. JPY481. The sequence continues at coordinate 42,291 of NZ_JAYMRT010000002.1, forward strand.
CCGGCGTGCAGCAGAACATCGACAACAGCAATCACAAGCAGACCATCTTCAACGCGAACGCGGTGTATGCGTTCAGTTCGACGAAGCTGTACGTCGGCTACCTGCATTCGAAGGACGACACCGGCTTCGTCGACAGCGCGCTCGCACAGCAGACGCTCGTGCCGGGCGTCGATATCGTCAAGGGCTCGGGCCGCATCGACAATGGACCGTTCGCCGGCGTCACGTGGCAGGCCACGCGCGCGCTGACGCTGACGGGCGCCGCGTACTACGACCACATGTCGAACGCGGCGATCGGCAATGGTCAGGTCGGCAGCGGCTATCGCTACACGTTCGTCGGATTGGCCGAGTACGCGCTGTCGAAGCGTACCGAGGTGTACGGCACCGTCGATTTCGACAAGGTGTCTGGCGCGGCCTCGGTCGAACTGCCGGGCCGCAACAACCAGACCGGCGTTGCGCTCGGTCTGCGGACGATTTTCTAAGTCTCCGGGTCGTAATGCCAAAACGGGCGCCCTCAGGGACGCCCGTTTTTTTGGCTCGCATACGGAAACCGGCTTACCGGTTTGCCGCGCGCATAAAAAAAGGTGCCGCGAACGGCACCTTTCTGTACTACAGGCAGCTTCTGCTGAAGCTTAGAAGCGGTGACGCAGACCGACCGTAGCAGCCGTCTGGTTCTTCGACGACGAGGTCGGAACCGTGTTGTCGCCGCTGTAGATCGAAGCCACGCCGCCGTCGCCCATTGCGTGCTGATACACAGCCTGAGCGTAGACGTCGGTGCGACGCGACAGCGAGTAGTCAGCCTGCAGGCCGATCTGGTGGTAACGGGTCTTCATGTCGTTACCGTCGGCGTTGATGCCGTAGCCGCGTGCGTCGGTGAACGTGTACGCAACGCCGAGAGCCATCGCCGGGGTCACGTTGTACTTGCCGTTGATTTCGTAGTTGTTGGTGTGGCCTTGACGCTGACCAGCTGCTGCACCAACCAGGTTGTCGATGCGCGATTGCGTCCAGGCCACGCCGACCAGCGCCGGGCCGAAGCCGTACGAAGCGCCTGCGCCGAACTGACGCTGACGGAAGTTGCCCGTCAGGACGCCCGCGGTGTTCGCCACGACGCCGTCCGATGCGCCGCTCGTGTTAGCAGCCGGGTTGTTTTGCTGTACGTACGCAGCACCGAGGTGCAGGCCTTGCCACTGGTATGCAGCGCCCAAGCTGTACTGGCGGTTGTTTGCGAAGTTACCAGCCTGGTTCGAGAAGCCGTACGTGCCGCCGAACGTGAAGCCAGCGTAGTTAGCGCTCGAGTACTTGACCGAGTTGTTGACCGACAGACCACCGTTGGTGCTCAGGTTGTCGTTGTTGAACGGGTGCGCGAAGTTCGTGCCGCCCCAGCTGCCCGTTGCGGTCAGCGGTGCAAGGTAGTCCTGCGCTGCGTCGTACTGGCGACCCAGCGTGACCGTACCGAATTGCGCGCTCGACAGACCGACGAAGGCCTGACGGTTGAACATGCCCTTGTTGTTAGCGAACTGGCCGTTGTTGATGTTGAAGCCGCTTTCCAACGTGAAGATTGCCTTCAGACCGCCGCCCAGATCTTCCGAGCCACGCAGGCCGAAGCGGCTCTGGTCGATGCCGCCGCTATTTGCTGCCCACTTGGAGCTGCCAGCAACGTTGCTGGTGTAGGTCAGACCTGCGTCGATCAGACCGTACAGGGTCACGCTGCTTTGTGCGTGAGCGACCGAAGCGAACGATGCGGCAGCCGCAACGACGATGAGACTCTTTTTCATGGGAACTCCAATTCGAAAAATTTATACGGGGAGCAGGACCTGCCTCAGCAGCCGATGCATCGCATCTGCCGCCGCCCGCTTGGCCGACCCGTTCGGATCGACCGGGCACCCTTGAAGCGAAGCGTGAGTGTAGGGGGACACCCTGGTATCGACGCCGACAATTCACGCAACAGGGTTTTTCGAATTTCGCAACAATGCTGGAGCCGATGGGGATAACTTCTTGTTTTTCCGACGTTTATCGCAAGATCTAAGTGCCGGATCGCAGCCCCAATCAAAACGAATTTGCAACGCGCCAATATTCGAAGTTGTGCGTTTGCAACAGTGTTTTAATACGCGCGACGTAATCGGGTCGGAGCAAATCGACGAAAAGACCGTCGATATTTCTGGTAATCGAATGGCTCGAATGACGGTTTTCCGCGTTGTTTTAAATTTACTTTGAGCTCAAGGGAACTTAATGGGGTTAATGCAGTCTTCTTGGCTCATGTGGCAATTAATCGTTTCGAGCGAGAACGATTAACTCGTCGAATCGACAAGACCGCCTATTCACCTGGTCTTTATTGGCCAAGGTAAACAGTTGCTGCCACTCCCTGGCAGCACAACGGTCTTAGCCTGTCGCGTCGAATCAGCATTCACTATTGAGACACCGCCATTGCGGCGGTCTTCTGATTTCACGCTTTAGCAAGCACCCTCAGTCACGTCTCTAAAGATGCACTCGCGACCACTCGAAAAAGCCTTCAGCACGGGCATTGCCCGGAGGTGAATTGCGGCGCCGGCCGCCGCGTGACAAGACCCGCGCTGAAAGCGGACGGCGTGCATCAACAGGCCTTCCACATTCAATTAACGGCCGGGCGGCACCCGCATTTACACGGAGTTTCCCTGATTACGCGCGATCAGCGCTTATGGCTTGCGGGGAGCGCGCTCGAGCGCCTCCTCGTCCTCGGGCGAGGAACCCGGAGCGAGCGGGTCGGTATCGGGCGGCGTGTCGGGCAATGGACGCGGCTCGCAGTCGGATTCCTCGAGCGGCTGATTCGGAGGCGCGACGGGATCGATGGTTGGGTCGGTTTGCATGACGGCCTCCACGTGGACGGGAACTTCTCCCTACGCTGGATGCGCAACGGCTATTCCTGCGATCGCTGGCAAGCTCGCCGGCGGCGGCGCCTGTAGAAGTTGCGTTGGCTCGAAACCGAAATTGCAACGCCCGACGCCTCAGTGACGTTCGAAGCGCGAATCCCCACCTCATCCGACGAAGCCGTGAGGAACGGCTCCAGCCCGAATAGCCACGCGAAGCAGAATGCGACCCGCGTCAGTGCTCGCACTGATGGCTGCGGCGGGTCTTCGTTGGCGTCATCGAGCGACGCGGGCGACGCGGCTGGCAGGGGTTGGGGCGGGATTAACTCGGCTGCGCTGTGGTCGGTTCGCATGATCGTTCTCGTTATTGGATAGGGCGTGGAAGCCGAGTCGGAGCAAGCGACATGCCAATGAGTGTCGCGAAACACAGGCAGCCGAAGGCCGCCCAAAAACAAAAAAGGGTTCCGGAATTCGGAACCCTTTCTTCAATACTTTGGTGGGCCGGGTGGGGTTCGAACCCACGATGTCCTTTCGGAGGTGGATTATGAGTCCACTGCCTGCAACCAACACGGCGTCCAGCCCAAGAAAAAGACCCGGTCGTGAAGGCCGGGCCCGTTTCGTCGATTGGCCGACATACTACACGAAAAAGGGGCCTCCGCAACCGCTTCGCTTCCGCGAAACGACCGGGAGGCCCCTTAATCGCATCATTTGCGGCGAGCCGCGGCCGTCGACGTCAATTGCCTTCGAGGAACGACTTCAGCTTGTCCGAACGGCTCGGATGACGCAGCTTGCGCAGCGCCTTCGCCTCGATCTGACGAATCCGCTCACGCGTCACGTCGAACTGCTTACCGACTTCTTCGAGCGTGTGATCGGTGCTCATCTCGATACCGAAACGCATGCGCAGCACCTTCGCTTCGCGCGGCGTGAGCGAGTCGAGCACATCCTTCACGACGTCGCGCATGCTCGCGTGCAACGCCGCATCCGCCGGGGCGACCGTGTTCGTATCTTCGATGAAGTCGCCCAGATGCGAATCGTCGTCGTCGCCGATCGGCGTTTCCATCGAGATCGGCTCCTTCGCGATCTTCATGATCTTGCGGATCTTGTCTTCCGGCATTTCCATCTTCTCGGCCAGCGTTGCCGGGTCCGGCTCGAGACCGGTTTCCTGCAGAATCTGGCGCGAGATGCGGTTCATCTTGTTGATCGTTTCGATCATGTGAACCGGAATCCGGATCGTGCGCGCCTGGTCGGCGATCGAACGCGTAATGGCCTGGCGAATCCACCACGTCGCATACGTGGAGAACTTGTAGCCACGACGGTATTCGAATTTGTCCACCGCCTTCATCAGGCCAATGTTGCCTTCCTGAATCAGGTCGAGGAACTGCAGACCGCGGTTCGTGTACTTCTTCGCGATCGAGATCACGAGACGCAGGTTGGCCTCGGTCATCTCGCGCTTCGCCTGACGCGCCTTCAGTTCGCCGGCCGCCATCTGACGGTTGGTTTCCTTCAGGTCCTTCAGCGGCAGCACCACGCGCGCCTGCAGATCGAGCAGACGCTGCTGCTGTTCGCGAATCGCCGGAATGTTGCGCGTGAGGATCGCGCTATATACATGCCCCTCGGCTACGATCTTGTCGGCCCATTCGAGGTCCGTCTCGCTGCCCGGGAAACGCGCGATGAATTCCGCGCGCGGCATGCCGCACTTGTCGACTACGGTATGCAGGATCTGACGCTCGACCTGGCGCACTTCATCGACCTGCGCGCGCAACGTGTCACACAGACGCTCGACGGTACGCGCGGTGAAGCGGATCGTCATCAGCTCGTTCTGGATGGTTTCCTGCGCCTTCAGGTACGACTTGGACTTGTAGCCTTCCTTCTCGAACGCGCGACGCATCTTGTCGAACCATTCGCTGATCAACGCGAATTTTTCGAGCGACGCGCGCCGCAGCGCTTCGAGTTGCGCGGCGTTGGCGGTGGCTTGCGCCGAGCCGTCGTCCTCTTCCTCGTCCTCTTCGTCCTCTTCCTCGGCTTCCTCGTCTTCGTTCTCGATCGCTTCCGCTTCCTGGGCGGAGAAGCCGTCGGCGTCTTCCGCGTCGGCGTCGATCAGACCGTCGACGAGTTCGTCGATGCGCACTTCGTCATTGGCGACGCGCTCGGCCATCGCGAGGATGTCGGCGATCGTGGTCGGGCACGCGGAGATGGCCATCACCATGTGCTTCAGGCCGTCTTCGATGCGCTTGGCGATCTCGATTTCGCCTTCGCGCGTAAGCAGCTCGACCGTGCCCATTTCGCGCATGTACATGCGCACGGGATCGGTGGTGCGGCCAAATTCGGAGTCGACGGTGGACAGCGCGACTTCGGCTTCCTCTTCGACTTCATCGTCCGACGAAGCCGCGGGCGCGTTGTCGTTGAGCAGCAGCGTTTCAGCGTCAGGGGCCTGTTCGTAGACCGCGACGCCCATGTCGTTGAACGTGCTGATGATGCCTTCGATCGCCTCGGTCTCGGTGAAGTTGTCCGGCAGGTGATCGTTGATTTCAGCGTACGTGAGGAAGCCGCGCTCCTTGCCGAGTTTGATCAGCGCGCGCAGCTTGGAGCGACGCTCCTCGAGCTCCTCCACCGTGCCAGGCTGCGACGACGCGAACGCATCCTTCAGCAGCGCTTTTTCCTTTGCACGACGGTCGCGAGCCTTGACCTTTTCCACCTTGCCCGGTGCGGCGGCAGCGGTTTCTTCGGCCTGGGTTGCATCGTCATCGACGGGTACTTCATTCAGCTTTTTCGTCATGGAGTTCGCCGTACCGGCTGTAGTCTCGACCCCCGGCTGTTGGACAACAGCCGGATGAACCGTGGATACTGAAGTCACGCGCGCTGCCGCATCGTCCTTAACGGCAGCCGCTTCCCTTGCGCTTCTGACACCCGCCCGCTTGGCAGCCGGCGGTGCTACAGCTTTCGCCGCCCGAACCGGTGCGGCCTGCGCGGCCGCAGTGGTCGACGACTTCTTCCCGGCAGCTGGTGCAACGCTGACAGCAGACGTCCTTTTGGCGGATGCAGTCAGCCTGGCTTCGGTAACTTTTCCGGTGCGCTCTTTAGCGCGTGAGCCAGTTGTCTGATTTCCGCCTGTCGTCTTTGCCATCGCATCGCCTTTCGCCTTTGCTAGGAAAACCCTTGAAAAAACAAACCGCTAGAAACTTTTGATTATAGCACCCGAGGTTTTGCCCTCTCCGCTACAGACCGAGTTGACGCTTCATGTCGGCCCGCTTCCGGTTGAGCTCCGAAAACTCGGCAAACTCTTCCGGCGTATGTCGTGACTGTCGCGAAAGCTGTTCGAGACGATCGCAATAAGCGTCGTATCGCATCTTCAAAATTGCGGCCTTCAACTCCTCGCCGACGATTCGTTCCTGCTCGCGCCGCTCCTCGATGACGGCCGCGTCCTGCGGGTCTTTCAGCAGCAAATCCCGGACGTTTTCATCATAGTCTAGAATTTTGCGAAAGATTTCCTCGAAAGTTGGGGCGTTCGCGCCATTTCGCAAGAGATCTGACAACAACTGGAACGCCGCCGAATCGCCGAGGGCGCGCGCGTGCGTCGTCACTTCCGCGAACAGTTCGCCGTGCCGGGTCACGGTGAGCAGGGCCTCTTCGGCCTCTTCGTCGAGCATCGCGACCGTGCGCGGATACATCACCAGGTTGCGCAGCGTCTTTTCCTCGATTCCGGTCACGCTGCGGCGGTCCTTGCGGGCCGGCGCCTCGCGCGCCGCGGCCGCAATCCGGGCATCGACTTCGCAAAGCGCCGCCACTTCGCTGAACGGCACATCGAGCCGGTCGGCGAACATATGCATGATCTGCGCTCGCAGCGCGTTGGCCGGCAACGCCTGCAGCAGCGGCTTCGCGTCGAACAGCGCGCGGGCTTTGCCCTCGGGCTGATCGAGCTCCTTGCCGGTCAGTACCTCGTTGAGCATGAACTGCGACAGCGGCATCGCCCGTTCGACCTGCTCGGCGAAAGCCTCGGTTCCGAACTCGCGCACGTAGCTGTCGGGATCGTGCTCGCTCGGTAGGAACAGGAAACGGATCGTGCGGTTGTCGGCGGCATGCGGCAGGCACGCATCGAGCGCACGGCGCGCTGCACGCCGGCCGGCCGCGTCGCCGTCGAAACTGAAAATGACCGTGTCGGTCTGGCGCATCAGTTTCTGCACATGAATCGGTGTGCAAGCGGTGCCGAGGGTCGCGACCGCGTTCTGGAACCCCAACTGAGCCAGCGCAACCACGTCCATATAACCTTCGACGACCAGCACGTAGTGCTGCTCTCGAATCGCCAGACGCGCCTCGAACAGCCCGTACAGCTCGCTGCCCTTGTTAAATAGCGGCGTTTCGGGCGAATTCAAATATTTCGGCTCGCCGCCGTCGAGCACGCGGCCGCCGAAGCCGACCACCTGCCCTTTGACATTGCGGATCGGGAACATGATCCGCTCGCGGAAGCGGTCGTAGCGGCGGTTCTGACCCTGCGCGTCCGACTTTTCGCTGACGATCACGAGGCCCGCTTCGACCAGCGCGTCGTCGCGATAGTTCGGGAACGCCGCCTCGAGGTTTTGCCAGCCTTCGGGCGCATAGCCGAGACCGAAGCGCGCGGCGATTTCGCCGGTCAGACCGCGCTTTTTCAGATACTGGATCGCGCCCGGCGCACCGCGCAGTTGCTTGCGGTAGTAGTCACAGGCGATCTGCATGAGATCGGACAGCGCTGTGGTGACAGCCTTCGACGCCGCCGGCACGTAGCCGCCGCCAGCTCCGCCACCACCGCCATATCCGGGCGAAGGCTCGTTCGGCACGGTGAGACCGACCGATTGCGCGAGCTCGTTGACCGCTTCGGGAAACGACGCCCCCACGTGTTCCATCAGGAAACCGATGGCCGTGCCATGCGCACCGCAGCCGAAGCAGTGATAAAACTGCTTAGTCGGACTAACCGTAAACGAGGGACTCTTCTCGTTGTGAAACGGGCACAGCCCCATGAAGTTCGCGCCGCCCTTTTTCAGCTGCACATACCGGCCGACCACGTCGACGATATCGACGCGGTTGAGCAGGTCCTGCAGGAATGACGGTGGGATCACAGTAAATAACGCTGCCTGGAAAGCTTCAAAATCCAAGCCCGGAGTCCGGGCTCGACACCGCGGCCAAGCCCCGCGCCTCGCCTTCCGGAGGGGCGCGCGACCCGGACAAATCGACAGGGTTACTTCGCGAGCGCGGCCTTGACCTGCGCGGAGACGGCGGTCATGTCGGCGCGGCCGGCCAGCTTCGGCTTCAGCACGCCCATCACCTTGCCCATGTCCTGCGGGCCGGCAGCGCCAGTCTGCGCGACCGCCGCCTGCACTTCGGCAACGATTTCCGCTTCGGACATCTGCTCGGGCATATAGGCGGAAAGAATGGCCAGCTCAGCCTTTTCCTTGTCCGCGAGATCCGTGCGTCCGGCGGCCTCGAACTGGCTGATCGAATCTTTGCGCTGCTTGATCATCTTGTCGACCACGGCGGTTATGCCGGCATCGTCGAGCGTGACCCGCTCATCGACTTCACGCTGCTTGATCGCGGCGAGCAGCAGGCGGATCGTACCGAGACGCTCGGTCTCGCGCGCCCGCATGGCAGCTTTCATATCGTCGTTGATCCGGTCCTTGAGACTCATCACTCACCTGAATTGCGTTGAAAAGTTGAAAAACCGGCCGGTCGATGGCGGCGATACCGCCGCATCAGCACGAAAACCCGCTTGGGACTTCTTCCTCAAGCGGGTTGGCGCAATATGCGTAGTGGATGCGACCCTGCCGGCTGGCCCGATGGGCCGGGTTTGCCGTGATGGCACTGTGGTGCCGCCATCGGCTGGGATGCTGCCGCGCCGCGTACAGCGGGGCAACGCCAGAATCAGTAGAGCTTTTTTGGCAGCATCTGGCCACGCAGACGCTTGAAATGACGCTTCACCGCCGCCGCTTTCTTGCGCTTGCGTTCGGCTGTGGGTTTCTCGTAAAACTCGCGAGCGCGAAGTTCCGTCAGTAAGCCGTTTTTCTCCATGGTGCGCTTGAAACGGCGCATGGCGACTTCGAACGGCTCATTGTCTTTTACGCGGATAGTCGTCATTTTTCAATAACGGAACTTTGTAAAGGTTCAGGAGTATAGCAGAGCTTTCTCACAAAGCCATTGCGCCGTCAAGCCCCCCGGGCATATTCGGCGGCCGCCTCTCCGGCCGCGACACCCGACGCCCACGCCCACTGGAAGTTGTAGCCGCCGAGCCAGCCGGTCACGTCGACCGCCTCGCCGATGAAGTAGAGGCCCGGCACCCGCGCGCTCATCATCGTCGTCGATGACAAACCGCGCGTATCGACGCCGCCGCGCGTCACTTCGGCCTTGCGATAACCCTCGGTGCCGTTCGGCGTGAGCGTCCAGCGCGACAGCGCCTCACCGATGCGGCGCAGCGACTTGTCCGGCAAATCGGCGACGCGGGCCTCGGCGGCCACCTGGTGCGTGTCGAGCCACACGTGCGCGAGCCGCTGCGGCACCCACTCCGACAGCAGATTGCCAATCTGCCGCTTAGTGCCGTTTTTCGCGTCGATCAGCGCGACCGCGGCGTCGCGCTCCGGCAGCAGATTGATGTGAATCGGCTCGCCGGGCTGCCAGTAGCTCGATATCTGCAGCACCCCCGGACCCGACAGGCCGCGGTGCGTGAGCAGCAGATCTTCGGTGAACTCCGCGCCGGTCTTCTTATTGCCGGTCGACAGCTGGACTTCGAGCGACACGCCCGACAGCGCCGCAAACGGCTCCCAGTCGGCGGGCGCGAAGGTCAGCGGTACCAGCGCGGGGCGCGTGTCGATCAGCTTGTGGCCGAACTGCTTGGCGATTCGGTATGCGAAATCGGTCGCGCCGATCTTCGGGATCGACAGACCGCCCGTAGCGATCACGAGCGCACGGGCGGCGATCGTGCCCGCCGTCGTGCCAAGCAGGAACCGCCCTTCTGCGTCCTGGCGCACTTCTTCGACGGACAGCGGCGTGCGCCATGCAACGCCACCGGCGTCGCACTCGTTTTTGAGCACGTCGATGACCGCGTCGCTCGACTGATCGCAAAACAGTTGGCCCTTGTGCTTCTCGTGCCATGTCACGCGATGCTGCTTCAGCAGCGCCATGAAGTCGCGCGGCGTATAGCGTGCAAGCGCCGAGCGGCAAAAATGCGGATTCGCCGACAGATAATTGGCCGGCCCCGCATACAGATTCGTGAAGTTGCAGCGGCCGCCGCCGGAAATGCGGATTTTTTCCGCGAGACGCTGCGAGTGGTCGATCAGCGTCACACGCCGACCAAGTTGACCGGCAACTGCAGCGCACATCATGCCGGCCGCGCCCGCGCCGATCACCGCGATATCGTAGGATTCCATGGGGCCGCATTGTACCTGCCGGACCCTCGCGCCCATGCCCGTGCGCAGCCGGCCGCCAGCGGCCGCTTGTGCGCGCTGGTATACTTTCAGGCTTACCTTTTACTTTCGGACGCGCGTCGCGCGCGCCCGTCCCAAGCGATTCATCATGCTCGTTCTCGGCATCGAAAGCTCCTGCGACGAAACCGGTCTCGCGCTCTACGACACGGAGCGCGGCCTGCTCGCGCACGCGCTGCATTCGCAGATTGCGATGCATCGGGAGTACGGCGGCGTCGTGCCGGAGCTTGCATCGCGCGACCATATCCGCCGCGCGCTGCCGCTGCTCGAAGAGGTGATGGAGCGCGCTGGCGTCGCGCGCGGCGACATCGACGCGATCGCCTACACACAAGGGCCCGGGCTCGCGGGCGCGCTGCTGGTCGGCGCGAGCGTCGCCAATTCGCTGGCGATGGCGTGGAACAAGCCGACCGTCGGTATTCACCATCTCGAAGGGCATTTGCTGTCGCCGCTGCTCGTCGACGAGCCGCCGCCGTTTCCATTCGTCGCGCTGCTGGTGTCGGGCGGCCATACGCAGCTAATGCGCGTGACGGACGTCGGCGTCTACGAGACGCTCGGCGAAACGCTCGACGACGCCGCCGGCGAAGCCTTCGACAAAACCGCCAAGCTGCTGGGCCTCGGCTATCCGGGCGGCCCAGAAGTCTCGCGCATGGCCGAGTTCGGCACACCCGGCGCGGTCGTGCTGCCCCGCCCGATGCTGCATTCCGGCGACCTCGATTTCAGCTTCAGCGGCCTGAAGACCGCCGTGCTCACGCACGCCAACCGGCTGGGCGGCGCAAACATCTGCGAGCAGGCCAAGGCCGACCTCGCGCGCGGTTTCGTCGATGCCGCCGTCGAAGTGCTGGCCGCGAAATCGCTCGCCGCGCTCAAGCGCACGAAGCTGAACCGGCTGGTGGTGGCGGGCGGCGTCGGCGCGAACCGGCAGTTGCGCGAAGCGCTGTCGGCCGCCGCGCAGAAGCGCAATTTTTACGTGCACTATCCCGACCTGTCGCTGTGCACGGACAATGGGGCGATGATCGCGCTGGCCGGCGCGCTGCGTCTGCAACGCTGGCCCGAACAGGCCGTCAACGACTACGCGTTCACCGTGAAGCCGCGCTGGGATCTGACGTCGCTCGCGCACTAACCCGGCGCCGCAAGACGATAAAAAAGCGGCTTTTTCATGGGTTCAATGCTTTTGCAACGAACGGCGTAGACCGACACAGAACGTATCAGGCCAGGCGCTTGTCCTGCTCGATCATCGCATAAGCGCTGTGATTGTGAATCGACTCGAAGTTCTCGGCTTCGAGCACATACGCGACGATGCGCTCGTCGGCGTTCAGACGCTGGGCAACGTCGCGCACGAGGTCTTCGACGAACTTCGGATTTTCATACGCGCGCTCGGTAACAAACTTCTCGTCCGGACGCTTGAGCAGACCCCACAGCTCGCACGACGCTTCTTCCTCGGCGATGCGGATCAACTCTTCGACAGCGACGTCGCCGATGAGCTCGGCATCGATCGTCACGTGCGAGCGCTGGTTGTGCGCGCCGTACTGCGAGATTTTCTTCGAGCACGGGCACAGGCTCGTGACCGGCACCAGCACCTTCAGAAACAGCCGCGTCGCGCCATGGCGGGTCTCGCCGGTCAGCGTGACTTCGTAGTCGAGCAGGCTCTGCACGCCCGACACCGGCGCGGTCTTGTTCACGAAGTAAGGGAATGACACTTCGATGCGGCCCGCCTCGGCCTCGAGCTTATCGAGCATGGCAGCGAGCATCGTGCGGAACGTGGCCGGTTCGAGCGGCGCCTTGTTCTCTTCGAGCAACGCGACGAAGCGCGACATGTGCGTGCCCTTCTGCTCGGCCGGCAGATGCACGTCGAGATTCCACGTGCCGACCGTTGGCTGCACTTCACCGGCTTGCGTGCGGACCGTCAACGGATGACGCACGCCCTTCACGCCGACCCGCTGGATCGGAATCTGGCGCGTGTCGGGGGTGCTTTGCACGTCGGGCATCACGAAGGCGGGATTCATCTGATTCATTCTTTTGTCCTTTCTGGAAAGCGCCTGGCTGCGTCAAGGTCTCGCTGCATCGGCGACCATCGCGCAGCGAGCTCGAAGCGCCCAGCGGCCGTGCAGATCAGCGCGCGCAACGGGGAACGCCGGCTGCCGCCGGCGTTGGGTGACGGGCCGCAGGACCCGTCGATTCAAACTGGAGATTGCCGAAGCCGCCGTCGCATGACGGCGGCATGAGTCGTACCGCGGCGGCACGACAGGCGACAGCGCCTTAAGCGACGCGCTTCACCGACGACTGACCGCCGACCGCGCCGCTTGCGAGGAAGCGTTCGCGAATCGACCGGGCGATACCCGCGGCGTCGAGACCGCACGCGGCGAGCAGCTTGGCCGGGTCCCCGTGATCGATGAACCGATCGGGGAGGCCCAATTGTAGTACGGGGCGCATAACCCCACTTGCGAGCAGGGCTTCGACGCAGGCCGAACCCGCGCCACCCATGATGCAGCCTTCCTCGACGGTGACGATCGCGTCGTGCGTCTCGGCCAGCTTGCGCACGAGTTCGGTGTCGAGCGGCTTCACGAAGCGCATGTTCGCGACGGTGGCGTCGAATTGCTCGGCGGCCGCGAGCGACGGCGCGACCATCGTGCCGAACGCGAGAATCGCGATGCGCTTGCCAGCCGGCGCCGACGTCTCGCGACGCACTTCACCCTTGCCGAGCGGCAACGCGGCCATCTGCTTGACGGTTGCGACACCGGTACCCGCGCCGCGCGGGTAGCGCACAGCGGTCGGATGCGACTGCTGCAACGCGGTGTACAGCATCTGACGGCACTCGTTTTCGTCCGACGGCGCCATCACGGTCATGTTCGGGATACAACGCATGAACGCGAGGTCGTACGCGCCCGCATGCGTCGCGCCGTCCGCACCGACGAGACCCGCGCGATCGATGGCGAACACCACCGGCAGGTTTTGCAGCGCGATGTCGTGAATCAACTGGTCATACGCGCGTTGCAGGAAGGTCGAATAGATCGCGACGACCGGCTTCATGCCGTCCGCGGCGAGGCCGCCCGCGAACGTCACCGCGTGCTGCTCGGCGATGCCGACGTCGAAGTAACGATCCGGGAAGCGCTTTTCGAACTCGACCATGCCCGAGCCTTCACGCATCGCCGGTGTAATGCCGACCACGCGCGAGTCGAGCTCGGCCGCATCGCACAGCCATTCGCCGAACACCTGCGTGTAGGTCTTCTTCGACGGCGTCGCGGCCGGCTTGATGCCCTCGGCCGGGTTGAACTTGCCCGGGCCGTGGTACAGCACCGGATCGGCCTCGGCCAGCTTGTAGCCCTGGCCTTTCTTCGTGACCACGTGAAGGAATTGCGGCCCGCGCAGTTCCTTGATGTTTTGCAGCGTCGGGATCAGCGAATCGAGATCGTGACCGTCGATCGGCCCGATGTAGTTGAAGCCGAACTCTTCGAACAGCGTGGCCGGCACAATCATGCCCTTCGCGTGCTCCTCGAGCTTGCGCGCGAGATCGAGCACCGGCGGCGCAACCCGCAGCACGCGCTCGACGCCCGCACGCGCGGCCGCGTAGAAGCGCCCCGACATCAGACGCGCGAGATGGCGATTCAGCGCGCCGACCGGCGGCGAGATCGACATGTCGTTGTCGTTGAGGATCACGAGCAGCGGGACGTCGTCTTCGACGCCCGCGTTGTTCATGGCCTCGAAGGCCATGCCGGCCGTCATCGCGCCGTCGCCGATAACCGCGATACCCATGCGGTTGTCGCCCTGCAGCTTGCTCGCGATCGCCATGCCGAGCGCGGCCGAGATCGACGTGCTCGAGTGCGCGGTGCCGAAGGTGTCGTATTCCGATTCGTCGCGTTTCGGGAAGCCCGAGATGCCGCCCAACTGACGCAGCGTGTGCATCTGGTCGCGACGACCGGTCAGGATCTTGTGCGGATAGGTCTGATGGCCTACGTCCCAGACGATCCGATCGTGCGGCGTGTCGAACACGTAATGCAGCGCGATGGTCAACTCGACCGTGCCGAGGTTGGACGAGAGATGGCCGCCCGTCTGCGATACGCTGTCGAGCACAAAGGCGCGCAACTCGTCGGCAAGCGGTTGCAATTGACGGCGATCGAGGCGGCGCAGGGCTGCCGGGTCGTCGATGGTTTTCAGCAAGTCGTACATCGTCGTTCCATTGTAGGAAAACTTACGCGCCCGCACTTCATTCATGCACCCCGGGGATGGAGGGTGCGCGGCGGCGGGCTTTCGCGTTCAGCTGACCCGGTTCACCACCAGGTCGGCCAGTTCGGCAAGACGCTGTGCGCGAGCGCCGAACGGTGCAAGCGCGGCGTGAGCGTCGCTGCGCAGTTGCGCCGCGAGCGCGCGCGACGCGTCGAGCCCGATAATCGACACGTAGGTCGGCTTGCCGTCCTTCGCGTCCTTGCCGGCGGTCTTGCCAAGCGTTGCGGAGTCGGTCGTGACGTCGAGAATGTCGTCGACGACCTGAAACGCGAGACCGACCGCGGCGGCGTAGGCGTCGAGCGAAGCCAGAGCCTGCGCGTCCGGCGTCTCGCCAGCCAGTGCGCCCATGCGCACGGCCGCGCGCAGCAGCGCGCCGGTCTTCATGCGATGCATGGTCTCGAGTTGCGGGCGGGTCAGCGTGTGGCCGACGCTCGCCAGATCGATGGCCTGCCCGCCGCACATGCCGATCGAGCCGCTGGCGAGCGCGAGTTCGCGCACGAGCGAGGCCTGCTGCGGCTGGCCCAATACGTCGGACGTGAGCACGACGAATGCCTGCGATTGCAGCGCGTCGCCGACCAGCAGCGCGGTCGCTTCGTCATACTTGACGTGGACCGTCGGCTTGCCGCGGCGCAGTTCGTCGTCGTCCATGCAGGGCATGTCGTCGTGCACGAGCGAGTACACGTGGATCATTTCCAGCGCCGCCGCCGCCGCATCGAGGCGTTCGGCGCGCGCGCCGGTCAGCTCGCCGGCCGCGTGGCACAGGAGTGGCCGCACCCGCTTGCCGCCACCCAGCACCGCATAGCGCATCGCCTCGTGTAGCTTGGCGGGTTCGGTCGTCTCGGCCGGCAGATAGTGTTCCAGAGCCGTTTCGACGCGTTCGAGCACCGAGCGCGTCCATTGTTCGAATGTCATAGGTCGTCCCCGCTCTCAGTCGCGGCTGTGCCTGCGGTATTCATGGGCAGCGGCTTGAGGGTCTCGCCATCGAGGACCCGCACCTGCTGCTCGACCTTTTCGAGCTGCTGTTGACAGAATGCGACAAGTGCCGCCCCGCGACGGTACGCGGCCAGCGATTCCTCGAGGCTCAGGCTGCCGCCTTCCATGCGCGCAACGAGCTCTTCCAGCTCCGTCTGCGCTGCCTCGTAATTCTCCGGCAGCGGCGCGCTGTCGCCGCTTTCGGCTGGCGCGGCGGCGGAATCGTTCGATGCGGTCTTCGCCATGAATAGTCGCAAAATTAAAACAAGTCGGACATTCTACGGCAAAAGCGACATTTTCGATCCGCTCGAAGGCCTGCGCTCCGCCGTGCCACCTTGCTTCGAGCCTGTCCGATGTCCACCTTTGCCCCGCTTCGACCCTGAAGTCTCGCAGAAAAAAAGCTCGAGGTCTGCGGCGAAAATGCCGAACTTTCTTGACATTTTTAACCCAAATCAGGGACTTAAGTGTCCCTGTCACAGGGAAACGGGTATAATCGCGGGCTCCCTAAATCGAATCTTCGATGGTTGGGTTGTTCACTGCTTTCACGTCTTCATCGGGAGTGGGAATGTCCAATCTGAGCAATGCATTGCAGTTGCGGTCTGTTCACAGCCAGCTGCCAGTCACGGCTTACTTTGACGAAGCGCTTCTTACGCGCGAAATCGACACCCTTTTCAAGAAAGGTCCTCGCTACATCGGCCACGATCTCATGGTGCCCGAAGCGGGGGATTATTTTGCCTTGCCCAGCGAACGCGAGGGGCGGGTACTCGTCCGTAACCAGCAGTCGCAAGTTGAGTTGCTGTCGAATGTGTGCCGCCACCGGCAAGCCATCATGCTCAACGGCCGCGGGCAGACGCAGAACATCGTCTGTCCGCTGCATCGCTGGACGTACGACCTGAAGGGCGAGCTGCTCGGCGCGCCCCATTTCGCCGACAACCCGTGCCTGAATCTCGGCTCCACGCCGCTGCAGAACTGGCAGGGTCTGCTGTTCGAGGCGCAAGGTCGCAACGTCGCGAAAGATCTCGCACGCCTCGGCACCAAGCGCCACTTCGACTTCTCGGGCTTCATGTTCGATCACGTCGAAGTCCACGAGTGCAACTACAACTGGAAGACCTTCATCGAGGTCTATCTGGAGGACTATCACGTCGCGCCGTTCCATCCGGGCCTCGGCAGCTTCGTCAATTGCGATGATCTAACCTGGGAGTTCGGCGACTGGTACAGCGTGCAGACAGTCGGTGTGCACAAGGCGCTCGAGCAACCGGGAAGCCCGACGTATCGCAAGTGGCATGATGAAGTGCTGCGCTTTCGCGACGGCAATCCGCCCGAGTTCGGCGCGATCTGGATGGTGTACTACCCGGGCATCATGATCGAGTGGTATCCGCACGTGCTGGTGGTGTCATGGCTGATTCCGCGCGGTCCGCAGAAGACCACCAACGTGGTGGAGTTCTATTACCCCGAGGAAATCGCGCTGTTCGAGCGCGATTTCGTCGAAGCCGAGCGCGCCGCCTATATGGAGACGGCCCGCGAAGACGACGAGATCGCCGAGCGCATGGACGCCGGCCGTCTCGCGTTGATGGAGCGCGGCGAGTCGCAGGTCGGTCCGTATCAGAGCCCGATGGAAGACGGCATGCAGCACTTCCATGAGTTTCTGCGGCGCGAACTCGGCACGATCTGATCCCGCCGCTTGGCGCATCGATCGACTCAACGAAAGACGGGCTTCGACCCGTCTTTTTTTGTTTAGACTAACGACATAGACCGGCGATTGCGCCAACCGCGTGAACGACGCGGCCCGCAGCCGCCATCGCCCGTATCGAGGAGACGCTCATGCCCCACACTCATTACACCACCCTGATCTCCGCGACCAATCTTGCCGAGCGGCTCACTGCCGCGCCGGGCAGCGTGTTCGTGATCGACTGCCGGTTCGACCTCGCCGATACCGACGCGGGGGAGAAAGCCTGGCTGGCTGGCCATCTGCCGGGCGCGCACTATCTGCATCTCGATCGCGATCTGTCCGGGCCGAAGAACGGCTCGAACGGCCGGCATCCGCTGCCCGATCGCGCGCGGCTCGTCGAAACGCTCGAGTCGCGGGGGCTGAAGCAAGGTCAACAGGTCGTCGCATACGACGCGCAAGGCGGCATGTACGCGGCGCGCGTCTGGTGGCTGTTGCGCTGGCTCGGCCACGACGCGGTCGCGCTGCTCGACGGCGGGCTGCAGGCATGGGAAGCGGCTGGCCAACCGCTGACGCAGGCCGTACCCGCGCAGAATACCGGCGACTTCAAGGCGGCCGCGCCGCTCGCGGTGACCATCGATAGCCAGGCGATCGAGCGCAACCTCGACTCGAAGGAGCGAATCGTCGTGGATGCGCGCGCGCCCGATCGCTATCGCGGCGAAAACGAGACGCTCGACCGCGTCGGCGGCCATATCCCGGGCGCGCTGAACCGCTTCTTCAAGGACAACCTGACCGCCGACGGCCGCTTCAAGCCGGCGCACACTCTGCGCGAGGAATTCCATGCGCTGCTCGGCGACACGTCGCCGGAGCACGTGGTGCTGCAATGCGGCTCGGGCGTGACCGCCTGCGTGAATTCGCTCGCGATGGAGGTTGCCGGCCTGCATGGCTCAGCGCTGTACCCGGGCTCGTGGAGCGAGTGGAGTTCCGATCCGAAACGGCCGGTGGCGACCGGAGCGAACCCCTGAGCACTTGCCGCGGCGAGTCGTCATCAGACAAAAAGGCCGTTGCCGATTCGAAGCGGCAACGGCCTTTTTTTATCGGATTTATCGCTAGAGAAACAAACACATGAGGGTTTCAAGCAACCCCATGTTGCTTGAACCACACGAGCGTGCGACGCCAGCCATCCTCGGCATCGGCCTTCTTGTAGCTCGGACGGTAGTCGGCGAAAAACGCGTGACCTGCGTCGTCATAAACGACGAACTGCGAGCCGCGTCCCGCTTGCGGCCCTTGCGCGATCGCCTGCTTCATCTGCTCGAGCGTGTCCTGCGGAATGCTTTGATCCTGGCGTCCATACAGGCCGAGGACGGGCGCATGCAGGTCGGCGACGAGATCGAGCGGATTGGCCGGCGTCATCGCATTCTTCGCGCCGGTCACGCGACCATACCAGGCGACGCCCGCCTTCACGCGCGGATTGTGCTCCGCATACAGCCACGAGATGCGCCCGCCCCAGCAAAAGCCGTTCACGCCGAGCCGGTTCAGGTCGCCGCCGTTCTCGCCGGCCCACGCAGCGGCCGCGTCGAGGTCAGCCAGCACCTGCTCGTCGGGCACTTTGCTGACCAACTGCTCGTTGAGTTGCTGCATGCTCGTGTAGGCGGTCGGGTCGCCCTCGCGCTCGTACAGGTTCGGCGCGATCGCCAGATAGCCCTGCTTCGCGAAGCGCCGGCACACGTCGGCGATATGCTCGTGGACGCCGAAGATTTCATGCACGACGAGGATCACCGGCAGATGCGTCTTGCCCTTCGGCTGCGCGCGATAGGCCGGTATCAGCGTACCGCCCGAATGGAACGCCACTTCCCCTGCTTCGAGGCCGTCGCTGTCGGTATGAATGGCCTGCGCCGAGACTGGCAGCACCGCTGCCGCGAAACCAGTGCCGAGCGCCGCCTTCATGAAGGTGCGCCGATCGAAGGAAACGTGCGGAATCAGACAATCAACTTCAGGCTTCAGCATGGGGCGCTCCTCGAAGAATTGTTAGAGGCAACAGGATACGCCTTGCGCGCATCCCGTTGCAGATTCAACTGAGCAGAACGTCCGCCCGCGCCGATGCAGTCAGTGCAGCTTGACGCGCGGCAGCGTGGTACGGCGCAACCAATGCGCGAAGGTGTCGAGCATCATGCGCGGATAGCCGTGCAGCGCCGCGATATGCAGCCGGTACAGCGACATGTACATGAAGCGCGCGAACAGCCCTTCGATCAGCATATTGCCGCCGATCACCCCGCCCATCAGATTGCCGACCGCGCTGAAGTGTCCGAGCGAGACCAGCGAGCCGAAGTCGCGATAAGTGAACTCCGGTAGCGGCCTGTTCTCGAGGCGCGCCGCCAGTCCCTTCAGCAGAAAGCTCGCCTGCTGATGCGCGGCCTGCGCGCGCGGCGGCACGTTGCGCTCGTTGCCCGGCCACTCGCAGGCCGCGCAGTCGCCGAGCGCGAAGATGTTGTCGTCGACCTCGGTTTGCAGCGTGCGGCGCACCACCAGCTGGCCGAGCCGGTTGACCGGCAAGCCGTCGAGCTGGCCGAGCACCGCCGGCGCCTTGATGCCCGCCGCCCACACGGTCAGGTCGGCCCGCACTGTGTGACCGCTCGCGGTGCGGATGTAGCCCGGCGCAACCTCGGCCACGGTCTCGCCGATCATCAGCTTCACGCCGAGCTTGGTCAGCAGTTCGGCGGTGGCCGTGGAAACGCGTTCCTGCAACGCGGGCAAAATGCGCGGCCCCGCCTCGATCAGCACGATGCCGACGTCATGCCGCGGATCGAGCTTGTGCAAGCCATATGCGGACAGCACTTGGGCGGTATTACGCAACTCCGCCGATAACTCGACCCCCGTCGCGCCGCCGCCGACAATCGCCACCTGAATGCGCGGCTCGCTGGACGTCCACGTGCCGGGTCCCGGTCGCGACTCGACGGGCTGGTGCGCCTGATGTTCGGCGCGCATGCACGCCGCGATGAGCCGCTTGCGGAAACGCTCTGCCTCGCTAACCGTATCCAGCGCAATCGAGAATTCGGCCGCTCCCTTGACGCCGAAGAAGGCCGTGGTACTGCCGATAGCGATGACCAGCGTGTCGTACTCGAGCACACGTTCGGGCAGCAGTTCCGCGCCGTCGTCGTCGAGCACGGTGCCGAGCGTGATGCGCCGGTTCGCGCGGTCGAGTGCGGTCAGATCGCCTTGCTGGAACTCGAAGCCATGCCAGCGCGCCTGCGCCGCGTAAGGGAGCTCCTGCGTGAACGGGTCCATGCTGCCCGCCGCCACTTCGTGCAGCAACGGCTTCCAGATATGCGTCGGAAAGCGATCGACCAGCGTGACCTGGGCCTGCGCGCTGCGCCCCTTCTTGCCGGCCCCGTAGCGATCGCCAAGACGCGTCGCCAGTTCCAGTCCTCCCGCACCTCCGCCAACGACGATAAATCGATGCATTGCACTTCTCCGTGTAGCCGATGAATTATCTGTCGCGACGCGGCGCATGAATGCGCCGTCCTGAACCGATTGTCCTCGACCCGCCAGGGAAGTCACAAGTGACCAATACCCATGTGTGACATGCGCACGACGTTATCGTGCGCGTGTCACGGGCATGTCAATGCGCCTCCTCCCAGTTCAGCCCCGCGCCGACTTCGGCGACCAGCGGCACCTTCAGCGCGGCGACACCGCACATCAGTTCTGGCAGGCGCTTGCGGACTTCGGACAGCTCAGCGTCGGGCACTTCGAGAATCAGTTCGTCGTGCACCTGCATGATCATGCGCGTGCCGATCTTCGAGTCTTCGATCCAGTTCTGCACGGCGATCATCGACATCTTGATGAGATCGGCCGCGGTGCCCTGCATCGGTGCGTTGATCGCGGCCCGCTCCGCGGCCTGGCGGCGCGGACCGTTGCCGCCGTTGATCTCGGGCAGCCACAGCCGGCGGCCGAACACCGTTTCGACGTAGCCCTTCGCCTTCGCGCTCAAACGCGTCTCGTCCATATAGCGAGCGACACCGGGATAGCGCGCGAAATAGCGGTCGATATACATCTTCGCCGCATCGCGCGTGATGCCGAGATTCGACGCGAGGCCGAACGCGCTCATGCCGTAGATGAGACCAAAATTGATGACCTTCGCGACCCGCCGCTGATCGCTCGACACTTCGAGCGGCGTCACGTTGAAGATTTCCGATGCGGTGGCGCGGTGAATGTCTTCGCCCTGCGAGAACGCGCGCATCAGCGATTCGTCGCCGGAGATGTGCGCCATGATGCGCAATTCGATCTGCGAGTAATCGGCGGATACGAGCTTGTGCCCCGGCGGCGCGATGAACGCTTCGCGGATGCGCCGGCCTTCGCCGGTACGCACCGGAATGTTCTGCAGGTTCGGATCGTTCGACGCGAGCCGCCCCGTCACCGCGACGGCTTGCGCGTAGTTCGTATGCACGCGGCCGGTTTGCGGATTGACCATGCGCGGCAGCTTGTCGGTATAGGTCGACTTCAGCTTCGACAGGCCGCGATGTTCGAGCAGGATCTTCGGCAGCGGGTAGTCTTCGGCGAGCTTCTGCAGCACTTCTTCGTCGGTAGAAGGTGCGCCGCTCGGCGTTTTCTTGATGACCGGCAGTTCGAGCTTCTCGAAGAAAATCTGGCCGATCTGCTTCGGCGAGCCCAGGTTGAATTCACCGCCAGCCAGTTCGTACGCCTTGCCTTCGAGCTCGATCAGACGCGTGGCGATCTCGCTGCTCTGCTGACGCAGCTTCTCCGCGTCGATCAGCACGCCGGTGCGCTCCATCTTGCGCAGCACGCGCGAAGTCGGAACTTCGATCTCGCGATACACGTGGTCGAGCGACTTCTCCACGGCGATTTGCGGATACAAGGCCTGATGCAACCGCAGCGTGATGTCTGCGTCTTCGGCCGCATATTCGGCGGCTTTGTCCAGCGCGACTTCGTCGAAGCCGATCTGCTGCGCGCCCTTGCCCGCGACCTCTTCATACTTGATCGTCTTCACGCCGAGATGACGCAGCGCGAGGCTGTCCATGTCGTGCGTGCGATGCGATTCGAGCACATACGATTCGAGCAGCGTGTCATGCTCGACGCCGCGCATTTCGATGCCGTAATTGGCGAGCACCTGTTCGTCGTACTTCAGATGCTGACCGACCTTCTTATGGTCCGCGCTTTCGAGCCACGGCTTGAGCTTCGCGAGCACTTCGTCGAGCGGCAGCTGCACCGGCGCGTCGGGGCCGCGATGCGCGAGCGGCACATACGCGGCGCGGCCCGCTTCGACCGACAGCGATAAGCCGACGATCTGCGCGACCATCGGATCGAGCGACGTGGTTTCGGAATCGAACGAAGTTATCTCGGCCGCATTGATCTTGTCCAGCCACGCGTCGAGCTGCTCCCATGTTTGCACGGTCTCGTAGTGGCGCTCGTGATCGACGGACAACGCGGGCGGCACGTCGGTTTCCGGACCTTCGACCGCGTCGGCAATCTCGACTTCGCGCAGCCACGTCTTGAAGCCGTGGCGCGTGAACACCTCGCGCAACTCTTCGCGCGACTCGGGAAGGCTCGGCAAGCTTTCTTCGATCGATACGATGTGGCCGGTCAGATCGCAATGACGCTCGACTGTGACGAGCTTACGCGCCATCGGCAAGAAGTCCAGCGCACGGCGCAGATTATCGCCGACCGCGCCCTTGATCTCGTTCGCATGCTCGACGATGCCATCTAGCGACTCATATTGCGTCAGCCATTTGACCGCGGTTTTCGGACCGCATTTCTCGACGCCCGGCACGTTGTCGACGGTATCGCCGATCAGCGACAGATAATCGATGATCCGCTCCGGCGGCACACCGAACTTCGCGACCACGCCGTCGCGATCGAGCGTTTCGTTGGTCATCGTATTGACGAGCGTCACGCGGTTCGACACCAGCTGCGCGAGGTCTTTGTCACCGGTCGACACGACCACGTTCATGCCGAGCTTTTCCGCCTCGGTGCACAGCGTGCCGATCACGTCGTCCGCTTCGACACGATCGATCATCAGCAGCGGCCAGCCGAGCGCACGCACCGCGACGTGAATCGGCTCGATCTGACGGGCAAGATCTTCCGGCATCGATGGACGGTTCGCCTTGTACTCCGGATACCAGTCGTCGCGAAACGTTTTGCCCTTGGCGTCGAACACGCACGCGCTATACTCTGCTGTGACTTCCTTGCGCATGCGCCGCAGCATGTTGATCATCCCGTAGAGCGCACCCGTCGGGCCACCCTCGGGGCCGCGTAGATCAGGCATCGCATGGTAGGCCCGGTACAGATAACTCGAACCGTCGACCAACAGCAGGGTCTTACCTTCAAGGCTTCGTTCTTCAGGCATTATGACTAAGAGAAAAGTGATTCCGAGTCTGCGATCGCTCGCAGATCAAGAGCGCGCAACGGCCAAAAAAGCCCGCGCATCGTGGCAGATGTTCACGATTATGGCAGAGTTTATCGAGGCGACCGAGTACCTGTCGGAGATTCGACCGGCGGTCAGCATCTACGGTTCGGCGCGCCTGAAACCGAACTCGCCGTACTACAAACTCGCCACGCAGATCGCGCGCAAATTGTCGGATGCTGGCTTCGCGGTGATCTCCGGCGGCGGCCCCGGCATCATGGAAGCGGCCAACAAGGGCGCGCATGCGGGTAAGGCGCCGTCGGTCGGTCTGAACATCGAGTTGCCGCACGAGCAGTCGGGCAACCAGTGGCAGGACATCTCGTTGCGCTTCCGCCATTTCTTCACGCGCAAGGTTACGTTCGTGAAGAACTCGGACGCGGTGATCGTGATGCCCGGCGGCTTCGGCACGCTCGACGAACTGGCCGAAGTACTCACGCTGATCCAGACCAAGAAGTCGCGCCACGTGCCGATCATTCTGGTCGGCGGCGAGTTCTGGGAGGGTCTGCTCGCGTGGTTCAAGAGCTCGCTGATTCCGATGGGTTTGATCAATCCGACCGATATCGATCTGATGCAGGTGATCGACAATCCGGACCAGGTGCTCGAAGCGGTGCTCAAGTTCTACGAAGACCGTGAAGAAGGCGAAGCGCATCCGGTCAAGTCGGACGAAGACCGGATGTTCTACCTGTGATCGCATGACGCTGCGCGCCTCGCAATACGCGTAGCACGATGCATTGCGCACCCATCAGGTCGCGCACATGGCGGGCAGCCTGCGGGCTGCCCGCTTTCGTTTTGCAGGCTTGCCGTTCGGCGCTAACCTCCCCAGCTTGTACCCGAAGCTCGCGATATGAACAACGACCTCACCTCGCCCGAGGCCGCGCTCGCACCCACGCCAACGTTGCGTGAGATCTTCGGCGGCTTTCTCGGGCTCGGCCTCATTTCATTCGGTGGCGCGTTGCCGCTCGCGCGCCGCGCACTCGTCGAGCAACGCCGTTGGCTGACCAGCGACGAATTCACCGACCTGCTCGGCCTCTGTCAATTCCTGCCCGGCGGCAACGTCATCAACCTATCGGTCGCGATCGGCATGCGCTTTCGCGGCGTGCCCGGTGCGCTGGCCGGTTTGCTCGGCTTGATTGCCGGGCCTTCGCTGGTGGTGATCGGGCTCGGCGTGCTGTACGAACACACGCAGAACGATCCGCACGTGCGTCATCTGTTCGCGGGGCTCGCCGCGGCGGCTTCGGGCCTGCTGATTTCGATGGCATTCAAGATCGTGCTGCCGTTGCGCAACAAGCCGCTCGCCGCGTTGATCGCCGTGCTCGGCTTCGTTGCGATTGCCGTGCTGCGCTTGCCGCTGCTGCCAACGATGCTCGTGCTCACGCCGCTCAGTATTTATCTTGCAGCAAGGAGCGCGCGATGAACGACACGCTCGGATCCCTTGCGGCGATTTTTAGTCAGCTGTCGCTGCTCGCGTTCGGCGGCGGCAATACGATCCTTCCGGAGATGCAGCGGCAAGTGGTCGACGTGCATCACTGGATGCCGGCCAGCGAATTCAGCGCGCTGTTCGCGCTCGCTCAAGCCGCGCCCGGCCCGAACCTGATGATCGTCACGCTGATCGGCTGGCATGTGGCCGGCTGGGCCGGCATGCTCGTCACGTCGATTGCGAAGTTCGGGCCTTCGTCGCTCGTGACGATCCTCGCGCTGCATGCGTGGGACCGCTTCAAGGACCGCCCGTGGCGCCGCTATGCGCAACTCGGACTCGTGCCGGTGACGGCCGGCCTCGTGGCGGCGAGCGCGGCGCTGATCGCGCGCGCGTCGAATCCGACCGCGATAGGGTGGGCGATTACCGCGTTCACGTCCGTGATGGCGACGAAGACGCGGATTCATCCGTTGTGGCTGTTAGCCGCTGGAAGCCTGATCGGGTTGACCGGGTTCGGGCAGGGTTGAACACGCGAGCGTCACCCTGCCTCGGCCCGAGTTACTGAAACGCGACTTCCGCGAAACTCCGCAGCTTGCGGCTATGCAACCGATGCAACCCGTTCATGCGCAGCAATTCCATCGCCTTCACGCCGATCTGCAGATGCTGGTCGACCTGCGCGCGATAGAACTGATCGGCCATGCCCGGCAGCTTCAACTCACCGTGCAGCGGCTTGTCCGACACGCATAGCAGCGTGCCGTAAGGCACCCGGAAGCGAAAGCCGTTCGCGGCGATCGTCGCGCTTTCCATATCGAGCGCGATCGCGCGGCTCTGCGATAGCCGCTGCACCGGCTCGCGATGATCGCGCAGCTCCCAGTTTCGATTGTCGACGCTCGCCACGGTGCCCGTGCGCATCACGCGCTTCAGTTCGACGCCATCGAGTTGCGTGACCTGCGCGACCGCGCGCTCGAGCGCGACCTGCACTTCGGCGAGCGCCGGAATCGGCACCCACAGCGGCAGATCGGCATCGAGCACATGATCTTCGCGCACATAGCCGTGCGCGAGCACGTAGTCGCCGAGACGCTGCGTGTTGCGCAGCCCCGCGCAGTGGCCGAGCATGATCCACGCATGCGGGCGCAGCACCGCGATGTGATCGGTGATGGTCTTCGCATTCGACGGCCCGACCCCGATGTTGACCATCGTGATGCCACTGCCGTCCGCGCGTTTCAGGTGATACGCGGGCATCTGCGGCAGACGCGGCGGCGGCGTGCCCTCCTGCGCCTGCTCGCCGAGATTCTCGTTGTAGGTGACGACGTCGCCGGGTTCGACGAACGACGTGTATTCGCTGCGATACGCGCGCAATTCCGCGTCGTCGGTGCGGGCCATCATGGCGCGGCCGAGCTTGACGAATTCGTCGATATAGAACTGGTAGTTCGTGTACAGCACGTAGTTCTGCACATGCGTCGGCGAAGTCGCCGTGTAGTGCTTCAGCCGATGCAGCGAAAAATCGACGCGCGCCGCCGTGAACAATGCGAGCGGATGCGGCTCGCCCGGCAGCGGCTCGTACGTGCCGTTGACGATGCGGTCGTCGAGCAGCGCGAGGTCAGGTGTATCGAAGATGTCGCGCATCAGGAACAGGCGCTCGCGGTCCAGATCGCCTTCGAGGTGGATGCCCTCGGCGAATGCGAAATGAATCGGAATCGGCTGGTCCGACACGCCGACCTCGATCTGCACGTGATGGTTTTTCGCCAGCAGCCGCAATTGCTCGCGATAGTAGTTACCGAACAGGTCTGGTCGCGTGACGGTCGTCTCGAACACGCCCGGCCCCGCGACGAACCCGTACGAGCGGCGCGAATCGATGTGCGTGTTGACGTCGGTACGCACGCGCACGAACGGATAGCAGGCGCGCACACGATGGTCGAACTGCTCGTTGCGGCGGTAGCGCGCGAACGCATCGCGCAGGAACGACGTGTTCGCCTCGTAGATCGCGGCGAGGCGGGTGACGGCTTCGGCCGCGTCGTCGAAGCCTTCGGTAGGGAAGCTGTTGGCGGGAGTCTGCACCGTGCGCTGATTGATATCGTTGTTCATCATCGTTCACCCTTTTTGATGAGACGACATTACCACGGAACCCGCTATTGCCAAATGTCGGCGGCGACGCTTGCAACAGCGCTCGCGAGAACGCGCGCGTGATGTGCGAAAGCGGCGCAAAATAAGGCTTCGCGCCCGAACGCCAGGCCGGATTTGCTAGAATCCGGGCACCCCATTGGAGAATCACCATGAAGCCGCTCCTTCCCATCGCTGTTGCGCTGGCTCTCGCCTTCGGCAACGCCGCGATGGCTGCCCAGCCCGTCGACGAACCGCCGCCCGCCGGCGTGCCCCAGTCCGCCAATGAACGGGCCGGTCTGCCGGACCTCGCCAAGATCAATCGTCCAGCCGCAGAGGTCAGCTCGAAGGTCGACATCAACAACGTTCCGCGCACGCCGAGCTTTCACGAGGTCAGCCCGAACGGCACCGAAATCACTGAATTCCGCGACAAGGGCAAGCCGGTCGAAATCAACGTGCAATCGAATTTCGGCACGCGCTACCAGATGAGCGCGTCGCCCGACACGTCGCCGACCGTTCACGACAGCGGCAAGCCCAGCACCCGCCTGCCGTCGGTGAATCTCCGCTATTGATCGTTACGAAAGCGGCCCGCCGGCAACGGCGGCCGCGGCGTGGTCGTGACCCGGTTACACCCGATCGCGGCCGCGGCGCGATGAACTTGCGCTGAATGCGGCGACGCGTACATTTCGCCGTTCCGCACTCGTCGCGCGCTGCACCCCATTCGCTTGTCTCACCTCGCACTGGCCGCACAGCGCCAGCCCGAACAACCTGATCCGACGTTTCCGCATGGCCGTCTTCACCGCTGTCAACGAATCCCAACTCGCAGAATGGATGAGTCACTACGATCTCGGCGATGTCGTCGAGTTTCGCGGCATTTCGTCCGGCATTGAAAACAGCAACTTCTTTCTGACGACGACGCGCGGCGAATACGTGCTGACCATTTTCGAGAAGCTGACAGCTGAACAACTGCCGTTCTATCTGGACCTGATGCGGCATCTTGCCGCGCATCGCGTGCCGGTGCCGGATCCGATGCCGCGCCTCGACGGCGCGCTGTTCGGCATGCTGCTCGGCAAACCCGCGACGATCGTGACGAAGCTCGAAGGCGCGCCGGAACTCGCGCCCGGCGTCGAGCACTGCGCCGAGGTCGGCCACATGCTCGCGCGCATGCACCTGGCGGGCCGCGACTATCCGCGTTATCAGCCGAACCTGCGCAGCCTGCCGTGGTGGCGCGAGACCGTGCCGACGATCCTGCCGTATCTCGAAGGCGAGCAGCGCGATCTGCTGGCGTCCGAGCTTGCGCATCAGGAGGCGTTCTTCGCCTCCGCAGATTACGCGGCCATGCCCTCGGGTCCGTGCCACGCCGATCTGTTCCGCGACAACGCGATGTTCGCGCACGCGGCGCCCGAGACCGGCCACGAAGTGCGGCTCGGCGGTTTCTTCGATTTCTATTTCGCCGGCTGCGACAAGTGGCTATTCGACGTCGCGGTCACGGTCAACGACTGGTGCGTCGACCTCGCGACCGGCAAGCTCGACTCCGAACGCACCGAGGCGCTGTTGCGCGCGTATCAGACGGTGCGGCCGTTCACCGTCGAGGAAAACCATCACTGGGGCGACATGCTGCGTGCGGGTGCATACCGTTTCTGGGTCTCGCGCCTGTATGATTTTCATTTGCCGCGCGCGGCCGAACTGCTGAAGCCGCACGACCCCGGTCATTTCGAACGCATTCTGCGCGAGCGCCTGCTGGGCGTCGCGAATCCAGGCATCCATACCCCATGCAACTGATCGAAGTCCCCGCGAAAACCGGCTACGTGTGGTTCCGCCAGGGCATCTGGCTGTTCCGCAAGAATCCGCTCGCTTTCCTGACGCTGTTCTTCACCTATTTGCTGGTGATGACGCTCGTGTCGCAGATTCCGGTGGTCGGCGGCGTGTTGCCGCTGTTGTTCATTCCGGGTGTCGCGGTCGGCTTCATGGCCGCGTGCCGCAACACGATCGCGGGCAAACCGGTGTTTCCGACCATTCTCGTCGACGGCTTTCATTCGTATGGCCCGGTGGTCGCGCGGCGGCTGCTCGTGCTCGGCGCGCTGTATGTGATCGCGATGGCGCTCGTGCTGGCCGGCTCGGCGCTCGCCGACGGCGGCATGCTGCTGAAGGTGATGCTCGGCAACGCGTCGATGGATGAAAACGCAATCGCCAACAGCAATATCCCGCTCGCGGTGATCACCGCGCTCGCGTTCTACGTGCCGGTCGCGATGCTGTTCTGGTTCTCGCCGATCCTCGCCGCCTGGCATGACGTGCCGCCCGTCAAAGCGATGTTCTTCAGCGTCGTCAGTTGCTGGCGCAATCGCGGCGCTTTCATCGTGTTTGCGGCGCTGTGGTTCGCAGTCGCAACGGTCGTGTCGATCGGGCTGTCCGCGCTGATGCAGGCGCTCGGCGCGGCGGACTTCGCGTTTGCGATCCTGATGCCCGCGACGATGATCGTGACGACCATGCTGTACTGCTCGTTCTACGCGACCTATCGCGGCTGCTTCGGCGTGCAGACGCCGCAAACGCCGGATCTGCCGACCACGCCGGCGGCCTGATCCGTCGTTCCCGCGCGGGTGCCGTTCTGGCGCCCGCGCATTGCGTGTTACGCATCTCCCCGACGTCTCTGTCGGAACACCTGCTCCCAACGCCCGGCATTCTGAATCGATTTGCGGCACAATGGTTTGTGTGCAATCCATTTGTACGCTTTTTTTTGCCGAGGTGGATCATGACCCAGCGCCCCGCTCTCCCCTTCACGCTCGACGAGCAACTGTGCTTCGCGCTCTACTCGACCTCCCTCGCGATGACGAAAGCGTACAAGCCGCTGCTCGAAAAGCTCGGACTCACGTATCCACAATATCTGGCGATGCTCGTGCTGTGGGAAACCGACGACGTCACCGTCAAGGACATGGCCACGCGTCTGAATCTCGACCCGGCGACGGTCACGCCGCTGCTCAAGCGCCTCGAAGCGCAGGGACTCGTCGAGCGCGCGCGCGGCACCGACGATGAGCGCCTCGTCTACATTCGCTTGACCGGCGCGGGCAAAGCGCTCAAGCGTCAGGCGCGCGACGTGCCCGGCGAGATCCTCTGCGCGACGCAGCAGTCGCCGGACTTCCTGCTGCGTCTGCGCGACGACCTCACCCGCCTGCGCACGACGCTCAACGACTTTATGGACCAGTAGTGCGATAACTGAAACGGACTAGTTCCGGTTTAACCGCAAAATTAATTTGCACACAAATGATTTGTGTACTATCTTACTCACATGCCGCTTCGCTAGCACTTCGCCAGACCGGCGAACCGGCAGCCAGCGGCAAACATGCCAACTTCGACACCCAAAACAAGGAGCTGCACCATGAACATCCTCTACAAGGCAAGCGCAACGAGCACCGGTGGCCGCGACGGCCGCGCCGTATCGTCGGACAATGCATTGGAAGTGAAGCTGGCCGCGCCGCGTGAGCTCGGCGGGAATGGCGCGGCAGGCACGAACCCTGAACAGCTGTTCGCGGCCGGCTACTCGGCCTGTTTCCTGAGCGCCATGAAGTTCGTCGCCGGCCAGCGCAAGCAGGCCCTGCCGGCCGACACGCAGGTTTCCGCCGACGTCGGCATCGGCCCGAACGACAAGGGCGGCTTCGCGCTCGACATCGATCTGCGTATCTCGCTGCCGGGCTTCGCTGCGGACGCAGCGAAGGAACTGGTCGATGCGGCACACCAGGTCTGCCCGTACTCGAACGCTACGCGTAACAACGTCGCGGTTCGTCTGCACGTCGCTTGAGGTGAGGTCGGCCGTCGCGCCGATCAGCACCGCCAGGGAAGAACCGCTGACGGCGCATTACCCGGCGCCGTCGCGAGCAGCGCCCGCACCCTGCACAATTGGGACGGGCGCTGATCATTCTGGCGCGTGCGGCACGCTATGTGCGATGCCGGTCGTCAACTACCTTCATTCCGACCGCTCTTCCCGATGACACGCGCCCGCCGCCTGCACGACAGTTTCGACGCCGGCCTCGTCTGGTTTCGCCGCGATCTGCGCAGCACCGACCATGCCGCGCTGTACTACGCGCTCAAGCATTGCGAGCGCGTCTGGTGCGTGTTCGTGTTCGACACGACGATCCTGCAGCCAATCGTCGATGCCTGGCAGACGCGCCACCCAGGTGAGCCGGTGCGGGATCGCCGCATTGACTTCATTCTCGCGTCACTGGCTGAACTCGACGACGCGTTGCGCGCGCTCGGCGGCGGCCTCGTCGTGCTATACGGCGATCCGGCCGAGCTGGTGCCGAAGCTCGCGGCGGAGTTGCGCGTCGATGCGGTGTTCGCGAATCACGACTATGAGCCAGTGGCGATCGAACGCGACGCGACAGTCGGCGAGCGTCTCGAGGATGCGGGCCGGCAGTGGCTAACGTTCAAGGACCAGACGATTTTCGAGCGCGACGAGCTGCTGAACGGCCAGGGCAAGCCGTTCGCGGTCTTCACGCCGTACAGGAACGCGTGGCTCAAGCAATTGAACGGGTTCGATCTCAAGCCCTACCCGGTGGAGACCTACACGAAGCATCTGGCGGCGCTGCCGCGCGAGCTCGATCGTCGCTTGCCCACGCTCGATCAGCTCGGCTTCACGCCGAGCAACCTGACGGACTTGCAACTGCCCGCCGGCATGAGCGGCGCGCAACAGTTGCTCGACGATTTTCTGACGCGCATCGATAGCTACGCGGACAGGCGTGATTTCCCCGCCGCCAAGGGGCCGAGCTATCTGTCGGTGCACCTGCGCTTCGGCACGATATCGATCCGCACACTCGCACGGCTCGCGTACGAGATGTCGCTGCAACCCGACGGCAAAGGCGCGGCAACGTGGTTGTCGGAACTGATCTGGCGGGACTTCTACTTCATGGTCCTGGCGCACCATCCGCGCATCGCGAAAGGCGCGCCGTTCAAACCGGAATACGAGCATTTGCGCTGGGAAAAAGGTCCCTCGGCCGACGCAGCGTTCGCCGCCTGGTGCGACGGCCGCACCGGCTATCCGCTCGTGGATGCCGCGATGCTGCAGTTGAACCGGACCGGCTATATGCACAACCGCCTGCGGATGGTCACGGCGAGCTTCCTCGCGAAAGATCTCGGCATCGACTGGCGGCTCGGCGAGCGCTACTTCGCCGATCTGCTGAACGACTTCGATTTCTCGGCGAACAACGGCGGCTGGCAGTGGGCCGCCTCGACCGGCTGCGACGCGCAACCTTACTTCCGTATTTTCAATCCGGTCACGCAATCCGAAAAATTCGACCCCGACGGACGCTTTATCAAACGATATCTACCCCAGCTCGCCAAGTTGCCGGCAAAATGGATTCACGCGCCGTGGCTGGCAGGTGCGGAGCGGCTCGCGGAGTTCGGCGTGGTGTTAGGCGGAAATTATCCCGAGCCGATCGTCGATCACGCACAAGCCCGCGAGCGCACACTGGCCCGATACGGAAAGTGAGTGCCTGCTCACATCGTTGAATAAGAACGTCTGGAGGGGTGAAGATGCGCCGTCTGCCGTCGCTGCTCGTGTTTCTGATTCTGACGCTGGCGGCCGGCTGGGCCGCGAGTCTGTCGCTGCCGGATGCGTGGTACACGGGCCTGCAAAAGCCCGTGTTCAATCCGCCGAACTGGGTTTTCCCGCCCGTGTGGACCGTGCTTTACGTGCTGATGGCGTTTTCCGCCTGGCGCGTGTGGAAGCGCGACGGCCCGAGCGCGGCGATCGTACTGTGGGTCGTGCAGTTGCTGTTCAACGCAGCATGGATGTGGCTGTTTTTCGGCCTGCATCGGCCGCAGATAGCACTGATCGACATCCTGATCTTGCTGCTGCTGATCGTGATGCTGACGTATGTGTTCTGGCGACGCGATCGCCTCGCGGGCATTGTGCTCGTGCCGTACGTCGTGTGGGTCGCGTATGCGGCCCTTCTGAACTACGCGTTGTGGCAGCTGAATCCGGCTGCTTAGCCGTAGTGCTGGCTCATCCACGACGGCGCACGCAGGTTCGATTCCTGATCGAGCTTGCGCATACGGAATTCGAGGTCGTAGAGATCGGTCGCTTCGGCCAGATAAGCGTCAGCACGCTCTTTTGCGAGCTGGTCCGGCGACTTGGTCAAAAAGAGGAACAGGCGGCTGAGCAGATACATGGTTCACCTCGGCAATGATAGCTAGGCGTTTGCGCCTAAGGGATAACCCGTATTATAGGGAAAACCCTGAGTTCGCGCTACTGTTCATTTTCGAGGTGTTGCTCGGACGTCACCGCCCAGCCGAAGACGCCGCGAATCCTTCCGCGATGCGGCCTGCGTCCGTGCGACGCTGGTGCCGGAAAAACTCCCACAACATAGCGCTCGCGTCCGGGCCCTTGGACGAATGGAACGGCAGCGCATCGTCGCCGCCGGCCCATGCGTGACCGAGCCCTTGCACGCGACATACGCGCACCACGCGCCGCCCGCCGCGCAGATAATCGCGCACCACGACGCCATTTTTGCGGTCTTCGCGCGTCTCGCCGGCTTTGCGCGCGCCGTTTGCGTCGATGAGGCGGTTCAGGCGCACGAACTGTGTCGCCAACTGGTCGGCGTTGACCGGCGTGACCACATGGTCGGCGTCGCCATGGATGATCAATGCCGGCATCCCCGGGTACTGCGCGACGTTCGTCGTTTCGTCGACGAGTTCAACCGGCTCGCGACGCGCGCCACGCCGCATGACGTCCATCGCGGTAATGCCGGAGCGGGCTTCGCCGAACGCGGGGCCGGAATGCAGCGCGACAGCGGCGAAATGCTGCGGATACCTGACGGCCAACAGCGCCGTCAGCCCCGCGCCCGCCGAAATCCCCGCCACGTACACACGCTCGCGGTCAAAGCCGTGCTGCTCGACCAGCGCATCCACCAGCGAGACGACCGCGCGCGCTTCCGCGCCGCCCGCGTTGTCGCCGGCGTCGTACCAATGCCAGCAGCGGTGCGAGTGCGCGTGCTTCGATTGTTCGGGGTACACGACCGCGAAGCCGTAGCGATCGGCGAGCAGGTTCATCCGCGTGCCTTCGGCGAACTCGTCGATCGACTGCGTGCAGCCGTGCAGCATCACGACGAGCGGCATCGCCTCGTGCGCGTGCCCGGACGGTATATAGAGCCCGTACTGCAAATGATTGACCAGCCGGCCCGGCGCGGCCGGCGCGGAATGGAACGAGCGCGTCCACGCGCCGCTCGCCCATGCGGCCGCCCGGGGACGCACGCGCGACTCGCGCGGCGCTTCGCGTTTCGCGGGCTTGCGCAGCGCGGCAGTCGGCTTCAGTGGATGAGCCTTGCTCGACGGTTTGGTGGTAGCGGCGCGAGCCGGTCGCGCCTGTACTCGCTTGGCGGTTTTTTGCGCGTGTTCGGTTTGGATCGCGAGCAGGCGCTTGAAACCGCGCAGCCAGATTTTCGACAGGCTTTTTGCCATCGGCGATAGCCTCGCAAAAGGGACAAAAACGGACCCCAGATACTGCGGATCAGATGAAGTTGTGCAATGCACAATAACATCATTTTTCCTGCGTTGCTGAACGTCGGCGCCGGTCTTCGTGCCCATTTCAGTCACCCCGAACCTTGCCTGCGGCCTGTCGTCAAACTGCGTCGATAGCTGTTCGGCAGCCCACACTTCGGCGCGCAAATGCGCCGTGCGCCGCGAGACCGTTCGCGCGACACCCGACTATACTGGCGGTTGATTTCCCGACGTGTCGATCCTGGCCGCAGCGGCGTTCCGCGCCGGCAGCGCGCCGATTTCCACCAACCCGATTTCACGCGACCCCGTCGCGCTTCGCCCATGCCCGATTTACCGATCCACCTGTGGTATTCGATCACTAGCCTCGGCGGCGCCGGCTTGACGCTGCCGCTCGCGTTCGCCATAGCGCTGTGGTTGGCGGTCGGCTACTCGTGGCGCCTCGCGGCCTGCTGGCTCGCACTGCTGGGTACGGCGATCGGCGTCGTGACCGTGACCAAGCTCGCCTTCCTCGGGTGGGGCGTCGGCGTGCGCGAACTCGATTTCACCGGCGTCAGCGGTCACTCCATGCTGTCCACCGCCGTCTATCCGGTCGCGTTATTTTTGATGCTATTGCCTGCGCGCCGCGCCATCCGGGTGCTGGGTGTGCTTGCAGGGCTTGCCGCCGGCCTGGCGGTGGGCTTGTCGCGCGTCGTGCTGAGCGCGCATTCGCCGTCCGAAGCGGTGACTGGCTGCCTCGTCGGCGCGCTTGCCGCGCTCGCGTTCGTGCGAATCGCGTGGAATGCGGAAGCGGACCGGCTGTCGGCGCTGCCGGTCGCCGTCAGCATGATGGTGCTCGCACTGCTGATGCATGGCGTGCACGTGCCCACGCAGCGCTGGGTCACGCATATCGCGCTGAAGGTGTCCGGCCACGACCGGCCGTTCATTCGCGCGACATGGCGGTCCACCCGCATCATTCGGCCATCGGCCGCGCCGCTGTCGCAAACTCGCAATAGGCTCGAGCCGATGCGCGCGTCGGACATCTGAACGCTGCACCGGCCCTTCCGGCGCGTTTTCGAGCTTCCTTTTACAGTTTCGTAACGCTTCGCTTGCGCTCGCGCTATGCGCGAAGCGCAACACCGAATCGATCGTTTCGCCCACCGCTATAACCGCGCATACATTACGATAGGGTTTTAAGCCGCTGCTTCCCGTTCACGTCAGACTCCAGAGCCTACATGACCCTCTCTCGCCATCTGAAGCAGTACGCGCTGTGCGTCGCAGCCGCTGCCTCCGTCGTGGTCAGCGTGAATGCGCACGCCGATGAACTGGTGGTCTCGGCCGCCGCCAGTCTGACCAATGCGTTCAAGGCGGTCGGCGACGCGTTCGAGCAGCAGCATCCGGGCACCAAGGTTCTGCTGAACTTCGGCGCGTCCGACGTGCTGATGCAACAGATCGTCAAAGGCGCGCCCGCCGACGTTTTCGCGTCCGCCGATCAGAAGGCAATGGACAAGGCCGCCGCAGAAAAGGTGATCGTGCCGGCGACGCGGCGCGACTTCGCCGCCAACTCGCTGGTGCTGATCGTACCGGCCGACAGTCATCTCGCTCCCGCCAACCTGAAGGCGCTGACGACCGCGAACGTCAAGCGCGTCGCATTCGGCGATCCGGCCTCGGTGCCGGTCGGCCGCTACACGCAGGGCGCGCTGCAGGCCGCGGGCGTGTGGGACGCGGTCAACGCGAAGGCGGTGCTTGCGTCGAACGTGCGTCAGAGCCTCGATTACGTCGCGCGCGGCGAAGTCGACGCCGGCTTCGTGTTCGGCACCGACGCCGCGATCATGCCCGACAAGGTCAAGGTCGCGATGAGCCTGCCGACGCAAACGCCGATCACCTATCCGATCGCGCAGGTCGAAGGCAGCCATCACGCAGCCGACGCTCAGGCATTTATCGACTTCGTGCTGTCGCCGGCCGGCCAGGCGGTGCTCGCGAAGTACGGCTTCAAGCCGGCGCATTGATTCACACGGAGAGCACACGCTCATGGAACAGGCCTGGGTTCCGCTGCTGCTGTCGCTGAAGGTCGCGGGCTGGGCCACCGCGCTCAATCTCGTGCTCGGCGTCGCGGTGGCGCTCGGTCTGTCGCGCTGGCGCTCCGGCGCGCGCGACGTGATTGATTCGCTGCTGATGCTGCCGCTCGTGCTGCCGCCCACCGTGCTCGGCTACTACCTGCTCGTACTGCTCGGCCGACGCGGCGTGATCGGCGCGTGGCTCGACCGCTTCGACATCCAGCTCGTCTTCACGTGGCAGGGCGCGGTGATCGCGTCGACGGTGGTCGCGTTTCCGCTGGTGCTGAAGTCGGCGCGCGCCGCCTTTGAAGGCGTCGATCCGCAGCTGGAGCACGCGGCGCGCACGCTCGGGATCAGCGAGCCCGCGGTGTTTTTCCGCGTGACGCTGCCGCTCGCCGCGCGCGGCATCCTCGCCGGCGGCCTGCTCGCGTTCGCGCGCGCGCTCGGCGAATTCGGCGCGACGCTGATGGTCGCGGGCAACCTGCCGGGCCGCACGCAGACACTGTCGGTCGCGGTCTATTCGGCGGTGCAGGCCGGCGACGACCGCACCGCCAACTTCCTCGTGCTCGTGACCTCGGTCGCGTGCGTGACGATCCTGCTGCTCGCGGGACGCCTCGTGCCGCAGCACACGCTTCTGAGAGCCCGCTGACATGCCGCTCAACGTCGCCATCCGCAAGACCTTCGAGACCGCCGAGCGGCGCTTCACGCTCGACATCGCGTTCAGCGCGAACACGCAACGGCTCGTGCTGTTCGGACCGTCGGGCGCGGGTAAAAGCCTGACGTTGCAGGCGATCGCCGGCTTGCTGCGTCCCGATGAAGGGATCATCACCCTGCACGGCACCACCTTGTTCGATAGCGCGGTCGGTATCGATCAGAAGCCGCAGGCGCGCAAGATCGCGTATCTGTTTCAGGACTACGCGCTGTTTCCGCATCTGAACGTGCGGCAAAACATCGGCTTCGGGCTACACCAGGGCTGGCTCAATCCGCGCGCGCGCGGCGCGCACACGGAGGTCGATTACTGGCTCGACGCGCTCGAATTGAGGGGCGTGGCGGGCAATCATCCGGCGCAACTGTCGGGCGGGCAGAAGCAGCGGGTCGCGCTCGCGCGCGCGCTCATTTCGCAGCCGCGCCTGCTGCTGCTCGACGAGCCGTTTTCCGCGCTGGATAGCCAGTTGCGCCAGCGCATGCGGCGCGAGCTATCGGACCTGCAAACGCGGCTCGACATTCCGATGGTGCTGATCACGCACGATCCCGACGACGTCGCCGCATTCGGCGATCAGGTCGTGCAGATCAGCGACGGCCGCGTGCTCGAGGATCATCCTTTTCCCGGGTATGCGCGCAGCGAGGCGTCACCTCGTTGAGCGGGCGGCTTGGCGCCCTCGCTTCGAGGCTTGGCTTGCGCCTCCACTACGCCCCGGCAAGCCTCAATCCTTCACGCCGAGTATCACGCTCGACGCCTTGAACACGGCGACCGCACTCGCGCCTTCCTGCAAACCGAGCGTGTCGACGCTGCCATTGGTGACGATCGCGGTGACAACCGCGCCGCCTTCGAGCCCGAGCGACACTTCCGCGTTCACCGCGCCGCGCTTCACGCTCTGCACGGTGCCGCGCAACTGATTGCGCGCCGACAGCTTCAACGGCGCATCGCCATCGCCGTCACCCGCAACGAGCAGCACGACCCACGACGCCTTGATCAGCGCAAACGCCGCCACGCCGACCGCGAGCCCGAGCGCTTCGGTGCTCTCGTGCGTGAGCACCGCGACGATCGTGTGGCCGCCGGGCAGCGCGAGCGACACCTCGTCGTTGACGGTGCCGCGCTCGATCGTCGACACCGTGCCGTAGAACTGATTGCGCGCGCTCGTCTTCACGCCGATGCGGCCGATCAGGTCCCAGTCCGTCGCGAAGCCTTCGCCGATCGCCGCGCCGGCGCGTTCGAGAAAGCGCCGATGCTCGCGCTCGACCGCGCGAAACGTGTCGATCAGCTTCACCGCGCGCGGCGTCAGCGTCGTGCCGCCGCCGCCCTTGCCGCCGGTCAGACGCACGACGAGCGGCTCGCCGGCGAGGTTGTTCATCGTGTCGATGGCATCCCACGCGCCTTTGTAGCTGATGCCGACCGCCTTCGCCGCGCTCGTGATCGAGCCGGTCTCGCCAATCGCTGCGAGCAGCGCGATACGGGCCGCGCCGCCGAGCGTCTGCGTGCCGGCTTGAAACCAGACGGAGCCGCCGAGTTCGAGAGCGTCGCGCGGAGGATCGGGGCGGTCGGTGGTCATGACGGACAGTAGTCGAGCGTACGTGGTCGGGCGGAAAATCATTATAGCGACGCGCTCTTGCGCCGCTGGCCGCTGCGCTCGCGGCTCACCACGGCACGACTCTGCCGAGGTAGTCGAGGTAATGCAAACCGGTGCGGCCTTCGTAAGCGTCGATCGTGCTGACCAGGTTCGGGATGCTTTCGTCGATGCTCAGACGCGCGTCCGGGCCGCCCAGGTCGGTTCGCACCCAGCCGGGCGCCATCAGCAGCAGGGTTTTGGTGTCGCTTCGATGACGCGCGGCAAAGCTGCGCATGAACATGTTGAGCGCGGCCTTGCTGCCGCGATAGACCTCGTAGTTGCCGTTCTCGTTGTTGGCGACGCTGCCCTGCCCCGACGACATCACGCCGATCGTGCCGCTCGGCCGAACGAGATCCTGCAGCGCCTCGACGACCCGCATCGGACTCAACGCGTTGGTCACCATCACGCGCACGAATTCGTCGGTCGATACATCCGCGATCGTTTCGCGATCGTCGTTCTTGACGCCGGCATTGACGAAGAGCATGTCGATCGGGCGTCCTTCGAGGCGGCCGCGCAGCGCGGCGACCTGTTCGGGAATCGTGATGTCGACCGTTTCGACTTCGAGCGCCGCAGGTGACGCCTTCGCAAGCTGAAGGAGCCGGCTCGTGGAATTTTGCCTGCCGGTGGCGATGACTCGCCAGCCGCGTTTCAGGTACTCCTCGACCATTGCGAAGCCGAGGCCGCGCGAGGCGCCGATCAGAAGCACGGTTTTTTGTTCGGTTGCGGGTTGCATGGAGCGTTTCCTGTCGATGGACTCGGGTTGAAACTGGTCAACGAAACATAGTCACGCGTGACACGGCGCGGAAGATGCAATGCTTGCACTTATCGACCGTGAATCGTCGACAATGAGCAAAAGCCCGAATCAGGAGACCGCCCGATGCCACTCTCTGATCACTACTGGTTCCCGGCTAAACGCTATGGCTGGGGCTGGGGCTTTCCCGTGCGCTGGCAAGGATGGGTGACGCTGCTCGCGTATCTCGTGTTGCTCGGGGTGGTCGCTTTCCGCTTTCATCCCGCGGGTCATCCGCTCATGTTCGCGTTGCTGGTCGCACTATTAACCGCGGCTCTCGCGCTCGTGTGCTGGCTGAAGGGCGAGCCGCCACGCTGGCGGTGGGGTAAGCACTAGCCAGCCCGCTCGGCCACGCCAGCACCCGCGTCTTCAGCCGGGCATGCAGGTGCTCGGGTTAAGGGTTCATTCGGTTTCGCTGTCGTCGGTGTCGGCATTGGAGCTGATTTCGTGCCGCATCGCCGCGCCTGCAAGCAGGCTCCCCTGCATCGGCGCAGCCTCCTCGCGCTCGCTGTACCGATCGGTCAGATAGTCGGAACGGTCCCGCACCAGCAGCGTGAACTTGAACAGCTCTTCCATCACATCGACCACGCGGTCATAGTAGGACGAGGGCTTCATCCGGCCATCGGAATCGAACTCCTGGTATGCCTTCGCGACCGACGACTGATTGGGGATGGTCACCATCCGCATCCAGCGGCCAAGCACGCGCAGCGCGTTGACCGCATTGAACGATTGCGAACCTCCGCACACCTGCATCACAGCCAGCGTGCGGCCTTGGGTCGGCCGTATTCCCGCGCTTTCGAGCGGCAGCCAGTCGATCTGATTCTTGAATACGGCCGTGAGATTGCCGTGGCGCTCCGGGCTGCACCAAACCTGCCCCTCCGACCATTCGGACAGCTTGCGCAGTTCGACGACTTTCGGATGGTCTGCCGGGACACTATCGGCGAGCGGCAAGCCGTGCGGGTCGAATACCCGAGTTTCAGCGCCGAAATGCCGGAGGATGCGCTCGGCTTCGAGCGTCAGCAACCGGCTATACGACGTTGCTCGCAGCGAACCATACAGCAGCAGGATGCGTGGCGGATGCGCCGAAATCGTCACGGGTGCCAGCTTGTCCGCGTCCGGTATGTCGAGGTGCAAAGGGCTGACGTTCGGCAGGTCACTCATCACGGTCCGTTTCTCCCCAAGGCGGGCGCGATTTTTCGCTGCCCTGATTCGTACCATCCTTGCGAACGCTTCACGACGCCCACGACGAGCAGCATCACCGGGACCTCGATCAGGACGCCGACCACGGTCGCGAGCGCGGCACCCGAATGAAAACCGAACAGGCTGATCGCCGTGGCCACGGCGAGTTCGAAAAAGTTGCTCGCGCCAATCAGACTCGACGGGCCAGCGACGCAATGCGCGACGCCCAACTGGCGGTTGAGCAGGTAGGCCAGTCCCGAGTTCAGAAACACCTGGATCAGGATTGGCACGGCGAGCATCGCGATTACCAGCGGCTGCTCGAGGATCTGTTGACCCTGAAACGCAAACAGCAGGACCAGCGTCAAGAGCAAAGCGCAGATGGACCAGGGACCGAGACGGGCAACGACACTAAGGAAATGCTCTTCGCCCTTTCGAAGCAAGCGGTGGCGCAGCAGTTGCGCGAAGATGACCGGGAACACGATATACAGGCCAACCGAAGCAATCAGTGTGTCCCACGGCACCGTAATCGCGGACAGCCCCAGCAGCAATGCGACGAGTGGCGCGAACGCTACGACCATGATCGAATCGTTCAGCGCGACCTGCGACAGAGTGAAATACGGATCGCCCTTGCACAACTGCGACCACACGAAAACCATCGCCGTGCACGGCGCGGCCGCGAGCAGAATGAGACCCGCGACGTAGCTGTCGAGTTGCCCGTCGGGCAGCCACGGCCTGAACACATGACGAATGAACACCCAGCCCAGCACGGCCATAGAGAACGGTTTGACGAGCCAGTTGACCGCGAGCGTCACGCCGATACCGCGCCATTGGCTGCCGACCTGCTTCATCGCCGAGAAGTCGATCTTGATGAGCATCGGGATGATCATCACCCAGATCAGCGCGCCGACCGGGAGGTTCACGTGCGCGACTTCCATGCGCCCGAGCACCTGAAACACGTTGGGCGAGATCTGGCCGAGGATCACGCCTGCCACGATGCACAACGCGACCCACACTGTCAGATAGCGCTCGAAGAAGCCGATAGCTGGGCGCGCGGCTGCACGAGCGTCAGCGCGACTCATTGGTTTCCTCTGCCGGACGCTCGCCGATCGCACGCATTTCGCGCTCGATCGTGTCGTGGCTGAGCGCATGCAGCGGCAGGTTCACGAACTGGTTCACGCGGTTCATGATCTGTCGATAGACCTTGTCGAAAACCTGGCGCTTCTCGTCGTCGGTTCCGTGGCAGGCTGCGGGATCTTCAAAGCCCCAGTGTGCGCTGACCGGCTCGCCGGGCCAGATCGGGCAGACCTCGCCCGCAGCCTGATCGCATACGGTAATGACGAAGTCCATCCGCGGCGCGCCGGGCGTGGCGAACTCGTCCCAGCTCTTGCTGCGCATCTTCGCGGTGTCGTAGCCAAGCGCCGCGCATTTCTCGATCGCGAACGGATTCACTGCGCCGGACGGATGGCTGCCCGCGCTGTACGCGCGAAACTGGCCTTTGCCGAGCACGTTGAACAGCGCCTCAGCCATGATGCTGCGGGCGCTGTTGCCAGTGCAGAGAATCAGCACGGAATACGGTTTGCCGCTCACGTGCGGCTCCGAAATGAAATGCTTGTCTGCGACGGAACGCAGCAGGCTGCCGCGGGTTCGTTCGCTGCCAATGCCTGGGTATGAGATTGCCCATAGATCGGAGCCGATTCGAGC
Organism: Burkholderia sp. JPY481; assembly: GCF_038900515.1. NCBI lineage: Bacteria > Pseudomonadati > Pseudomonadota > Betaproteobacteria > Burkholderiales > Burkholderiaceae > Burkholderia > Burkholderia sp. JPY481. The sequence continues at coordinate 84,882 of NZ_JAYMRT010000002.1, forward strand.
GTCCGGAAGGTTTCCCAAGCCACGCCTTGCGGATCGACTGTCCATGCCTTGTCCGACTTCGCGTAACAGCATGTCGTGCCGCTCTGATGTTGCACGGGAACTTCAGCGGCGGCGAAACGCGCGTTCATCTCTGCCAGTTCCTCGTCGGTTTCGACCTGGATGCCGATGTGATCGACGCCAGGCTTCGCCCCGCGTTGCGAGATCGCGAAGTTCACGACCGGGTCGCTCAACTCCCACTTGCAGTAATCGCTCTTGATGACCGTCGGCTCGACATTGCCGAACATCGCGCTGTAGAAGCGGATGCTGTCGGCAAGATTGTCGACAGCCACGTGAATGTGCATGCGTTTCATGTTTCGTCCGGGCAGCAGTTGGGAAGGTCGCTGGCGGCACACGAGGTACCGGAGCAGCAGTTCTCTGTGAGGAAGCCGATCAGCGACGTCATCGCGTCGAAGTTCGCGGTGTAGATGACGAAGCGCCCTTCCTGCCGCGGATTCACCAGTGCGGCGTGGGTCAGGTCTTTCAGGTGGAATGAAAGGCCGGAAGGCGAAATGCCCAATTGCTGCGCTATTTCGCCAGCCGCCATGCCTTTGGGACCGGCAACGACGAGCTGGCGAAAGATCGCGAGACGGGATTCGTGAGCGAGCGCGCCGAGCGCGCGTACGGCATTGATCGTGTCCATGAAGACACTATATCCACTCCATCTCTACATTTCAACATTTGTTGAAATGTAGAGATCAGGGCGCTAGTCGGGACGGCTCGCGTACTGCGCAATCCCATTCCCAAACGACCAGTTCTCCTTCTCGACCTCGACGAGATTGATGAACACATCCTCGGGCCGCACGCCGGGCGACTTCCCGAGTTCATCGACGATGCGCCGGTACAGCGCCTTCTTCTGCTCGACCGAGCGCGTGTTGCTGACGGTGAGCTGGATCACGACGAGATCGTCGCCGCGCTCGATATTCTGGTATTGCCGGTCGTAGATCATGTTGTCGGCCGTGTGCTCCGTGATCAGCATGAACATGTCGTCCTTCGGCACGTTGAACGTGTCCACCAGCGAGCGTTGAATACCGGCGGTCAGCGCATGGCGATAGTCGGCCGGCTTGCCGGCGCGCAGTGAGATTCGGGTGAGCGGCATGATGGGTTCCTTGTTGCGGTGTTGGAATGAACACAGCTTAGGCGCGCTCGATCATAATAAACAGATATCCATGCTTATTTCATCCATTTCCATTCGAAATGAAAGTCCTCGATCTCGATGCCGTGCGGGCCTTCGTGCTGGTCGCCGATCTGCGCAGCTTCACGCGCGCCGCGGACGCGCTCGACACCACGCAATCGGCCGTCAGCCTGAAATTGAAGCGACTGGAGGCGCACCTTGACAAGCAGTTGCTGGAGCGCACGCCGCGCGTCGTGCGTCTGTCCGCCGACGGCCAGGCGTTTCTCGGCGCCGCGCGCGAGTTGCTGAACGCGCACGAGCGCGCGCTCGGCGCGCTGTCGGTGGAGCGGCGGCGGCTCGTGCTCGGGCTGAGCGAGCACGTCGCTGGGCCCGATCTGCCGCACCTGCTAGGCCGGCTCAACGCGCACGATCCGGGTCTGGTGGTCGAGCTGCATATGGGCACGTCGGCGGCGCTGCTCGCGCAGTTCGACGAACGCCGGCTCGATGCGGCGATCGTCCGCTACGGCGCCGACGAACCGCCGCGCGACGACGCGCAGACGCTGTTCAGCGAACCGCTCGGCTGGCTGGCGACGCCGACATGGCTACCGCGACTCGATGAGCCGCTGGCGCTCGCGCTATTGAGCCCGCCGTGCAACGTGCGCGACGTCGCGTTGCGCACGCTCACAGCGGCGGGGGTCGCATGGCAGGAGGTGTTTGTGGGGGGTGGTGTCGCGGCGGTGGGCGCGGCCGTGGCCGCCGGGCTCGCCGTGTCGCCGCTCGCGCGCCGGGTTGCGCCGCGCGGATTGATCGACGTCGGCGTGCGGCTCGGCCTGCCTGCGCTACCGGAATCGCGTGTAACGCTGCATTCGCGCGTACGCGAGGCTCGCTCGGCGGAAACGCTGCGGCTGCTCGCAAACGGCCTCGCCGCGGCGTGACACGTCGACCGATGCCACGCCACGCGGCACCGCTCGAAGGAGTCTCAGTGGATGATCGGCGGCAGGGAACCGCTGCTGGCGGTCGCCGGATTGGGCACGGAGCCCATCGGCGCGACGCCGCTAACGTTTGCGGACGTGTCCGGCGAAGTCTGCGTAGCGGGCCTGATCGGATTCGCACGGGAAACCGCCGGCTGGGCCGCAACCTTGTCCACATGCGGACGCGCGGTGTGAACTGCCGCGAAATCGGCGCGCACGACCTTGCCCTGAGCCGGCTTTGCGTGCGCCAGTTGCACATGCGGCTGCGCGTGCTGCGCGGCCCGCGCGGTCACGGTGGCGTGCGACCGGTTCCGGCTCGACGCCGCGACTTCCACGCCGCCGCCATGCGCCGCGACGTTGCCGCCGTGGCTCGCGCCGGCCGATGCGACGCGAGGCGCCGCGTGCCGGACACTGGCCGCCTGCTGCGCATGCGCACCGGCCTTGGACTTGACGCCACTCTGCGTGCCCGCCTTCACCTTCACCTTCGTCGCCTCAGGCTTTTTCCGCGCGTGCGCCTGCCTGACAACGTGTCCGCTCGCCTCCGGCGGATTCCATACTTCCGCATAACCGGCGGCCAACGCCACCTGCGACACACACCACACGGCCAGCGCCGCTGCCACTGCTCGAACCCGCATCTGCTGCTCTCCTGATCGACGACTGCCCAAACGAGCCGGGATTATATTCTCTTGCAAAAATCCATTTATGGACTAATATCACTAAAAAGTACACATAGGGACTTACCCGAAATGGCTCACGCTGCCCGAATTTCCTCGCCCGAGGCGTCGCCGCGACGATCGCTTTCGGAACCCACGCTAACGCAAATGTCCGCGGCGGGTCTGCGTGCGTTCTTCAACATCGCGCGCGACTGGGACCTGAGCGCCGACGAGCAGATCGTGCTGCTCGGCAAGCCGGGCCGCTCGACGTTCTTCAAGTGGAGAGCGACGCCTGAGACCGCACGCCTCAGCCACGACACGCTGGAGCGACTGTCGCTGCTGCTTGGCATCTACAAGGCGCTGCAGATTCTGCTGCCGCAGCCCAACGCCGCAGACACTTGGGTCAAACGCCCCAATAGCGCACCGCCGTTCGGCGGCAAACGCGCGCTGGACCGCATGCTGGCGGGCAACATCAGCGATCTCGTGGCCGTGCGCCAGTATCTCGACGCAATGCGAGGCGGCTGGGCGTGACAAATCCGCAATGGCAGGACCGCTGGACCAGCGCCGCGCTCGACTGGACGCCCGCGTATCGCGTGATTCCGACGCGCTTCCCGGCCATCAATCTGTTCGATCGGGTCGCGTCGCCGGAAGATTTCGAAGCGCTGTACGCGCTCGAAGCAATGACCAACGACCGTCTGCGCACCGAAATCGGCGAACTCGATCTGGTGCCGCGCGAGGAGCGCCGCTTCGGGCCGGGCTACGGGCCGATCATGGCCGCGCTCACGCATCTGAATCCGCTTGGCAGCCGCTTTTCCGACGGCACCTACGGCGTGTTCTATTGCGCGCGTTCACGCGAGACGGCGATCGCCGAAACGCGCTATCACACCGGTCAGTTTCTCAAAGCGACCGCCGAGCCGCCGATGCGTCAGCAGATGCGTCTTTACACGGTAGCCGCGCAAGGCAGCGTGGTCGACTTGCGTCGCGACCCCGAGCTCGACGCAGCCGTGCTATCGCCCGACGACTACGTTGCCGGGCAGGCGCTCGGGCGCGCGGTGCGCGAGGCGGGTGCGCCGGGCATCGTCTATCCGTCGGTGCGCGACAGCGCTGGCGAATGCCTCGCGGCGTTCCGCACGGCGCTGCTGCGCGACTGCCATCACGCGGCATACCTCGAATACAACTGGAACGGCACGAGCGTGGATATGGTGTTCGAGTTGAACCAGGTCGGCTGACAGGAGAGCAGCGCAGCCGCGTGGCAACTTCAGCCGCTCAAGGCAAGGCCAGTTCCGCCGCGCCTTCCGCGCGAGCGGCTTCGACCGAGATCGACCAGCGGCGCAGCGCCTGCGGCTGCACGATCGTCAGCGTGCCGTCCGGCCCGAACGCGCCGGTATCGATGAACACCTGCGAGCCGATCTGCGTGATGTCGCGCACCGGCGTATGGCCGCAATAGGTCAGCGACAGTCCGCGTTGCCGCAGCGGATCGCCATGACCGAGCGCGAGCTCGCGGCCCCACAGTAATTGCTGGCGCGTTGCGGCCGAATAATTGCCCGCGTCGAGATCGGCGTCCGAGCCGAAGAATTCGGCGTGCAGAACGTTGAAGCGCGTCTTGCCGCTGCCGACCACGCGCACGAGCGGCAGCGTGCGCAGATGCTCGGCGTAGTAACGCAGACGTTCGTCGGGCACGTTGGCCGCCCACGCGCCGCCGATGCCGTACCACCACTGCCGCCGCAAGCGGCCGTCGGCGACCGCGCACAGCGCGTCTTCGTGATTGCCGAGCACCGCATAGAACCACGGCTTCGCGAGCAGCGCGAGCGCCTGCTCCGAGTGCTCGCCCCGATCCACCAGATCGCCGACCGAAAACAGCCGGTCGCACGTCGGATCGAACGCGATCTGACGCAGCAGGTAACGCAACGCATCGACGCAGCCGTGCAGATCGCCGACCACGAAATCGCGGCCGGCCTCGTTGGCGTCGTGATGCTGAACGAAGTTGGCGGGGGTGGCGTTCATCTCATCATGATAATGCCGCCGACGCGCCCGCGTATGCGGGGTGCCTATCGTATCGGCGCGCTTCATTGAGCAAGAAAGAGATCGAACGACGCAAAAACGACGCTAAAACGACACGTTCGCGGTATGCGTTACCGGAAATGCACGCTTTCGTGAGTCACTCCTGCCGCGCGCGCGAGTCGCCTCGCGTGCTATTGCAGCGTGCGCAGCTTCGCCACCTGGCCGGTCGTGATCGTCGCCTGCGGATTGCCGAACTGTTTCGTCACGTAGTTGGTGATCGCCGCGATCTGCTCGTCGTCGAGATGGCCGCCGAACGCGGGCATCAGCACGTCCGCGTGCGCGGTCGCGCGGTTCACGCCGTGCAGAATCACCAACGCGAGATTGTTTGCGTCGTTCGCGCCGACCGTCGAGTTGTGGAGCAGCGACGGATACGCGCCCGGCGCGCTCGCACCCACGCCCTGCCCGGTCCAGTTATGACAGGTCGCGCAATTGGCGACGAACAGCTGCGCGCCGTTCACGCCGGTGATCGCGGTGCCGCGCAGCGCGGTGACATCGTTGGCGGGATTGCCCCATTGATGACGGGGACGCGCGTCACCGCCGCTCACGGCCGGCACCGAGCGCAAGAACTCGACGACCGAGCGCAGATCCACCGGCGTCAGATACTGCGTGCTATTCGCGACAACCTCGCCCATCGGTCCGGCAGCGTTCGCGCGGCCCGGCGCCGCGCCGGTCGACAGATATGACCTGAGTTCGTCGTCGCGCCAGTCGCCGACGCCGCTCAGTTTGTCCGGCGTGATATTGAACGCATGCCAGCCGGCCTGCACCGCACCGGAGAAACGCGCGCTCGACTGCAGACCCTGCATGAAATTGCGCGGCGTGTGGCATTCCTCGCAATGCGCAAGCCCTTCGACCAGATACGCGCCTCGGTTCCATTCGGCGCTCTTTTTCGGGTCCGGCACGAAGCGCCCCTCGGTGAAGTTGAACATGTTCCAGAACACCATCAGCCAGCGCTGATTGAACGGGAACTTGAGACTGTTCGCGGGCGGCGTGTAGTGAATCGGCGTCAGCGTGTTCAGATAAGCGCGAATCGCGAGCACGTCCTCATTGGTCGCGCGCGTGTAGGCCGTGTACGGAAACGCCGGATAGAGCCGCTCGCCGCCCTTGCCGATGCCTTCGTGCATCGCGCGCATGAAGTCGGCGTCGCTCCATCGGCCGATGCCGGTGTCGGGATCGGGCGTGATGTTCGGTGTCACGATCGTGCCGAACGGTGTGCTGATCGGCAGGCCGCCCGCGAATGGGCGCGACTTGTCCGCCGTATGGCAGGCCGCGCAATCGGCGGCACGGGTCAGGTATTGGCCGCGCTTCACGAGTTCGCCATTCCTGGCGCTGCCGTCGAGCGTCGCCTGGCCGCCGTCCGACGCCTGCGCCGCGTCGTCGGCGCGCGCCTGGGTGATCGGCATTTCGTCGGTCGAAACTGCGTCGGGGCCGTGCGACTCGTGCCACGCAATCGACAGCGCGAACAGCGAAAACGCGGCCGCGAGCGCCGCGCCGCCGAAGCGGCGGCGCTGGGCCACGTGCATCCGCGCAGAATCCGGCTGCACGCGAGAGATGTTCTTCAGCATTTGTGGCTCTCCGGTCAGCGCTCAGATTTCGCGCTTCAGCCTGTCGGCCAGCTTCAGCGACAAGGCCGCGATCGTCAGCGTGCAGTTCACCGACGCGGCGGTAGGCATCACGCCGCTGCTGGCGATGAACAGGTTCGCATGATCGTGCGTGCGGCAGTCGGCGTCGACGACCGAACTCGCCGCATCGCTGCCCATGATCGTCGTGCCCATGATGTGATTGTTCGGCGCGAAGCTGTCGTCGAACGAGACCTCGCTGCCGCCGAATAGCGCTGCGATCTTCGCGTACTGTTCGTGCGTATCGGCGGCGCTCTTCTTCACGTAGTCGTTGATCGAGTAGTAGATCTCGGGCTGCGGAATGCCGAGCGCGTCCTTGTGATCGGCCGACGGCACGATGCGGTTCTGCGGCTCCGGCAGATGTTCGTGAAAGCTGTTGATACTCAGCGTGCGCGCCGCGCGGTCGCGAATCTGCCGGTCGAGCTCGGCGCCGGTCAGGCCGCTTTTCAGCAGGTCGGCGGTAACGCCCATGGTCGGCACGCCGTTCGACAGATGCAGCTTCTTCGACGCGTAGTCGGAGCGGAACGCGCCGTCGCGGAAGTTGACGATCGAGGTCATCTCCATCGGACCGCGGCCGGGCCACAGCGGTTCGTTGGCGAGAAACGTGACGCCGGTACCCGGATGGTCCATCAGGTTGCGGCCGACCTGATCGGAGCTGTTGCCGACGCCGTGCGGGAACTTGTCCGAGGTCGACATCAGCATCAGCTTCGGCGTTTCGATGCCGTTCGCCGCGAGCACGAAGAGCTTGCCGGTGACGCGTGTGCTATTGCCGTTCGGGTCCTTGTAGTGGACCGCGGTGATGAGCCCTTTGTCGTCCGCTTCGATGCGATACACGACCGCTTCGGGAATCAGCTTGGCGCCGGCCTGCTCGGCCTTCTCCGCATGGATCACGCCGTTGTACATCGCGGCGATCGGGCAGATCGGCATGCAGTTGTTGTTGCCGCAGCAGGTCGGTCGCGCATCGTAGGGCCGGCTGTTGCGCGCGACCGGCTCGGGCACGACCTTGAAGCCCTGGGCATTGAGCACGTCGCTGAAACGCTGATCCATGTACGACAGCGGCAACTGCTGCATCGGATAGGGCTTCGAGCGCGGCGAACCGAGATCGATCGAACTATCCGGACCGGACACGCCGAGCTGCACTTCGGCGGCGACGTACCACGGCTCGAGCGTTTCGTACGGATATGGCCAATCGCGCCCGACGCCATACAGCTTGTGCAACTGGAAGTCCGACGGCAGCAGCCGCCACGCGGCGGCCGCCCAGTGCCACGTCGTGCCGCCGACGAGCCGCACGTATTGTGAGTTGTACGGATAATCGCCCTTCTGGATCAGGTAGTTGTTCGCGGGCGCGTACTCGGGATGCGGCGCGTAAGGCGTCGACGGATACGGCGTCGCGAAGTCGGACTTGGCCGGCGAGTTGCGGAAGTTCTCGACGATCTGCCAGCGTGGAATGCGCGGCCCGGCTTCGAGCAGCATCACCGACGCGCCCGCCAGCGCCAGTTGATGCGCAACCAGACTGCCGGCGACGCCCGAGCCGACCACGACGATATCGGCGGATTGTGTGTTTGCCATCGTTTCTCTCTTCGGTGCCCTGCCTGTTGCGGGCTTTGTTCGTGCGCTGCTGGCGTGGCCCGCTAGCGGGCCCGCGCGGCTCACGCGTGCAGCGGCTTCTGCGTCCAGTAGAACGGCACGTCGCGGCAATAAGAGGGAATCGTGAGCACGTCTTGCACGGGCTCGAACATCAGCGCCTTTTCATACGCGACCACCTGGACGTGCGGCATGTCGCCGACGAGTCCGAGATACCACGCGCGCATGATCGCGCCGACCGCTTTCGCAAGCGCCGGATGGTCGGTCTGCAGCGCCTGCGTGACGGTATCGGACGGCACGCCGCCGTGGCCTTGCAGCCACGTATTCAGCGCCGCGACGTTCTGCGCGAACTGGTTATCGGCCCGCGACAGCGCATCGTAGACACGCTGGCCGAGCACGGTGTCGAAACTGCTACGACCGGTGAGGTGTTGCGACAGCGCGAGGAAGGCATCGAGTCCGCCGCCGGCTGGCGGCGTCGCGGCGAAGACGGGCGCGAGCCACGACAGCGAACGGCTCGCGCCGGCGAACGCGAGCGCCGCGGCCGCCGCGCACGAACCGAGCACCCAGGCCCTGCGCGAAGCGGAAAACGACTGGGATAAACCGGTGAAACGCGTGGCATTGCGATAGGACTTCGCTCCTTGCCGATGCGTCATGTAGGGATGCGCATCGTTATCCTCAGGAACATCTGTCATGGGGGCTCCAGATGATGAGTCGTTCTCGACGAGCCGCACTCGGAAGGCATGATGCCGTTCGCGTGCCGCTTCGTTTGCTCTTCCCCAAACCTGGTCTGACGCCGCTTCAGCGGTCTCGAATCGTGCGCGCGATTCACGCGCGCCGCATGTGTGGTGTTGCATGCATGAGCGAAATGGCAACGATTACTGCCGTTTTCTGCCAATCGCCTTTCAACTGAAAGCGGCGCGCAAGGCCGCTGCGAAAGACTATAGCCTGTGACCCACCATTCGACAATCGGTCCTCGTTGCACGCGTAGAATCCGCGACACCGACTGCCCTATACTTCGCCGTACATCTCGACTCATGGCCATCAACTACTATCCGCAGGTTCTTCGCAATCGGCCCCGCACGGTGATCGGCCTCGTGATCGGGATCGTCGTCGCGTTCCTCGTGCCCGTTCATACGAGTCCGATGGCGCGCACACTGATCGGCTGGGACGCGGCCATCTGGAGCTACCTGCTGATGATCTGGGTGCACATGGCTCTCGCCGACGAGCACCGCGTGCGCGAATACGCGATACGCGACGACGAAAACGCGGGCGTCGTACTGATCGTGATCTGCGTCGCGACGATCGCAAGCATCGCCGCGATCGTGCTCGAACTCGCGTCGGCCAAGGGCTCGGGCGGCGCAACGACCTTCTGGCACTACCTGCTGACCGGTCTGACGCTGATCGGCGCATGGTTTCTGATTCCGACGATCTTCACGCTGCACTACGCGCGCCTCTACTACGACGCCGACGCGAAAGAGACCGCGCTGAAATTTCCCGATCATCATTTACTGCCGAATTACTGGGACTTCCTGTACTACTCGTTCACGATCGCGGTCGCGTCGCAGACCTCCGACGTGGTGCTGCGCTCGCGCGAAATTCGTCGCGCGACACTCGCGCAATCGGTCCTGTCGTTCTACTTCAACGTCGCGGTGCTCGGCTTGTGCGTGAACATCGCGGCGGGGCTGCTGGGTTCGTGACTCGGCCATTGCGCGGCGCTCGCATGAATTTCATGCAAATGCCACGCGCGTGCCACATGGTTGCCACGTGAGCGTCACCCTGGCATCGCGCGTCCGTCCGTGTAAATCCGACCCGCGTGGTCCCGTTTTACATGCCGCGCCAGCCGCGGCGTGCGTAACAATGCCCGCTTAATCGCACGCGCTCCGTGCGGACGCGCACCTTCGGCACCCGCCATCTCAACGTAACCTCCCCCTTTTCCCGCTAGCGGGTCGCCGCGTTGGCACACGGTTTGCTCCCTTTCCGCCACGAGTGACGACCAGTCCCACCGGACCGGCGTCTGGCGCGAAAGCACCCGCGACTGGCCAGCGGGGTGACGATCTTTGCACTACATTGACCAGTACGTGCCCCCGCTGACGCATCGCGCGGTATCCGGCTCGGGAAGCCCAATGAGCGCTGTGATCGCATGCCAACTGCATCCACACCGCAGCAGGACAACTCTGGAAACGACCGATGGAACCTCCAAACGGGTACGCGCCGCGGATTTACTTTTTTCACTCTCTTCTCGTCGGGCCTCTCGATGCCTGGCCTGCGCAGTTCGCTCACGCGGCCGGGCTCGGCTTCGATCACGCGTTGATCGCCGGGCTGTTCGAGCCGGGCCAGGCGGGCCACGCTCAGGTGGTCGGCAATCACGCGCGGCTGCATCCGGTGTTCGAGGCGCAGCATTCGGTGCCCGACGCCGTACGCATGCTCGCCGATGCCGCGCGCCGCAATAATCTGACGCTGCTGATCGATCTGGTGATCGACCGCGTGGCCGCCGACGGCGTGCTGTACAGCGAACATTCGGACTGGTTTCACGCGCGCGAGTCCGAGCTCGCGCGGCTCGATCCGCGTCACGTGCATCGTGAAGACAACGTCGCCTATGCGAATTTCGACGACCCCGCGACGAGTGCCTCGCTGTGCGTCTGGTGGACCCAGCAACTGCTCGCGCTCGCCGAGGCGGGCGTCGGCGGCTTCCGTTTCGATTCGCCGCACCGCGTGCCGGCTGCCGTATGGCGGCATCTCGGCGATGAAGTGCGCGCGAAGCATCCGCATATGCGCTTTCTCGCGGCAACGCCGGGCCTGTCGCGCGGCGATCTGCCCGGGCTCGAAGCAGCCGGCTTCGACAGCGCGTTTTCGTCCGTGCGCTGGTGGGACTTCCGTTCGAGCTGGATGGCCGAGGAGCATGCGGCGCTCGCGCGCGTCGGTGCGCCGATCGCCTTTCCCGAAGCGCCGTACGGCACGCGCCTCGCCGCCGAGTTGAGCGACGTGCACGATGCGGCGATCGTCGAGCGGGCGTATCGACGCGCGCTGTTCACGTCGGTTGCATTGGGCAGCGGCTGGATGATGCCGATGGGCTTCGAATACGGCATCGCCGAACCGATGTCGCAAACGCGCGGCGACGCCGCGCAGTTCGCGCGCGCCGTGCAGTCACGGCGCTTCGATCTGAGCGCCGCCGTCACCCAGGCGAACGACTTCGCGCGCAATACGCCGACGCTGCATGCGAACGGTGAATTGCGCCAATTGAGCGGACCCGGCGCATCGGCCGCGGTTCTGCTGCGCGCCGACGCGGCCGATCTGCGCGACGCCAGCGAAGCACTCCTGATCGTCGTGAATCCCGAACTCGGCGCGCCAGTGCGGGTCGATCCCGCGCGCTTCCTCGCGGGCGTGCCGGGCAGCTTCACGCGCTTCGTGCCGCTCGATGCGCGCGGCCGGAACGAACCCGCGGCCCTCGCGCCGTTCGCGCTCGCGCCGGGCGCGGTGCGGCTGCTGCGCGCGTTCGCGGAACAGCCAATCTACCTCGCGCCGCCCATCGACAAGTCGAACAGCAAGCGCAGCGGCCACAAGACCGTGCTCGACGCGATCGAAGCGCCGCGCGTCGCAATCGAGAGCGTGTCGCCGTCGGTGGAAAACGGCCGCTTCGCGGCCAAGCGCAGCGTCGGCGAGCGCGCGGAGATTCGCACGGCGATCTTTGCCGAAGGTCACGACAAGATCGCGGCCGCCGTGCTGTGGCGCGCGGCCGACGAAACCGCGTGGCACGAAGAGCTGATGTCGCCCGCGCCGCCGGCCGGTCTCGACTTGTGGAGCGCGCGGATTCCGCTCGAGCGGATCGGCCGCTATGAATTCACCGTGATCGCGTGGCGCGACGACTTTGCCTCGCTCGTCGAGCACATCCAGAAGAAGCTGAAGGCGAACCAGACCGTCGAGATCGAACTCGACGAAGCCGCGCATCTGTTCGCGCTCGTGCTCGCCGAAGTCGAGACTAGCGAAGGCGCGGACAAGGAGCAGCTCGAACACATCGTGCGCGACTTCCAGAAGGCCGACGCCGAACAGAAGCTCGCGCTGATTCTCGCGCCCGCCACCGCGGCAGCGATGACCGCCGCGCGCCACCGGCCGTTTCTGAGCCGCGATCAGGTGATCTACAAGATCGACGCGGAACGCACCGCGGCCTATTTCGCGAGCTGGTACGAGATCTTCCCGCGTTCGATGAGCGACGACGAATCGCGCCACGGCACGTTCGCGGACGTGACCGCGAAACTGCCGCGCATCCGCGACATGGGCTTCGACGTGCTGTACTTTCCGCCGATTCATCCGATCGGCCTCGCGAACCGCAAGGGCCGCAACAACACGCTGACCGCGCAGCCGGGCGATGTCGGCAGTCCCTATGCGATCGGCGCGGCCGAAGGCGGCCACACCGCCGTGCATCCGCAGCTCGGCACGCTCGACGATTTCAAGGCGATGCTGGCCGCCGCGCATGCGCACGGCCTCGAAATCGCGCTCGACTTCGCGATCCAGTGCTCGCCCGATCACCCGTGGCTGAAAGAACATCCGACGTGGTTCGCGTGGCGCCCCGACGGCACGCTGCGCTATGCAGAGAATCCACCGAAGAAGTACCAGGACATCGTCAACCCGGACTTCTACGCGCACGATGCGAAGCCCGACCTGTGGCTCGCGTTGCGCGACGTGATCCTGTTCTGGGTCGACGCGGGTGTGCGCATCTTCCGCGTCGACAACCCGCACACCAAGCCGCTGCCGTTCTGGGAATGGATGATCGCCGACGTGCGTGCGCGCCACCCCGATGTCATCTTCCTCGCCGAAGCGTTCACGCGGCCGCGCATGATGAACCGGCTCGGCAAGATCGGCTTCTCGCAGTCGTACACGTACTTCACGTGGCGCGAGTCGAAGCGCGATTTCATCGAGTACATGAGTGAGCTCACGCAGACCGGCGCGCGCGATTTCTACCGGCCGAACTTCTTCGTCAATACCCCGGACATCAACCCGCGCCATCTGCAATCGCAGGGACGCACGGGCTTTCTGATCCGCGCGGCGCTGGCCGCGACACTGGCCGGGCTGTGGGGCGTGTATAGCGGCTTCGAACTGTGCGAGGCCACCGCGCTGCCGAACAGCGAAGAGTACCTGGACTCCGAAAAGTATCAGTTGCGCGCGTGGGACTGGCACCGGCCCGGCAATATCGTCGGCGAGATCACCGCACTGAATCGCATCCGGCGCGCGAATCCCGCGCTGCAAACGCATCTCGGTCTCACGTTCCTCACCGCGCACAACGATCACATCCTGTTCTTCGAGAAAGCGACCGAGTCGCGCGACAACGTGATCGTCGTCGCGATCAATCTCGATCCGTTCAACGAACAGGGCGCGGACATCGAGTTGTCGTGGGACACGTTCCAGCGCTGGCATCTGCACGACCATGCCGCGCTCGAAGTGATCGACCAGATGACCGGCGCACGCTTCGAATGGCACGGACGCTGGCAGCACGTGCGGCTCGGCTCGGGCCAGCCGTTCTCGATCTGGCGCATCGCGCCGCTAGGCGGCCTGCCCGCCGATCGCCCGGAGGACAGCGACCACGAACACGACAGCACTCTTCACGCAGACGCTGTCACCCCAACCTGGATGGAAGGTGGAACATGAAGCGCGACGATCCAGCCCAATCCACGCACGAGGCGCAAACGGCCGCGGCCGTCGGCACCGCGGCGAAGGTACGCACGCGCCGGCGCGGCAAACCCGCGGCGCTCAGCGACGATCCGCTGTGGTACAAGGACGCGATCATCTACCAGGTGCACATCAAGTCGTTTTTCGATGCGAACAACGACGGCGTCGGCGATTTCCCCGGCCTGATCGCCAAGCTCGACTACATCGCCGAGCTGGGCGTCAACGCGATCTGGCTGCTGCCGTTCTACCCGTCGCCACGCCGTGACGACGGCTACGACATCGCCGACTACCGCAACGTGCATCCCGACTACGGTCAGCTCGCGGACGTGCGGCGCTTCATTCAGGAAGCGCACGCGCGCGGCATCCGCGTGATTACGGAGCTCGTCATCAACCACACGTCGGATCAGCACCCGTGGTTCCAGCGCGCGCGGCGCGCGAAGGCCGGCTCGAACTATCGCAACTACTACGTGTGGTCCGATACCGATCAGAAGTACGCGGAGACGCGCATCATCTTCATCGACTCGGAGCCGTCGAACTGGACGCACGATCCGGTTGCGGGCGCGTACTACTGGCACCGCTTCTACTCGCACCAGCCCGATCTGAATTTCGACAATCCGGCGGTGATGCGAGAGGTGCTGCAGGTGATGCGCTTCTGGCTCGACATGGGCATCGACGGGCTGCGGCTCGATGCGGTGCCGTACCTGGTCGAGCGTGAAGGCACCAACAACGAGAACCTGCCGGAAACGCACGAGATCCTGAAGCGGATTCGCGCGACCATCGACGCCGAGTATCCGAACCGGATGCTGCTCGCCGAGGCGAACCAGTGGCCCGAGGACGTGAAGGAGTACTTCGGCAACGAAGACGAATGCCATATGGCGTTCCACTTCCCGCTGATGCCGCGCATCTACATGTCGATCGCGAGCGAGGACCGCTTCCCGATCACCGACATCATGAAGCAGACGCCGGACCTCCCCGATTCGAACCAGTGGGCGATCTTCCTGCGCAATCACGACGAGCTGACGCTCGAAATGGTCACCGATTCCGAGCGCGACTATCTTTGGAACACCTATGCGAGCGATCGCCGCGCACGTCTGAATCTCGGCATTCGCCGCCGTCTCGCGCCGCTGATGGAGCGCGACCGCCGCCGCATCGAGCTGATCAACTCGCTGCTGCTGTCGATGCCCGGTACGCCCGTCATCTACTACGGCGACGAACTCGGCATGGGCGACAACATCCACCTCGGCGACCGCGACGGCGTGCGCACGCCGATGCAGTGGTCGTCGGATCGCAACGGCGGCTTCTCGCGCGCCGACCCCGAGCAACTGGTGCTGCCGCCCGTGATGGGTACGCTGTACGGCTTCGACGCGGTCAACGTCGAAGCGCAGAGCCGCGACCCGCACTCGCTATTGAACTGGACGCGCCGCATGCTGTCGACGCGGCGCTCGAAGCAGACCTTCGGACGCGGCACGATCCGCTTTCTGAAGCCGGAAAACCGCAAGATTCTCGCGTATCTGCGCGAGATGCCCGGCGAGGCGCCGATCCTGTGCGTCGCGAATCTGTCGCGCGCGCCGCAGGCGGTCGAGCTGGACCTGTCCGAATTCAACGGCTTCGTGCCGGTCGAGATGACCGCCGATTCGGTGTTCCCCGCGATCGGCCAACTGACCTATCTGCTGACGTTCCCGCCATACGGCTTCCTGTGGTTCATGCTGTGCGAAGGCGGCGGACGGCCGACGTGGGCGCAGGCGCATTCCGAGCCGCTGCCCGAGTTCGTCACGATCGTGATCCGCGAGGGGCAGACCGGGCCGACACCCGAAAACGTGCGGCTGCTCGAATCCGAAGTGCTGCCGTCGTGGCTGAGCCGGCGCCGCTGGTTCGCGTCGAAGGATCAGAAGATGCATGCGGTGCGGCTCGCCGCGCTGACCACGATTCCGAACGGCGGCTTCGCATTCACTGAAATCGAAGTGGACGTCGGCGATCACACCGAGCGCTACGTGGTGCCGATCGCGCTCACATGGGGCGGTGAAACCACCACGCCGCTGTTCCTGCAGTTGGCATTGGCGCGCGTGCGACGGGGCCGCACCGTCGGCCATCTGACCGACGCGTTCTCGCTGCCGATCTTCGCCCACAACGTGCTGCGCAAGATGCGCGAACACGCAGTCGTGCCGACCGTGCAGAAGAGCGAGATCAAGTTCCTGCCGACCGAGCGCTTCGCCGAACTCGACAATCTCGGCGAGCGGCCCGAGATTCGCTGGCTTGCCGCCGAGCAGAGCAACAGCTCGCTGATCATCGCCGATGCCGCGGTGCTGAAGCTGGTGCGGCGGCTCGTCAGCGGCATCCATCCGGAAGCGGAAATCAGCCGCTATCTGACACAGCTCGGCTATGCGAACACCGCGCCGCTGTATGGCGAAGTGGTGCGCGTCGATCCCGAGGGCGTGCCGCATACGCTCGCGATCCTGCAGGGCTTTATCGACAATCAGGGCGACGCGTGGAACTGGTCGCTCGATTATCTGCGCCGCTCGGTCGACGAGCTGGCAATCGCGGTCGACACCGAAACGCAGACCGCACCCGACCGCACGAACGAGTCGATTCTGCTGGACGGCTACGGTGAACTCGCGGGCATCATCGGCCGACGGCTCGGCGAGCTGCACGTCGCGCTCGCCACGCCGAGCGACGACCCCGCATTCGCGCCGGAACATGCCAACGCCGAGCAGGTGAAAGCATGGGTCGACGCAACGCAGACGATGCTCGCGAGCGCGCTCGATCTGCTCGCGCCGCGCATCGCGGAGATGAGCGACGCGGACACGAAGGGGCTCGCGCAAAGTCTGATCGATCGGCGCGCCGCGCTGGTCAAGGCGGTCGACAATCTCGTGCCGGGCGACGCGGGGGCGTTGCGCATCCGCATCCACGGCGACTTCCATCTCGGTCAGGTATTGGTCGCGCACGGCGACGCGTATCTGATCGACTTCGAGGGCGAGCCCGCGCGTTCGCTCGAGGAGCGTCGCCAGAAATCGAGCCCGTTGCGTGACGTGGCCGGTCTGATGCGCTCGCTGTCGTATGCGAGCGCGGCCGCGCAATCGACCACCGAAAGCGCGCCGCAACAGACCGCGGATCGCAAGCGTGCTCTGTTCGAGCGCTTCCGCTCCCACGCGACCACGGCGTTCCTCGCCGAATACCGCGCGGCGGCCGCTCAGTCGTCGGAGCCGCTCGTCGCGCCCGAATCCGAAGAGGCGCTGCTCGATCTGTTCCTGATCGAGAAGGCCGCTTACGAGATTCGCTACGAGGCGGCCAACCGGCCGACATGGCTCGGCTTACCGGTACGCGGCCTCGCCGCGCTCACGAGCCGACTGCTGGGCGATACCGGCGCACCGCCGCATTACGATCCATCAACCCGGGTGTCCGGCTCCGCTACGCCGCCCAACCCGGCCGAGGGCGACTATGAGTGAGCATGATCCGGCCGCAGGCCTTCAACCCGTCGATATCGACGCGCTCGTCGAAGCGCGCCACCCCGATCCGTTTTCGCAGCTGGGGCTGCATCAGACCGCCGCGGGTCCGATCGTGCGCGCGCTGCTGCCGAATGCCGCGCACGTCACCGTGATTTCGCGCGCCGATGGCGCGACGCTCGGCGAGCTCGAGCAACTCCGGCCTGGCCTGTTCGCGGGCCGCATCACGTCGGCGATGCCGTATCGGTTGCGCATCGACTGGCATGGCGTCGTGCAGGAAGTGGAAGATACCTATTCGTTCGGTCCGGTGCTCGGCGACGAGCCGCTCCAACGTCTTGCGCACGGCGATCCGTACGCGGTGCTCGAATGTCTGGGCGCGCGGCCGGTCGACATCGACGGTGTGCCGGGCGTGCGCTTTGCCGTGTGGGCACCGAATGCGCGGCGCGTGTCGGTGGTCGGCGACTTCAACGCGTGGGACGGCCGCCGTCATCCGATGCGGCTGCGTCACCAGGCGGGCGTGTGGGAGCTGTTCGTGCCGCGCGTCGGCGCCGGCACGCGCTACAAGTACGAGCTGCTGTCGCGCGACGGCCATCCGCTGCCTTTGAAGGCCGATCCGTGCGCGATGCAGACTGAAAAGCCGCCGGGCACCGCGTCGATCGTCGCGCACGTGGACGAGATCGAGCAGTTTCCGTGGACCGATCACGAGTGGATCCAGTCGCGCGCCGGCAAGCAGACCGCGCGCACGCCGATTGCGATCTACGAAGTGCATGCAGAGTCATGGCTGCGCATCGCCGAAGAAGGCCAGCGCGGTCTCGTCTGGGAAGAGCTCGCCGAGCGGCTGATTCCCTACGCGAAGAGCATGGGCTTCACGCACATCGAATTTCTGCCGATCGCCGAGCATCCGTTCGGCGGCTCGTGGGGCTATCAGCCGCTTGGGCAGTTCGCGCCGTCCGCGCGCTTCGGCAAGCCCGAGCAGTTCGCGCGTTTCGTCGATCGCGCGCACGAAGCGGGGCTCGGCGTGATTCTCGACTGGGTGCCCGCGCATTTTCCGAACGACGCGCATGGCCTGATCGATTTCGACGGCACGCCGCTCTACGAACATGCCGATCCGCGCGAGGGCTATCACCAGGACTGGAACACGATGATCTACAACCTCGGCCGCAACGAGGTGAGCGCGTTCCTGATCGCGTCGGGGCTCGCGTGGCTGCAGCGCTATCACGTCGACGGCCTGCGCGTGGATGCGGTCGCGTCGATGCTGTATCGCGACTACTCGCGCGCGGCCGGCGAGTGGGTGCCGAACATCTATGGCGGGCGCGAGAATCTCGAATCGATCGCGTTCCTGAAGCGCTTGAATCATGAAGTCCGCTATGTGCCGGGCGCACCCGGCGCGATCACGGTCGCGGAGGAATCCACCGCATGGCCCGGCGTGACCGCAAGCGTCGCGGACGGCGGTCTCGGCTTCGACTTCAAGTGGAACATGGGCTGGATGCACGACACGCTGCACTACATGCACGAAGACCCGATGTATCGCCAGTACCACCACCACAACATGACGTTCGGCATGGTCTACGCGTATTCCGAGCGCTTCGTGCTGCCGCTTTCGCACGACGAGGTGGTGCACGGCAAGGGTTCGCTGCTCGGCAAGATGCCCGGCGACCGCTGGCAGCGTTTCGCGAATCTGCGCGCGTACTTCGGTTTCATGTGGACGCACCCGGGCAAGAAGCTGATGTTCATGGGCGGCGAATTCGGCCAGATGGCGGAGTTCGATCATGACGGCTCGCCGCATTGGAATCTTCTCGACGATCCGGCTCACCACGGCGTGCAATTGCTGGTGCGCGACCTGAACCATCTGTATCGCAACGAGCCGGCGCTGCATCTGCTCGACAGCGA
The DNA here is from genome assembly GCF_038900515.1 of Burkholderia sp. JPY481. NCBI lineage: Bacteria > Pseudomonadati > Pseudomonadota > Betaproteobacteria > Burkholderiales > Burkholderiaceae > Burkholderia > Burkholderia sp. JPY481. Next base: position 103,908 of record NZ_JAYMRT010000002.1, read on the forward strand.
ACCGGGCGGCTTCGAATGGTTGATCGGCGACGACAGCGCCAACAGCGTGTTCGCCTATCGGCGCACCGACGGCGCGGGCCAGGAGTTCGTCGTGGTGTGCAACATGACGCCGGTGCCGCGGCTCGGCTATCGGCTCGGCATGCCGCGCGGCGGGCGCTGGGTGGAAGTGCTCAACACCGATGCGGCCGTATACGGCGGCTCGAACATGGGCAACGGCGGGCTGATCCATTCCGACCAGGTAACGAGCCACGGCAGGCCGCATTCCGCCGCGCTGACTTTGCCGCCACTCGCAACTATCGTCTTGCGCGCGGACTAAGGAAACGTGCCGCAGCACAGGTGCGCGGCGCAAAGGCAAGCGCCGCGCACCCGTTGCATGAAGACTCGGACGGACCCGGGCTCTAGCTCGACAATCAGAACAGGAAAGGGAAAACATGTCGCATGCGTTGCCCGACCGGTTGCTGCCCGGCTCACCGTATCCGCTCGGCGCGAGCTGGGACGGGCTGGGCGTCAACTTCGCGGTGTTCTCGGCCAATGCGCAAAAAATCGAGCTGTGCCTGTTCGATTCCACCGGACGCAAGGAGATCCGCCGCTTCGCCATGCCCGAATGCACCGACGAGATCTGGCACGGCTATCTGCCGAACGCGCATCCGGGCACCGCGTACGGCTTTCGCGCGCACGGGCCGTATCAGCCGCATTTCGGGCATCGCTTCAATCCGCACAAGCTGCTGCTCGACCCGTATGCGCGCAAGCTCGTCGGGCAGTTTCGCTGGTCCGACGCGCTGTTCGGCTATCGCGTGCATTCGAATCGCGCGGACCTTTCGATCGACCGGCGCGATTCCGCGCCCGCGATGCCCAAGTGCGTCGTCGTCGACGAGGCGTTCGACTCGTCGCACGACCGGCGTCCGGACGTGCCGTGGGGCGAAACCGTGATCTACGAAACGCACCTGCGCGGCGCGTCGATGCTGCGCTCCGATCTGCGCCAGCATGAACGCGGCACGTTCGCGGCACTCGCGGCGCCGGAGTTCATCGAGCATCTGCTGAAGCTCGGCGTGACCGCGGTCGAGCTGCTGCCCGTGCACGCGTTTCTGAACGACCGCTTCCTCGTGGAGCGCGGCCTGCGCAACTACTGGGGCTACAACACGGCCGCGTTCTTCGCTCCGGAGCCGACCTACCTGAGCACGCACCGGCTCGACGAAATGCGCATCGCCGTGCGGCAACTTCACGCGGCCGGCATCGAGGTGATTCTCGACGTGGTCTACAACCACACCTGCGAAAGCAACGAGATGGGCCCGACCATCTCATGGCGCGGCCTCGACAACGCCAGCTACTACCGGCTGATCCCCGGCGACGAGCGTCACCATATCAACGACACCGGCTGCGGCAACACGGTCAATCTGCCGCATCCGCGCGTGATGCAGATGGTGATGGATTCGCTGCGCTACTGGTCGACCGCGTTCAACATCGACGGCTTCCGTTTCGATCTCGGTGTGACGCTCGGGCGCGAAAGCCACGGCTTCGACCCGGGTTCGGGCCTGTTCGACGCGTTGCGCCAGGACCCGGTGCTGTCGCAACGCAAGCTGATTTCCGAGCCATGGGATATCGGCCCTGGCGGCTATCAGCTAGGCAATCATCCGCCGGGCTTCAGCGAATGGAACGACCGTTTCCGTGACACGGTGCGACGGTTCTGGCGCGGCGACGCCGGCCTGCGGCCCGACCTCGCGGCGCGCCTGACCGGTTCGGCCGATCTGTTCAACCGGCGGCATCGCAAGCCGTGGGCGTCGCTCAACTTCGTCACGTCGCATGACGGCTTCACATTGGCCGATGTCACCGCGTACGAGCAGAAGCACAACGAAGCGAATCAGGAAGACAACAACGACGGCCACAACGAGAATTGCAGCCGCAACTGGGGTGTCGAAGGCGCGACCGACGACCCCGCGATTCTCGCCACGCGCCGCCGCGTGTCGCGCTCGCTGATCGCGACACTGATGATCGCGCTCGGCACGCCGATGCTGCTCGCCGGCGACGAAGCGCTGCGCACCCAACGCGGCAACAACAATGCTTACTGTCAGGATAACGACCTATCCTGGATCGACTGGGACCTTGCCGATTCAGCGGAAGGCCGGCGCATGACCGAGTTCGTCGCGCGCGTGATCGGCTTGCGAAAGCGCCACCCGCTGTTGCGTGAAACGCGCTTTCTGTTCGGCGACCGCGAGGTGCTGCCCGGCCTGTTCGACGTCGGCTGGTTCGACGAACACGGCGATCCGCTGACGATCGAAGCGTGGCAGGACCCGGAGGGACGCGCGTTCACGTTGCGTCGCGCGGGACCGGGCCTGAATGGCGAAACCGAAGTATTGTTATTGATGCTCAACGCTCACGACGAACCGCTGCAGTTCTCGCCTCCCGCGCCGCATCTGGAATGGCATGTGCTGCTGGACACCGCCGATCCGGACCGCGCGCCGCAGAGACTCGCCACGGCCGAACTCGAGGTCGGCGCACACGGCCTCGTGATACTAGCCGCGCAGCCGACCGGCGAAGCGGATTGGCAAGCCGGCTGGGTGGCTGGCGCGCAGCACGGGCCGCGGTTGTTGACCGCGCTGCCGCCCGACCCCGGCGCGCAGACACCAGACGACGATGGCTCGCAATGAACGATGCACTGCGGCGACATAGTTCGAGCGTGGACAAATCGCAACGCGGCCGGGGTGGCAAGAATGTTGCGACGCAATGCTTGCGTTGCGTCACCCTGCTAGCCAGGCGCGTTTGCAGATTCGAATGGTGAAGACATGTCCGATAGTCCGATTGATCCACACACGCATCATCACGCGCACTGTCTGCCGTTCAGCGCGCAGTTGATCGGCGCGAGCGGCGCGCGACCGCGCACGCGGTTCCGTTTCTGGGCACCGTCGTGCAACAGCGTGCAGGTGGTCATCGAAAGCGGCCACGCGCAAGGCACGCACGACATGGCGCCGACCGGCAACGGCTGGTTCGAGACCACCGTGGAGAGCGGTGCGGGCACGCTGTATCGGTTCCAGCTCGACGGCAAGCAGACAGTGCCCGATCCCGCCTCGCGATTCCAGCCGCGGGACGTGCATGGCCCGAGCGAGGTCATCGATCCGCGCGCCTACCATTGGGAACACACCGAATGGCACGGCCGGCCCTGGGAAGAAACGGTACTGTACGAATTGCACGTCGGTGCAATGGGCGGCTATGCGGGCGTGCAAAAACGTCTGCCCGAGTTCGCCGCGCTCGGCGTCACCGCTATCGAACTGATGCCGTTGAACGACTTTCCCGGCCGTCACAACTGGGGTTACGACGGCGTGCTGCCGTACGCGCCCGACTCCGCGTACGGCCGCCCTGAAGAACTGAAGGCGCTGATCGACGCCGCACATGGTATCGGCCTGATGGTGTTTCTCGACGTCGTCTACAACCACTTCGGACCCGACGGCAACTATCTGCATACTTACGCGGAGCCGTTTTTCCGCGCGGGCGTAAAGACGCCATGGGGCCCCGCGATCGACTTCGAGCGCAGCGAAGTCAGCGACTTCTTCACCGACAACGCGGTCTACTGGATCAACGAGTACCGCTTCGACGGCCTGCGCTTCGACGCGGTGCATGCGATCGACAACCCCGCGTGGCTGCGCGAGCTGTCGGACCATATCCGCGCGCGCGTGCAGCATGGCCGCCATGTGCATCTGGTGCTCGAAAACGAGCACAACAGCGCGAGCCTGCTCGACGCGCATTTCGACGCGCAATGGAACGACGACGCGCACAACACGCTGCACGTGCTGCTGACCGGCGAAACCGAAGGCTATTACCACGCGTATGCGAACGAACCGATTCGCCGGCTCGCGCGCGTGTTGTCCGAAGGCTTCGCGTATCAGGGCGAGCCGTCGCCGCTGCACGATGGTGCACCGCGTGGCGAAGCGAGTGCGCATCTGCCGCCGACGTCGTTCGTGATGTTTTTGCAGAACCACGATCAGATCGGCAACCGTGCGTTCGGCGAACGTCTACGCAAGCTGACTTCGGACGACGCGCTGCGCGCCGCGACCGCGTTGCTGTTGCTGTCGCCGCAAATTCCGCTGCTGTTCATGGACGAAGAATACGGCTCGACGCAACCGTTCCTGTTTTTCACCGATTACACCGGCGATCTCGCCGACGCGGTGCGCGAAGGGCGACGCCGTGAATTCGCGCGCTTCGCCGCGTTCAGCGACGAGAAAAGCCGCGCGCAGATTCCCGATCCGAACGATGCCCAGACCTTCGCCGCGTCGTCGCCACCCGCGCCCGATGCGAAGCCGACACCGGATCGGCTCGACTGGATGCATTACTACAAGTCCGCGCTCGCGGTGCGCGCGAAGCTGATCACGCCACGCCTGAAACATACGAAGGCGTGCGGCGCGACCGTGCTGCGCGACGCAGGTGGCGGCGACGCGAACGCACTAGTCGCGCGCTGGAAACTCGGCGATGGCGAGACGCTGTCGATCGCGCTGAATCTGTCGAAACAGAGCGTAGCGTTCGACGACATCCCCGCCGGCAAGATCATTTTCGAAACGCCGCCACGCGCGCGCGAGCAGGCCGACGCGCGGCTATTGCCCGCTGATGCGTGCATCGCATGGCTGACCGGCGACATCAACGAATTCGCCAGCCGCCACGATGCGCGCATCGCATCGCACGAGGAGCAGCGCGCGTGACGACCCGACGCCCCAACGACCGGCTCGTCGCGCTCGCCACCCGTGCAGGCTTCGAGGTGGAGTGGCAGGACGCGCACCACAACGCGCAGCACGTGCCCGAGAAGACGCTTGGCACGCTGCTCGAACGCATGGGTCTGCCGTGCGGCAATGCCACCGATATCCGCCACAGCGCCGCTGCTCTGGAGGCCGAACTATCGGGCCGCCGGCTACCGCCGCTGATGACCGCGGTGATCGGGCGTGGCATCGCGCTGCCGGCGGCCGCGGTCAAGTCGGGCAGCCATTACCGGATCGAGTTGGAGAGCGGCGCGATCATCGACGGCCGCTTCACCGCGCCGAAAGGCGAGGGAGCGCTGCTCGCGCCGATCGACGAAGCCGGCTATCACACGCTCGTGATCAACGACCAGCGCATGACGCTCGCGGTCGCGCCGCCGCGCTGCTACACCGTCGCCGACGCATGGCGCACGCTGCACGGCGGCGAAGGCGATGGCGAACGCGAAGGCGTGCCGCCGATGCCGCCCCTGTGGGGCATCGCCGCGCAGCTGTATGGCTTGCGTCGCGTCGGCGATGGCGGCATCGGCGATTACACGGCGCTCGCGCAGCTTGCGCGGCACGGCGCGCAGCGCGGCGCACACGCACTCGCCGTCAGTCCGACCCACGCGATGTTCAGCGCGCAGCCCGAGCGCTTCAGCCCATACGCACCGTCGTCGCGTTTGTGGCTCAACGTCACGCATATCGATCCGGCCGCGGTGTTCGGCGCCCACGCGTGCGCATCGGCATCGGCGCGGGCCGGCAACGCATCGTCGAAATACGAAGAGCTGCCGCTGATCGACTGGCCGCACGCGACAGCGTTGAAACTCTCGGTATTGCGCGCGCTGTACGAGCAGTTCAACGCGCACGAGCGCCCGCAGCACTCGCCCCGCGCACTCGAATTTCACGGCTTCTGCGAACGCGCGGGGCGCGCGCTCGAAGATCACGCGCGCTTCGAAGCGCTGCAAGCCGCGCAACTCGCGCAAGGCGGCGACGGCCATTGGCGCAACTGGCCCGACGCGTTGCGCGACCCGCGCAGCCCCGAAGTCGACGCGTTCGCCGCCGCGCAGCGCAACGAGGTCGACTTTCATCTGTTCCTGCAATGGCTGGCCTCGCGCGGCCTGTTGCACGCGCAGCACACCGCGCGCGAAGCCGGCATGGCGGTCGGCCTGATCGCCGATCTCGCGGTGGGTTGCGACAGCGCCGGCAGCCATGCATGGTCCTACCCCGACGACATGCTTCAGGGCGTGTCGGTCGGCGCGCCGCCCGATCTGTTCAACCAGGCCGGCCAGTCGTGGGGACTCACCACCTTTTCGCCGCGCGCGATGCGCACGCAAGGCTTCGCCGCGTTCATCGACATGCTGCGCGCGGCGTTCGCGCATGCCGGCGGCATCCGCATCGATCACATTCTCGGCTTGCGGCGCCTGTGGCTCGTGCCCGAAGGCGAAAGCGCGCGCAACGGCGCGTATCTGCGCTATCCGCTCGAAGACCTGCTGCGGCTGATCGCGCTCGAATCGTGGCGGCATCGCGCGATCGTGATCGGCGAGGATCTCGGCACCGTGCCGTCCGGTTTTCGCGAGCGGCTCGACGAGCACGGCATCGAAGGGATTCGCGTGCTGTGGTTCGAAGGCGCGCCCGACGGCCACGGTTTCAAGGCGCCCGCCGATTGGGACCGCTACGCGGTCGGCACGACGACCACGCACGATTTGCCGACCGTTGCCGGCTGGTGGCGCGGCAGCGACATCATGTGGCGCAATCGCATCGGCCAGACGATGGCGCGCGCCGACGGCCGCGACCCCGAAGAAGCGGCGCTCGAAGAGCGCGCGCAGCAGCGCGCCGACTTGTGGCGCGCGTTTCAGCGAGCGGGCGTGGCCGCGCCCGACGTCGCGCCGCCGGACGCCGACAACCCGCCAGTCGACGAAGCGCTCGCATTCGTCGCCGCGACGCCCGGGCCGCTCGTCACGTTCCCGCTCGAAGACCTGCTCGCGCTTGCCGAGCAGCCGAACCTGCCGGGCTCGATCGACGAACATCCGAACTGGCGCCGCCGCATGACGCTGCCCGTCGACGCGATGTTCGACGACCCTGTATTCACCGACCGACTGCTGGCCGTCGACGGCGCCCGCCGCGCCGCCGCGCCTTCACCGAACACTTCCGCGGAGCCCGACACGCCATGACCGTCCCACGCTCCACACTGCGCCTCCAGTTCCATCGGGGCTTCACGTTCGACGACGCCGCGCGCCACGTCGAATATTTCGCCGCGCTCGGCATCAGCCATCTGTACGCGTCGCCGATCACGACGGCCGAGCCCGGCTCGATGCACGGCTACGACACCGTCGACTACACCCAGGTCAGCGCCGAATACGGCGGCGAGGCGGGCTTGAGGCGCCTCGTCGACAAGCTGCGCGCGCACGACATGGGGCTCATCGCCGACATCGTGCCGAATCATATGGGCGTCGGCGGTTCGAGCAACGCGTGGTGGCTCGACATCCTCGAATGGGGACGCCACAGCGCGTTTGCGCGTCATTTCGACGTCGACTGGCATTCGCCCGATCCCGCGCTGCGCGGCAAGGTGCTGCTGCCGACGCTCGGCGCGTCGTACGGCGATGAACTGGTGGCGGGCCGCATCGCGCTGCATTTCGCCGCTGACAGCGGACGCTTTTATATCGGCTACGGTCCGCACGTGTTCCCGGTCTGCCCGGTCGATTACGCGGCGATCCTGCAAGGCGCCGACCGCGCCGATCTGAGCGCGCTCGCCAATCGCTTTCACGGACTCACGACGCAGCCCGCCGATCAGCCGCGCGCCGCCGAGGCGCGCGACGCGCTGCGCGAGTTCGTCGCGCGCGAAGGCGCGTCGGCGATCGAGTTCGTGCTGGAGACTTACGCGCCGCAAGATCCGGTCACGCGCGACCGGCTGCATCGGCTGATCGAGCGGCAGCATTTCCGGCTCGCGTGGTGGCGCACCGCCTCCGACGAAGTGAACTGGCGGCGCTTCTTCGACATCTCCACGCTCGCCGCCGTGCGCGTCGAGCGGCCCGAGGTGTTCGAGGCGGTGCATGCGCTGATCTTTCGCCTCTACCGCGAAGGGCTCATCGACGGCTTGCGGATCGATCATATCGACGGGCTCGCCGAGCCGCGCGAATACTGCCAGCGTTTGCGCCAGCGGCTCAGCGAGTTGCGCGACACCGCGCCGTACGTGGTGGTCGAAAAAATTCTCGGCCGCGGCGAGCCGTTGCGCGACGACTGGCCCGTCGACGGCACGACCGGCTACGACTTCATGAGCGACGTCGGCGCGCTGCTGCACGATCCGGCCGGCGCCGAACCGCTCGCCAACACCTGGGCCGAGCTGACCGGCCGCAGCGCGCGCTTCGCCGATGAAGCGCACGCGGCACGGCGCAAGATTCTCGCGGAAAACTTCTCGGCGGAACTGGACCGCGCGGCGCGCGCACTGCATCGGATCGCACGCGATTCGCTGAGCACGCGCGACTTCACGTACCCGGCGCTGCGCCGCGTGCTGACCGAACTGGTCGTGCATTTCCCCGTGTACCGCATGTATCCGCTGGGCGGACTGCGCAGCGCCGCCGACAACGTCTATTTCGAGCAGGCGCTCGCCGGCGCGCGCGCTTCGCTGCCGCGCTCGGACGACGCGACGCTCGAGCGCGTGAATGCGTGGCTCGGCGGCAGCGCCGAAGAGGGGCCGCCCGCGCGGCCCGGCGCGCAGTCGCAGCAGCAGGCGCAAGGCGGCGGGCCGCCGCCGCACGCGGGATCGTCCCGGCGCAGCGCGCAAACGCTGTTTTCGCAGCTGACCGCGCCGCTCGCCGCCAAAGCGATCGAGGACACCGCCTGCTATCGCTACGGGCGTCTGCTGTCGCGCAACGAAGTGGGCTCGGATCCCGGCGAGTTCGCGCTGTCGGTCGAGCAGTTTCATGCGGGCAATCTCGAGCGCGCGCAACGTTTTCCGCATGCGATGCTGGCGACCGCCACGCACGATCACAAGCGCGGTGAAGACGTGCGCGCGCGGCTCGCGGTGTTGAGCGAGATCGCCGACGAATGGGGCGCGACGCTGCGTGCATGGTCGACGTTGAACGCGCCGCAGCGACGCGCGCTCGACGGCACGCCGATCAGCAGCGTGAGCCAGGACAAGAGCGACGCATGGGCTCCCGGCCCCGCCGCCGAGGATATGCTGTACCAGACGCTGGTGGGCTGTTGGCCGCCCGATCTGCGGGCCGACGACGAAGCCGGCGTCAAGGAGCTGGCCGAGCGCGTCGCGCAATGGCAGTTGAAGGAGCTGCGCGAGGCGAAGCTGCAAACCAGCTGGCTCGCCCCCGATGAAGCCTACGAAGCCGGCTGCCGCGAGTTTCTGTTCGGCATCCTCGCGCCGCAGCGGCGCGACGCGTTCCTGAAGGAACTGTCTGCGTTCGTCGAGCGAATCGGTCGCGCGGGCGCGCTCAACAGTCTGCAGCAGACGGTGCTGCGTCTCGCGTCACCAGGAATCCCCGATCTTTACCAAGGCACCGAGCTGTGGGACTTCAGCCTTGTCGATCCGGACAATCGGCGGCCCGTCGATTTCGCGAAACGCGAGGCATGGCTGCCTCAGCCGCAAACGCCGCCGTCGGAATTCCTCGCGGACTGGCGCGACGGGCGCGTGAAGCTCGCGATGATCCAGCGCGTGCTGGCGCTGCGCGCGCATCTGCCGGAGCTGCTGAGTCAGGGCACGTATTTGCAGCTCACGGTGCGCGGCGTGCATGCGTCGAATGTGATCGCGTTCGCGCGGCGCCATGGCAATGCGTGGGCCGTAGTGATCGCCAGCCGGTTGGCCGCGGGCCTGCTTGGCGACGAAGGCGATCTGCCGCTCGTCGAACCGGCGCAATGGGCGGATACGGCCATCGAGATGCCGCCCGATCTGTCGGCGCGCGCGCTGTTCGACTGGCTGAGCCCCGCGGCGCCGAAAGTCGACGATCACGGGCTGCTGTATCTGCGCGACGCGCTCGCCGCGATGCCGGTCGCGGTGCTGGTGGAGGATGGGGTGCCTCGAAGCTGAGGCGGATGAACCGGGTTGAGGCTGGGGGTCGGCTCGGGCCTCAACCGCCCTCGTCGTCGAACACCTTCGGATACACGCGCACCAGCACGATGCGCGGTCCCTTCATCTTCTTGACCACCACGTCGAAGTCTTCGAACTCGACGCGCTGCCCTTCGCCGGGCAAATCGTTGAGCGCCTGGATCACGAGGCCGCCCACGGACTCGGCCTTGCCCTCATCGATGTCGATACCCAGCGCCCGTTCGAGCGACACCACCGGCAAGCTGCCCTTGCCCATCAGCGTGCCGTCGTCCATGCGGGTCCAGTCGGCGTCGCCCTGACGGAACTCGTCGTGGATCTGTCCGACCAGCGCGCCGAGCAGGTTGTCGAGCGTCAGGAAGCCGATCGGCTTCTCGTTCTTGTGGCCGACCAGCGCGAAGTGCGGCGCACCTTTGCGAAAGCGCCGGAACAGTTCCAGCGCCGGCATGTCCGGCTTCACGTACTGCACGGGGCGCACGTAGCGCGACAGGTCTTCGAGCGTGCTGCCCGCCTGGCGCGCGAGCAGCAGATCCTTCAGATGGATCATGCCGGCCACGCGCTCGCCCGCGGCATCCTCGAACAGCGGATAGCGGCTGAAGCGGTGCCGCGCGACCACCTGCATGTTGTCGCGCAGCGGTAGATCGCGCCGCAGACAAACCATTTCATGCGACGGCCGCATCAGGTCCGATACGGTCATACGCGAGAAGTCGAGCGAGTGCGCGATCGTGTTCCATTCGTCCTGGCTGTACGCGCCGCTCGACGAACCGAGTTCGCTCGCGACGTTCGCGCGGCGGCCGCGCAGGATCAGCTTGAGTTCTTCGGTCGAGTAACGCGAGTCGTGGCCGTGGTCGGTATCGAGGCCCGCGGCCTTCAGCACCGCGTTCGCGCTCGTGTTGAGCAGCCAGATGGCCGGGTACATCGCCCAGTAGAACGCGTACAGCGGTGTGGCGGCCCATAGGGAAATTTTCTCCGCCTCGCGGATCGCCAGAGATTTCGGCGCGAGCTCGCCGACCACGATATGCAGGAACGAAATGCACGAAAACGCGAAGAACAGCGAAATGCCGTGGATCAGCTTCTCGGACTCGACGCCGATCAACGAGAAAAGCGGCATCAGCAGTTGCGCGAAAGCCGGTTCGCCGATCCAGCCGAGCCCGAGCGACGCGAGCGTGATGCCGAGCTGACAGGCCGACAGATAGGCGTCGAGCTGTCCGTGCACCTTCGCGAGCAGACGGCCGCGCATGCCATGCTGGGCGGCGAGGCTTTGCACGCGGGTCTGCCGCAGTTTGACCAGACCGAATTCGGCTGCGACGAAAAAGCCGTTGAGTGCAACCAGAAACATTGCACCGATGAGGGCGACAACCTGTATCAAAGCGACGGGCTCCGGCAACAAAAGTTGTCAGTATAGGGGCTGAAAGCTCAATGAAATCTTTATTGTGCGCAAACGCATTCGCGTGCGACGCTCATTTCGGCACCGCCGCGCTGAACGGCACGCGCAGCACGAGCGTAGCGGGCGTCGCGGTAACGCTGCCCGCTTCCGTCGAATCGCTTTGCTCGAAGCTGCCGCCGTGCGCCTCCGCGACGCGCTTGCACAACGCGAACACCCACGCGATGCGCTTCGCCTCGCGCGGCTCGCCGGCCTGCTTGCGCGCGAACGCTTCGAGCACGTGCGGCAGCGCGGCGTCGTTCAACGCGGCCTCGTTCGGCTCGTACGTGACGCTCGCATGCCATGTGCCGTTGTCCGCGCGCGCGGCCAGTGCGACCTCGGCGCCCCGCGCGCTCGCTTCGACGGCGAACGTCAGCATCAGCCACAGCGCGGCGGCAAGACGAACGCGGTCGCCGTTCAGTTGCTCGGTGGCGATCTGCGAGTCGAGCCGCACGTCGACGCCGCGCGCGCGGGCGAGGCCGGCGCGGACTTCCTCGACGGTTTCGGCAAGCAGCGGATGCAGCGGAAAAGGCTCATACGTGAGCGCGAGCGATTTGGTTTCGGCGCGCGTCGTATCGACGATCGTCTCGAGCAGCTTCACCTGCTGATCGACGCCGCTGCGAATGCCGGTGATCGCGCGCTGCGAGTTGGGATCGTTCGCGTCGAGCTTGCGCTCGAGCACGTAAGCCCAGCTATGAATCGCATTCAACGGACCGCGCAGGTCGTGCGACACCAGCGACAGCACATGATCGCGCATGAACAATGCGGTTTCCGCGCGCAGCAGCGCGCTGCGTTCGGAGATGACGAAGCCGGCCGACGCCGGCTGGGCGCCAGCAGTCCCGGTGGGTGACGTAGTCACGATCGAGTCCTCTCAGGCAGTGCTGGATGATGGGGGGAAGCCTCATTATAGGCATCCCGTTCGGACCGACCAGTGGAGGCCGAACCGCGAGACGCGACGCAATCCGCATGCCATGCGCGAAACCGGACAAGATTCGGCGATCGGCGTCAACGCGCCTACAATGTCGGTTTTACGTTTTTGATCTGAGGAGCAACGCATGTCGACTATGACGACCGAATCCGGCCTGAAGTACGAAGACCTCGTGGAAGGCACCGGCGCCGAAGCCGTCGCCGGCAAGAGCGTGACCGTGCACTACACGGGCTGGCTGACCGACGGCCAGAAGTTCGATTCGAGCAAGGACCGCAATGACCCGTTCGCGTTCGTGCTGGGCGGCGGCATGGTCATCAAGGGCTGGGACGAAGGCGTGCAAGGCATGAAGGTCGGCGGCAAGCGCAAGCTGACCATTCCGCCGCAACTCGGCTACGGCGTGCGCGGCGCGGGGGGCGTGATTCCGCCGAACGCGACGCTCGTGTTCGAAGTCGAACTGCTCGCGGTCTGAGCTAGACCCAAGTATTGCCATGAGCCACGCCGCCGTCACCGCCCCTAACGTTTCGCTGCGCTGCTACGGCGCGATCGAAGCGTCGGACGTGCACGACTTCCATCAAGTCGTGCTGGGACTCGACGGTGCGATGGTGATGGCGGTGGACGGCGTCGCGGAGCAGATCGACGCCGGCTCCGCATGGCTGATCCCGGCCGGCGCGCGGCACGATTACTCGGGCGTCGGCACGAACCGTCAGCTCGTACTCGATTTGCCCGCGACGTCGCTGGCGGTGCCCGAGCGGCTGTTCGAGCGCGCGCGAGCCGTGGCCGTCGATCCATCGCTCGCACAGCTCGTGCACACGATTGCCGCGCATGCGGCGGGCGGCGCGGGTGAAGCGCAAGATAATGCCGTCGGTCACTGTCGCTTCCATTGGGATGCCGCGGCACGTCTGGGCGCCGCGCTCGTCGTCGATTCCGGGGCACTCGCCGGTGCGCAGAGCGAAGGCGTTCGGCTCGATTTCGCGCGCATCGACCGCTGGCTGCGCGCGCATCTGTCCGAGCCGCTGAAGATCGCGGACCTCGCCGCGCACTGCGGCTTCGGCATGCGGCGTTTTCATCAACTGTTTATCGATGCGTTCGGCGAGACGCCGCATCGCTATTTGCAGCGGCTGCGGCTCGACACGTCGATCACGCTGCTCGCGGACCCGCGTCTTTCGTTGACCGATATTGCGCTCGACATCGGCTTTGCCGATCAGAGCGCTTACACGCACGCATTTACGCGGCGTTTTGGGCTCGCGCCCGGACAGTGGCGCGCGTTGCGGCACTGAGGGCGGCGGCGAAGGTCCTGTCAGCCTTCTAAGCCACGCCGCAGATCCGCACGGATATCGCCCGCGTTTTCAAGCCCCACCGCAAGCCGGATCAGACCTTCGCTGATGCCCGCCGCCGCGCGCGCTTCGGGCGTGATGCGGCCGTGCGTGGTCGTCGCCGGATGCGTGATCGTCGTACGCGTGTCGCCCAGGTTGCCGGTGATCGAACAGACCTTCGTGCCGTCGATCACGCGCCATGCGTTCGCGCGCATCTGCTCGGGCGTGTCGCCCTTCAATTCGAACGACACGATCGCGCCGCCCGACTTCTGCTGACGCATCGCGAGCGCATGCTGTGGATGCGATTCGAGCCCCGGATAGAACACGCGATTGATGGCCGGATGCGACTCGAGCCAGCGCGCGATTTCGAGCGCGTTCGCTGACTGCTTTTCGACGCGCAACGACAGCGTTTCCATGCCTTTCAACAGCAGCCACGCGTTGAACGCGGACAGCGTCGGCCCGGCGCTGCGCACGAACGGAAACACCTTTTCCATGATGAATTGCTTCGAACCGACCAGCGCGCCGCCGATCACGCGGCCCTGGCCGTCGAGGAACTTGGTCGCCGAATGCATGACGACATCCGCGCCCAGTTTCAGCGGCTGCTGCAACGCCGGGCTGCAGAAGCAGTTATCGACGACGAACAACGCATTCGCGGCTTTCGCGATCCTGCCGATCGCTTCGATATCCGAAACCTCGGTCAGCGGGTTGGAAGGCGTCTCGAGGAAAAACATCTTCGTTTCGGGACGCACCGCTTCGTTCCACGCGTTCAAATCGGTCGGATCGACGAACGTAGTCGTGATGCCGAACTTGCTGAAGATCTGCGAGAACATGCCGAGTGTCGAGCCGAACAGCGCCCGCGAGCTGACGAGGTGATCACCCGCTTGCAACATCGACATCACGACCGACATGATCGCGGCCATGCCCGACGCGGTCGCAATACAGGCCTCGCCGCCCTCGAGCGCGGCCAGCCGGTCCTGGAACATCGAGACGGTCGGATTCGAGAAGCGCGAGTACGTGAAATAGTCTTCGGAGTTCTTGAAGCGCTCGGCGGCTTCCGCGGCGCTCGCGAATACGAAGCTCGAGGTCAGGAAGATCGCTTCCGAGTGCTCGTTGAAGTTGCTTCGCGCGGTGCCCGAGCGGACGGCCAGCGTGTCGAAGTCGAGGTTCAGGGAGTCGTCCATGTTGGGTCTGGTCTCCAGGAGTCCGTCGCGGCTTTGGTGGCTAAATGAGGCAGCAACAAAAAAGCCCGCTTTTGCGTCGGCATAAGCGGGCTTCGTGTGGGGAGGGGCGCGGTGTGTACGCTCAACCCACCGACAGTTGCAGATGCAGCTGCGAACGCGCCGGGCCACCACCGTCGATCGCTTCGCTCGCGGCATCGCGATCCGATTGCGACGACGGCGCGAGACGCGCGCTTTCGATGCGGTCGAGGTACTCGGTCGTGATGTCGCCGGTCACGTAGTTGCCGTCGAAGCACGAAGCCTCGAACGCCCTCAGCGCCGGATTGATATCGCGCACCGCCTGCTTCAGCGCGTCGACGTCCTGATACACGAGGTGATCCGCGCCGATCATGCGCGCGACTTCCTCGTCCGAGCGGCCGTGCGCGACCAGTTCGCCGCGCGTCGGCATATCGATGCCGTAGACGTTCGGGAATTTCACCGGCGGCGCCGCCGACGCGAAAATCACCTTGTTCGCGCCCGCATCGCGCGCCATCTGCACGATTTCATGCGACGTCGTGCCGCGCACGATCGAGTCGTCGACGATCAGCACGTTCTTGCCCTTGAACTCGATGTTCATCGCGTTCAGCTTCTGGCGCACCGACTTCTTGCGCACCGCCTGGCCCGGCATGATGAAGGTACGGCCTACATAGCGGTTCTTGAAGAAGCCCTCGCGATACTCGACGCCGAGCTTCTTCGCGACTTGCATCGCGGCCGGGCGCGACGAGTCGGGAATCGGCATCACGACGTCGATTGCGACGTCGGGCAGTTCGCGCTTGATCTTCTCGGCGAGGTAGTCACCCATGCGCAGGCGCACGTTGTACACCGGCACGCCGTCGAGCACCGAATCCGGACGCGCCAGATACACGAGTTCGAAGATGCAGGGGTTCAGGCTCGGAGCCGTCGCGCACTGTTGCGAATGCAGCTGGCCTTCTGCGTCGATGAAAACCGCTTCGCCCGGCTGCACGTCGCGCACGAATTCGAAACCAATGCCTTCGATCGCCACCGATTCCGACGCCAGCATCCACTCGACGCCTTCAGGCGTCTCCAGCTTGCCGAGGCACAGCGGACGGATACCGAACGGATCGCGGACGCCGAGCAGACCGTAACCGGCGATCAGCGCGACGATCGCATACGAACCGCGCACCCGCCGATGCACGCCCGCTACCGCCTTGAACAGCGCGGCCGGATCGAGTTGCAGACCCGAACTCGACAGTTGCAGCTCGTGCGCGAACACGTTGAGCAGCACTTCGGTATCGGAATTGGTGTTCACGTGGCGGCGATCGATGCGGAACATCTCATCTTTCAGCTGCTGCCAGTTGGTCAGGTTGCCGTTGTGCGCGAGGATGATGCCGAACGGCGCGTTCACGTAGAACGGCTGCGCCTCTTCTTCGCTCGACGCCGAACCGGCGGTCGGGTAACGGACCTGGCCGATGCCGGTCGTGCCCGGCAGGCTACGCATGTTGCGCGTGCGGAACACGTCGCGCACCATGCCGTTGGCCTTGTGCATGTGGAAATTGCTGCCGTTCGCCGTCGCGATGCCGGCGGCGTCCTGACCGCGATGCTGCAGCAGCAGCAGGCTGTCATAGATCAGTTGGTTGACCGGGGAGTGGGAAACTACGCCTACGATGCCGCACATGGCATGTCCTTCAAAGGTACAAAATTCGTGATGGCGACCGGTGCCTATGCTCGCGCCCGCGCTTCGATGCGACGGGACGCGCTACGCCGTCAAGGCAGCCGGTATGCGCCGGAGTCCTGTTGCGCGTTGCTCGGGGCGCCCAGATCGTCCACATGGACGTAAGCGGCGAGCGCCTCGGGGAGCAGCGGTTTCATTGCGCGGACGCCCGCAACAGCATACGGACGAAGCAGCGCATTGCGCCAGAATTCCTCTTTGGGCAGTTCGGTCAAGCCTGCGAGGGCGACCAGAATCAGCACCAGAACGACCCCGCGGACGAGGCCGAACATCAAACCGAGCGAGCGGTCCGCACCGCCCAGTCCCGTGACCTGCACGAGGCGGCTGAGCAGCGCGCTCACCACGCTCGTGACCAGCACTACGCCGATCACCACGAGCGAAAAAGCCAGCAGCCACTGCGTCAACGCGCCGCCCGGCCAGGTGGACGGGATATACGGGACCACATAGCCGACGAACTCGCAGGCGACGAAAAACGCCGCGACCCAGCCGATCAAACCAAACACTTCCGACAGCAAACCGCGCCAGGCGCCTCGCAGCGCCGACAAACCGATCACCGCCATTACAGCGTAGTCGAAGGCAGTGAACATCGCTCGCTTACTGTGCGCCGCCGCCGTTCGAGCCCGACACGAGGCCCGCCTCGCGGACCTTCGCGACAGCGGCGGTGGCCGCGGCACGGTCGGCGAACGGGCCCGCACGCAGCAAGGTCAGCGTCGAACCGTCGGCTTGCTTCCTATGCTCGGTATATGTGGGCACGCCCGCCGCTTTCAACTTCGCGGCCCAATTGCGCGCATTCGCTTCGTTCGAGAACGCGCCGAGCTGCACCGCGAAACGGTTGCCCGGCGGCGAGGCCGGCGTGCCGGAATTCGCGTCGGCGCTGGCGGTGGCTGGGTTCGCGTCGTCGTCGGTCGATGCCGACGGTGCGGCGGCGGGTGCTTTCGTCTGTTTGGCGGGCTTCGGTGTCGCGGCGGTAACGCTGCCGGTTGCGACGGACGAGGTCGTGCCCTGTTTCGCTGCGGTCGATTGAGTCGATTGAGTCGATTGAGTCGATTGAGTCGGTTGCGCTGGTTTCGCGGCGGAGGCCGGGGCCGCCGCCGTAGTCGCGGCGGATGCCGCGGTCGCTGCCGGCGCAAGGCTGGACGCGGCGATGCCGCTGTCGGCGGCCGGCGGATTGTCCGGCGCGACGCCGGCTTGCACGTCTTCGTTGGCGGTGGACCTGGAGAGCCTCGGCGAGGGCCGGCTAGGAATGTCGATTGAGATGTCGTCGGTGACGGGCTTCGGGTGCGAATCCAGCACCATCGGCAGAATGATTACCGCCGCGACGACCAGTGCGATTGCGCCGACGAGCCGGCGGCGCGCGCGCTGCTTTTCCGGCAGCGTGGGGTCGAGCAGCATTGCGTCTGCATCGACGGTGCGCTCGGTGCGGCGGGTACGCCGCTCGACGCGCTCACCCCGGGCGGCCCGATTGGAACTGGTGTTTGCGCCGCGCCTGCTGGGCGCGTCGTCTTTCTTGCCGAACGAGAAAATTCCCATGAATCGCTTGGTTCGAGCCTGGCGCCCGCTCAGTGTTGCTGCGATTTCCGGTAGGCCATCACACCCGCTACCGTATAGAAACTGCCGAAAACCACGATTCTATCATTCTCTGACGCACGTTTTAGCGCGTCCTGGAAAGCCTCTGCCGGCGTCGCGTAACGCGTGACGCTGCTGTCGGCGCTGTCTTCCACGCCCAGCTCGCGCAATGCGGTTTCCAGTTCTAGCGCGGAGGCGGCGCGCGGGGTCGGCAGATCGGTCACGCACCAGTGATCGATCTCCCCTTTCAGATGACTGAGCACGCCGGCGATGTCCTTGTCGCGCATCGCACCGAACACCGCGTACGTGTACGGGAAAAAGCCCATGTTGCCGAGATTCTGCCCGAGCACCGCGGCGGCATGCGGGTTGTGGCCGACGTCGAGCACAATGGACGGCTTGCCCGGCAGCACCTGGAAGCGGCCCGGCAGATCGACGTTGGCGATGCCGAGCCGAATGTCCTGCGCCGACACCGGCAGACGGTCGCGCAACGCTTCGAGCCCGGCCAGCGCCGCCGACGTGTTGATAAGCTGATTCGCACCGCGCAGCGACGGATAGGCGAGCGCCGAGCGGCGCAGCGTCGGACCGACGTAGCTCCACTGCTGGCGCTCACTGCCGGCCTGGCCTTCGTAACGGAAGTCGCGGCCGAACAGCCACAATTGCGCGCCGATCTTTTCCGCGTGATCGATCAGCGATTGCGGCGGCACCGGGTCCGCGCAGATCGCCGGCTTGCCGGGACGGAAGATACCGGCCTTTTCGAAGGCGATTTTCTCGCGTGTATCACCGAGATAGTCGGTGTGATCGATGTCGATGCTCGTGATGATCGCGCAGTCGGTATCGAGGATATTGACCGCGTCGAGACGGCCGCCGAGGCCGACCTCGAAAATCACCGCGTCGAGGCCGCGCGACGCGAACAGGCTCATGATCGCCAGCGTCGTGAATTCGAAGTAGGTCAGCGAGACCGGTTTAGCCAAGCTCTGGCGCGCGGCTTCGACCGCTTCGAAGTGCGGCAGCAGATCTGCGTCGCTCGCCATTGCTCCGTTGATGCGCGCGCGCTCGTTGAACGAAAGCAGATGCGGCGACGTGTGGCAACCGACCGTATAGCCCGCGCGCAGCAGAATCGCTTCGAGAATCGCGCAGGTCGACCCTTTGCCGTTCGTGCCGCCGACTGTAATGATCGGGCACGCGAACGACAGCTGCATCGCATCGCGTACCTGGGAGATGCGGCTCAAACCCATGTCGATGCCGACCGGATGCGCGGATTCAAGGTGCGTGAGCCACGCGTCGAGGGTAGGGAATGTCGTCATCGGGTGAATCTTGAGTGAGTCGCGGTAGTTCGGTTCTGCAGTGCTGCGAAGGTGCGGTCAGGCGGTTGCCGTCCGGATCGCGGGTCGCCGGTCATCGGTGGAGATCGGGTTTGTGCGCATAAACCGCGCCACGGGATCGCAGGCGACCGTAATTATCCCGGAAATGACAGCGCGCCGCTTGATTGCTCGCACGGCGCGCTATTTTTGCTTCGGTACCCGGTTCTTACGCGACCGCGTCCGCCGGCTGATGGCTCAACAGCGCCAGCAGTTGCGCGATCTCTTCGCGCAGCTTGCGACGATCGACGATCATGTCGATCGCGCCCTTTTGCAGCAGGAACTCGGCGCGTTGGAACCCTTCCGGCAGTTTCTCGCGCACCGTCTGCTCAATCACGCGCGGGCCGGCAAAGCCGATCAGCGCCTTGGGCTCGGCGATCACGACGTCCCCGAGGAACGCAAAACTCGCGGACACGCCGCCCATCGTCGGGTCGGTCAGCACCGAGATGAACGGCAGCTTGGCTTCGGCCAGCTTCGTGAGCATCGCGGTGGTCTTCGCCATTTGCATCAGCGACAGCAGGCTTTCCTGCATCCGCGCACCGCCCGAAGCGGTGACGCAGATGAACGGCACTTTCTGTTCGAGCGCGTTCTGCGCGCCGCGCGCGAAACGCTCGCCGACCACCGAGCCCATCGAGCCGCCCATGAACGAGAACTCGAAGTTCGCCACGACGACCGGCAGCGTGTGAATCGCGCCGCCCATCACGACCATTGCATCGGTCTCGTCCGTTTCGTCCATCGCCTCTTTGATGCGCTCGGGGTACTTGCGGCTGTCCTTGAACTTCA
This sequence comes from Burkholderia sp. JPY481, assembly GCF_038900515.1. Lineage (NCBI taxonomy): Bacteria > Pseudomonadati > Pseudomonadota > Betaproteobacteria > Burkholderiales > Burkholderiaceae > Burkholderia > Burkholderia sp. JPY481. Next base: position 123,951 of record NZ_JAYMRT010000002.1, read on the forward strand.
GCGCGTCGACCGGAACGATTTCCTGGCCGATTTCGTAGCGGCCTTCCGGATCGAGCAGGCTGTCGAGCCGCTCACGCGCGCCGATGCGCATGTGATGGTCGCACTTCGGGCAAACATGCAGATTGGCCTCGACGTCGTTGCGATACAGCACGGCTTCGCACGACGGGCACTTGATCCACAGGCCTTCCGGAATTCCCTTGCGGTTCTTCGGGTCGGTTTGTTTGATTTTTGGCGGCAGCAGCTTATCGAGCCAGCTCATAGGGAATCCTTCTGGGTCAGCAGTCGCGCAAACGGCGGGACGAGCCCGCCGCTCACGTTACCGCGACAAAAATAACTGTTATCGGGCAGTCGCGACGCTATCGAGCGCCTCGCGCACTTCTGCAACGAAACGCTTGAGCGTCTCGGCAGCTGCGTCAGGGGCTGCCTGTTCGAGCAATTGAACGATACGGCTGCCGATTACGACGGCATCGGCCACCTCGCCCACCGCACGCGCCGTTTGCGCGTCGCGAATGCCGAAACCGACGCCCACTGGCAGGGGGACGCGCGACTTGATGGCCGGGATTTTACTCGCGATGCTGGAAACGTCCAGATTTGCGGCGCCGGTGACCCCTTTCAGCGACACATAGTAGACGTAGCCGCTGGCGATGCGGCCGACTTCGGCGATACGTTCGTCGGTTGAGGTCGGCGCGAGCAAAAAGATCGGATCGATACCGGCGGATTGCATCTGTTCGGCGAAGTTAGCGCATTCTTCAGGCGGATAATCGACCACCAGCACGCCATCGACACCGGCTTCTTTCGCGGCTTTCGCGAAGGCCTCGGCGCCCATCCGCTCGATCGGGTTCGCGTAGCCCATCAGCACAACAGGGGTTTTGTCGTCACTTTCGCGGAAGCGTTTGACGTCGGCCAGCACGTGGCGCAGGGATACACCCTTCGCGAGCGCGCGTTCGGACGACTGCTGGATCACCGGGCCGTCGGCCATCGGGTCGGAAAACGGCACGCCGAGTTCGATCACATCGGCACCGCCGGCGGCGAGCGCGTGCATGAATTCGACCGTGCGAGCCGGGTCCGGATCGCCAGCGGTCATGAACGGGATCAAGCCTTTCTTCCCTTGGGCGGACAGCGCGGCAAACGTGTTCTTGATACGGGACATGGAAGTATTCTCGAATTAGGGCTACCGCGCGCTCATCGCCGCGCGCCTTTAGGCGAAACTAGCGGCGTATCGCGCGCTTTTCACTGCAGTTCGGTCGACGACTGCACTTTCGGCTTCGCTCGAGTCCGACGCGGCGCTGCAGGCGTAGCAGCGGCGCTGACGCGCTCGCGCGCTATCGCGCAATAGCTCTCGTTGATCTCATAGCCGACGAATTCGCGCTGCTGACGGACGCAAGCGACTGCGGTGGTGCCGCTGCCCATGAACGGGTCGAGCACGCGGCCGCCCTTCGGACAACTGGACAACACCATTCGCTCGACGATTTCCAGAGGTTTCTGGGTCGGATGCGCGACGCGCTCCGCATGCTGCCGATGCAGACGCGAGACCGACCAGACATCCTTCGGATTATAGCCAAGCTCCAACCACTTGCTTCCTTCGAACAACTTTCGCGAACGCGCCTTCTTCGTGACTGCATCGTACGGGATGCGGACGGGGTCGAGATCGAAGAAATAGTCCTTCGACACCGCGAAAAAACCGATGTTGTCGTGCACCGACGTAAAGCGGCGCGTGGTGCCGCCCATACTCGGCACACGCCGGTCCCAGATGATTTCGTTGACCATCACGAGTTTCGTCTTCAGGAAACTGAAGATTTCCGGTGCGTATTGCCAAGTGCAGAAAATGTAGAGCGAACCCGACGACTTGAGCTTCGGGACAGCCAGCTCGAGCCAGCCACGCGTCCAGACGAGAAATTCCTCGCCCGTGCGCATGTCCGAGTCGTTGCCATAATCCTTCCCAAGCCCATAAGGCGGATCGCAGACGATCAGGTCGATCGACCCGTCGGGAATGTTCGCTACATCGGTCAGAAAATCGCGGTTCAACAGCTGAATGCCAGCCGGCACTTGCGCAAGCAGCGGTGCAGATGCCGCGGCCGCCGGTACTTCGGCGGCCGGATTCGTGGTTTCAATCGCCGGCTGCGGCTCGTCGAACTCGTCACGCATCGTCGCGGCTCAGAACTGGATACCCGATCGCTCGGCGACCGTGTGCATGTCCTTGTCGCCGCGGCCCGACAGGTTGACCAGCAGAATCTTGTCTTTCGACAAGGTCGGCGCGAGCTTCGTGGCATACGCGAGCGCGTGGCTCGACTCCAGCGCGGGAATAATACCCTCGATGCGGCAGCAGTCGTGGAACGCCTTCAGTGCTTCTTCGTCGGTGATGCCAACATATTGCGCGCGGTTGCTCTCTTTTAGCCACGCGTGCTCGGGGCCGACGCCCGGATAGTCGAGGCCTGCCGATACCGAATGGGTCTCGATGATCTGGCCGTCTTCATCTTGCAGCAGATAGGTACGGTTGCCGTGCAACACTCCGGGGCTGCCGCCGATCAGCGAAGCCGCGTGGCGACCCGTTTCGATGCCGTCGCCGGCCGCTTCGACACCGATCAACTGCACTGATTTGTCGTCGATATATGGGTAAAAGATACCCATTGCATTCGAACCGCCGCCGACACACGCAATGACCGCATCCGGCTGGCGACCGGCGAGTTCGGGCATTTGCACGCGGCATTCGTCGCCGATCACACGCTGGAAATCGCGCACCATCATCGGATACGGATGCGGACCCGCGACCGTGCCGATGATGTAGAACGTGTTTTCGACGTTGGTGACCCAGTCGCGCATCGCTTCGTTCAGCGCGTCCTTCAGCGTGCGCGAACCCGATTCGACCGGCACGACGGTCGCGCCGAGCAGCTTCATGCGGTACACGTTGGCGGCCTGGCGGCGTACGTCCTCGGCGCCCATGTAGACCACGCACTCCATACCGAAGCGCGCGCAGATCGTCGCGGTGGCCACGCCGTGCTGACCGGCACCGGTTTCCGCGATGACGCGCGGTTTGCCCATGCGTTTGGCGAGCAGCGCCTGGCCGATTACGTTGTTGATTTTGTGTGCGCCGGTGTGATTCAGGTCTTCACGCTTCAGATAAACCTGCGCGCCGCCGAGCAATTCGCTCCAGCGCTGTGCGTGATAAATCGGCGACGGGCGACCCACGAAGTACTTCAGTTCGCGCTCGTATTCGGCGACGAATTCCGGGTCTTTCTGATATTTCTCGTACGCTTCGCGCAGCTCGTCGAGTGCGGAAAACAGCGTTTCGGCTACGAACACGCCGCCAAACTGGCCGAAGTGGCCTCTTTCGTCAGGCAAGTTGTACATGGTGATCACTCTTCTCAGAACGGCTCGCGGCTTTCATCGGAAAGCGCCCGCGAGCCTGAATCATTCAGCGTCCGCGGCGCGCACCGCGCGCACGAACGCCGCCATCCGGGCGTGATCTTTCACGCCCCGGGCGCCCGGCACTTCGATGCCGCTCGAGACATCGACCGCGTACGGGCGCACGCGATGGATCGCATCACTGACGTTTTGCGTGTTCAACCCACCACTCAAAACGGCCCGATGCGCGAGCTCTGCTGGAATAAGTGACCAATCGAAAACCTTCCCGCCGCCGCCGTAGCCTTCGACATGAGTGTCGAACAGAAGACCACTGGCTGCTGAATAGTTGAACGCCGATTTTACCAAATCGGCCGATCGAGTATCCGCCGCGACCCGCAGCGCACGCAACCAAGGCAAACCCGCAACGCCGGCGAGCGTCTCGCACTGGTCCGGCGTCTCGTCACCGTGGAACTGCAACATTGTCAGGTTCACATTGCTCGCGACCTCTTGGACCCAGTCCGGCGTTGCGTTGACGAACAGGCCGACGACCGACACGAACGGCGGCACATCGTGCACGAGTTCGACCGCTTGGGCGACGCTCACCGAGCGCGCGCTCGGCGGATAGAACACGAGGCCGATCGCGTCGGCACCGAGGTCGATCGCGTGTGCGATGTCGGCGGGCTTGGACAGTCCGCACAGCTTGATGCGCGTGCGATGCGGCACGCTTTGCAAGGCGGTGGCGTCGGCCTTGTTGGCGTGGGTCTCGGCTGCTTTCATGTTTCGGGTTGCTCGGTCCATACGCTGCTCCACGGCACGCTGCCCGTCGCCGGGTCGGGCACGCCGAATTGCTCAGGATAGCCCACTTGCGCGAGATACAGGCCGTCGGGCATGAAGGTCGGCGCCGCGCAGTCGCGGCTACGGCTCGCAAGCACGTCGGCCATCCACGCGGCCGGGCGGCGGCCGCTGCCGATTTCGATCAGACAGCCCATGACGTTGCGCACCATGTGATGCAGGAACGCGTTCGCGCGAAAGCGGAAATGCACGAAGTTACCCTGTCGTTTGACGTCGATCTGGTACAGATGCTTGAACGGCGTCTTCGACTGACATTGCGACGAACGAAACGCCGAAAAGTCGTGCTCGCCGATCAGGTGCTCGGCGGCCGAGCGCATCGCGTCGACGTCGAGTGGCGTGTGCACCCAGCCGGCGCGCGTCGTGAGCATTGGCGAGCGAACCGGACTGACGTACAGCACGTAGTAATAGGTCCGCTCGAATGCCGAAAATCGCGCATGAAAATCGTCGGGCATCGGCTTGGCCCATTGCACGCCGATCGTCTTCGGCAGAAATGCGTTCGGGCCGCGCACCCAGGAGATGTCGACGCGATCGAGTTCGGTGTCGAAATGTACGACCTGGCCCAAGCCATGCACGCCGCGGTCGGTGCGGCCGGCGACCACCGTGTGCACGGGCGTGCGCGTGAATTCGCGCAGCGCCCGTTCGAGCTCGTCCTGAACCGTGTTGCCATGCGGCTGCGATTGCCATCCAGCGAACGCCGCGCCGTCGTACTGCACGCCTAATGCGATGCGCTTCACGACAGCGGTGCGAGTGTCGAAAGCAACGCGCGAGCTTCGGTGCGCGTGGCCGGATCGTTCGCTTCGATCACTTCGTTGATCAGCGCGCGGGCGCCCCCCAGATCGCCGAGCTCGATGTACTCGGAGGCCAACTCCAGCTTGTTGCGCGCGATGCGGGCGAGATCGGCCGGCGTGAAGGCCGGCAGCGGCTGGGCCGGGCTCGGCGGCAACTCGAGGTCGAAGTCGAGCTTCAGCGCGCCGAAGCCGGCTGCGCCGAGACCCGCAACGGCGCCGTGACCCGCCGTGCCGGCGGCGATCTGGTCGGCGACGTGCGGCGTGTCGTCGTCAGCGCCGTGGACGCCGAAGGCCTGCTGCGCGGTCGTGTCGGGCGATGCGACCGGTTGCGTCGACAGCGACGTGGACGGCGCTGCTTCGCCGACGGTGGGCACTTCGATGCGGGGCGGCAGCGGCATGTTCAGGCTGCCGAATGCGTCGACGGCGTCGCGCGGGAAGTCGGTCGGCGCGGACGCCGCGGGTTGCACCGGCACGGGGATGTCGCTGAACGGCTGACCGAGCGACGTGGTGGCGCGCGGTTCAGTCTGGTGTTGCGTGAAATCGATCACTGGGGGCGGAACGTTCAAAGGGGACTGCGGTTCGGCCGTCACGGTGTGCGGTGCGGTCGGGCTTTCTGTGGATTCCTCGTCCCATTGCACGTGATGCGCGTTCTCGTCCTGCGTCGCGCCGATGGTCGGTTCGAGCGGTCCTAGCGGCAACGCGTCGGCGCCGAGTTCTGCCGCGGCGGCCAGATTGGCGGCTGTGCCCGCGGAGCGCAGCGTCTCGTCGGGGGCGGGTGCGTCCGATGGTGGTTCGGTTGACGGCTCGCTTCCGCTGGATAGCGTGCCTGCTTGCTGTGCCGCCTGTTCCTCTGCGGCGCGCTCGGATGCGATGCGTTCTGCCGCTGTGCGTTCCGCTTCTGCATGTTCGGCGGCGACGCGTGCTGCTGCTTGTTCGGCTGCTGCTTGTTCGGCTGCTGCTTGTTCCGCTGCTGCTTGTTCCGCTGCTGCTTGTTCCGCTGCTGCCTGTTCGGCTGCTGCGCGTTCCGCTGCCACGCGTTCCGCCTCGGCATGTTCCTCGGCTGCTGCTCGCTCTGCTGCTGCTCGCTCCTGTTCGACCTGTTCGGCTGCGGCTCTTTCGGCGGCGGCTTGCTCGGCTGCTGCACGTTCTGCCGCCGCACTTTCTTCCGCTTCCCGTTCGGCTGCCTCACGCTCCGCAGCTGCATGCTCCGCCGCTGCCGCCGCAGCAGCTTGCCGTGCAAGCTCCTGATCTTGCGCGTCCGATGCTTCCGCGACCGCTGTCTGCCCTGCCACCGCGCTGCCATCGCGCGAATCGCCGTCACGCGCCGATCCCGCCACCGTGGCATCAGTCGCCTCGGGAGCCCGCGCCGCAGCCTCCTTTTCGCGCTTGCGGCGCCCCATGCGCAGAGCAGCGAGCAGAACGACCAATGCCGCGCCCACCGCCGCCGCGATGCTCAAATTGCGCTGAGACAGGCCGCCCTCATTCGACGGCGACGTCGCCGCATTCGCGTGCTGCGGCGCCACGGGTACTGTCGCCGCCGAACCTGCCCCTGCCGGCTGCGCAGCGCTCGTCGGCTTCGGGCTCGAAGCGACGGGCGCCCCGCCGATACCGTGCTTCTGCAATTCCATTAGCACACGGTTTTTCAGCGCCAGCAGTTGCTGCAGACTCGACACTTTCTGACGGGGCTGCGAAGCCGCCTGCGCGGCTGCGGCCGCAGGTGCCGCCGCGGGTGCCGCCGCGGTTGCCGCCGACGGCGCTTGTCCAGCAGGCGCGCTCGCCGCCGGTTGAATCGATCCGGTCCATTCCTGCGTGCCACTCGCCGCCGCAGGCGCCGAACCGGCCACTGGCGCGGACGAAGCCAAGCCGCCCGCCGCCGCGCCAGTCGATACCGCCGCGCTGGCCGCGCCAGAGACCTCGGATGCGGCTGGCGTCGTCGCTTGAACTGCGGCGCGGGTTGCACTCGCCATGCTGGCCGCAGCCTCGGCCGGCGCCGCCGTCGACGCGGAAGCGGGCGCAGCCGCTGTCGACTCCGACGCCCCCGCTGCAGCCCCAGTCGACGAAGCCGCCAAGGCCCCCGACGCATCGAGCGCCGGCACGATCAACACCGCGCCCACACGCATGCGGCTCGGATCGTGATTCATGAACGCAGCCGGATTCGTGTCGAAAAGTGCGCGCGTCGCGCGCGCGAGAACCGCGCGGTCATGCGACTGCGTAATAGCGATCGCGACATCGTTGAGCGACTGCCCCGCATGTACCGTGTACTGCGCGCCCGCGGCGACGGCAACGACAGCGGTAGTGGAACTGCCTGCGGAAGCGGTGTCCGGCGCGCTCGTGGCACGAGCCGGCGCGGCAAGCGCATTGCCCCCGGCACCGCCGAGCAACGCAATGGCGAAAGCGGCAGCAGCGGCCATCGCCGCCGGACGGCCGCTGAATCGCACCTTCTTGTGACGAATAAACATGGCCCGAAGAGCGGAGCGTCGAAAGTTCATCGGGACTCCTGGCGCGTCAGCGCGCAGCCTTTTTTGCGAGTGGAAAGACAAGATGATCGGAGCACAGAATGAAAAAAGCGCCGCGCAAGCGCGACGCTTCTTGAGTTGTCTACGCGTCGTGAGCGCGTAGTTTACTTTACTTGTCGAGCACAATGCGAAGCATACGACGCAACGGTTCAGCCGCGCCCCACAGCAGCTGATCGCCGACGGTGAAGGCCGACAGATATTCGCCACCCATCGCGAGCTTGCGCACGCGGCCGACCGGCACCGTTAGCGTACCGGTGACGACCGCCGGGGACAGATCGCGCATCGACGCTTCGCGCTCGTTCGGCACGACCTTGACCCAGTCGTTGGCCGACGCGAGGATGCCGTTCACTTCGTCGAGCGGCACGTCCTTGTTCAGCTTGATCGTCAGCGCTTGCGAGTGGCAACGCATTGCGCCGATCCGCACGCACAGACCGTCGACCGGAATCGAGCCCGGCGTGCCCATGGCCGGCTTGCCGAGAATCTTGTTGGTTTCCGCGCCGCCCTTCCACTCTTCCTTCGACATGCCGTTACCGAGATCCTTGTCGATCCACGGAATCAGCGAGCCCGCGAGCGGCACGCCGAAATGGTCGGTCGGCATGCTGTCGCTGTTCATCGCTTCGAGCACGCGGCGGTCGATGTCGAGAATCGCCGAAGCCGGGTCAGCCAGTTCGTTCTTCACCGCGCCGTTCAGCGTGCCCATTTGCGACAGCAGTTCGCGCATGTTCTGCGCGCCCGCGCCCGAGGCGGCCTGGTAAGTCATGGCCGTCATCCAGTCGACGAGGTTTTCGCGGAACAAGCCGCCCAGCGCCATCAGCATCAGGCTGACCGTGCAGTTGCCGCCGATGAAGTTCTTCTGACCTTTGACGAGCGCGTTCTTGATCACGTCGAGATTGACCGGATCGAGAATGATGACCGCATCGTCCTTCATGCGCAGCGACGAAGCCGCGTCGATCCAGTAGCCGTTCCAGCCCGCCGCGCGCAGCTTCGGGAACACTTCGTTCGTGTAATCACCACCCTGGCAGGAGATGATCGCGTCGCACTTCTTCAGGTCTTCGATGCTTGTCGCATCTTTGAGCTTGGTCTCGTTTTTGGCGAACGACGGCGCGTTGCCGCCCGCGTTGCTGGTGCTGAAAAACACCGGTTCGATCAAGTCGAAATCGCCTTCCTGCTGCATGCGTTGCATCAGGACGCTGCCGACCATGCCGCGCCAACCTACGAGACCTACGTTCATGACTTCATACCCTTCGAATGGAAACTTCCCCGCATCTTTGCCCGCAGTGACCGCGCGGGGAAGATGGGCGGGCACGACGGACGATCAGCGCTTCGTGATCGTTTTCGGGGTAATGGTTTTGATGGTAATGGCGAACTCGATTGCACGGGCCGTTGCGCCGTGCAATTTTGAAATCGAGGAGATTTGGGAGATCTGAGCCATCGCAACAATATACACGAAAACAGAAAACTGGCGGCGTTCTTCGCCGTATGACGCGCGAATCGGCCTGTTTCATGGCCGATTCGCGCTTTAATGGTCAGTATTGGTGACCTGACTATTGCGCGCGTTTTACAGCGCGGCCACGACGGCATCGCCCATCGCGGCGGTGCCGACCTGCTTGCAACCCGGCGTGAGAATGTCGCCAGTGCGATAGCCTTGTTCGAGCACTTTCTTCACCGCGGTTTCGATGCGATCGGCCTGCTCGGCCTTGTTCAGCGAATAGCGCAACATCATCGCGGCGGACAGGATCGTAGCGAGCGGATTCGCAATGCCCTTGCCGGCGATGTCCGGTGCGGAACCGTGCGACGGCTCGTACAAGCCCTTGTTGTTCTTGTCGAGGGACGCCGACGGCAGCATGCCGATCGAGCCGGTGAGCATCGCCGCCTCATCGGACAGGATGTCGCCGAACATGTTGCCGGTCACGATCACGTCGAACGACTTCGGCGCCTTCACGAGCTGCATCGCGGCATTGTCGACGTACATGTGCGACAGCTCGACGTCCGCGTATTCCTTCGACACGTCGATCATCACGTCCTTCCAGAACTGCGACGTTTCGAGCACGTTGGCTTTGTCGACCGAGGTCAGCTTCTTGCCGCGCTTTTGCGCCGCCTGGAACGCGACGTGCGCGATGCGGCGCACTTCCGGTTCCGAATAGCGCATCGTGTCGAAGCCTTCCTTCGCGCCGGCGAACAGGCCGTCCGGCGACGTACGCACGCCGCGCGGCGCGCCGAAGTAGATGTCGCCGTTCAGTTCGCGCACGATCAGGATGTCGAGACCAGAAACGATCTCTTCCTTCAGCGACGAAGCACCCGTCAGTTGCGGGTAGCAGATCGCCGGACGGAAGTTCGCGAACAGTTCCAGGTGCTTGCGCAGACCGAGGATCGCCTGCTCGGGGCGCAGCGCGCGTTCGAGCTTGTCGTATTTCCAGTCGCCGACCGCGCCGAACAGGATCGCGTCGGCTTCCTTCGCCAGTGCGAGCGTCGAATCGGGCAGCGGATGGCCCTTCGCTTCGTAGCCCGCGCCGCCGACCGGCGCTTCTTCGAGTTCGAACGTCTCGCCGAGCACGTTCAGGACCTTGACGGCCTCCTTGACGATTTCGGGACCGATGCCGTCGCCCGGCAATACTGCGATCTTCATGCGAATTCCTTGATGATTTTTTCGGGTGTTTCTCGCGCAAACCGACGCGGGCGCGGACTAGCCGCGCCTACGCTCTCACGGGTTCGCTTAACGGACGAGGCGATTGTTCAGCCACGGTTGCTTCGCGAGACGCTCCGCTTCGAACTGGCGGATCTTGTCCGCGTGACGCAGCGTGAGGCCGATGTCGTCAAAACCGTTCAGCAGGCAGTACTTGCGGAACGCCGCGACTTCGAACGGATATTCGGTGCCGCCGTCGGCCGTACGCACGACTTGCGCTTCGAGGTCGATCGTCAGCTCGAAGCCGTTGAACGCATACGTCTCGTTGAACAGATGATCAACCTGCTGTTCGGTCAGCACGATCGGCAGCACGCCGTTCTTGAAACAATTGTTGTAGAAGATGTCAGCGAAGCTCGGCGCGATCAGCGCGCGAAAGCCGTACTGCTGCAACGCCCAGGGCGCGTGTTCGCGCGAGCTTCCGCAGCCGAAATTCTTGCGCGTGAGCAGCACCGAGGCGCCCTGGTAACGCGGCTGGTTCAGCACGAAGTCCGGGTTCAGCGGACGCTTCGAGTTGTCCTGACCCGGTTCGCCGTGGTCGAGGTAGCGCCATTCGTCGAACGCGTTCGGACCGAAGCCCGTGCGCTTGATCGACTTCAGGAACTGCTTCGGAATGATCGCGTCCGTGTCGACGTTCTCGCGATCGAGCGGCGCCACGACGCCGGTGTGTACGATGAATTTATCCATGACGCTTGCGCCTGTTCAGGAACGGGCGATGCGACCAACGGTTGGAACCCGCCGCGCCGCATCGCCGGCAAAAATCAAAAACCGCTTATTTCTCAGCGTGATTGCTGATCGAATTGCCGAGGTGCGACATGTCCTGGCCGAATCCGTGCACCGTGTTGCATCCGGCCAGGCCGAGCAGAAGCCCGGCGAGCGTGCCGAGTGCGAAGCGGCGCAATAGAGTGATGCGATTCATGTTCTTCATCATGCGATTCATCCAAGCTTGCGAATGTCGACGAAATGCCCTTCGATGGCTGCAGCCGCGGCCATTGCGGGGCTCACCAGGTGCGTGCGGCCACCAGCGCCCTGACGACCTTCGAAGTTCCGGTTCGACGTGGACGCGCAACGCTCGCCCGGCTCGAGCCGGTCGGCGTTCATTGCCAGACACATCGAGCAGCCCGGCTCACGCCATTCGAACCCGGCGTCGGTAAAGACCTTGTCGAGGCCTTCACGCTCCGCCTGCGCCTTCACCAGACCCGAACCCGGCACGACCATCGCCAGACGGATGTTCGGCGCGACGCGGCGGCCGAGCTTCTTCACGACGTAAGCCGCGGCGCGAATGTCTTCGATGCGCGCGTTGGTGCACGACCCGATGAAGATTTTATCCGGCTTGATGGACTCGATCGGCGCGTTCGGCTCGAGCGCCATGTACTTGAGCGCGCGCTCCATCGCGTCGCGCTTGACCGGGTCTTTCTCGCGCTCAGGATCCGGCACGCGGCCGTCGACCGGCGTGACCATTTCCGGCGACGTGCCCCAGGTGACCTGCGGCACGATCTCCGCGGCGTTCAACTCGACCACGTGATCGAAATGCGCGCCCTCGTCCGACTTGAACTGCTTCCAGTACTCGACCGCGTGATCCCACTCGGCGCCCTGCGGCGAGAACGGACGGCCTTTCAGGTATTCGACCGTGGTGTCGTCGACGGCGACCATGCCGGCGCGCGCGCCCGCTTCGATCGCCATGTTGCAGACCGTCATGCGGCCTTCCATGGTCAGCGAACGGATCGTCGAGCCGCCGAATTCCATCGCGTAACCGGTGCCGCCCGCGGTGCCGATCTTGCCGATGATCGCGAGCACGATGTCCTTCGCGGTACAGCCGCGCGGCAGTTGGCCCTCGACCTTCACGAGCATGTTCTTGCTCTTCTTCTGCAGCAGCGTTTGGGTGGCCAGCACGTGCTCGACTTCCGAGGTGCCGATGCCGTGCGCGAGCGCGCCGAACGCGCCGTGCGTGGACGTGTGCGAGTCGCCGCAGACGATCGTCATACCCGGCAGCGTAGCGCCCTGTTCCGGCCCGATGATGTGGACGATGCCCTGACGCTGATCGTTCATCTTGAACTGCGTGATGCCGAAGGCGTCGCAGTTCGTGTCGAGCGTGTCGACCTGCAGCTTCGAGACCGGATCGGCGATGCCGTGGCTGCGGTCCGTAGTCGGCACGTTGTGGTCGGACACGGCCAGGTTCGCGCTGATGCGCCACACCGGACGATGAGCCATTTTCAGGCCTTCGAACGCCTGCGGGCTGGTCACTTCATGCAGCAGGTGACGGTCGATGTAGAGAATCGCGGTGCCGTCGTCTTCCGTGTGGACCACGTGCGTGTTCCACAACTTGTCGTAGAGAGTCTGTGCCATGGTATGCGGGGTAGTAATGACTGCGGGCTGACTGTGTCGGTCGATTATGCCACGCGACGCCCCGCGATGGGCTGCTTAAACAGCGAAAAAACCGATAAAAAACATGGAGTTGGCTGGTAGTGCCAATACCTGTATCGGTGTTACCCGGCAAGCATCGGCGAGCGGCGGCGCCAATGCGCCGCATGCACGGCCCGCGGCGCCGCAGAAACAGAAACGCCCCAACGGCAGACCCGTTGAGGCGTTTTATTTACTCCCATTTCGCGCCTGTGCGCGACACGAATGCCGTGGCCAGGCGCGCGTATCGCGGTTGATCAGCGCTTAGCGCTGTGCGATCGGCTTCGCTTGACGCAGCGTCTCGCCGACGAACAGCTGACGCGGACGACCAATCTTCTGCTCAGGATCAGCGATCATTTCGTTCCACTGCGCGATCCAGCCGACCGTGCGTGCCATCGCGAAGATACACGTGAACATCGACGTCGGAATGCCCAGCGCGCGCTGCACGATACCCGAGTAGAAGTCGACGTTCGGGTACAGCTTGCGCGACACGAAGTATTCGTCTTCGAGCGCGATCTTTTCGAGTTCCATCGCGAGCTTGAACAGCGGGTCGTCGTGCAGGCCCAGCTCTTCGAGCACTTCGTGGCAGGTTTCGCGCATCAGCTTCGCGCGCGGATCATAGTTCTTGTACACACGGTGGCCGAAGCCCATCAGCTTCACGCCCGAGTTCTTGTCCTTCACCTGCTTGATGAACTCGGGAATGTTGTCGACCGAGCCGATTTCTTCCAGCATGTTCAGCGCGGCTTCGTTCGCGCCGCCGTGCGCCGGGCCCCACAGACACGCGATACCGGCCGCGATACATGCGAACGGATTCGCACCCGACGAACCGGCGAGACGCACGGTCGACGTCGACGCGTTCTGCTCATGGTCCGCGTGCAGGATCAGGATACGGTCGAGCGCGCGCACCAGCACGTCGTTGACCACGTACTCTTCGCACGGGTTCGAGAACATCATGCGCATGAAGTTTGCGCTGTACGACAGGTCGTTCTTCGGATACACGAACGGCTGGCCGATGCTGTACTTGTACGCCATCGCGACCAGCGTGGGGAGCTTCGCGATCATGCGGATTGCCGACACTTCGCGGTGACGCGGGTTATTGATGTCGAGCGAGTCGTGATAGAACGCCGACAGCGCGCCGACCGCGGCAACCAGAATCGCCATCGGGTGCGCGTCGCGACGGAAGCCGCGGAAGAAGAACTGCATCTGCTCGTGCACCATCGTGTGCTTGGTGACGGTGCCGACGAATTCGGCCTTCTGCTTTTCGTTCGGCAGCTCGCCGTTCAGCAGCAGGTAGCAGGTTTCCAGGAAGTCGGCGTTCTGCGCGAGGTTGTCGATCGCGTAGCCGCGGTAGAGCAGTTCGCCCTTGTCGCCGTCGATGTAGGTGATCGCCGAATTGCACGCCGCCGTCGACATGAAGCCCGGGTCGTACGTGAATTTGCCGGTCTGGCCGTACAGTTTGCGAATGTCGATTACATCGGGGCCAATCGTGCCCTTGTAAATCGGCATTTCAACGCTCGGCGAATTGTCGCTGAACGATAGCGTGGCTTTAACATCTGACGGGGTCATAGCACATCCTCAATCGAAGTATGGATACAGGGTTTCGATAATTGCACGCCTGGAACAACGGACTGGCGGCGCTCAAGCATTGCGCAGCAACTCCAGAACCCGGACCACGTCCGGGTCGGCTAGATCGCCTTCTGGTTCCTTGCGTGCGAGCAGCAAGTCCATCAGGTCGTTATCGCTCAGCTCGAGCAGGCGCGTGAGTGCGCCAACGTCGGCATCGCTGAGGTCATGCTCATATCGGCTGAAAAAACGCTCGAAAATCAGGTCGTTTTCCAGCAGGCCCCGCCGTGCGCGCCAGCGAAGACGCGCGCGGCGGAGAGGGTCGGACTGATGCGATGTATCGGTCATGTCGGTACACCCCGCGCCGCGCCCAAGCGCACTGACTGCCCTCTCGGGGCAGCACGCGCCAGGGAGCGCGGGGCTCATTGATACTAGACAGCGCGGCGAACCATCAATTCCTTGATCTTGCCGATTGCCTTCGTCGGGTTCAGGCCCTTCGGGCAAACGTCGACGCAGTTCATGATCGTGTGGCAACGGAACAGACGATACGGGTCTTCCAGGTTGTCGAGGCGCTCGCCGGTTGCCTGGTCGCGGCTATCCGCGATGAAGCGGTAGGCTTGCAGCAGACCGGCCGGGCCGACGAACTTGTCCGGATTCCACCAGAAGCTCGGGCACGACGTCGAACAGCTCGCGCACAGGATACATTCGTACAGGCCGTCGAGCTCGTCGCGTTCTTCCGGCGACTGCAGACGTTCCTTTTCCGGCGGCGGCGTATCGTTGATCAGGTACGGCTTGATCGAGTGATACTGGTTGAAGAACTGCGTGAAGTCGCAGATCAGGTCACGCACGACGGGCAGGCCCGGCAGCGGACGCAGCACGATCTTCTGCGGCAGGTCGTTCAGGTTCGTCAGGCACGCGAGGCCGTTCTTGCCGTTGATGTTCATTGCGTCCGAACCGCACACGCCTTCGCGGCACGAGCGACGGAACGACAGGGTTTCGTCGAGCGCCTTCAGCTTGACGAGCGCGTCGAGCAGCATGCGTTCGTGCGAGTCGATTTCGATCTCGTACGTTTGCATGCGCGGAGCGGCGTCCTTGTCCGGATCGTAGCGGTAAATTTCAAATGTACGCTTGGCCATTTCTCTGAATTCCTTTGACTTGTGCCTTAGAAGGTACGCGCTTTCGGCGGAACCGATTCGACGGTCAGCGGTTGCATGTGAACCGGCTTGTAGTCGAGGCGATCGCCTTCGCTGAACCACAACGTATGGCGCAGCCAGTTTTCGTCGTCGCGATGTTCGAAGTCGTTTTGCGCGTGCGCGCCACGGCTTTCCTTGCGCGCTTCGGCGGAGACCATCGTGGCGCGTGCCACTTCGATCAGGTTCGCCACTTCCAGCGCTTCGACGCGGGCCGTGTTGAAGACCTTCGACTTGTCCTTCAGATGGATGTTGTCGACGCGCGCCGCCACTTCGCGGATGGCTTCGACCCCTTCGGCCAGCAGCGCCGAGGTACGAAACACGCCAGCGTGCTTCTGCATCGTGCCGCGGATGTCGTTCGCGACCGACTGTGCGTACTCGCCCGACGACGAGCTATCGAGCTTCGCCAGACGCGACAGCGCGAAGTCGGCTGCGTCTGCCGGCAGCGGCTTGTGTTCCTTCAGTTCCTTCACGTGCTTGACGATGTGGTTGCCGGCAGCACGGCCGAACACCACGAGGTCGAGCAGCGAGTTCGTGCCGAGACGGTTCGCACCGTGCACCGACACGCACGAGCATTCGCCCACTGCGTAGAAACCGTTGACGACTTCTTCGTGGCCCTTCGGCGTACCGACGACCTGACCGTTGATGTTCGTCGGGATACCGCCCATCTGGTAGTGGATGGTCGGCACGACCGGGATCGGCTCCTTGATGCAGTCGACGTTCGCGAACTTCAGCGCGATTTCGCGGATCGACGGCAGACGCTTCATGATGGTCTCGGCGCCGATGTGCGACAGGTCGAGCAGCACGTGATCCTTGTTCGGACCCACGCCGCGGCCTTCCTTGATTTCCTGGTCCATCGAACGCGAAACGAAGTCGCGCGGCGCCAGATCCTTCAGCGTCGGTGCGTAGCGTTCCATGAAACGCTCGCCGTTCGAGTTACGCAGAATACCGCCTTCGCCGCGCACACCTTCGGTAATCAGCACGCCCGCGCCGGCCACGCCGGTCGGGTGGAATTGCCAGAATTCCATGTCCTGCAGCGCGATGCCCGAACGGGCCGCCATGCCGAGGCCGTCACCGGTGTTGATGAACGCGTTGGTCGATGCCGCGAAGATCCGGCCTGCGCCGCCCGTGGCGAACAGCGTGGTCTTGCCTTCGAGGATGTAGACGTCGCCGGTTTCCATTTCCAGCGCGGTCACGCCGAGCACGTCGCCGTCGGCGTCGCGGATCAGGTCCAGCGCCATCCACTCGACGAAGAATTGCGTCTTGGCAGCAACGTTCTGCTGATACAGCGTGTGCAGCAGCGCGTGACCGGTACGGTCAGCCGCCGCGCAGGCGCGTTGCACCGGCTTTTCGCCGTAGTTCGCGGTGTGGCCGCCGAACGGGCGCTGATAGATCGTGCCGTCGGCGTTACGGTCGAACGGCATGCCGAAGTGTTCGAGTTCGTAGACGGCGTTCGGTGCTTCACGGCACATGAACTCGATCGCGTCCTGGTCGCCGAGCCAGTCGGAGCCCTTGATCGTGTCGTAGAAGTGGTAGTGCCAGTTGTCTTCGCTCATGTTGCCGAGCGAAGCGCCGATGCCGCCCTGGGCAGCGACCGTGTGCGAACGCGTCGGAAACACTTTGGACAGCACGCAGACCGATAGACCGGCGCGTGCCAGTTGCAGCGACGCGCGCATCCCCGAGCCGCCCGCGCCGACGATAACCACGTCAAACTTGCGACGCGGCAGAGAATTCTTGATTGCAACCATGCTTTTATACTCTCCAGAGAATCTGCGCAGCGTAGCCCGCACATGCGAGCAGCCAGAGGATCGTCAGCGCCTGCAGGACGAGACGCGTGCCAACGGGCTTCACGTAATCCATCCAGATGTCGCGCACACCCACCCACGCGTGGTAGAACAGCGAGAGAAGCGTGACGAACGTGGCGAGCTTCATCCACTGCGTCGCGAAGATCGACGCCCAGCCGTCGTACGAAAAGTCGCGCGCGAGGAAGAACCACGCGAGCAGAATCACCGTGTACACCGCCATCACGACGGCGGTGACACGTTGCGCGAGCCAGTCGCGCAGGCCGTAATGCGCGCCGACGACGAGACGCTTCGAACCGATTCGGTTATTGGCTGCCATTTTTTAGAATGCTCCGAACAGTTTTGCCGCGAATGCGATGGTGAGCAGCGACGACACGACAAACACGACGATAGAAGTCGACTTGCCCTTTTCCTTCGACACGGCATCGTGATTCGTATCCATCAGAAGGTGACGGATGCCGGCGCAGAAATGGAACAGGAAAGCCCACGCGAGAACCAGCGTGATCAGCTTGACGAGGATGTTGGAGAGGAAGCCCTTGAAGACTTCGAAGCTCAATTCGGAAGTCAGGCTCTGATCGAAGAGGAACAGCAGGAACGGAAGGAAAAGAAACAACAAGGCACCGCTCACGCGATGCAGAATCGACACGCGCCCCGCCAGCGGGAGACGGTATGCCGTCAATATTTGCCCAATACCGATGTTCCGGAATTCCGGCCTCGGTTTCTTTACCGCTTCTGCCATGCTAGACCCCTACTATGTAGTCACACTAATCCGCAATTTTAGCGCCTTTTTATAACGCGCTGCAGCGAAAACCACCCTAGGTCCTTTGCTGCGCGCGCAATGAAAGCGCCTTCCGATCGGCACGCGTGTGGGACGCCGCGCCTCGTTTCAGCCCGATTCAGCTCAGATCGTTCTGATAGTAATACCCGGTTGTGACATACCAACCTCGCCGGACTTCAACCGGCCGATCCCCATAGGTATAGGACACGCGCTCGACCGAGAGCAACGGAAAACCCGCCGGCACATGCAGCAGGTCCGCCACGGAAGGCTCCGCCGCGACCGCGCGGATTTTTTCCGTGGCGCGAATCATGCGTGTGCCGAATTCGGTCTCGAACATCGCGTAGAGGGGACCTTTGTATTCCGAAAGCCGCTCGAGCGTGAGCCCGCGGAACACGGCGCCTGGTAGCCAGATCTCGTCGAGCACGGTGACTTCGCCGTCGAACTGCAGCAAACGCTTGATCAACACGACCGGATCGGCCGGCTTCAGATCGAGTTGTCGGGCGATTTCCGCCGATGCGCGCAGCCGCCGGCATTCGAGCAGACGACTGACGTGCGGATGCTCGGCGCCGTCGTCGGCGAGCAATCTCAGGAAACGGAACTGCGCGCGTTCTTCGTTGTGCGTCGCAACGAAGGTGCCCTTGCCCTGACGGCGCACCAGCAGGTTGTCGGCGGCGAGTTCGTCGATCGCCTTGCGCACCGTACCCTGACTCACCTTGAAACGCGCGGCCAGTTCGACTTCACTAGGAATGATCTCGCCCGGCTTCCATTCGCCGCTTTCGAGGCTCTGCGTAATCAAACCCTTGATCTGCTGATACAAAGGGCTGAATGTAGGCGACGCAGCAGCGGAAACAGCGGATACACCTTCGCCCGCGGCCCCCTGGCCATTCGGGTTCACAGGATTCGCCGGGTTCGAATTCATGCGCGCATTTCATCATAAAGCGCCGGGGCACGTCTAGGGTTTTCCCTTCGATAGATGTGTCTTATATAAGACATAAGATACTGTTGACTTTGTCGGTTTCGACTCCTACACTCCTTGTCGAGCAAGGGTTTGCGGGATTTTGCGGCAGCTGTTTGATGCAGTGCCGCGACGCTCCGGCCGCCACTCTGCACCATGCCGTCCCCTACGCAGTCCAGGTTTCGATTCGCCGCCATCCGTTGCATTCGCGTGCTGTATCCGTGTTGCAGCCGCTGGCCCGACACTCGCCGAAACGCGCTGTTTGCAGGAGCCCGCACCGTGCAATCGCGGCCCGGCCCGGCGTCAGCCCTGGACCATCCCGTCCCGCTCGGTAGTACGGATTTCCGGCACGGCGGTCTTGCCGCAACGCGCCGCCCGGTCTCGGCACATTCCGAGCCCGCACGCGAACAGTGAATTCCGCCGTGTTTCATAACGCTTCGCTGAACGCGCATATAGAATGGCGTTTTCCCTAGCGTCTAACGCATCGTCCTGGAGATTTCTCAATGGCTAAGCCCGCAAAGCGCGTTGCCGTCACCGGCGCCGCAGGTCAAATCGCTTACTCCCTGCTGTTCCGCATCGCCAATGGCGACCTGCTCGGCAAGGACCAGCCGGTGATCCTGCAACTGCTCGATCTGCCGCAAGCGCAAGCCGCCGTCAAAGGCGTCGTGATGGAACTGGATGATTGCGCATTCCCGCTGCTGTCGGGCGTCGTGATCACGGACGACCCGAAGGTCGCGTTCAAGGACGCCGACATTGCACTGCTCGTCGGCGCGCGTCCGCGTTCGAAGGGCATGGAGCGTAAGGATCTGCTGTCGGCCAACGCCGAAATCTTCACGGTTCAGGGCAAGGCGCTGAACGAAGTTGCCAGCCGCGACGTGAAGGTTCTGGTGGTCGGCAACCCGGCCAACACGAACGCGTACATCGCAATGAAGTCGGCGCCGGATCTGCCGAAGAAGAACTTCACCGCGATGCTGCGTCTGGACCACAACCGCGCGCTGTCGCAACTGGCGGCCAAGTCGGGCAAGCCGGTCGCGTCGATCGAAAAGCTCGCAGTGTGGGGCAACCACTCGCCGACCATGTACCCGGACTTCCGCGTCGCAACGGCTGAAGGTCAAGACCTGACCAAGCTGATCAACGACGAAGAATGGAACCGCAACACGTTCATCCCGACTGTCGGCAAGCGCGGCGCGGCGATCATCGAAGCGCGCGGCCTGTCGTCGGCGGCATCGGCGGCCAACGCTGCGATCGACCACGTGCGTGACTGGGTGCTCGGCACCAACGGCAAGTGGGTCACGATGGGCATCCCGTCGGACGGCTCGTACGGCATCCCCGAAGACATCATCTACGGCGTGCCCGTGACCTGCGAAAACGGCGAGTACAAGCGCGTCGAAGGTCTGGCAATCGACGCGTTCTCGCGCGAAAAGATGGACGCCACGCTGCAGGAACTGCTGGAAGAGCGCGACGGCGTTCAGCACCTGCTCGGCTAAGCATCTGATCTGATGCCGATGAACCGGAACTCCGAAGCGTCAGCGCGGCGGGTTCCGGTTTTTTTCGTGCGAATGGCGCTGCGATCGTCGCCATTCGTCTCTGATTCGAACGTGCTTTGCCGTCGCCCGACTATGCTCGCGCAGAGCGCGCCCGAATCCGACATTCCCAATCCTCACCACGCCCCACACGCCGAAGATGCGCGTTCTCACACCCGCCGAAGTGCTGTTTGAGGGCGAAGCGCCGCCCGCTGTGCTGCCCGCCTGCGACCACTACGCGGGAAGCGAAAAGCTGATGCTGAAGTCGCTCGCGTTACAGCAGCAACTCGGCCCGGTGTTCGATATCACGCTCGATTGCGAAGACGGCGCACAGGTCGGCCGCGAGGCCGAGCACGCGGAACTGGTCGCATCGCTGCTGGGCAGCGAGCACGACCGCTTCGGCCGCGTCGGCGTGCGCATCCACGACTTCGCTCACGCGCACTGGCGCGACGACGTGCGCCTGATTCTGCGCGCCGCAAAGCGTGCACCCGCTTACATCACGCTACCGAAAATCCGCAACGTCCACGATGCCGCCGAAATGCTCGCGTTCATCGAGGCGACGCGGCGCGAGCTCGGCATCGCGCAGCCGGTGCCGGTGCAGTTGCTGGTCGAAACCCACGGCGCGCTCACGCGCGTGTTCGAACTGGCCGCGCTGCCGGGCGTCGAGGCGCTGAGCTTCGGCCTGATGGACTTCGTCTCCGCGCACGACGGCGCGATCCCCGATACCGCGATGCGCTCGCCGGGCCAATTCGATCATCCGCTCGTGCGGCGCGCGAAGCTCGAGATTTCGGCGGCCTGCCATGCGTATGGCAAGGTGCCGTCGCACAACGTCAGCACCGAAGTGCGCGACATGAGCGTGGTCGCGAACGACGCGCAGCGCGCCCGCAATGAATTCGGCTACACGCGCATGTGGAGCATTCATCCGGCGCAGATCGAGTCGATCGTCGCCGCGTTCGCGCCGCGCGACGAAGAGATCACGACCGCGACCGAAATCCTGCTGGCTGCGCAGTCCGCGCATTGGGGCCCGACACGTCACGGTGATACGCTGCACGACCGCGCGAGCTACCGCTATTACTGGTCGGTGCTGCGCCGCGCGCAGAGCACCGGCCGCGCTGTTCCGCAAGAAGCGGCGCCGCTCTTTGCGCGAGTGGGCGCTAACGGACAGTCAGTGGTATAAGCGACGCGTTTTTCAAACGGCAGCAGCGATGAGCCGGCACACAGGAGAAGGCGGAACATGAGCGAGACGACGCAAGCCGCTGACGCAACAGGCGGCAACGAAACGCAAAGCGGCTTCAAACCGAAAAAATCCGTCGCGCTGTCGGGCGTGACCGCGGGCAACACCGCGCTGTGCACGGTCGGCAAGACCGGCAACGATCTGCACTATCGCGGCTACGACATTCTCGACATCGCCGAGGCGTGCGAATTCGAAGAGATCGCTTACCTGCTGGTTCACGGCAAGCTGCCGACCCAGTCCGAACTGACCGCCTACAAGACCAGGCTGAAGTCGATGCGCGGCCTGCCCGCCAACGTGAAGGCCGCGCTCGAATGGATTCCGGCCGCCGCGCATCCGATGGACGTGATGCGCACCGGCGTGTCGGTGCTCGGCACGGTGCTGCCCGAGAAGGACGATCACAACCTGTCCGGCGCGCGCGACATCGCCGACAAGCTGATGGCCTCGCTCGGCTCGATGCTGCTGTACTGGTATCACTACTCGCACAACGGCAAGCGCATCGAGGTCGAAACCGACGACGATTCGATCGGCGGCCACTTCCTGCATCTGCTGCATGGCGTCGAGCCGTCGAAGGCGTGGGTCGATGCGATGCACGTATCGCTGAACCTGTACGCGGAGCACGAGTTCAACGCATCGACCTTCACGGGCCGCGTGATCGCGGGCACGGGCTCGGACATCTATTCGGCGATCACCGGCGCGATCGGCGCGCTGCGCGGCCCGAAGCACGGCGGCGCCAACGAAGCCGCGTTCGACATCCAGTCGCGCTACCAGACGCCCGACGAAGCCGAAGCCGACATCCGCCGCCGCGTCGAGAACAAGGAAGTGGTGATCGGCTTCGGCCATCCGGTCTACACGATCTCGGACCCGCGCAACAAGGTCATCAAGGAAGTCGCGAAGAAGCTCTCGAAGGAAGCGGGCAACATGAAGCTGTTCTCGATCGCCGAGCGCCTCGAATCGGTGATGTGGGAAGCGAAGAAGATGTTCCCGAACCTCGACTGGTTCAGCGCGGTGTCGTATCACATGATGGGTGTGCCGACCGCGATGTTCACGCCGCTGTTCGTGATCTCGCGTACGGCCGGCTGGAGCGCGCACATCATCGAACAGCGCGTCGACAACAAGATCATCCGGCCGAGCGCAAATTACACCGGACCCGAGAATTTAAAGTACGTGCCGCTAAATAGGAGAAAATAGCGGTCGCTGTGCGCTCCACAGCGCGTGCAGTTCAGCCCGCGCGGCCGCCGGACCGGTCGTCCGCGCACTGTTTAACTGATTTTGATAGAAAGGTTTTCTCCATGAAAAAGCTGATGATCGCCGCCATGATTGGCGCCCTGTCTACGACGATGCTGACCGTCGCGACTGACGCCGCTGCTGCGGACACGGCCACCACCACCACGAAGAAGGCCGTCGCCAAGCGCCCGGAGCCGCGCCGCCTGGTCAAACGCAAGGCAAATCCGGTGAAGGAAGCGAAGGTCGATCCGATCCCGGAAGGGTCGGAAAAGTGGTCGTGCAAGGACGGTCTGGCTTTCGAAATGAAAGGCGACATGAAGCGTGACCAGATCGTCACGGTTCACTGGGCGAACAAAAACTACAACCTGCCGCGCGAAGCGACCACGACGGGCGCCGATCGCTTCCACGACGCAGCAACCGGTATGGACCTCGTCGTGATCCCGACGAAGGCCATGCTGTTCCAGGACAAGGACAGCTCGCGTCTCGCCGACGAGTGCAAGACAGTCGCGATGGAACAGGGCGCGCCGGCTGCAACGCAATCGAACGCGATCAACAAGACCGGCAACTGATTTTCGCCGCCAGGGAAGCCCCCGATGTCCGCCCCGATCTCCAACGTACGACCCGCCCCGGACGCTGTCCTGGTCGATATCGTCGACTACGTGCTGGATTACCGGATCGACAGCGCGCTCGCGCTGGAAACTGCGCGTCATTGCCTGATCGACACGCTCGGTTGCGGACTCGAGGCGCTTACCTACCCGGCCTGCACCAAGCTGATGGGACCGATCGTGGCAGGCACGATCGTCCCCAACGGCGCGAAGGTGCCGGGCACGTCGTTCCAGCTGGACCCGGTTCAGGCCGCCTTCAACATCGGCGCGATGATCCGCTGGCTCGATTTCAACGACACCTGGCTCGCGGCCGAATGGGGCCATCCGTCCGATAACCTCGGCGGTATTCTCGCGACGGCCGACTGGCTCTCGCGTACCGCCATCGCAGCCGGCAAAGCGCCGCTGACGATGAAAGACGTCCTGATCGCAATGATCAAGGCGCACGAAATTCAAGGCTGCATCGCGCTCGAGAACTCGTTCAACAAGGTCGGGCTCGATCATGTGCTGCTCGTCAAGCTCGCGTCGACCGCGGTGGTCGGCCAGCTGATCGGCCTCACGCGCGACGAGCTGATCAACGCGGTATCGCAGGCGCTCGTCGATGGGCACGCGCTGCGCACCTACCGCCATGCGCCGAACACCGGTTCGCGCAAATCGTGGGCCGCTGGCGACGCCACCTCGCGCGCCGTGCGCCTCGCGCTGATCTCGAAGACCGGCGAGATGGGCTATCCGTCGGTGCTCAGCGCAAAAACGTGGGGCTTCTACGACGTGCTGTTCAACGGCAACGCGTTCCGGTTCCAGCGTCCGTACGGCTCGTACGTGATGGAAAACGTGCTGTTCAAGATCTCGTTTCCGGCCGAGTTCCACGCGCAAACCGCCGCGGAAGCCGCGCTCGCGCTGCATGCGCAGCTCGCCGCACAGGGCCGGCGCATCGAAGACATTCGCCGCGTGACGATCCGCACGCACGAAGCCGCGATTCGCATCATCGATAAAAAAGGCCCGCTGAACAATCCGGCCGACCGTGATCATTGCATCCAGTACATGATCGCGGTGCCGCTGATTTTCGGCCGTCTGACTGCCGCCGATTACGAAGATTCAGTGGCGCAGGACTCGCGTATCGATGCGTTGCGCGCGAAAATGGAATGCGTGGAAGATCCACAGTTCACGAAGGATTATCACGACCCGGAGAAGCGTTCGATCGCCAATGCACTGACGATCGAATTCAACGACGGGTCGAAGTTCGGGGAAGTCGTAGTCGAATACCCGATCGGTCATAAGCGCCGCCGCGAGGACGGTATTCCGTTGCTGGTCGAGAAGTTCAAGACCAACCTCGCGCGGCGCTTTCCGGTCAAGCAACAACTCGCGATTCTCGACGCATCGCTCGACCAGGCCAGGCTCGAAGCGACGCCGGTCAATGAATACGTCGATCTTTACGTCATCTAGGCTGAGTACTGTAGTTCCGCGATCCAAACCAAGGAAAACACCATGGCCCACAACCTCCACAAAACGCTCAAGGAATTCGACAGCGGTTCCGGCAAAGGCAAGTTCTACTCCCTGCCGCAACTCGGCAAGGCTCTGAACCTCAAAATCGACCGTCTGCCGGTCTCGATCCGTATCGTGCTGGAATCGGTGCTGCGCAACTACGACGGCAAGAAAATCGCCGAAGAACATGTCACGCAACTCGCGAACTGGAAGCCGAACGCGGCGCGCGTCGATGAAATTCCGTTCGTCGTGTCGCGCGTCGTGCTGCAGGACTTCACCGGCGTGCCGCTGCTCGCCGACATCGCCGCGATGCGCGGCGTCGCGAAGGCTGTCGGCAAGAATCCGAAGTCGATCGAGCCGCTGGTGCCGGTGGACCTCGTCGTCGACCACTCGGTGCAGATCGACCACTTCCGCGAGAAGAACGCGCTCGACCTGAACATGAAGCTGGAATTCCAGCGCAACAACGAGCGCTACCAGTTCATGAAGTGGGGCATGCAGGCGTTCGACACGTTCAAGGTCGTGCCCCCGGGCGTCGGCATCGTTCACCAGGTGAACCTCGAATACCTCGCACGCGGCGTGCACAAGAAGGCCGACGGCGCGGACACCGTGTACTACCCGGATTCGCTGGTCGGCACGGATAGCCACACCACGATGATCAACGGCATCGGCGTGGTCGGCTGGGGCGTGGGCGGTATCGAAGCCGAAGCAGGCATGCTCGGCCAGCCGGTGTACTTCCTGACGCCGGACGTCGTCGGTGTGCACCTGAAGGGCAAGCTGATCGAAGGCGTGACCGCAACCGACCTCGTGCTGACGATCACCGAACTGCTGCGTAAGGAGAAGGTCGTCGGCAAGTTCGTCGAGTTCTTCGGCGAAGGCACGCGCTCGCTGTCGGTGCCGGACCGCGCGACGATCGGCAACATGGCGCCGGAATACGGCGCGACGATGGGCTTCTTCCCGGTCGACGAAAAGACCATCGAGTTCTTCCACGGCACGGGCCGCACGGACGCGGAAATCTCGGCGTTCGAAAACTACTTCAAGGCGCAGGAGCTGTTCGGCATTCCGGCCGATGGCGACATCGACTACACGAAGGTCGTCACGCTGGATCTCGCCACGGTCGCGCCGTCGCTGGCAGGCCCGAAGCGTCCGCAGGACCGCATCGAGATCGGCCACGTGAAGTCGACCTTCACCGACCTGTTCTCGAAGCCGGTCTCTGAAAACGGCTTCGCTAAAAAGGCCGCCGATCTCGACGCGCAATACACGACGAGCAACGGCGTCGACGTGAAGAACGGCGACGTGCTGATCGCCGCGATCACGTCGTGCACGAACACGTCGAACCCGAGCGTGCTGCTCGCCGCCGGTCTGCTCGCGAAGAAGGCTGTCGAGGCTGGCCTGACGGTTGCGCCGCACATCAAGACGTCGCTGGCGCCGGGATCGCGCATCGTCACCGAGTATCTGACGAAGACCGACCTGCTGAAGTACCTCGACAAGCTCGGCTTCACGCTGGCCGCATACGGCTGCACGACGTGCATCGGCAACGCGGGCGACCTGACGCCGGAACTGAACGAGGCAATCACGAAGAACGACATCGTCGCGGCAGCGGTGCTGTCTGGCAACCGTAACTTCGAAGCGCGTATCCACCCGAATATCCGCGCGAACTTCCTCGCGTCGCCGCCGCTCGTCGTCGCATACGCGATCGCCGGCAACATCACGCGCGACCTGATGACCGAGCCGGTCGGCAAGGGCAAGGGCGGCAAGGACATCTACCTCGGCGACATCTGGCCGACCAGCGACGAAGTCAACGCGCTGCTGAAGTACGCGATGGATGCCGACGCGTTCCGCAAGAACTACTCGCAGCTCACGAAGAAGGGCGACCTGTGGAGCAAGATCGAGGGCGAAGAAGGTCAGGTCTACGACTGGCCGAAGTCGACCTACATCGCCGAGCCGCCGTTCTTCGGCAAGGACTTCTCGATGACGCCGGCTTCCAG
This sequence comes from Burkholderia sp. JPY481, assembly GCF_038900515.1. Classification (NCBI taxonomy): domain Bacteria; kingdom Pseudomonadati; phylum Pseudomonadota; class Betaproteobacteria; order Burkholderiales; family Burkholderiaceae; genus Burkholderia; species Burkholderia sp. JPY481. The sequence continues at coordinate 150,867 of NZ_JAYMRT010000002.1, forward strand.
CATCGCGCCGGTCAAGGGCGCACGCGCGCTGGGCATCTTCGGTGACTCGGTCACGACCGACCACATCAGCCCGGCAGGCTCGATCAAGGAAGACTCGCCGGCAGGCCGCTGGCTGAAGGAAAACGGCGTGCAGAAGGCCGACTTCAACAGCTACGGCTCGCGTCGCGGCAACCACGACGTGATGATGCGCGGCACGTTCGCGAACGTCCGTATCAAGAACCTGATGATCCCGGCGAAGGCGGACGGCACGCGCGTCGAAGGCGGCCTGACGATTCATCAGCCGAGCGGCGAACAGCTGTCGATCTACGACGCGGCGATGAAGTACATCGACGCCGGCACGCCGACCATCGTCTTCGCGGGCGAAGAATACGGCACGGGTTCGTCGCGCGACTGGGCGGCCAAGGGCACGCAGCTGCTGGGCGTGAAGGCCGTGGTCGCACGCAGCTTCGAGCGGATCCACCGTTCGAACCTCGTCGGCATGGGCGTTCTGCCGCTGCAGTTCAAGGGCTCGGATAGCGTACAGTCGCTCGGCATCACCGGCGAAGAAACGTACGACATCGAAGGCCTCGGTGACGACTTCAAGCCGCAACAGGAAGTCACGCTCGTGATCCACGGCAAGGACGGCGACAAGCGCGTTCCGGTGCTGCTGCGTATCGACACGCCGATCGAAGTGGACTACTACAAGCACGGCGGGATTCTGCCGTTCGTGCTGCGCTCGCTGCTGGCTGCTTAAACCCCGCGGCAACGAATATAGCCTCGCTGTTTTGCAGGGGCTGCGTCCTGTGGAGGGCGCAGCCGACTTTGGAGCCCGACCTCAGGTCGGGCTTTTTTTTGGTTCTTCGCAGCGTGCCAAGCAGGATGCGGAAGGGACTCGAACCTGACGCGAAGTTCGGCATCACGACAACATGCCGCGCGACAACCTGCCCAATTTCTTCTTCGCGGGAAATACCTTACATTTTCCTTGAGGCGGCAAACAGTTGAGGTAGTTGGAGTAGCCGCCGAGGGCGTCTTCGATCATGAGAAGACGTGTGTGGGATGCGTCTCACCCCGGGCGTCAGCGCCGCGCTCGTGCACAGCGCACATATGACGGCCGCACGCCGTCCCTTGGCTGCGGCGCCCCGTGAGACGTGTCCTCCTGATACAACGCAAGCTGAATGCTATGCTCAACTTCACCTTGGAGGGAATGCCTTTGAATACTGACTCTGACCACTGCTATGTAAGCCGCTCGCGTGGCTTCGGTAAGAGCCAGCGAGCATCCCGCAGGACTGAACGGTCCTGATAGATACGTCTGAAGACGTGTCCTGTATGAAACGCGCCGGTACGCAATGTCCGGCGCGTTTGTTTTTCTGGTGCCCAACTCGACGGGACCGCACCTAGTCCGCGAAGGGCGTGCAGGGTTCGGTGCCCGCCACCATCACTTCAAGCCGAAATCGACCCGCGTCGTCGCACCCTTGTCCTTGATATCGTCGGCATTCATCTTCGGAGCGACGATAAACACGCGGCTGCTGTCGATCTTGCCCTCCAGGTACTGTTGCACGCTCTGCGCGCGCTGCTGCGCAAGCTGCCGCAGGCTCGCGTCGTCGATCGGCGCGTTGGCCGCGAGCGCGCTCTTCATGTCGTCGTCGGGCAGCGTCTTCGTCATGCCGATGAAGTTGCGCGGTTTCTTGAAGTCGGAGGACTTGTAGGCCTTGGTCAGATACTTGTCATAGTCTTTCTGATCGACCGTGACCGTCGACGGATCGACGCTCTCGCCGTTACCCACCGTATCCTTGATCTTCTGCCGCTTGACCATCTGATCGACGTATCGCGTGCGCAGCGCCGGCTCGTCGACCTTCGGATCGACGCGGCCAATCAGGTCCATGCGGATCGACGGCTTGTCGGTGAGTGCCTTCACGATCGTGTCGAGTTTCTGCTTGTCGGCGTCGGTGAGCGTGGCCGAGCCGGCCTCGAATTCGACATAGCCGAGGTCCTCGCCACTGCCGCCGAACGCATGCGCAATCAACGAGAATGGCGCGGTCACCGCCTTCTCGAGCAGATTCAGCACCGCATGCCAGATCAGCCCGCCGATGCTGAACTCGGGGTTCGACAGCGAGCCCGACACCGGCAGGTTCACGTCGATCTCGCCACGCGAGTTCTTCAGCAGCGAGATCGCGAAACGCACCGGCAGTTTGGTCGCGGTGTCGTTGTCGATGTGATCGCCGAAGGTCAGCTGATCGATGAACAGGTGGTTGTTCGCGTTCAACTGGTCGTTCGCAAGCTGATAGTGCAGATCGACGTTGAGCTTGCCCTTCGTGATCGGATAGCCTGCGTATTTCGCCGAATACGGCGTCAGGTTGGTCAGCTCGATGTCGTGTGCGGTCGCGGTCAGATCGAGCGCCGGTTTCGCGATCAGCGGATTGACGGTGCCGCGAATCGTGAGCGGACCGTTGGCCGCGAGTTTCGCGGCGACGTCGACCGGTGCGGGCGTGGTCGATTCCGTACCGAACGCGCCGATGGTGCCCTGAATGTCGACGAGGTTCGCCGTGTAGTTCGGCTTGATGAAGTTGTCGGTGTAAGTCACGCGGCCCTGTTGCAACACCAGTTGCCCGAAGTGCATCTTGAGCGGATTTTGTGGCGGCGTCGCGGCCGTGGCGGTGACCACAGGCGTGGTGGTTGCCTTGCCCGCCGCTGCAGCCGATGCTGCCCCGACCGGCGTCGGCGCCGACGCCGCGACGGCTTCGGACACCGCCTCGGGCGTCAGCGGAATCGGGTGGGAGCCGCTCTTGCTGCGCGTCAGCGACTGCGTCGTACCGCCCTCGTGCGCGACCACATCCTTCAGGTTCAGCTTGCCTTGGGCGTCGAGCAGCACGCGGCCATAGAACTTCGAGAACGTCACCCGCCCCGCGTCGACCACGGTCCCTCCGTGCTCGTCGTAATCGGCCTTCAGGTTCGTCAGCGCAAGCGAGCCCCAGCCCGCGAACAGGTCGGATGTCGCCTTGTCGATCAGCCGCACGGCGACGAGCGCCATGTCGCCGCGATAGTTCGCCTTCAGCGACTTCGCCTGGCTGACCGAGAGATCGCCATTCGCATTCAGCAGCGCGCTCGCGAGCGACGCGTTCAGCTTGCTGCCGAAGTACGGCTCGAACGCGGCCGCGTCGAGCTGGTTCGCGTTGAGCTTGACGGCCAGCTTCAGCGGCGTCGCGGTGACGTCGCCCTTTACGCCGAGCGTGCCCTTTTTGTTCAACGTCGCCTGCAGGTCGACGGGCAGCGGTCGGCTCAGGTCGTCGCTGATCTGCTGCACCTTCAGCTGCACCGGCGTAAAGCTCAGTTTGACTGGCTGCGGCGTCGTGTTGTCGGTGAACTCGGCGGTCGCGTCTTTGAGCGTCAATTCGCCGATCTTGTAGCGCCATGCCGGGCCCTCGGCCTGCGCTTTTTTCGCCGCGTGAATCGCCGTGCGCTCCGTCGCCTGTTCATGCGCCCCGGCGAGCGAGTTCAGATTAATGGTGCCGTCCTTCAGGCGTTGCGCGTCGACCGCGAGGCCGGTTGCGTCGACGCTCGTCACGTCGGCCGTGCGCGCCGCGACGTCGACCTGCTTGACCACCACGTTGCCCTGCGCGAGCGAGATCACCGGCGTTTTGTCGCCGCGCGCCGCGAGCTTCACCTTCTGCATGTCCAGCTTCGTGTCCGCGACCGTCAGCGCCATGGGCGACTTCGACCAGTTCGCGTCGATATTCGTCGTCGCGGACAACGCACCGTCGAGCACCTGCGCGGACGTCGCGGTGTCGAGATATGGCTGCAGCGGCGGCAGCTTCAGCGACTTCAGATCGAGCTTCGCGCTCGCCGTCTTCGCCGCGAGGCCGACCGTGCCGTCGGCGGCGAGCGAACCGCCGCCGTCCTTCAGGTTCGTGTTCAGCGTGTAATGCGCGGGCGCCGACGCGAGCGTCGAGAAATCGGTCAGCGTGACCGCGAGATTTTGCAGACCGGCTTCGACCGGACGGGACGCGGCCTCGTCGTGTACGTTCACAGTGCCGTCGTTGAGTGTGAAACGTTTGATCGCGACGTCGAACGGCGGGGCCGCTTTTTCGGCGGCGGCGGCTTTGGGCTTGGCATTGGTGTCCGCGGTTTCCTTTGCCGCCGGTTTGCCCGGCGCGGGCGCAAACATATGCTCGACGCTCAACACACCGTTCTTGTCGCGCGCGAGACTCGCGCTCGGCGCGTCGATGCGGATATCGTCGAAGTGATAGACGCTCTTCAACGGCTCGAGCGATGCCGCCGCCACATGCACGGCGCGCGCCGCGAAGAACGGGGCCTTGCCCTGATCCTGCACGTCGACGCCGTTCAGGTCGACGGTGCCGGCCACCCGCAGCGACGGCGTGTCGTTCGCCATCACGAAGTTCAGCTTCAGGTCGGTGGACAGCTTGCCCGACTGCACGATCACCGGCAGCTTCGACGGCGCGTAGGACACCAGCTTCGGCACGTCGAGATCGTCGAAGCGCAGCGACACTTCCGACTCGCGCGACGCAGCGAACGGCTTGGTCCTGCCGTCGATCGCGAGCTGACTGTCCCCGTCGATGCGCGCGCGCAGTAGCGGTTCGACGAAGATATCGGTCTTCGACGGCAGCGTCGCGATGAACGGAATGCCGAGCTTCCATTCATCGATCACGTGACTCGTGCCGAGCACGCGGTCGTCGAACTTGACCTGGCCGTTTTCGACGCGAATGTTGGACACCGAGAACTGCGTCGGCTTGCTGTTCGGTTTTGCCGGCTGATTCGCGAACTTCTCGATCAGGTCGCTGAAATTGAAATGCTGTGCATCGAGGCGAACGAGATGAAAGCGCGGTGAATCGACCTGCACTTCGTCGACGATCGGCGCGCCGCGAAACAGCGAACTCCACGACGGCTTCACGATGAGCCGCGAAATATCGACGAAGTCACCCGCGCCGCCGCGCTCGCCGATATGCACGTTGTCGGCCTCGAAACGCAGGGTGTACGGATTGAGCGCGATGCGGCCGATCGACGCCGGCCGGTCGAGCTGCTTGCTCAGTTGCTGGCTCGCGATATGGCGAATCAGCGGCGGCGCCGCGAAAAAGCCGAGCAGGCCGAACACGACGACGAAGATCAACAAACCGACGAGAATTCGCCGCGTACGGTGCGACTGCGCGACTGCGCGCACAGTCTGAATGGAGGAGGCTAACGATGCTTTATTGAGGCTTGCCATGCTCGATGTGGAGGAAGGCGGCGGCAAGCCCGCCGCGAAAAACAGAGATCCCGCAAGCGGCAGTATAAGTCTTGAATCAATGGTTAGACAGGAATGTCAGGCCCACCTTGACGAATCGTGCTGCTGACCGACCGGTTTTCCCGCGCAGAAATTATCGCGAGCGTTAGATAACGACACCGGACGGCGGCGCGCGGTTTGCCCGCGCGCCGTTCACATCATTGCCGCACGACCGGCGGCGGCTGCCAGCTGCCGTCGGTGGCTTGCGGCTTCGGCGCATAGAGGCGCAGCACCAGTTGCATCTCCGCGCGCGGTGCGGGCAGCCAGTTGCCGGTGCGGCTGCGCGTCGACGACACGACCACATCGAGCGAACCATCGCGATTGCGGCGCGCGCCATTGCGATCGCCAACCGCGAGCCGCGCCGGCGCGTTCTCGCTCAGCGCGCCATCCTTCGTGTACGCGGTGATCGTCCAGAATCCGCGCACCGGCGGCAACTGGTTCGCCGCGAAGTGGATCACGTAGCGATTCGCGCCGTTCAGCGTGTTGCCGTCGCTGTCCTGCGTGACGACCGCGCGTACTTCGTCATCCTTCGTGCCGATCCCCAACTGCGCGCTCGCCGCATACGCGCGCAATGCGTAGTCGGGACCATAGTTGCCGACGCCGTCGCCGAGCCAGCTCCAGCCATTCGCGCTCAGCAGATTCGACGGCGGTGTCGCGACGCGCTCGCGACCCTCGGCGAGACCGGCCGCGAGCACAGCCGATGACTTCGGCAGCTTCACGGGATCGCCCGGCGTCACGCCGAGGTCGGAGAGGAACTTGAGCGCGTGCGGATCGGCCGGTGTCGGCGGATTGTCAGGCAACGCATCGGCAAGACGGCCGAAGAAGCCGCCTGCGTCGAGCGCGGCGACCTGCTGCGCCGGCGTGCCGCTCGGGCCCGCCACGCTGCTTGCGTAACTGCGCGGCGGCACCGCCGGCTCCGCGTCGCCGACAAACACGCTCAACGGCTCCAGACGGATCGCGCGCTGCAGCTTGCGCACCGCGTTCAGATCGCGCGCACCGCTCGACTGGATGCGCACGCTGATCCAGGCGTTGCGGGTCGGCACCTCGACGCGCGTCGCGCCCTTCGGCAGCTCGCCCTTCCAGCCCGGCGCGACGAACGCGATCGTCTGCGCGCGCAGGCCCTTCGCAGTGCCCGTGCCCGTGGCGAACTGCGGCCCGGTCGACCACGCGACGTTGGTCCACATGTCGAGCACGCGCGCATCGACGTAACGGCCATGCGAATCAGGTAGCGCCAGGATCACCGGCTCGGCTGCAAGGTCGAGCCAGCCGGTCGAGTCGAGCGTGTCGAGGCTCGGCTGCGGCGGGTTGGTCGCGCCGATCGGCGGCAGCGCCTGCGCGTGACGCAGCGTGTTGAACGGCGCCTGGCCCGGCTCTGTGCCGACCGCCGCATCGCGCGCGGCGCTCATCAGCACGAGCGGATAGCCGAATACGTACGAGTCGGCGACTTCGTCCTTGACCCAGCCGTTGCTTTGTTGCGTCGCGATGGGGGTCGACGCGCAGCTGGCCAGCAGTGCGAGACCCGCGAGCGAAACACAGGTTCGTTGCAGCAAAAACAGTTCTCGGAGATTTTTTATCATTCGTTCAGAGTGCGGAGCGTGCAGTCCTATAGGAGATGCCGGTGTGCAGCGCCACGTGCATGCGCGGTTCTCCCGAAACACTGCGCAGCGAGTCCGCGGATTGCGATTCCGACAACCTCGCGTTGTATCGTATCCTTGCTAGCCAGGCAAGCACAAAGCAGGGAATTGCAGCTAGCGGCGCACAGGCGGCTACCCGAGGGAGCATCCAGCGTCGCTGCCACATTATGTTCCCGCGCCAACGGCTCGCGCGAACGCGCGACGCTTTTTTGATTCGCGAATCCGTCGATCCGCCTTTTTGCCGATTGCCCCTACTCTTTCGTCGTCCTGCATTCGGAGCGTTTCAATGTACATGCCCGCCCATTTCGAAGAGAACCGTCCAGAGGTTCTTCACCGCCTGATCGCCGAGCACTCTTTCGGCGCGCTGATTACGCACGGCCCCAATGGGCTCGACGCGAATCATTTGCCGTTCGAGGCGCAGGCGGACGCGGCGGATTCGTCACGGCTGGTACTGCGCGCGCACGTCGCGCGGGCGAACCCGGTCTGGCAGGAAGCCGCGACTCATCCCGAAGCGCTCGTAATCTTCCAGGGGCCCACCGCCTATATTTCGCCTAGCTGGTACCCGAGCAAACACGAAACGCACAAGCAGGTGCCGACCTACAACTATATGGTCGTACATGCACATGGCAGGATCGTGGTGCATGACGATGAATCGTTCCTGCGGGGCCTCGTCGCGCGACTCACGCGCAAGATGGAAGCCGGCGAGCCGGTGCCGTGGAAGATGGGCGACGCGCCGGCCGACTACATCGCGCAGATGCTCGGCGCGATCGTCGGTATCGAAATCGAGGTGACGCGGCTCGTCGGCAAATGGAAGCTCGGCCAGAACAAGGCAGCCGAAGACCGGCGCGGCGCGGCGCAAACGCTGCTCGCGCGCGACGGCGATCAACAGAAAGCGGTCGGACAGGCGATGCTCGACGCGCCGCCGGCGTTTTGACGGCGAGCGCATAATCCGGCCTTGACCTTCCCATCATGGGAAGGTCGATACTGGCTTCACCATGCGGCCCGATGCCGCCACGAGCCTTGCCTGCCATGACCGGACTTGCCAACCCGCAGCGCCCCGCCGACGCTGCCGCTTCCCCTTCACTTACGCGCGTCGTCGAACTCGACATCGGCGGGATGACTTGCGCGTCGTGCGCGAGCCGCGTCGAAAAAGCGCTGACCAAGCTGCCGGGGGTGGCGCGCGCATCGGTGAATCTCGCGACCGAGCGCGCCCGCGTGGAAAGCGACGCGACGCTCGCGCCTCAGCAACTGGCCGATGCCGTGCGCAAGGCCGGATATGAAGCAACGCCGGTCGCTAACTCCGATGTCGCCGAACAGACAATCGCGCCGCTTGCCGCGGCACCCGCCGACACGCCGCTGACCACTGAACTGGAGATCGGCGGCATGACCTGCGCCGCCTGCGCGTTGCGCGTCGAAAAGGCGCTCGCGAAGGTGCCTGGCGTCGTGCGCGCGTCGGTCAATCTGGCGACCGAAACCGCCACCGTTCATCCGCAAGGCACCGCATCCGCCGATGCCGCCGCGCTGATCGCCGCCGTCAGGAAAGCCGGCTACGAAGCGACGCTCAGCGCACCGCCCGCTGCTGTCGCTCCCGCCGAGCCGACGGCAGCGACGGCCGCCTCGACTGGCGACGTCAGCGAGATCCTCGACACGACGCACGCCCCGGCCGTCGACCGCAAGCAGATTCAAATCCGCCGCGACCTCGCGAGCGTGGTCGCGTCCGCGTTGCTGACGCTGCCGCTCGTCGCGCCGATGTTCGGCGAATGGTTCGGCCTGCACGCAATGCTGCCGGCGTGGCCGCAGTTCGTGCTCGCGTCGATCGTGCAGTTCGTGTTCGGCGCGCGCTTCTATCGCGCCGCCTGGCGCGCGGTGCGCGCCGGCGCGGGCAACATGGACCTGCTGGTCGCGCTCGGCACGTCGGCGGCGTACGGCATCAGCGTCTACGAACTCGCTCTGCATCGGGGCGACACGATGCATCTGTACTTCGAGGCATCGGCGGTCGTGATCACGCTGGTGCGCTTCGGCAAATGGCTCGAGGCGCGCGCGAAGCGCCAGACCACCGACGCGATCCGGGCGCTCAACGCGCTGCGCCCCGAGCGCGCGCGCATCCGCGACGGCGCCGGCGAACGCGAGGTACCGCTCGCGCAGGTGCGGGTCGGCACCATCGTGATCGTCCGGCCGGGCGAGCGCGTGCCGGTCGACGGCGCAGTGCTCGAAGGCCGCACGCATATCGACGAAGCGCTGATCACCGGCGAAAGCCTGCCGGTGCCGAAGCAGACCGGCGACGCCGTCACGGCCGGCTCGATCAACGGCGAAGGCGCGCTCGTAGTGACGACCACCGCGATCGGGGCGGAGACGACGCTCGCGCGCATCATCCGGCTCGTCGAAAGCGCGCAGGCCGAGAAGGCGCCAATCCAGCGCCTAGTCGACCGCGTCAGCGAAATCTTCGTGCCGGCCATTCTCGCGCTCGCCGCGCTGACCCTCATCGGCTGGCTGATCGCCGGCGCGGGCGCGGAAACCGCGATCCTGAACGCGGTCGCGGTGCTGGTGATCGCCTGCCCGTGCGCGCTTGGACTCGCGACACCCGCCGCGATCATGGCCGGCACCGGCGTCGCCGCGCGCCACGGCGTGCTGATCAAGGACGCGGAAGCGCTGGAAGTCGCGCATCGCGTGTCGATCGTCGCGTTCGATAAAACCGGCACGCTGACGCTCGGCCAGCCATCAGTGACGGCGTTCGAGCCGGTCGGCAGCACGAGCCGCGACGAAGCGCTCGCGCTCGCGGCGGCGGTGCAGCGGCATAGCGATCATCCGCTGGCGCGGGCGGTGGTGCGCGCGTACGAGGCTCAACTCGGGCGAATCGCTGGCGAACCCGGCGGGCCAACCGCCAGCGCCGCTCGCGCCGTCGCCGGCCGGGGCGTCGAAGCCGACGTCGACGGCCGCACCCTCGCGCTCGGCAGCACGCGCTGGCTGCGCGAGCTCGACATCGCATTGCCGGCCGCGCTCACCGCGCGCGCGCAGGAACTCGAAGCGGCGGGCAACACGGTGTCGTGGCTGATGACGCGTGCGCCGGACTCCCCCGAAGCGCTCGCGCTGATCGCGTTCGGCGACACGGTGAAGCCGACCGCGCGCGCGGCCGTCGCGCGGCTCGCGCAAATGGGCATCCGCAGCGTACTCGTGACCGGCGATAACCACGGCAGTGCGGCGAGCGTCGCGCGGGCGCTCGGCATCGACGAATTTCACGCCGAGGTGCTGCCCGACGACAAGGCCCGGGTGATCCGCGACCTGAAGATGCGCCACGCCGGCATCGTAGCGATGGCGGGCGACGGCATCAACGACGCGCCCGCACTGGCCGCCGCTGACATCGGCATTGCGATGGCGACCGGCACCGACGTCGCCATGCACGCGGCCGGCATCACGCTGATGCGCGGTGACCCGGCGCTGGTCGCCGATGCGATCGACATCTCGCGCCGAACCTGGCGCAAGATCCAGCAGAACCTGTTCTGGGCATTCGTGTACAACCTGATCGGCATTCCGCTGGCCGCGTTCGGCTTACTCAATCCGATGCTGGCGGGCGCGGCGATGGCGTTTTCGAGCGTCAGCGTCGTCACCAATGCGCTGCTGCTGCGGACGTGGCGCACAGCGCGCGGTCGCACCGTCGATCAGGCGCGTTGAGTAGCGAAGAACACCCTTCCCGCCTTCCGTCTCGTCCTTTTTGGGGCCCGCTGCGGCCCCTTTCGACCTGTTACGGCCGGCTTACATTCACCCTCAAGCCCGCCCTCTCCGAGCCGTAAACAAGTCAATCGATGCCCGATCGCGGCCACGCCCGACGAGCATCGCCTAATCCCCATTTCACGCCTGCCCATGAACTCACTCTTCTCGCGCCGCGCCAGCGTCGGCGCCCGGCTTGCCGTGCTCTCGTGCGTGCTGGTCGCGGTAATTTTCAGCACCTTCGCGTGGGCGCTCGCACGCGCCGCCGGCGACCAGGTGCGCGACCAGGTGCTCGCGCGCATCGCCGAAAAAGACCGCTCGATCGCCGCGATGATCGCGCTGTTCGACCAGGCGCTGTCGGCCGAGGTCGATCGGTCGATGGCGCTATTCGCGAGCTTCCTGCCCGCCGACTTCTCGCTCGACGACACGCAGAAAGTCGACATCGGCGGCACCGCGACGCCGACTTTCAAAGCCGGCGACAAGGTGCTGAACCTCGACTTCACGATTCCCGACCAGTTCCTCCAACGCAGCGGCGCGATCGCGACCATTTTTGCGCGCAGCGGCGACGATTTCGTGCGCGTGACCACGTCGCTGAAGAAGCAGGACGGCACCCGCGCGATCGGCACGCTGCTCGACCGCAAGGGGCCCGCGTATGCGCCTCTGCTCGCGAACCGCACGTACACCGGCCTCGCCCCGCTGTTCGGCAAGCGCATGATCACGCAGTACAAGCCGATCACCGACGCGAGCGGCCGGGTGATCGGCGCGCTGTTCGTCGGCGTCGACGTGGACAAGGAGATCCAGTCGGTCCAGGACGGCATCCGCGCGCTGAAGATCGGCACGAGCGGCTATTACTTCGTGCTCGATGCGTCGAGCGGCGCGGAGCGCGGCAAGCTGCTCGTGCATCCGGCCGCCGCAGGCCAGAAAGCCGACGACGCGAACGCACCGTATCAGCGCATGCTCGACATGAAGCAGGGCGAGCTCGACTACCGCTCGGCCGACGCGACGCTCGGCGAGAGCGACGCGCGCGACAAGTTCGTGTCGTTCGTCACGGTGCCGGAGTGGCAGTGGCTCGTCGGCGGCGTCGCGCCGCGCGACGAAGTGATGGCCGACGTCGTGCGCACCCGCAACGCGTTCCTGCTGGTCGGCCTCGCGCTGGTAGGCCTGTTCGCGATCGTGTTCCTCATCGCGGTGCGGCGGCTCGTCAGCCGTCCGCTCGACGAAGCTGCGCGGGCGTCCGAGCGTCTTGCCGCGGGCGATCTGAGCGTGCGCCTCGCACACGGCCGCGCGCGCGCCGACGAGATCGGCCGTCTGATGCAGGCGATCGACGGCATCGGCGAAGGCCTCGCGCGCATCGTCGCGCAGGTGCGCAACGCGTCGGCCGACATGTCGGCGGGCACCGAGAAAATCGCCGCCGGCAGCGGCAACATCGCGATGCGCATCGCGACCCAGGCAAGCAGCCTCGAGGAAACTGCCGCGAGCATGGAGCAGATCACATCGACCGTGCAGCAGAACGCTGATAACGCGACCGAAGCGAACACGCTCGTCACGCAAGCCGCCGACGCCGCGCTCGAAGGCGGCCGCGCGGTCGAACGCGTGGTGTCGACGATGGGCGAGATCGGCCGCTCGTCGCAAAAAATCGCCGAGATCACGACGGTGATCGAGGGCATCGCCTTCCAGACCAACATCCTCGCGCTGAACGCGGCCGTCGAGGCGGCACGCGCGGGCGAGCACGGCAAGGGTTTCGCGGTCGTGGCGTCGGAAGTGCGCGCGCTCGCGCAGCGCAGCGCGGCCGCGGTGAAGGAGATCGAGGGGGTGATCGCGGCGTCGGGCGCGAACGTCGACAGCGGTTTTCGCATCGCCGAAGAAGCGAGCGCGACGATGCAGGGAATCGTCACTCAGGTCGGTCAGGTCCGCGCGATCATGAGCGAGATCAACGTCGCGTCGCGCGAGCAGTCGGGCGGCATCGAGCAGGTCAACCGGGCGGTCACGCAGATCGGCGAGGCGACGCAGCAGAATGCGACGATCGTCGTCGATGCGGAAACGGCGGCGGCCGAGTTGCGCGAGCAGGCTGCGCGGCTCGCTCAACTGGTCAGCGTGTTCAAGCTAGAAGGCGAGCGCGGCTAACGGATCTGCTTGCTGCGGGCGCCGGCGCACGACGCCCGCAGCGCTCAGAACTCCACGTCCAGTTCGTCGATCTCCTCGACCTCCTGCCGCGCGAGCGCGATCCACTCGCGCATTTCGGGCAGCGCCATGATGTGCTGCCCGTATTCGACGATATCCGGATCGAGTTGCACGTCATAGGTCACGAAACGTGTGACCACCGGCGCGTACATCGCGTCCGCCGCGGTCCGCTCGCCGAACAGGAACGGGCCGCCGTACTCCTTCAGGCATTCACGCCAGATCGTCACGATCCGCTCGATATCCGACTGCGCGCGCGCCCAGACCTTGAAGCCCGGGAAATGCGCCTTCAGGTTCATCGGCAGCGCCGAGCGCAACGACGCAAACCCGGAATGCATCTCGCCGCAGATCGAGCGGCAATGCGCGCGGGCGCGGACCTCGTGCGGCAACAGCGCGGCTTGCGGCTTCAGCTCGTTCAGATATTCGGCGATCGCCAGCGTGTCCCAGACCTTGACGCCGTCGTGCACGAGGCATGGCACCAGAATCGACGGCGATAGCAGCAGTAGTTCGGCGCGCGTCGCGGGGTCGTCGATCGGCACGACGAGCTCTTCGAACGGCAAGCCGCTGAACTTCGTCAGCAGCCAGCCGCGCAGCGACCAGGACGAATAGTTCCTGCTGCTAATCGTGAGCGTAGTATTTCCCATGCGTGTGTCCTCCAGATCCGGTATCGCGCCGCGCGTGCCTGCACTCATGCACGCCACGGTGCGCGCGCGCACCAAAGCGCGGCAAGGCCGGCCCGTTTCGCCTACGCATGCAAGTGATATGCCGACGCACGCAGACATGCCGCGACATAGCTCGGCACACCGGGCGACGCGCGCCAGCGCCTGGCGCACCGCTTGCTTTTATTCGGGTTCCTGTTTTTCTGGCGCATTCGAGTGAAAGTATGAATCTGTTCGCCTATCCCGCCTATCAGGCCTGCGCCGACATGCTGCTGCCGCTGCGACACGGCGCGGCGCTGGCGAACCACTCGCTCGGTGCGTGGCCCGCATTCGCGGCTACGCCCCACGGACGCTCGCTGCGCGCGACCTGCGAACTGCTGATACTCGGCGGACTCACGCCGACGCGGCCGCCGTTCGGCATCGACAGCGTCGTCACCGAAGGCGAGCCGGTCGCGGTGATCGAGGAAGTCGTCGCGCGCACGCCGTTCTGCTCGCTGCTGCACTTTCGCAAGGACGCCGTGCTTTCAACGCCGCAGCCGCGCGTGCTGATGATTGCGCCGATGTCGGGACACTTCGCGACGCTGCTGCGCGCAACCGTGCGCACGATGCTGCCCGAGCACGATGTCTATATCACCGACTGGCACAATCCGCGCGACGTGCCGCTCGGCGAGGGCCGCTTCGGCTTCGACGAATTCGTGCGCCACGTGATCGACTTCACCGCGACGATCGGGTCCGGCACGCATCTGCTCGCTGTCTGCCAGCCGACCGTCGCGGCGCTAGCCGCCGTCGCGCTGATGGCCGCCGACGACCATCCCGCGCAGCCGGCCAGCATGACGCTGATGGCCGGCCCGATCGACACGCGCATCAACCCGACGCGCGTCAACGAACTGGCGAGGAGCCGGCCGATCGAGTGGTTCGAGCGCAACCTGATCAGCGCGGTGCCGTTCGGTTTTGCCGGCGCGCAGCGTCGCGTGTATCCGGGTTTCGTGCAATTGGCCGCGTTCATGGCGATGAATCCGGGCCGCCACGCCGAGTCGTTCGAAACGATGTACTACGAGCGCGGCAAGGGCGATCCACAAAAGGCCGACACGATTCGCACGTTCTACGAAGAGTACTTCGCGACGATGGATCTGACCGCCGACTTCTATCTGGAAACCGTCGACACGGTTTTTCAGCAGCATGCGCTGCCGTTGCGCGCGCTCGAAGTCGAGGGGCGTCTGGTCGAGCCATCGAAGATTCGCCGCACCGCATTGCTGACCGTGGAAGGGGAAAAGGACGATATCTGCGCAGTCGGTCAGACGCTCGCCGCGCAGGACATGTGCGATCGTCTGCGGCCGTATCTGAAGACGCATTACGTGCAAACGGGCGTCGGCCACTACGGTGTGTTCAGCGGACGTCGCTGGGAGCGGCACATTTATCCGCGCGTGCGGGCCGTGATTTACGACAACGAACCGCGCGCGGTGCTCGTCAGTTCGCGCGCGCGTCCGATCCAGCCGGTGCCCGCGGCGACCGCGGCGGAAGTCGCGGCGGCCGCGCCGGTCGCGGCCTCCGTTGTCGGGGTGGAGGTGGATGCGCCCGTAGGCGGAAGCGGGAGCGGCAACTGCGATTCGTCGGCCCAACCGTCCGGGCAGTCGTCGCGCAAACCGCCGTCCGCGACGTCCTGAGCGTTCAGGCCGTTGGCCGGATCATCTGGAACATCTCGCCGATCTGCGCATAGTCGGCGCGATAACCCGCGCGCATGATCGGCTGTGCGGCATGCGTGTCGAACAGGCCGTCCTTCAGATACGCCTCGTCGATGTGCACGCCGACCACCTGGCCGAGCGACAGATAGTTGTCCATCGGCTTGCCGTCGACATCATGCAGACGCACGATCTCCAGCAGCTTGCATTCGAGCGCAGCGGGCGATTCGGCCACGTGCGGCACCGCCACGTTGCGGCCCGGCGCCGGCGTGAGCCCGGCCAGTGCGAACTCGTCGACGTGGGGCGCGACCGGCGCCGACGAGCGGTTCATCTGCTCGGCGAGCGGCCGGGTGGCGAGATTCCACACGAATTCGCCGGTCGCCTCGATGTTGGCGAGACTGTCCTTGCGGCCCTCGCTGCTAAAACCGATGATCGGCGGAAAGGTCGCGAACGCGCCGAAAAAGCTGTACGGCGCGAGGTTGAGCGAGCCTTGCGCATCGCGTGACGAAATCCAGCCGATCAGCCGCGGCGCGACGATCGCCTTGAAAGGATCGTGCGGCAGGCCGTGACCGGCGGCGGGGTCGTAAAAGTAGTGAGGCATGAATTGAGACTCGAGTGATAGTCAGCGCAAAAAAGGGGAGCAGAAGCAGGTCCGGAACGGCTATTTATAACAGCACTAGCCGCGCCCGATCACGCGCTTGCGCCCCTCGTTGACCCGCGCGATGCGCTCCTCGTCCCAATCATGAAAACCCGCGCCGCTGCGCACGCCGAGCCGCCCGGCGTCGACCTGCGCGCGCAGCAGATCGATCACGTCCTCATCCTTTGCGAGTTGCGGCATCAGATGCGACGCGATGTCGACGAAGGTGTCGAGCCCGCCCATATCCGCGCTTTCGAACGGTCCGACGATGCCCCAGCGGCGTCCGAGTGAAGCCTTCATCACGCGATCGACAACTTCGGGCGTTGCTGCCCCCGAACGCACGATATGCAAGGCCTCGCGCAGCACCGCGAACTGCAGCCGATTGCCGACGAAACCAGGAATCGCCTTCGCGAGCACGACCGGTTCCATGCCGATCGCGCTCATCAGCGCAGCGGTTTGTTGCACGACTTCGGGGGCGGTCTCGGTGCCCGGCACGACCTCGACGAGCGGGATCATGTGCGGCGGGTTCCAGAAATGCGCGATCACGAAACGTTCTTTCGCGCGCAGCGGGGTGGCGAGCTGGTCGGGCGGGAAGCCGCTGGTGTTGCTCGCGAGGATCGCATCGTCGGCGAGCAGGCCGGTCAGTGTCGTGTAAAGGCGATGCTTGAGTTCGAGCACCTCGGGAATCGCCTCGATCACGAAGCGCGCTTGCGCGACCGCATCGAGCTGCGCATGCGTTTCGATGCGCGCGAGCGCTGCCTGTTTGGCGGCATCATCGATCCGGCCCGCGTCGATCAGCTCGTCGAGCACCGCTTGCGCTTTCGGCGCGACGCTCGCGAGCCTGGCCGGATCGACGTCGTGAACGATCGTCCGGTATCCATGCAGCGCGGCCTGCGTCGCAATGCCGACACCCATCAGTCCCGTGCCCACCACCCCTATCGCTACATCCTGCGTCGTCTTGTCCACACGCACTCCCACCACCGTCGATCAAAGTCCCGAAGCATAGCGCAGCACGCAGCAATACCCCGGTCGGACCTGCAAGCCCAAATGCGACGAAGCCGGCCTTCCCGCGGAGAGAAGGCCGGCTTCGTGGACGCGCGCCGCCTGTTGCGGCGCGGTCAGGTCCGCATTAGTAGCGCGGGGGCGGCGGGCGGTGATCGTCGCGATAGTCGCCGCGATGGTGCGGATCGTAGTCGTGCGGATGACGGCGCATCCAGTCGTCGTGCGCCCAGTAGCGGTGGCCGTCCCAGTAACGATCGCCGTGCCAGCCGATGTTGATCGACAAGCCCACCGGCATCGTGTGCGGTTGACCGTACACGACCGGCGCCGGGCCGTGCTCGACGATCACGCGGTCTTGCGCGAATGCGCTACCAGCCGCGACGAGTGCGCCGCCCGCGAGCAGCGTTGCGATCAGTGAGCGCGATGCCTTGCCAAAGGTTTTCATAATGACCTCCCTTCAAAGTTTTATTCCAGGCCAGCGTCCGTGTTTGTCCGGATCGTTCGATTCGCTTCCGAACCAGACGCCGTACGCTTGAGACCCACTTTAGCGGCCTGGATCGCGTCGAGACGTTAGCACTTGTAAGCGTGCATTTCATAGTTGGCGGCGGATGATCGAAGCTCGATTTCGCCTTCTCACTGCATTGAACAAGGCTTACGCGGCGGCACCGTTGTTCGACTCGCTGAACCGGCATGAAAGCCGGTTACATTCATTTCGGCCCCGAAATATTTCGCAAGGAATCGGACGAGTGCAGCAGGCCTGGCGCGGGCAAGGCCAGCCTCGTCGCGCAATGGTGCATCGCGGTAACAGAATCCCCAAAAACAAAGAGCCACGATCCGCATTTCGCGAATAGTGGCTCGATGAATAATGCACCCGAAGTGCGCGCCCCAGCGCGTCGTGTCGCGCTCAGGACGGTTACGGCCGGACTTAGTCCGTCAGCTTGATGCCGAACAGCGTGGACTGCGCGCGGCGCAGACGCTCCGCTTCGCGGGCACGCGCCGCATACGAATAGTCCGAATCCAGCGGCAGATGAGGCGACGCAAAGAGGTCGCTGATCTTTTGGAACAGTGCAAAGATGAAGCTCATGGCGACTCCCGGTTAGTGACTGCATTGCTAGGGTTTTCCCTTAGTCACGATTATAGGGGTTTCCCCTAGGAAAAAGCTAGTGCAATGCAGCAAAATTTCGGTGGGGTGGGTTGTCGCGATGCCATTGGGCCGGGAGGTGTTGCATCGCGACAACATTCCCGATTCATCGCCCGGGCGGGTGGCCGTGCTGAGCGCGAGCGTGTCTCGCGTGCGTCGGCGTAGCGCTGGACTGTAGGGGCGCGTTGGGGGGCGCCGCGGTGGGCGTCGTGACGGCGGCGGGCGCGGACGCCGCGTTCGCCGTCGCGGCCATCGCCGTATGCGCGTCGAGCAGGCTAACCATCGCCGCTTGCTGGTTCTGTATCATCTGTTCGATGCGCTGTTGCTGGGCCGTCGTTTCGTGCGTGAGGCGCATCAGCAGCAGCGTCTGCGCGACGCCGATTGCCACCGTCACCAGCAGCGCACCGACCACGATCGACAGCATCCATTTCACGCGCCGCGAATGATCGGTCGCGGCGCGGCGCTGATCAGCGATTACGCCATAGAGCGCATCGACCGTATCGGCGAACGCGGTGGCGCGCGCGTGGTCGAGTTCCGGTTCCGAGCGTAGCGCGGCGGCGGCCGCGTCGGTGCGGCGCGCGTCACGCCATGACGTGGCGAATCCGCTGTGGTTATCTGCGGATGCGGGCCGGGGTGTCGTCAACGGCGCGGTGGTCGAGGGCTTGTCGTCCTGTTTCGCCGTTACAGGCTCTGGCGAGGCGGACTGCGTGCGCGTCGCGGACTCGATGGTGAACTGGCTGGCGCTACTGTCGTCGGTCGTGGCGGACGTTGCGGACGACGCTGGAATCGCAGCCGCAGTCGCATCGCGCGATGCCGTCGCGGCTCTCGCAAAGGTCGCGGCGAAACGCTGCTGCGGCCTGCCCGCGCCCGCCGTCGCGGCCGACTCCGCTTCAGCCGCTTGACGCAATGCGGTCACGCTGCGCGCGACGGTCGCGGCGGCCATCGCCGAACTCAGCGGCGCGGATGACTCACGCGAAAGCGGGGTGGGTTTGTCGTCGGTGTTTGCTTCGGCGTTCGGCGTTGCTACATCCGGGGCGCCGTTCGCGAGCTTGCTGGCGGGCGCATCCGCAGCCGCCATCGACGGTTCGACGTCAAACCCGCTCAACTGCTCGTTCACCGGCATCGGTACATCCGGCTTCGCCGCACGCGGTGCGCGGCGCGTTGTCTTGTCGAGCGCAATGTGTTCATCGAATGCGCCGACCGCCTGCAGCACCACGTCCGGCAATTCGAAGCCGTGCAGCGTGCCCTGACGGACGTCGATGTTCATCGCCTCGAGCGTCGCGCGGGTTGGATCGTCAGGGAACAGGTCGAGCGTGCTGTCGTCGCGGGCGACGCCGCTAAGTTGCGCGAGGCGTTGCGCCGAGCGCGCCGCGCGCGCCAGTTTGTTTTCGGTCTCAGTGGAGACGGCGCCCTGCCGCTGCTTCTTCGAAGCGACGCGCTGGGGCCTGGACTGCGGGGATGCTGCGGAATCTGCCATAGAGGAAAAAGCGGTCGTCGCCAGGAACGGGCGCCGGATGCCGCTCGTCATTGCCGTTGGAATATTTAGAGCCAGCATTGTCGCATGGCGCTCCGCCCGCGCCGAAGCCATTCCCCGACGATTTGCGCGCTTTCGAGCCCCTCGCGCGTGTCACGACCTCGCGTCGTCGCCGCGGAATTCCCGCACTCCCGGCAATTGCCGAAGGCGCGCGCAGATCGACTCGTATTCCGCGTTCGACACACGGTGCAGCGTGATGATCACTTCGTCGCACTCGTTCGCCTCGTCACTTTGCTGCATCACGAATTGCTTGACGCGCGGACTACGCGGCGCCGAGTTCGTCGTGCAGCGAATGGAACGTCAGCGCGCCGCGACCGACCACACGCTCGCGGCGGTCGTGAGCCCGCGCACGATTTCGCCGCGCAGCAGGATCGAGCCCGCCCCCAGAAAGCCGATGCCCGACACGACCTGGGCGGCCATCCGCGACGGATCGAGGATCACATGCTCGCCAAGCACCGCGGCGAAGCCATACGCGGACACGATCATGACGAGCGCCGAGCCCACGCAGACCAGCATTTGCGTGCGCAAGCCCGCCGCCCACGACAGCCGCTCCCGCTCGTAGCCGATCACGCTATCGAGCACCGCGGCCAGCACCAGACGGAGATCAGTTCGAGATCACTGAGCATCGTTGTTCCTCCTTATATGAAATGAGCTGCAGCGAGGGCACAGCGCACGTCACGCCTCGTAGGCGTCGAGCATTCCGGATGTTTGACTCGAGGTGTCAGCGCGAGGCGTTTGCTTTATGCTAGGCCGCAGACCACAGCGACCTGGCCGAGCGGAACCCTGAGCCGCCACCCTGAGCGCCGCCTCGATACACTGCGCACGTTACGCGCCCGAACCAACCGACCATGCCAAGCACGACCCCTCCCCCTGCTTCGACGACCACCACCGCGAACGCGCTGCGCGAGCACTTCGCGAACGTGGTGCTGCCGATGTGGCGCGGGCCCGGCTTCAACCACGCGCTGCAGTTGCCCTACGAAGCGCTCGACGCCACCGGAGGCGAGCCGCTGCCCGCGCAACGCTATCGGGCGATGGCGTGCGCGCGGCAGTTGTTCACGTTTGCGCAAGCGGGCGACATGGAACACGCGCGCGTGCTGTTCGATTCGCTGACGCGCACCTTTCGGGACGCCGACCACGGCGGATGGTTTTACAGCGTCGACGCGCTCGGCGTACCGCTCGAGACGACCAAGGACCTCTACACGCACGCGTTCGTCGTGTTCGCTTGCGCGGAATACGCGCGGCGCTCCGCCAACCTCGACGCGCTGAAGCTCGTGCACAGCACGACCGCGCTGATCCAGGCGAACTTCGCGGCCGACGGCGATCTATTCAACGCCGCGCTGAACGCCGACTTTTCGAAGGTCACCGCCACGCCGCTGCAGAATCCGCTGATGCACCTGACCGAAGCGTGGCTCGCCGCCTGCCAGGCGACGCGCGACAACGTCTTCGGCGCCGCGGTGCGCCGGCTCGCCGGCGCGGTCGCGCGACACTTCGTGCATGCGCCGAGCGGCTGCATCGCGGAATTGCCGATCGGTGCGAGCGACAACCGTCTTGAGCCGGGACATCAGTTCGAGTGGTATTGGCTGGTCAGGCAGGGGGGCGCGCTGTTCGACGGTACCGGGCTAATCGAAGCGCTGGCGCGCGCCTTCGCCTTCGCGCAGCAGCATGGCGTGGACGCGAACAACGGCGGGGTGTGCGCATCGCTCGACGAGGCTGGCAACGTCAGCGACGCGACGCAGCGGATCTGGGCGCAGACTGAATACCTGCGCGCGCTCGCCTGTCACGACGATCCGGCCGTGCGTGCGGCGCTGCCGCAACAGATCGCACGTTTTCAGCGATGCTTTTTGCATGACCATGGCTGGTTCGAATGCAAGACGTCGAGCGGGGAAGTTGCGCGCGACGACATGCCGTCAACCACGCCCTATCACCTGGCCACCGCCTATGCAGCACTGCCCGCGGGTGACGAATCGGGAGCGGGAACTTAGGCGAATTTGGACATCGATAGATGAAATTGGACGCTTGATCGTCTCAATAAAGAGCGCATGCCCGGACGGAGATCCGCTGCCGCTTCGCAAGGAAAATTTGATGCCGCTGGTAAACCCTGGCGCAAAAAAGTTCTCGCCAGACGTTCTCAAGGCGCGAAAAAACATCAAAACCGGGAATACCCGGATGCATGTTGATTGGCGTCTGTCATAAAGACGTGATACAACTCTCCCCTCGCGCTCGCTTTGCATTCGAGCAATGCGGTCGCGATGCAATACACAACATTTATTTGGATTAAAAATGGCAACAGGTACTGTTAAGTGGTTTAACGATGCAAAGGGCTTTGGCTTCATCACCCCGGACGACGGCGGCGAAGACCTGTTTGCACACTTCTCGGAAATCCAGGCATCGGGCTTCAAGTCCCTGCAGGAAAACCAGAAGGTGTCGTTCGAAGTCAAGCAAGGCCCGAAGGGCAAGCAGGCTGCAAACATCCAGTCGATCTAAGTACCTTCAGGTACTTTGAGGCAGACTTGGACGTCACGATAGGCGCCTCCATAGGCCCTTGCGTCTAATGCAAATGGCTCGCAATATGCGAGCCATTTTCTATTTCTGCGTCGTTTTCAAGCGTCGCCGCTTTAAAGGGCATGCGTCGCGGTTAATGCGTATTCAGCATTGGCGGCGGAGATTGCTCCGCGCTGTTGCGTGCGCAACACACTTTCAGAAATTTCGAATACCGAAACGGCCTGTTTCAACTGCTCGGTTTGCTGATGCAGCGAAGCCGCCGCCGCCGCGGCCTGCTCGACGAGCGCCGCGTTCTGCTGCGTCATCTCGTCCATCTGCACGACCGCCTGGTTCACCTGCTCGATACCTGTGCTCTGCTCGAGCGACGACGCGCTGATTTCGGCCATCATCTGCGTGACGCGCGAGATCGACGCCGACACATGGCTCATCGCTTCGCCGGCGCGCTCGACCAGCGCCGAGCCGCCCTGAATCTCCGCGACCGATTCGCTGATCAGCGTCTTGATTTCCTTCGCCGATTGCGCGCTGCGTTGCGCGAGACCGCGCACTTCGCCGGCCACGACCGCGAAGCCGCGGCCCTGCTCGCCGGCACGCGCCGCCTCGACGGCGGCATTGAGCGCGAGGATGTTGGTCTGGAACGCGATGCCGTCGATCACCGAAATGATCTCGGCGATCTTATCCGAGCTCTGCGCGATGCCGCGCATCTTGTCGACCACCTGGCTGACGACTTCGCTGCCGCGCGACGTTGCATCGAGCGCGGTCTCGGCGAGCGCGTTGGCTTCGCGCGCGTGATCGGCGTTCTGGCGCACGGTCGCCGTCAGTTCCTCCATGCTCGACGCCGTTTCCTCGAGCGATGCCGCCTGGTCTTCGGTGCGCGCGGACAGATCGGCGTTGCCGGTCGCGATTTCGTTGGCGCCGAGATGGATCGAGTCGGCCGATTCGCGCACGCTCCTGACGGTGCGTGCGACGCTCGCCTGCATGGTGGCAAGGCCCGAGAACAGCCGGCCGATTTCGTTGCTGCCGCGCGCGGCAATCGGTTGATCGAGACGGCCTTGCGCGATGCGCTCGAAGTGGCGGCCCGCCTCCTCGAGCGGTGCCACGACGCCGCGGCGCAGCGCCATATAGACGGCGAGCGTGCCGGCGACCAGCACGAGCAGAATCACCACGCTGACGATGCGAAACGCCGCCACGCGCGCATCGATCGAAGCGAGCGACGCGCGGCTCGCGGCGTCGCCGAATTGCTCGAAGTTGTGCACTTCCGCCAGATAGGCGTCCTGAAACGATTGCGTGGGTTGATCGAGGAAGGCCTGGATGTTGTTCGAGTCGAGATACTGCACGAGCTCCGCGAGCGCGCCGTGCAACGCCTTGTAGCGTTCGGCGAGCGCGGTGGCGCGCGCGCTGTCTTCGTCGCTGGTCTTCTGGGCGCTCATGAAGCCCGCGAAAGACTGATCGGCGGCGGCGAGCTGTTCGCGAGCGTGCTGCACGATGTCCGTCGGCTCGGCGCCGCCGCGCACCATGCGCGTGCCGGCGCGCGACAGGTTGATGCGCGCGTCCATCAGGCGCTGCGTCGTCTGGTTGACCGCGTCGACCTGCTTCAGCGCGATGCTCGCCAGATCGCCGACGTCGTCGTGCGTGCGCGTCAGCGACCAGAAGCCCAACCCTACCGTGACGAGTTGGAAGACGCAGAACGCGGCCAGAACACATAGCAGGCCGGATGCGACCTTGATCTTGCTGAACATCGGGGACACCTGGGAACAGAGGATGACGGAGGCTACACCAGGGTTAACGGCAGGCCGATTGGCGGCTTGAGGCCAATTCCCGCAAAAAGCGCTCTACGTGCCGGTTTCATCGTCGATCGTCGCGATTGAGGTTGTTTTGCGCAACAATGCGCTGCTCATCGCGAGGATTCACCTTGCGCAGCGCAGCGGCACTTCCTAGAGTGGGTAGGGACCGCGTGGTGCTCGCCGCGCGGATGCTCCGTTGCACCGATGCACCACCCCGACCCTGCACGAAGGAACCACGATGACCGACCTACTC
Source organism: Burkholderia sp. JPY481 (assembly GCF_038900515.1). Taxonomy (NCBI): domain Bacteria; kingdom Pseudomonadati; phylum Pseudomonadota; class Betaproteobacteria; order Burkholderiales; family Burkholderiaceae; genus Burkholderia; species Burkholderia sp. JPY481. The sequence goes on from NZ_JAYMRT010000002.1 coordinate 174,823, forward strand.
GACCGGGCGCGCGGCGCGTTGCACGCCCAGCCGTTCAGCATGCTGCTAGGCGCGGAGTTGATGCACGCCAGCAGCGAAGAGCTCACCCTGTGTCTGCCGATTCGCGATGAACTGCGGCAGCAGCATGGTTTCGTGCATGGCGGCGTCATCAGCTATCTCGCCGATAATGCGTTGACGTTCGCGGGCGCGCTGTCGCTGGGTCCGAGAGTCGTGACCGGTGAATACAAGATCAACTACCTGCGCCCGGCCGTGAAGGGCACGCTGATCGCGCGCGCTAGCGTCGTCTATGCGGGCAGGCATCAGGCGACCTGCCAGTGCAGCGTGTTCGTGATGGAAGGGAACCGCGAGAAGCTGGTGGCGGTTGCGCAGGGGACCGTGAATCGGATTGGGGAGAATGGCGAGCAGGAGGCGGGGAGTTAAAGCCGCGCGGCATGAAAAAGGCCGCTCCTGCGCGTAACAGGAACGGCCTTGCATTTCACAGCGACAAGACGGGAAGAGAGAGCGCGTTACTCCGCCGCGTAAGTCTTCTGCGTCTGCTCGCCCAGCCCTTCGATACCCAGACGCACCGTCTGCCCCGGCTTCAGGAATACCGGATTCGGCTTCACGCCCATGCCGACGCCCGGCGGCGTGCCGGTCGAGATCACGTCGCCCGGCTGCAGGCTCATGCACTGCGACACATACGACACCAGCTTCGCGACACTGAAGATCATCGTCTTCGTGCTGCCGTTCTGGTAGCGATGGCCGTCCACTTCGAGCCACATGCTCAGGTTCTGCGGATCGGCGACTTCATCGCGCGTGACGACCCACGGGCCGATCGGGCCGAACGTGTCGAAGCCCTTGCCCTTGTCCCAAGTGCCGCCGCGCTCGATCTGCCATTCGCGCTCCGACACGTCGTTGATCACGCAGTAGCCGGCCACGTGCTCGAGCGCGTTCGCTTCGTCGACGTACTTCGCCGCCTTGCCGATCACGACGCCGAGTTCGACTTCCCAGTCGGTCTTCTTCGAGCCGCGCGGGATTTCGATGTCGTCGTTCGGGCCGCTGATCGCGCTCGTCCACTTGTTGAAGATGACCGGTTCGGCCGGCACCGGCAGATTCGATTCCGCCGCGTGATCCGCGTAGTTCAGGCCGATGCAGATGAACTTGCCGATCTTGCCGACGCACGGGCCCACGCGCGGATTGCCTTCGACGACCGGTAGCGTTGCCGGGTCGAGTGCGCGCAGTTTCGCGAGGCTTTCGTCGCCGAGCACAGCGCCGTCGATATCGCCCACCACCTTCGACAGATCGCGAATCTTGCCTTGCGCGTCCAGCAGGCCCGGCTTTTCCTGGCCCTTCGGCCCATAACGAAGCAGTTTCATCGTTGCACTTTCCTTTACGTTCAGTAGTGTTCGGTTCGTCAATCAATCAGAATCAGTTCGACCATCCGCCGTCGATCACATGGAGCTGGCCCGTCGTGAACGACGACTCGTCGGAGGCGAGATACAGCGCGAGCGCGGCGATCTCCTCCGGCTTGCCGATGCGGCCCATCGGCTGACGCGCGATGAACGCGGCCTGCACCGCGTCGACGGACGCGCCCTGCGCCTGCGCCTGCGCGGCGATCCGCTGTTCGAGCGACGGCGAAGACACCGTGCCGGGGCAAATCGCGTTACAGCGTACACCACGCGTGACGAAATCCGCGGCGACGGACTTCGTCAGCCCGACCACCGCGGCTTTCGACGCACCGTACGCGAAGCGGTTCGGCACGCCCTTCACGCTCGACGCCGCCGATGACATGTTGATGATCGAGCCGCCGCCCTTCTCCAGCATGGCCGGCAAAAACGCGCGAATCATACGGTACATCGCCTTCGCGTTGAGGTCGAACGCGAAATCCCAGTCCTCCTCGCTGCACTCGAGGATATTGCCTGCATGCACGTAGCCCGCGCAGTTGAACAGCACGTCGATCGTGCCGACTTCCGCGGCAAGCGCCTTGATGGCCGCGCCGTCGAGCACGTCGAGCTTGCGCGCCTCGACCGGCTTGCCGGCGAGTCCGTCGATGCGGATATCGGTGGCGATCACGCGGGCGCCTTCGCGCGCGAAAAGTTCGGCGGTGGCGAGACCGATACCTTGTCCTGCCGCGGTGATCAGGGCCGTTTTGCCGGCCAGTCTTTGTGTCATCTACGACTCCAGTTGAATGGGCTGCTAACGAAATCAAAGCCGGTAAAACGCGGCGGCATTCTCGCCGAACACGGCGTCGCGCTCGGCGTCGCTCAACGACGCGAGCAGTGTGGTCGCCACCGAATGCCACAGCAGATAGTCGCCGTTCAGTTCGAGCACGGGCCAGTCGCTGCCCCACATCAGCCGCGCGGGGCCGAACGTGTTCAGCAGATGCTCGACGTAGGGCCGCAGCGTGTCCTCGGTCCAGCCGGGCGACGCCTCGGTCGCGAGACCCGACAGCTTGCAGTGCACTTGCGGGAATGCGGCGAGCCGCGCAATCGCATCGCGCCACACCTCGTAGCCCGCCTGGCCGAAGCGGATCGGCGGCTTCGCGCCATGATCGACCACCATGCGCAACGCCGGAAAACGCTGCGCGAATATCTCGAAGTACTGCACGTGGCGCGCGTAGATCAGCGCATCGAACGCGAGGTCGTGCGCAATCAGCGCGTCGATCGCCGGCATGAGGTCGGGGTTCGCGATCCAGCCGTCGTCGGGCAGGTCCTGCAGCATCGGCCGCACACCCTTGAACTTCGGCTCGCGCGCGAGCGCCTCGATCAGATCGGGCGCGTTCGGCAACAGCAGCGGCACCCAGCCGACCACGCCCGCGATCGACGGCTCGTGCCGCGCGATGTCGAGCAGGTAGCGGGTTTCGTCGAGCGTCGGTGCGGCCTGCACGACCACGGTCCGCTCGATGCCGGCCTGTTCGCGCAACGGCTTCAGATCATCAGGCCCGAAAGGCCGGTAGAGGATTTTCAGCTCCGGCGTCAGCCACTCGTAGTCGCCCCGCGCGGGGTCCCAGTAGTGCTGGTGAGCGTCGATCGGCATGGTCGATTCAGTCCTCGGGCGCGGGCGCGCGCGGGTCGAGCAGGCCCGCGTCGCGCAATGCGGACCACAAGGCCGCGGGGATCGGCTGCTCGAACGACGCGACGTTCTCGCGCAGTTCGTCGGCACTGCGCGCGCCGGTCAGCACCGTGGCGACCGCCGGATGCGCATACGGAAACTGCAACGCGGCGGCGGCGAGCGGCACATTGTGCGCGCGGCACACCGCCTCCAGACGCGCGACGCGCTCGATCACCTCGGGCGGCGCCGCGCCGTAATTGAACTTCAGATCGCCTTCGACGCCGCGCGCCAGAATGCCCGAATTGAACGCGCCGCCGAGCAGGATGCTGACGCCGCGCGCCTCGCAGGCGGGCAGCAGGTCGTCGAGGGTGGTCTGCTCGAGCAGCGTATAACGCCCCGCGAGCAACGCGCAATCGATATCGCATTCGGCCATCGCGTCGAGAATCACCGCGCCTTCGTTGACGCCGAGGCCGATCGCCTTGATCGCGCCGGTCGAGCGCAGGCGCTCCAGCGCGCGGAAGCCGCCGCCTTCGGTCAGTTGCCGCCAGTGGTGCGGATGCTGGTCGCCATGCGTGACGCGGCCGATGTCATGCACGAGCAGGATGTCGATATCGACGATGCCGAGCCGCTGCTGGCTGTCCTCGAACGAACGCAGAATGCCGTCGTGCGTGTAGTCGTAGATCGCTTCGAACGGCAGCGGATTCTGCCAGCCTTCGCGGTCGTCGAATGGCGACGTGCGCGGTACGAAGCGGCGGCCGACCTTGGTCGACAGCACATATTCGCCGCGCGGATAGTGGCGCAACGCCGCGCCGAGCCGATGCTCGGCCTTGGTGTTGCCGTAGTGCGGCGCGGTGTCGAAGTAGCGCACGCCCGCGTCCCAGGCGGCGGCGATGGTCGCATGGGCCTCCTCGTCGGACAGGTCGCGATACAGGCCGCCGAGCGGCGCCGTGCCGAGCCCTAGTCCGCTCACCTGCAACGAGCCGCGGCCGATCCGGCGCCGTTGCCCGATCTTCGATACGATCGATGCCGACATGAGCGTGTCTCCCTATTTGTGGTGTTTTTACCATGCGACGGGCCCAATGCGCAGCCAGAAAAGGCGCGCCCCGCTCACGGGTGCATTTGTTCACCAATGAACGTATTATTCATATCCGAATTTTTCCAAGTCAAGAAAACTGCGCGACGCTATGCCCGGGGTTTTCCCTGGACAGCAGACATTCAGTTCGCGAAACGCTGCGTGCGCGCCAGATAATAAGAACTCCGGACGAGATCCCCGACCCTCACGATGGACGCCGAAGACAAAGACGACGACCGCTACCGCGCCCCCGCGCTGGACAAAGGCCTCGACATCCTCGAGTTGCTGTCCGAGCAGAAGGAAGGACTCACGCGCGCCGAAATCACGCGGCAGCTGGGCCGCAATGCGAGCGAGATGTACCGGATGCTCGAACGCCTCGTCGCGCGCCAATACGTGGTGCGCTCGGCGGCCGGCGACCGCTACTCGCTGAGCCTGAAGCTGTTCGCGCTCGCGCACCGTCATCCGCCGATGAACCGGCTGATCGCCGAAGCGCTGCCGCTAATGCAGCGCTTCGCCGACGCGGCCGAGCAGTCGTGCCACCTGGTGGTCTACGACCGCGGCAACCTGCTGGTGATCGCCCAGGTCGACGGGCCGGGCACGTGGGGCATGTCGGTGCGGCTCGGCTCGCGGGTCGGATTGATCGACACCGGCTCGGGGCGCGTGATGCTTGCATTCCAGAGCGTCGAGCAGCGTCAGCAGATGCTTGCCGAGCACACCAAGGTGAAGGGTGAAGTGACGCTCGATCGCGACGCGCTGGAGGAGGCCTGCGAGCGCATCCGCGCGGCGGGCTTCTGGCAGAAGGACAGCCAGCAGACTTTCGGCGTCACCGACGTGACGTTCCCGATCCTCGCGCCGTCGGGACAGGCGATCGCGGTGCTCACCTGTCCGTATCTGCGGCGGATCGACGAATACGTCGCGCCGACGCTCGAAGCGGCCACCACCCTGCTGCGCGACACGGTGCAGGCGCTGTCGATGTTCCGCGAGCAGGCCGCGTGACTGGCAAGGTGCGCGGTAAGTTGCGCCGCGACGGTTCGCACGGCGGCACGCACGCGCACTTGGTTTAGAATGGCGGCCCTTCCAAAATAACGCCGCATGACCGGCTCATGCGCGCGCATCGATTGAGCAATGGCCAAACTTCTGACCGATTCCGAATTCCAGCGTTTTTCCGAACTCCAGCAGAAGCAGTCGAGCTTCACGATCACCGCGGCAGAAGCCGACGAACTGCGCGACATCGTCGCTCACGCGCAGAAGCGCCGCGACGACCGCGCCGCCGCGATGCAAAGCATCGAGACCTTCATCCAGCAATTCGACATCACGCCCGACGAGTTGTTTTCGCCCGAACAGATCGGCGAAGCGGCGCGCACCTACGGCCTGATTCCGGCCGCGCGCAAGGAGCGCGTGCTGCCGCCGTCGCTGACGTTCAACGGCAAGCCGTACCAATGGACCACCCGCCCGCTGCCCGATGAAATTCGCGTGCCGCTGTTCGACGCGTTCAAGGGCGGCGAGTCGGTGAAATCGTTCATTTCGACGCTGAAGGACGCGAACCGCTGCGCGGCGACGATCGCGCGGCTCGAGCGCGAAACCGGCGCGGTGTATGCGCAGGCGTGGCTCGACGAGCTGTCGGTGACGCGCGCGCAGGTCGATGAGGCGGCGCAGAAGCTGGCGGCTTAAGGCGATGAAACCGTGCGTTGAGCGGGTCGCAACGTAAGCCGCTCAACGCCCCGGCTGGTTCTGCGCGGCGGACTTCGGGTCCGCCCCCGCGGTTTCGTCGAGCGCCATCCGGAAGCCGACCACGCCGGGGTCCTCGGTTCGCGTGATCGTGAAGCCGCTGGCCTTCGCCAGCGCGATCATCGCGGTGTTCTCGCGCAGCGCTTCACCGATCAGCCAGTGCGTATCGCGCGCCCGCGCGTACGCGATGATCCGCTGCATCAGCAACTGGCCGAGGCGCCGCCCCTTCTGGTCCGAGCGCACGGTCACCGCGAATTCGGCCGTCTCGTTGTCGGGATCGGCCACCGCGCGCACCACGCCGAGCGTCTGCGCGACGCCGTCTTCGTTGTCGACCGTCGCGATCAGCGCCATTTCCCGGTCGTAATCGATCTGCGTCATGCGCGCGAGTTGCGAGTGCTCGAAACTGCCGACCGCGCCAAAAAAACGCAGCCGCAGGTCTTCCGGCGTCATCGCGTTCACGAACTCGCGATGCGCGTTTTCGTCTTCCGGGCGAATCGGCCGCACCGTTATACGCATCCCCTGCCAGTCGATCGTTTCCTCGAAGCGGCGCGGATACGGCACGATCGCGAGGCGGCTGCGCTTTCCGCCGACCCGCAACACGGGATCGACCACCGTCACGCGGTCCCGGTAGACCCTCAGCTTCAACGACAGGCCGACGATCTCGCGCACGTCGCAAACCGCTTGCGACAATGCCGTCAACGCGGCGAGCGTCGGCTCCGGCGCGACCAGCCTCGCGTAGTGCGAACGCGTGACGATATCGCGCGCGAGCATCGGATTGAGCGGCGGCAGGCCGTACACGTGCAGTCCACTGGAGACGCCGTCGATCGGCGGCGCGGCGAAGCGGAATACGGGGCCGAAGTTGTCGTCGTCGTGCAGTTCGACGGCGACGTCGACGATGGGTTTTGTCGCGCTGTCGGCATCGGCGCACGGCGCAGCGGCGTTCCCTTCTTCCACGCCCTCGACCTGCAACCCGAATCGCGTCAGAAACGGCGCCGCCGCGTCCCCGGCGAGTTCGCTTTTGCCCGCCGCCAACGCTTCTCGAGCCTGCGCCTGAGCGGCGTCGATCGACTCGGGAATCTGCGCGGGCAGGCCTTCCGGCGTTTGCATCAGCAATTCGCGACCCAGCCGGTAATCGACCAGCCGGGCGAACGCGCGCGCGAGCCGCTGCGGCGTCGTGTGCACCGGGATGCCCTGCGCATGCAGCGCGTCGCGCCTCGCCGCATCGACACCGCCGAAGAAGCACGCGAGCAGCCCGCGATACGCAAAGCGCTGATGCTCGATCAGCGCCTGCGCGACATCGTCGACGGGTGCGCCATGCGTCGATGCGTGCACCACGACGGCGGTGCCGGTCTCGCGATGCTCGCCCAGCAGCTTCAGCGCGGTGCCGAAGTGCTCAGGACGCGCGCCGTCGCCGAGCAGCAGCGGATTGCCGCCGACCGCGAGCGGCAGCGCCTCGCGCAGCGCGTCCGACGCCGCGGCCGGCCACGGCGCGAGCAGGCCGCCGGCGGCGCTGAACGCGTCGCGCGCGAGCGTCGCGAGACCGCGGTCACTGGTGATCAGCGTTGCGGTGGCGCCCGCCGCCACGCGGCCGACGCCGAGCGTTTCGATTTCGTCGAGTAGATCGTCGAGCGCGTCGACGCGCACGAGGCCCGCGCGCCGGAACGCCGCTGTATAGAGACCGTCGGCGGGATCGTCGCGCCCCGAGCGCAGCGCGAGCACCGGCTTGTTGCGCGCCGCCGCGCGCGCGGCCGACATGAACTTACGCGCCGCCCGCACGCTGTCTAGTTCGATCAGGATCGCGCGGGTGCCGGGGTCGCTCGCAAGGTAATCCAGCACGTCGCCGGCATCGACGTCGGCCTCCGCCCCGAGCGCCACCGCATGCGAAAAACCGAGCCCGCGCGCGCGCGCCCAGCCGAGCACCGCGTTGGTCAGCGCATTCGACTGCGACACCCATGCGACGCCGCCCGCCTTGACCGTGCAGGACGGCGCGCCCAGATGCGCGCCCAGCGCCGGCGACACCACACCGAGACTACCCGGCCCGACGATGCGCAACAGATGCGGCCGCGCCGCCGACAGCGCGTGCCGCAGCGCGAGCCGGTCTTCATCGCTGCGCACCTCGCCGACGATGATCACGGCGCGCGTGCCCATGCCGCCGAGCTTGTGAATCAACGAGGGCCACGTCGCGGGCGGCGTGCAGATCACCGCGACGGTGGGCGCCTGCGGCAGATCGCTGACGTCGTGGATCACCGGGTGGACGCCGAGCGTCGCGTGCTTCGGATTGACGGGCCATAGCGGACCGTCGAAGCCGCCTTCGAGCACGCGCGCCCAGACCATCGCGCCGATGCTGCCCGGTCGCTCGGACGCGCCGATCACGGCGACGGATTTCGGGCGAAACAATGCGTCGAGGTTGCGAACGGTCACGGGCGCTCCATACGGTTGGACAGGAATTGGAGCCGGCTTCGCGGCGGGCGGGTGGTTCCGTCAGCATAGGCGAAGTCGCGCGCCGGCGCGGGGCGTTGTTGCGGCGGAAAAGAAAAAGCCGCGTCGAACGACGCGGCTTTTCAGTTTCGAAACCAGCGGACTCGCGGCTTTACATCGCCTTCCGGAACGGCGCGCCCGAGTGCTCGCGCAACTCGTTGAACACGATCTTGGGCCACGCCTTCTGCGCGACTTCGATCTCCGATACGTGCGAGGCCAGATAGGTCGGCGCATCGGACGCATCGAGCGCGATGCGCGCCGAGTACGCATCGGTGAAGCGGCGCAGCTCGGCCGGATCGTCGCAGGTCACCCAGCGCGACAGCCGGTAGCGCGCCGGCGCCATCCGCACGTCGACCTTGTATTCAGTCGACAGACGGTGCGACACCACTTCGAACTGCAGCTGCCCGACCGCGCCGAGAATCATCAGACCGCCCGCTTCGGGACGGAACACCTGGATCGCGCCTTCCTCGCCGAGCTGCTTCAGCGCCTCGCCGAGCTGCTTCGCGCGCATCGGATCGACCACTTCGACGGTCTGGAAAATTTCCGGTGCGAAGAACGGCAGGCCGACGAACTGCAGTTGCTCGCCTTCGGTCAGCGTATCGCCGAGACTCAGCGTACCGTGATTCGGAATACCGATGATGTCGCCCGGATACGCCTCGCTCACCGTCTCGCGACGCTGCGACAGGAACGTGACCACGTTGTTCGCGCGGAACGTCTTGTTCGAGCGCGTGACCTTCACCGCCATGCCGCGCTCGAAACGCCCCGAGCACACGCGGATGAACGCGACGCGGTCGCGGTGCGCGAGGTCCATGTTCGCCTGCACCTTGAACACGACGCCGGTGAACTTCGACTCTTCCGGCTGCACCGGGCGCTGCACGGTCATGCGCATCGACGGCGGCGGCGCGAGGTCGACCAGCGCGTCGAGAATCTCCTTCACGCCGAAGTTGTTGATCGCCGAGCCGAACAGCACCGGCGACTGCTGGCCGGCGAGGAACTGCTCACGGTCGAATTCGGGCGTCGCGCCGCTGATCAGATCGATCTCTTCCTTCGCACGCACCCACGCGTGGCCGAAACGGCGCTCGCCTTCCTCGTCGCTCAGTGCCTGCAGCGTTTCGACCGCGCCGCCGGCCGTATCCTGGCCGGCGCGGAACACCCGCACCTGATCGCGCTGGACGTCGTAGACGCCTTGAAAATCCTTGCCCATGCCGATCGGCCATGTGAACGGCACCGCCGCCACGCCGAGGTGCTGCTCGATTTCGTCGAGTAGTTCGAGCGGCTCGCGCACTTCGCGGTCGAGCTTGTTGATGAACGTGACGATCGGCGTCTTGCGGCTGCGGCAGACTTCGAGCAGCTTCAGCGTCTGCGCTTCGACGCCGTTCGCGCCATCGATCACCATCACGGCGGCGTCGACCGCGGTCAGCACGCGGTAGGTGTCCTCGGAAAAGTCCTCGTGGCCCGGGGTGTCGAGCAGGTTGATCACGCAATCGCCGTACTCGAACTGCATCACCGAGCTCGCGACCGAAATGCCGCGTTGCTTTTCGATTTCCATCCAGTCGGACGTCGCATAGCGGTTGCTCTTGCGGCCCTTCACCGTACCGGCGATCTGGATCGCGCCCGAGAACAGCAGCAGCTTTTCGGTGAGCGTGGTTTTACCCGCGTCCGGGTGGGAAATGACCGCGAACGTGCGGCGGCGTTTGAGTTCGGAGACTGACATCGGGTCTGGCGGTCACGGAAAGGGGTTCGGGCGGTTCCCGGCGGCTTTGGGCGGCCGGTATGCCGCGCGTGGCGCGGCGGCGTCGAGCTGCGGGAGTCGGGCGCGGGCCGGAATCGGCCGGCGCTGGTTCGACAATGCGGGAATCGCTGGCGCAAAAACGGCGCAAGGTGCGAATGATACACGTCTGGCGCGACGGCCGGGGGGAAGGGCTGCGGCGCCGGACGGGCGACGGCGCGAGCGTCCGCGCGCCGCGCATGCTCGCGGCCAAAGGTGAGCGTTTTCGGGACTTGCGGCGGCGAATATCGATTCGCGGTCAAAGGTGAGGATCGCGAAGCGCATGCGCGCACCTGCCACGGCGCACGCACCACGACCGCGATGTGCGGGAAAACCGCGGTAAAGCGTCGCAACGCTACGAACAGGCTCCGGCTCGACGCCTGGAAACGCCCGCCAGCAAAGGCTGGCGCGGGTTTGCGACAAGCGATGCGCGGCGGCGCGACACCACGGCGATTCGCACCCGCGGCGGTGCGTTGCGCGTCAAAGCCTGGCTCACCGAAGCATCCCGCTAGCTCCGGACGCATCGGTGAATTTCGCTGTACACGTTCAGGCGTCACGCAAAGGTGAGCGTTTTCGGGACCTCCGCAGCGGTGCGGAAACAATCAAGCGACGCATCACTTCAGAGAACACGGACGCATCGGCATCCAAGGCGGAGTTCAACCTTCGATCAGAAACCGCTCGCGATTCTTGCCGACGAGCCAGCCCGGCGAGCGTCCACGGCCGCTCCAGGTTTCGCCGGTCTTCGGATTGCGGTACTTGGCGATCGCCGTCGCCGACGACTTGCGGCGCGGCTTCGCTGCGGCGCTCGTGAAGCCGAGTTCTTCGGCAGTCAGGTCGTATTCGGCAATCTTCTGCTTGATATCGGCGATAGCTTGCGCGACTTCTTTGTCGCGCGCGGCTGCGACTTCCTTGTGGAGTTTTTCGAGTTGCGCAGTCAACTGTTTGTAAGAGGCCATGCCGGTGTTCCCCCCTCGGTTAGACGCACTGCGATGAATTGCGATGAATGGTTGGCGGACACTATCAGACGAATAAATCACAGGATAGTGAATCACGCGGCCGAGCGCAGGCGCGGCGGCCGCGCTCAATCGTCGATCGCATCGTAGACGCGGCGTTCGAAGTCGATGGCCATCGGGAACGGGTCGATCGAGCGGCGCTGGATCAGCATCAGGCCGATCATGTTTTCGACCGGATCGGCGAACCAGCTCGTGCCGTACGCGCCGGGCCAACCGAACGAGCCGAGCGAGCGATAGCCGAGCGGCAATTGCTGCGCCGGATCATCGACGATCGACAGGCCGAGGCCGAAACCCTGCCCCGCCCAGATCACGTGACCGAAGGCAGGCAGGCGGCGCTGATCGCGGCTCAGGAAATTGCTGCGCATCAGATCGACCGAGCGATGCGACAGCAGCCGCGTATCGCCGACGCGGCCGCGCCCGAGCAGCAGTTGCGCGAATTGCAGGTAGTCCAGGGCGGTCGAGACCAACCCGCCGCCGCCGCTCTGAAAGCGCCGCGGATTGGCCCAGCGGCTCGCGGCCGCATGATCCTCGACCACGCAACGCCGCGTGCCGGGATCGATGTTGTACGCGGTGGCGAGGCGCGCAAGCTGCGTGTCGGGCACCCAGAACGCGGTGTCGCGCATGCCGAGCGGCTCGAAAATGCGCGTGCGGAAAAACTCGCCGAGCGGCATGCCGCTCACGCGTTCGATCAGCACGCCGAGCACGTCGGTCGCCACGCCGTAGTGCCAGCGCGAGCCGGGCTGGAACATCAGCGGCAGTGCGGCGATGCGCGCGAGCCACGCGCTGTTGCCGCCGCTCGCCTCGAAGCCGTTGAACGCGGCAGCATAGGCTTCGGCGAGGTGCCCCGTCGCCGTGAAGTGATACGCGAAGCCCGCGCGATGCGTGAGCAGGTCGAGCACCGTAATCGGCGCGCGAATCGGATCGGTCTGGTCGAGCGGTCCGGTCGGATCACGCAGCACGCGCGGCGCCGCAAGCTCGGGCAGCCACTGCGAAACGGGCGCATCGAGCGCGAGGCGGTCTTCCTCGATCAGCATCATGATCGCGGCACTCGTCACCGGCTTGGTCATCGACGCGATGCGAAACAGCGTGTCCCGCTCCATCGGCAATTGCGCGGCTTCGTCGCGTAGGCCTATCGGTTCGAAGTAGCCAATTTCGCCGCGCCGCCATACGAGCGACACCACCCCCGCCACTTCGCCGCGCTCCACGTAGCCCTGCAGCGTGGTGGTCAACTTCGCGAGCCGGGTCGCGGCAAGCCCTGCTATCTGCATGTTCGTCCTGTGTCGGTAATAAGAAAGCGTGCATGCGCCCATATCACTTTGGCGATCAACCGAAAGATATAGCTGGTCCGGTGAAAGCGCACACGACGGCTTTCCTGATTGCCGATTCCGATTGGCGGACTCAGTGACGACACTCAGGCTTTCTGCCGTTTTTCCAATGCGCAAAGCGCGGCATCGAGGCGTTTGACGCGGGTTGCCTGCGCCGGCACGATAACCGCGCCGGAAACGTGCTGGAGGCGGTTTCGCCAATAAGACAACGGAATGCGGTCTTCTGCGGAAATATGGGAAATGATCTGTTCGAGATGCTCGATATCTTTTTCGAGTTGCTGATGATTCATTGCTTTCCCCGGATTCTATTGAATTAGTGTTGAAGCAAAAAAATCGAAAGCATAAGTCGCGTTGGCCCGCGCGACCCGAACTAATGCCCGCCAGTAGCGGGAAAATCTTCCTTTTCGTTTTCTGCGCCGGAAAAAACCGGCAGTTTCTTCTCGCCGGGGTTAAATTCCCAACGGTTTAAAAAGAATACTGCTGTCAAATTTCACGTTCCGTTGCCTGCCGCACTGAACTTCGTTGGACACCCCGACGCTAAAGATAAATGGTGATCGGGCCGCAAAGGATAATCGGTGTGCGGCGACTCGACGTTGTAAAAATGCCGCGCGCGGCTTACTTAACCCAATTCGCATGCCAATCGTGGATCGGACGCACATTAGGCGCATCAATTTATGACAACCATGTGGTAACCGCGAGCGTATCGGGACTTGGCAGGAAATTACCGGGAACGGGTGAAAAAACCGATGCCGCCTCCGAATCGAACTGCCGCGCTCGCCGGTGTTGTACCGGCACGGCTTCCGGTGCTTACTTCGCGGCCGCGCGGCACGCGTAGATCAGGCTCAACGTGCCGCTCTGGCTCGACTGCCGCACGACGTCGAACGCGCCATTGCAACTGGCGGCCGCCTGTTGCGAGCACGAGTCGGAACCCACCGGGCATTGCACCAGCGTGGTTGAGCGGCCGTCCGGGAGGAACAGCGGCGCGCTGCTGCTACACCCGCCAAGCGCGACGATCGCGCCCACGGCCAGCATGACGCTCGAGCGGCGCGCGAAGAAGAAAAGGCGTTTCATGGAGACCCCGGTCACGTCTTGTTTTTCGATCTCGCGATTGTGCCACGCTGCCTTCGTGCTGCGTCAGTTCGTGCCGCGCGGCCGGGCAGGTGCGGCGCGTCAAACGTCGATGCCGTGCGCGGCGATCTTCTTGTACAGCGTCGCGCGGCCCATGCCGATCTGTTTCGCAGTGTCGATGACGCGGCCGCCGTTCGCGCGCAACGCGTCGCACAGAAAGCGCTTTTCGAACGCGGCCATCGCGTCGCTCCACGAAGTGGGTTCGGCGGTGGCCGCAGCTTCCACGCCGGCGGCCGCGACAGACGGGGTCCGCGCCGGCGCCGCTGCGCCGCCCTGCCCCGAGCCGATGAACGGCGCAAGCACGCGCGCATCGATGCGTTCGCTGTCGGACAGCATCACCGCGCGCTCCAACGTGTTGCGCAGCTCGCGCACGTTGCCGGGCCAGTCGTACGCGCACAGCAGACGCAACGCGTCGTCGTGCAATTCGAAGTGGCTGCCGCCGCCTGCCTGCGCGGCCAGATCCTCGAGCATCGCGTAGGCGAGCGCCTCAATGTCGGACGGACGCTCGCGCAGCGCGGGCGCAAGAATCGTCAGCACGTTGAGCCGGTAGTAAAGGTCCGCGCGAAAACGTCCGGCCGCGACGAGCGCGGGCAGATCGGCCGAGGTCGCCGCGATGATCCGCACATCCGCGCTCACGACGCGGTTCGAGCCGAGCGGCTCGAACTCCTTGTCCTGCAGCACGCGCAGCAGCTTGCCCTGCAATGGCAGCGGCATGTCGCCGATCTCGTCGAGAAACAGCGTGCCGCCGTTGGCGAGCTCGAACTTGCCGACCCGCCCCTTGCGATCCGCACCGGTATATGCGCCGGGCGCGGCGCCGAAGAATTCGACTTCGAGCAGCGTGTCGGGAATCGCGGCGACGTTGACGCTGACGAGCGGCTTATGCGCGCGCGCCGAGCCGCCGTGAATCGCATGCGCGAGCAGTTCCTTGCCGGTGCCGGTTTCGCCGAGCAGCAGCACCGGCGCTTCGAGTTGCGCCGCGCGCCGCGCCTGGCGCTTCACTTCGAGCGACGCCGGGCTCGTGCCGACGAAGCTGCCGAACGTATAGCGCGCGCGGCGCGCCTGCGCGAGCGACTGGCGGGTCGCGATCAGCTCCTGCTGCAGCCGCGAGTACTGTGAAAACAGCGGCGACAGCGCTTTCAGCTCGTCGAACAGCGCGAAGCCGACCGCGCCGATCGTCGCGCCGGCATCGTCCTTCAGCGGCAGACGCGTGACGACGAGCGGCTCGCGATCCGTCTCCATGATGTCGAGCAGGATCGGCTTGCCGGTGTTGACGACCTCGCGCATCAGACTGTTCGGGATCACCGCTTCGCAATCGCGGCCGATCGCCTGTTGCGGGTCCGAAAAGCCGAAGCGCGCCGCATACCGTTTATTGATCCAGACAACGCGCGCTTGCCCGTCTACGATGAAGGTGCCTTCACTGAAGTTTTCGAACGTGCGAAACAGCGATTCCATCGCCCGACGAAGCACGTCGTCGTAGGTGGCGGGCAGGCCCGTCCAGTCGGTCATCATGCTGTCGTTGTCTCCGCTTATCGTTTTGCTTGCAATCGATCTCAATTGCTAGACAAATTTATCTCCAAATAGAGACAGGCGACAGGCCTTATGCATCGTGACTTACCCTGGTTTCCGGTGATCTTGATCGGATTGGAGTCCCGTTTCGGAGACACCCGGGTACAATCCGCCCACGATGCCTTGGGCCACCGCTGCACGCCCGCGCCAGGCGCCACAGCGCTTCAGCGGACAAACGCCGGGCATGGCATGGAATCTGCATTTCGACCGCGCCGCGCCGTCGCTCGATCAGGACGGCAAAAAAGGTAGAACAACCAGGCTATGGAGACTCAATGACCTTTCTCATCGTTATCGCCGCGCTGGCGTTTCTGATGTTGGCCGCGTATCGCGGCTACAGCGTAATCCTGTTCGCGCCGATCGCGGCGCTCGCCGCCGTCCTGCTCACCGAGCCCGCCGCCGTCGCGCCGGTCTTCACGAGCATCTTCATGGACAAGATGGTCGGCTTCGTGAAGCTGTATTTTCCGGTGTTTCTGCTCGGCGCCGTGTTCGGCAAGGTGATCGAGCTGTCGGGCTTCTCCGAGTCGATCGTCGCGGCCGCAATCCGCTATATCGGCCGCTCGCGCGCGAACGCGGTGATCGTCGCGGTGTGCGCGCTGCTCACCTACGGCGGCGTATCGCTGTTCGTCGTCGTGTTCGCGGTCTATCCGTTCGCGGCCGAGCTGTATCGCCAGAGCAATATTCCGAAGCGGCTGATGCCCGGTGCGATCGCGCTCGGCGCGTTCTCATTCACGATGGACTCGCTTCCGGGTACGCCGCAGATCCAGAACATCATCCCGACGACGTTCTTCAAGACCACCTCGTGGGCCGCGCCGACGCTCGGCGTGATCGGCTCGCTGTTCATCATCGTGGTCGGTCTGACGTATCTGGAATGGCGCCGCCGCAGCGCGATGGCGACCGGCGAGGGTTACGGCACCGAACTCGTCAACGAGCCGGAGCGCGTCGAATCGAAAGAGCTGCCGCATCCGCTGCTGGCGATCGCGCCGCTCATCGTGGTCGGCGTCGCGAACTTCTTCCTGACGCGCTGGATTCCGACCTGGTACGGCCCGTCCTTCACGGTCACGCCGGAGATCCTGCCGGGCCTGCATGCACCGGTCGAAACGAGCGTAAAGGCTCTGGTGGGGATTTGGGCCGTGCTGGGCGCGCTGCTGCTCGGCATCATCATGGTCATCGTGACGGCGTTCGGCCGGGTGAGCCACCGCTTTGCGGTCGGCACCAAGGCAGCGGTGGCGGGCGCGCTGCTGGCGTCGCTCAATACCGCGTCGGAATACGGCTTCGGCGGTGTGATCGCGGCGCTGCCGGGCTTTCTCGTCGTCAGCAATGCGCTGAAAAGCATTCCGAATCCGCTCGTCAACGCGGCGGTGTCGGTCAGCACGCTGGCGGGTATCACGGGTTCGGCATCGGGCGGTATGAGCATTGCGCTCGCCGCGATGTCCGATACGTTCATCAAGGGCGCGCAGGCCGCGAATATTCCGCTCGAAGTGCTGCATCGGGTGGTCGCGATGGCGAGCGGCGGCATGGATACGCTGCCGCACAACGGCGCGGTGATTACGCTGCTCGCGGTGACGGGTCTCACGCACCGGCAGTCGTATCGCGACATCTTCGCGGTCACGGTGATCAAGACTCTCGCGGTGTTCTTCGTAATCCTGGTGTATTACACGACCGGCCTCGTGTGAACGTCGAATCGGAAACCAGCACTTTGATCTGATAGATCCGCATTAGTCCCACCTCGACAGCCCGCCGACGAAGCACGAGGATGGAGTCGTCAGCGCCCAATGTTGCAAGGGCAGGCTGACCCGAGTAACAACGGCGTTTAACGGCCCGTCCCTATCCGGACGGGCTATTTTTTTCAGCGCGCGATTCGTGCGCGAAAGGTGAGGAAATCCGGGAGCGACGCCAACCACAGCGAGAGTGTCGCCGGACGCCGCCTAGCCCGCGCCCGCGTCACCCGCATGACAAGAGCCGAACCCAAGCCGCGCCGCCGAGGGGCATGAAAAATGCAGCCGTCGCAACGAGGAGTCGCGTTAAACTGGTTGCTCGCTCCGCAATCGCGAATGCGCTAAAACCGGGGCGAGATAGAGACAAAGGCAGACGCAACACGGCACGACGAGGCGGCAGACGGCACGCCATCCGCCCCGTACAATGGTTCCATCACCAACGCAACAAGGACAACTTCGATGCGCATTACCGGGTCCTCCGGGTCAATGGCCCTGCTCACCGAATACGACGACGCAACGGCGCGCGAACTCCGCTCGCTGCGCCTCGAATCGACCGAAGACGGCAAAGGCATCCTGCTGATCGAGGTCGATGAGCGCAAGCCGGGCATACATCGTGAAGTGCGCTACGAAATCACGCCCGCGGAGCTGATCGCCGCGATCCGCGCGCAT
The DNA here is from genome assembly GCF_038900515.1 of Burkholderia sp. JPY481. NCBI lineage: Bacteria > Pseudomonadati > Pseudomonadota > Betaproteobacteria > Burkholderiales > Burkholderiaceae > Burkholderia > Burkholderia sp. JPY481. The sequence goes on from NZ_JAYMRT010000002.1 coordinate 192,315, forward strand.
GGCGCCGAGTTGCCGGGCGAACAGCACAACCATCGTCAGTGAAGCAGGCGCGCGGCGAATTACCGTCGCGTGACTCGTCAGTCTCCCTGCGCCGATGGCGTCGCGCTTCGACGCGTCAGCGCAGAATTGTTCGCATTGGGCGCGCCCGCGCGCGCCGCCTTGCTTCCGTTTGTTCCGCTCGAACCGCCAATCCCCGCTTTCCTACGGGTTTTTGCAAGCGCTTTCGCGCGTCTCGTTGAGCATGCTTACCCGGCCTTCAATCACTTGTCACAAGCGGTCGCCATGCTTGTGTAGCGGGACATGCGACCATATATGCAGGCCTGATCGCAGCCAGAACACGGGCCGATTTCCAGGTCGGTTGCACGTCTTGAAAATACGTCCATAATCCTTGCATTCCCCTTTGCGTTCCTTACCGCGCTGCGCCCGCAAGGGCCGCGGATGTTAAACCGATGCTACATGACCTCGTCGCGCAATATGGACCTGCGCTCGTTTTCGCAAATGTGCTGGCCGCCGCGCTCGGGCTGCCGGTGCCCGCCATGCCGTCGCTTGTGCTGTTCGGCGCGATGGCCGCGATGCACCCCGGCTCCGTCGGCTCGCAGTTGCTGCCGGTCCTCGTGCTGTCGATCTTCGCGACGCTGATCGGCGACAGCGTGTGGTACGTCGCGGGCCGCATCTACGGCGGTAATACGCTGAAGACGATCTGCCGGCTGTCGCTGTCGCGCGACACCTGCGTGAAAAAGACCGAGCGCTTCTTCGGCCGCTGGGGCGTGCGCGTGCTCGCGGTCGCGAAATTTGTGCCGGGGCTGTCGATCGTATCGATCCCGATGGCCGGCGCGATGGGCACGCGCTACCGCACCTTCCTCACCTACGACGGCGTCGGCGCCGCGCTGTGGTCCGGCACCGGGCTGATCCTCGGTGCGTTGTTCGCGCGGCAGATCGATATGCTGTTCGCGATCGCCGGGCGGCTTGGGCGCACGGCGGCGGTAGTCGTCGTCGCGTTGCTGGCGCTGTACGCGGCGTACCGGTGGATCCGCCGCCGTCAGTTGATCGCGAAGCTCGCGTCCGCGCGCATCGAGGTCGACGAACTCGCGAAGCTGTACAAGGCTAATCAGGCGCCGGTCGTGTTCGACATCCGTTCGCAGGAGAAGCGCAAGCTCGATCCGTTCGTGATTCCAGGCGCGCAATTCGCCGACGAACGGCAACTCGACGGCATCGTCGCCAGCTATCCACGCGATCAGAAGCTCGTGATCTACTGCTCCTGCCCGAACGAGATTTCCGCGGCATGGATGGCCAAGCAGCTCACCGAAGCCGGTTTCTCCGACGTGCTGCCGCTGCGCGGCGGCATGGAAGCCTGGCGCGACTCGGGCAAGCCGGTGGACTCGCTGCCCGAAATGCCGCCGCCCGAAGTCACGGTCGACGATATCGCGCCCAAAGCCGTCTAGCTGGAATTCGCGACGGCATCGTCCGTCTGCGCGCGCGGCACGGCTCGTCCGGCCATGCGAGCGCGCATTGCGTTGCCTTGCGTTCAATCGTGCGATGAACATCGAAGGAGCGGTTCAATGCTTTCGACTCAGGACGTTTCGACTCAAGAGGTGGAAGGACAGCAGGGAGTCGTCGCCGACGCGCCGTTTTCGTCGCTGTCGACGCGTTTGCATCAGATGTTTCCGGAGCTCACTTGCGCCGAGATCGACAGGCTGCGCCGCTTCGGCGAGATCGGTCGCTGGAAGTCCGGCGAGTTGCTGTTCGAGACCGGCCGCACCGGCCCCGGCATGTTCGTGGTGCTCGAAGGACGCGTGAAGGTCTATCAGCGTGACGGCATCGGCCGCGAGCACGTGATCAGCGAGCGCGGCGCCGGGCATTTCCTGGCCGAGGTCGGGCAGCTGTCGGGCAAGCCCTCGCTGGTGAACGGCCTCGCGACCAGCGCCGTCGAAGCGCTGCTGATTCCGCCCGACCGGCTGCGCGCGCTGATCGTCGCCGAAGCGGAACTCGGCGAGCGCATCATGCGCGCGCTGATTCTGCGGCGCGTGTCGCTGATCGAAAAGGGCGCGGGCGGGCCGATCCTCGTCGGCAACAGCAATGACCCGCGGCTCGTGATGTTGCAAGGCTTTCTGTCGCGCAACGGCCATCCGCATTCGGTGATCGACGAACGCGACGAAGACGCGCTGCGGCTGATCGAGCAGTTCGCCGCGCAGCGCGAGGACCTGCCGCTCGTGATCTGCCCGGACGGCACGGTGCTGCGTCATCCGAGCATGCCGGAGCTTGCCACGCGCTTAGGTCTGCTGCCCGATCTCGACGACACCTACGTGTACGACGTCGCGATCGTCGGCGCGGGACCGGCCGGACTTGCCGCAGCGGTGTACGCAGCCTCCGAAGGGCTGTCGGTGATCGTGCTCGACAGCCGCGCGCCGGGCGGCCAGGCGGGCGCGAGCTCGCGCATCGAAAACTACCTCGGCTTTCCGACCGGCATCTCGGGCCAGGCGCTTGCCGGCCGCGCGTTCGTGCAGGCGCAGAAGTTCGGCGCGCACGTTGCAATTCCGGTCAGCGTGCAGGCGCTGCATTGCGGGCAGTCGCCTTATCGGCTCGAAACGAAATGCGGCGGCCACATCAGCGCGCGGACGATCGTGATCGCGAGCGGCGCCGTGTACCGGCGCCCGGCGCTCGACGGGCTCGAGCGCTTCGACGGACGCGGCGTCTACTACTGGGCGTCGCCGGTCGAGGCGAAGCTGTGCAAGCGCCAGGAGGTCGTACTGGTGGGCGGCGGCAATTCGGCCGGCCAGGCGATCGTCTATCTGGCGACGCACGCGGCCAAGGTTCACGTGCTGATCCGCCGCAGCGGTTTCGAGGCGACGATGTCGCGCTATCTGATCGACCGCATCCGCTCGCTGCCGAACGTGTTCGTGCATCCGGGTTCGGAAGTCGGCCGGCTCGAAGGCGATGAGGACGGGCTCGTGTCGGTCACGCTGAAGCGGCCGCTGCCCGACGGCGTCGATCACTTCGACACGCGGCATCTGTTCCTCTTCACCGGCGCGGACCCGAACACCGAATGGCTGCGCACCTGCGGCGTGCAGCTCGACGCGAAAGGCTTCGTGCTGACGGGCATCAGCGCGGACGGCTCGGCCACCGCGTGCGATCTCGGGACTACGGTCGAAGGGGTCTATGCGATCGGCGATGCGCGCGCCGGGTCGACGAAACGCGTGGCCGCGGCGGTCGGCGAAGGCGCGGCCGTTGTCGCGCAGATTCACCAGCTGCTGGCGCAGATGAGCGGGGAAGAGATGCCGCTCGGTGCGTGAGTCTCGATGCGGTCTTTAGCGCATCGTCTTTGCCGCATCCGTCTTCAGTGCAACGCGGCCCACGCGAGCGACACTGAAAACACGCCGAGCACGATCGACGCGCCGCGCTGCACCTTCGCCGGTTCGAGCCAGCGGAGCCGGCCGCTACCGAGTGCGGCGCCGAACGCGATCCACGCGAGCGCGATCGGCGCGGCAACGCACGCGAACATCCCCATCGCGAGCAGATAAGCGGGCAGATGCATGAACGCGGCGGCCGGAAAGATCGTGCCGCCGAACAGCAGCCCTTTCGGATTGAGCAAGGTCGCGACGAACAGCGCGCGCACGTTGCCAGCGCGTTGCGTCGAGCCCGGCAGTGCCACCGCCGCGCGCCACATATGGAGCGCAAGCCACGCGATATACACGCTCGCGGCCACGCGCAGCAGCGACGGCAGCCACGGCCACGCTTGCGCCGCGTGCGCGAAGAAGCGCCCCCACGCGGAGATCGACACCAGATAGCCCGCCAGTTCGGCGGCGATCAGCGGCAGCGCGCGGCGCAAACCGGCGCGCAAACCGGCCGCCGCCAGTAGCGTGTTGGTGGGGCCGGGCGTCACCAGTACCACGATGATGCCGGTGGCCAGCAACGCGATCTCGGTTGCAGAGAGCATAAAAAAGCGCACGGCGAGTTACACATTGCGCTTTTGTAGCACAGACAGCACGATGGCTGCGCCGAAGCGAACCCGCCGGTTCAGCGGTCCACTCGGCTCATCGCTCAGCGCTCCAGCTTCGCGCGCAACTCGCGCGCGGCCTCCAGCAGCCCTTCATACCCCGAACGCGCGTGCTCCGGCAAATCGGGATCGCCGACCAGCGCGCCGAGCGTTTCGATCAGACTGTAGACAATGCCTTTCGCCGCGCCCGACGCAATGCCACCTGACGACATCTGCTGATCGACGTGACTGAGCGCCGCGTCGAGCTGCTCGATCTCCGGACGATCGTCGGAGGGCGGCTTGGGAGGAACGTCTTGCGTCATGATCGAACACCACTCCTTTGAGTGCATCGGTAAAGTTGTTATATACCGATCATGCGCCGCCGTCTATTCGTGTTCGGCGCGACGGCGACCCACGTCAAGGCGTCCAGCGATACATCAGCAGCTTCGCGCGCGCGTCGTCTTCGACCAGCACCACGTACTCGCCGTTATCGCGCTGCACCGCGCTGATGCCGAGATACACGTCGACCCAGCCGCTCTTACCGCCGACGTTCGCGCCCGGCGTCATATAACCGACGGCCGTGCCGTTGCGCGCGTCGTAGACGTCGATGCGATCGGTGTACAACTCCGCGACGAAGACATAGTTGCCCGCCACCGCAACGCCGACCGTGGTGGTCTGCGGATCGCTTTGCGTGTTCCACGGCAGCGAGACCGTGTAAGTCAGGGCCGGCGTGCCGCTGCTCCAGTTGTCGTAGCGCGCAAGCACCGGGCCCGCTTCCTTCCAGTGCGTCGGGTCCCACGGAATCGCGCTCGTGAAGCCGGACAGATACATCGTGTCGGTCGCTGCGACATAGACGAGCCGTGCGAGCCGCGTGAACGGCGCGGGCATCGCGAACATCTTCGCACTTGCGTACGTGTAGATCGGATTGCCTGTGGAGTCGAGACCTTGCAGCGGCATCTCGCGCACGCCGCTCAATGGCGTGGCGAGCCACACGTTGCCGGAATCGTCGACCCACCAGAAGCCGTTGCCGACCGTGCTGCCGGTCGACGGATTGCCGCTGATCTCGCTCGCGTCGACGGTGCCATTGCCATTGCTATCGCGCCACAACCATTCGCCGTAAGTTGGTTGCGCGGCGGGCCAGCTGCCCGGCAGCGGATTCTGCGCGAGCATCCCTGACGGAATCGCAATCTCGCCATGCGCGGCATCGAAGCGATAGACGTTCAGATAGTGCGCGCCGGGATCGAGCGTATAGAGAAAACGCTGGCCATTGAATCTGCGCACCATCGGTTCGCCGCGCACGCCGCGCGGCTGGTGAAACGCGGGGTCGTCGGGGTAATCGAAGCGATCGAGCGTGAACGCCGCGTATGACCATTCGTGGCCGGCCGGCTGCCGGTAATCGAGCGTGAAGCGCTTCGAGCCCGTGTAGATCGAAGCGGGCGTGGCCGGATCGAACGCGCCGCTATCGACGAAAGTCAGGCCGTAGAGCCGCCAGTTGAGCACGCGCGTGCCGTACACGTAGCTCTCCAGCACCGCGCCTTGCCCTACCGATGCCGAGCCCAGCGCGCGCGGTCCTTCGCCGTTTTGCGCGACGTACAGATTGCCCGCCGCGTCGACGCCGATGCCGGTGATGCCGTTGAAGCGCGTATCACCCGGCACGCCGCGCGCCGGATGGAAGATGCCGTTGCGCGTGCCAATCGACGCGCCGGCCTGCATCTGGCCGCCCGCGCCTTTGTTGAATACGAGAATCTGCTGCGAAACGCCGTTGTCGGCGACCAGCAGCTGGCCGGATGGCGTGACCGTGAGGTCGGTTGGCACGCTGCCAGCGGGCAGCGCCAATGGACCGGCGAGCGCGGTGCCGTCGGCGCGGTAGTGCAGGACGCTCAGGCTGCCGGTGCCGAAGGCGCTGATGATCCACAGCGTCGAGTCGGTGTCGATCGCGATGCGCGCGGGCGATGCGACGCTCCACGAACGCAGCGGCTGCATCGATTGCGCGTCGTACACGACGATCCGGTTGCCGTACGTGTCGGCCGCATAGAGTTCGCTGTCGTTCGCGGCGAGGCCGCGAATGCCCGCGTCGATGCCGGTCTGCACCGTTTGTACCGCGACGAAACTGTTCTTCGTCGCGTTCGCGCTATTGCCGATGCCGCCGGAAAACGGCGCGCCGGCCGCGAGATTCGCGAGCGTGCGCCGCGTGATGCCGTACCAGGTCTGATTGGCCGGCGGATAGTCGGCGCCGACCAGCGCATTGTTCTCGTTGCCGATCGACATCGCCGCGTACAGGTACGTGTGATTCACCGCCACCGCGTCGCCGCCGGCCGCGCCCCAGCCGTGCGTCGAACCGGCGACCGCGAGCTTGTCCCCCGCGCGATAGGCGGCAATTTCGCTGCCGCTTTCGTCCCACGGCGCATTCGTATAAACGGTGCCATTGGCATCGACGCTAATGGCCTGAATATCCTGCTGTATCCATTTGCCGTCGCCAAATCCGAAACTATTACCGACCCATGATGTCGTGTAATTCAATTTGGATTGCGCGGAGACATTCGGCGAGATCAGGCTATGGATTAGAACCACGGCCAGGCCAAGGCGGGGGAAAATCTTCACGGCGGTCGATCCTTGCTAGGCGCGAAGCACGCACGGCAGGCAGGCTGACCGGCGTGCTTCGCCTGTACGCGCATCATTGCTGGTAGCGTTACGATGTGCGCACATCAGAGTTGGCGTTTTATCCTCTCATATAAAAATAGCAAACTTATTAATAAAAAAAGATAATTGAATGTCACCCAATCCAATTCATTCCATTTGCATCGATTTACGATTCAAACCAAATCTTTCGTTCACGAAGCCGGTAAAAACCGGTTCCCGTAAATCCTCACCGGTCAGAGATTCAAGCGCTTGTTCTGCTCCTGTAAATCCTCACCTTGAGCGCGATGCACATCATCATGTTCGCGCCGCCCGGCGACGCACGAAGATCCGCCGCGTCAGATCGAACGCGACCAGATTGCCGGCTACGACGAGCAGCAGACCGACCACCGCGAGCACTGACCAGCGGTAACCCTCGAACAGCGTCGACGCCGCAAGCGCGACGATCGGAAACAGCACCGTGCAGTAGGCGGCGCGCTCCGGGCCCATGCGGCCCACCAGCATCAGGTACGCCGTAAAGCCGATCACCGAGCCGAACACCGCGAGATATGCGAGCGCGCCGAGATAGCGCGCCGACGGTTCCACCGTGAACGAATAGCCGGCGAACAGACTACCGAGCGTCAGGACGGCCGCGCCGATCAGCATCGCCCAGCTATTGGTCGCGAACGGATGCAGGCCCATCGACTGCATGCGGCTCGACAGCAGGTTGCCGGCCGAGAAGCACAGCGTGCCGAGAAACGCGACGCCGAGCCCGAGCCACGCGGTGTGATCGCCGAGATGCCCCGCCATCTGCTGCACGAACAAACAGACGATGCCGACGAGTCCGAGCAATGCGCCCGCAATCGCGCTCGGCTGCAGCGGCCGGCCCATGAACAGCCGCCCGTTGATCGAGTTCAGCAGCGGCGCGGTCGAGAACACCACCGCGACGAGCCCGCTCGGCACGATCTGTTCGGCGTAGTAGAAGCACAGGAAATTGAGGCAGAACAACGCGAGGCCCTGCGCGGCGAGGTAGCGCCAGGCGTCGCGCGGCGGCCAGATCGGCCGGCGCATGATGCGCAGCAGCGCGAACAGCAGCAGCGCGGCGATCCAGAAACGCCAGGCAATCGATACCGGCGGCGGCACCGCGCCGAGTTGCCATTTGATCGCGATCCAGGTGGTGCCCCAGATCAGCACGGTGACGGCATAAAGCAAAAGATTCATGGTCGGGCCTCGGACTGCAATGACAAGCTGCCATAACGCGCAGCATTGACGATAGCCCCGACTATGCAGCCGCGCCGCCGCCTGCAATTGTCCAAAATTGCGCACTTTTTCGTGGCAATGAGCGGCCAGACTGGCCGCGCCGTATACTGGCCGCTCAACCCGACGCATCACCGGAAATCCTCCGCTCGCCGCCGTGACCGCCAGCCCGTCCGCTCCCGTGATATCCACCGCCGGCATGCCTTTTGGCCTGCAGTCGGTCTGTCACACTCTCGCCAGTGCGAACGCGCATCTGGACCGCTTCGCGTGGCTCGGCGACGGACTCGCGATCGCACTCTGGACCCGCGACACGAAGGAAGCCGAGACCATCTATGAGCGGCCCGGCCATCACACGCTGTCGTGCTATCTGGACGGCGGCTATCGCACCGAGCGCCAGAAAATGCCGGGCCACTACGGCGCGCCGTCGCGGCTGTGCGCACTGCCCGGCGATCACGAATCGCGCTGGTGGGTGCGCGGCCATATGCACTTCATGCACCTGTACTTCCTGCCCGAGCACTTCACGCGACGCGCGGTACAGGAGCTCGACCGCGAGCCGCGCGAATTGACGCTCGCCGATCGGACCTATTTCGAGGACCCGCGCATTGCGAGTCTGTGCCAGTCGCTCGTCAACGAGGAGTGGGAAAGTCCCGACGGTCTGCTGCGCACCAACGAAACCGCGCACGAAGTGCTGAGCCTGCTGTTGCGCGGACAAGGCGTGCGGCGCGCGAACGTGGCGCTGAAGGGCGGGCTGTCGGCCGCGACGCGGCGCCGCCTGCGCGACTATATCGACAGTCGTCTCGCGCAGCCGTTGACGCTCGGTGAGCTGTCGGGTGTCGCGGCGCTATCGGAGTTTCATCTTGCGCGGATGTTTCGGGAGTCGTTTGGGTTGCCGCCGGCCGCGTGGATCGCGCGGCAACGGCTCGATCGCGCGCGCACGCTGCTGCGCACGACGACGTTGCCGCTCGCGCAAATCGCCGAGCAATGCGGCTATGCGAACGCGAGTCACTTTAGCCACCGGTTTCGCGAGGCTGTCGGTGTGACGCCGAGCGGGTTTCGGCAGGCTATCGGCGTTTGAGTCGCGTTCGGGTTTCGCTTTCCAGTTAGCTCCGCGTCATTGCAGCGCCATCGCCAGCATGCGCGCGACGTGAATCGCGTCCACGCCCGCTCCATCGTGAATCTGATGCCGGCAGCTGGTGCCATCGGCGACCATCACCGTGGCGGCGTCGAGCTTGCGGACCGCGGGCAGCAGCGACAGCTCCGCCATCGCCTGCGAAGTCGCGTAGTGCTCGGCTTCGTAGCCGAAGCTGCCGGCCATACCGCAGCACGACGATTCGACCGTCGATACCTTCAATTCGGGAATCCACTTCAGCACGGTCTGCACCGGCGTGAATGCGTCGAACGCCTTCTGATGGCAGTGGCCGTGCACGAGCGCCTGCTGCATCGGCAGCGGTTTCAATTTGAGCTGCAAACGCCCAGCGTTTTCTTCGCGCACGAGGAATTCCTCGAATAGAAACGCGTGCTGCGCGAGGCGCCGCGCTTCGTCGCCGAAACCGTACTGCAGAAATTCATCGCGCAACGACAGCAGACACGATGGCTCAAGACCCACCACCGGCACGCCGCGTTCGACGAACGGCCGGAACAGATCGAGCATGCGCCGCGCTTCCTGTTTCGCTTCATCGACAAGACCCGCCGCGAGAAACGTGCGGCCGCAACACACAGGACGCTCGCCCGGGCGTGCATTGAAGTGAACCGTGTAGCCCGCCGCTTGGAGCACCTGTTGCGCGGCACGTGCGTTGTCGGGCTCGATGTGGTTGTTGAAGGTATCGACGAACAGCAGCACTTCTTTCAGCGTGGACGGCTGCGCGGCCTCGCGTGCAGGCCTCGCGGACACCGCATCGGCCAGAAACGCCTTCTTGAACCGCGGCAAACTCCGCTCGGCAGCGAACCCGGCCGCGCGCTTGAACCACGCCGACAGCACCGGCACGTTGTCCGCGAGCGCCACCAGTCCCGGCATGCGGCTCGCAGCGCCCGCATAGCGGGGCATGAACGCGACGAGCCTATCGCGCAGCCGCACGCCATGCGTCCTCGCCCGCGCCGCCCGCGCCTCGAGCTTGAACTTCGCCATATCGACGCCGGTCGGGCAATCGCGCTTGCAGCCCTTGCACGATACGCACAGGTCGAGCGTTTCCTTGACGTCATCGCCCGCGAGTCCGCTTTCGCCGAGCTGGCCCGAAATCGCGAGCCGCAACGTGTTGGCTCGCCCGCGCGTCAGATGCTGCTCGTCCTTCGTCACGCGATAACTCGGGCACATCGTGCCCGCGTCGAACTTGCGACAGTGGCCATTGTTGTTGCACATCTCGACCGCTTTCGCGAGACCGCCGCTCAGGTCGTCACCGCTGCCCGGCGCGCTTTCTTCTCCCGTCAGCGGATCGCGCTTCACGTTCCACATCGACCAGTCGAGCACTGTTTCGATACGCTGTTCGCGATAGCCCGGCGCAAAGCGGAAATTGCGCGCGTCGTCCATCTTCGGCGGACGCACGATCTTGTCTGGATTGAAGCGATTGTCCGGATCGAACAGCGCCTTGATCTCGCTGAACGCCTCGTTAAGCCGCGGCCCGTATTGCCACGCGACCCATTCGCCGCGGCACAGACCGTCGCCATGCTCGCCGGAATACGCGCCCTTGTACTCGCGCACCAGCGCGGCCGCTTCCTCGGCGATCGCCCGCATCTTCGTTGCGCCGTCGCGGCGCATGTCGAGAATCGGCCGCACGTGCAGCGTGCCGACGCTCGCATGCGCGTACCAGGTGCCCTCGGTGCCGTGGCGATGAAACACATCGGTGAGGCGGCTCGTATAGTCGGCCAGATGTTCGAGCGGCACCGCGCAGTCTTCGATGAAGGACACCGGCTTGCCATCGCCCTTCATACTCATCATGATGTTGAGACCGGCCTTGCGCACTTCCCACAGCGCTTTTTGCGCATTCGCGTCCGGCATCTCGACGACCGCATCGGGCAAGCCCAGCTCGCCCATCAACTCGGTCAACTGCTTCAGCGACGCGAGCTGCGCGTCCCGATCCTCGCCCGCGAACTCGACGAGCAAAATCGCCTGCGGCTCACCGACCAGCGCCTTCTCGATCACCGGACGAAACGCGGGATTGCTCAACGCGAGATCGATCATCGTGCGATCGACCAGTTCGACCGCGACCGGCTTAAGTTTGACGATGTGCTGCGTGAGCGCCATCGACTGCCGGAAGGTCGGAAAGTTGACCACGCCGAGCGCCTTGTGCGCGGGCAGCGGCGCGAGCTTCAGCGTGATCTGCCGGCTGAATGCGAGCGTGCCCTCGGAGCCGACCAGCAGATGTGCGAGGTTCGCGCTGCCGTCATCGGTATAGGCGCGCGGACTCTGGCAGTCGAACAGATCGATGTTGTAGCCCGCCACTCGGCGCAGCACCTTCGGCACGCGCGCGACGATTTCATCACGCTCGCGCTGCGCGATCCGCGCGACGCCCGCGACGATCTGCTGCAAGCGCTCGCCTTGCGGCGCCTCGCGCAGCGACGCGAAGCGCGCTTCGCTGCCGTCGGCGAGAATCGCGTCGATCGCGTCGACGTTGTGCACCATATTGCCGTACTCGATCGAGCGCGAGCCGCACGAGTTGTTGCCGGCCATGCCGCCGATCGTGCATTGCGCAGAAGTCGATACATCGACCGGGAACCACAGTCCATGCGGCTTTAGCCACGCGTTCAGATGATCGAGCACGACGCCGGGCTCGACCGTCACGGTGCGCGCGTCGGCATCGAACGCGACGATGTTGTTGAGCCACTTGCTCGTATCGACCACCAGCGCTTCGCCGACCGTCTGCCCGCACTGGCTCGTGCCCGCGCCGCGCGCGAGCAGCGGTACTTTCTCGCTGCGCGCAATCTCGAGCGCGATGCGCAGATCGTCCTGATCGCGCGGCACCACGACGCCGACCGGGGTGATCTGATAGATCGACGCATCGGTCGCGTAGCGGCCGCGGCTCGCGAGGTCGAACAGCACATCGCCGCGCAGCGCTTTGCGCAGATGCTGCGCGAGCGGACTCGTGGCACGCGCGGCGGAGGGGACCAGATGGATCGGCTTGACGAGCAAGCCCGCAGTGGGATTCGTCATTTCGTCGGCCTGTGAGGAGCGCGCGTGAGCCGCGCGGCTCGAATTACCTAGTACAGCGTCAGATGCACCGGCGCGAGCCCTTCGATATGCCCGCTCACGTTGCCCGCCTCGCGCGGAAAGAACATGCCGGTGTACGAACCGGCGGTGATCACCATCTCCGGAGTCACCGCGATACCGCGCGCACTCGCGTGATTGACGAGCCACGTCAACAGCCGCCGCGGATCGCCGGCTGGATTCGCGGGCGTCGTTGCGACGACATTGCGTCCGTTGAACTCAAATTGCAGCGACGGCGCCAAGTACGGGAAATCCTCGCGATACCGCGTGAATTCGCCGACGATCAGCGCACCGTGATTCTGCAGGTCCGCGAGCTGCGCTAGTTTGTCGATGGCGGGCCACGCGGCATAGCGGCTCGCGACGATCTCGATGGTCGCGCCGATCGAGCCGATACCCGCGAGCACTTCGTCTTCGCCGTACGGCGTCGCGGAAGGCTCGAAACGCCGGCCGAAACGGAACGCGACTTCGAGTTCGAGCCCGAGCGGGGCGAAACCTTCGCGCGACAGACGCACACCGTCGGCATGCAGATCGATGTCGGGCAATGGCGCTCCTTGAATCGGCCCGCTCGCCGACTTCGCGCCGATCTTCCAGCCGCCGATTCGCGCGCCGCACGCGCTCAGGATTTCGTGCTGGATTGCGTAGGCCGCGTCGGCATCGGACGGCAACTGTTCCGGCGGCAACGTGTCGAGCACCGTACGACTGCGACGCGCATCGGCAAGAAGCTGGCTGAGTGATGAAGTCATGTTTTACGCGCCCATCCGGCTGGAAACCTGCGCCTTCTCCGACGCGCTGAGTTCGAAGCGGCTCTCCGGCTGCATGCGGAACGCGAGCACGACGCCGATGCCCATCAGCAACATGCTGCCGACGAACGGCAGATCCCAGTTGCCGAAGTGGTCGATCAGAAAGCCGCCCATCACCGGCGAGATGATCGCGGCCAGCGCCGAGCCCGTGTTCATCATGCCGCTGGCGGTGCCGGAGAATTCCGGCGCGATATCCATCGGAATCGCCCACATCGGGCCGATCGTCATCTCGGCGAAGAAGAAGCCCGACGCGAGACAGGCGATCGACAGCGTCAGGTCATGCGTGAACATCAACGGAATCAGCGACAGCAGACAGAACAGCATGCACCCCGACACCATCCAGCTGCGCGCGCGCTTGAGGCTGCCGGTGCGCTTGAAGATCGCATCGGTGACGAGGCCGCCGAGCGTATCGCCGATCACGCCGGCAAAGAACACGACCGACGCGAAGATCGCCGACTTCTGCAATTGCAGATGATGGTTGTGCAGGAAGTACAGCGGAATCCAGCTCAGGAACAGCCACAGCGTCCAGCCGTAGCAGAAGTAGACGATCGTGACCGGCGCCATGCGGCGAAACAGCTTGCCCCACGGCAGGCCTGCGACTTTCGGCTTCACCGCGGGCAGCACCGCGAGTTCCTCCGGCGTGATGCGCGGATGATCTTTCGGATGCTCGGTGAACGTGATCGCCCACAGGGCGACCCACACCAGGCTCAGCGCGCCGCAGATATAGAACGATTCGCGCCAGCCCCAGGTGGTCATTACCAGCACGATGAGGGCCGGCGCGACCGCATTGCCGACTCGCGACGCCGCGTGCGTGATGCCCTGCGCGAAGCCGCGTTTTTCTTTCGCGACCCAGCGCGACATCGCCGATGTTGCCGCCGGGAACGTCGCGCCTTCACCGAAACCGAGCACGAGCCGCGCGGCGAGCAACGAAGCGAGCCCGCCCGCGAGGCCCGTGAACACCGTCGCGAGACCCCAGATTGCACCGCAAAACAGCAGCGTGCGCCGCGCGCCGAAGCGATCGCTGACCCAGCCGCCGATCACCTGAAACAGCAGATACGGATACGCGAAAGCCGAGAACACGAGGCCGACCTGCGTATGCGTGAGATTGAATTCCTTGCCGAAACCCGCGGCCGCGGTGCTGACGTTCACGCGATCGAGGTACGTGATGAAGTACATGATGCACAGCATCACTAGAACGATACTGGTCGCACTGGTCAAACGAAACCGTTTCATCCTCTCTCTCCGTGGCATGTGTCGACGGCGCGCTTGAAGTGGCGCGCTGCGTCGTCGCCCGTCGGCCGCGACAGCCGTTATGGACGCATTGCATGTTGTGATGGCAGCGTTCTGCGCGCGGCCCGATGAGAAATGCGCTCCCTGGTGTTGCGGGTTGTTTCCTGCTGGTGGCGCTTATGCCGCGGCCTTCAACCCCGGCGTCTTCGGTGCGTGGCTCAACCACTCCATAGCGGCAGGCATGCCGCTTTCCTTAAGGGGTATGCCAGCAAGCCGCAGACCCATTTCGCAGCCGGCCAGGGTCGCGAGCAGCGTCAGATCGTTGCAATCGCCAAGATGGCCGATACGGAACATGCGACCCTTCATCTTGCCGAGGCCCGTGCCGAGCGACATATCGAAGCGCTCGTAGATCAGCTTGCGCACAGCGTCGGCATCGACGCCGTCGGGCATCATCACGCCCGTGAGCACCGGGCTATACACGGCGGGATCGGCGCACTGGATTTCGAGCCCCCACGCACGCACCGCGCGGCGCGTCGCTTCGGCGAGCCGCTCGTGACGCGCGAACACGTTGTCGAGCCCTTCGCCGAGAATCATCTCGATCGCTTCGTGCAGGCCATACAGCAGGTTCGTGTTCGGTGTGTAGGGCCAGTAGCCGGTCTTGTTCATTTCGACGATTTCCGACCAGTCCCAGAAGCTGCGCGGCAGCTTCGCGTGCTGGTTGGCGGCCATCGCCTTCGGCGAGATCGCGTTGAAGCTGATGCCCGGCGGCAGCATCAAGCCCTTTTGCGAGCCCGACACGGTCACGTCGACACCCCATTCGTCGTGGCGGTAGTCAGCGCACGCGAGACCGGAGATCGTATCGACGAGCAGCAGCGCCGGATGGCCCGCGGCGTCGATCGCTCGGCGCACGGCGGCGATGTCGGACGTGACGCCGGTCGAAGTTTCGTTGTGCACGACGCAGACCGCCTTGATCGCATGCTGCGGGTCGGCGCGCAGACGCTCTTCGATCATTTGCGGCTGCACGCCGCGCCGCCAGCCTTCGATGCCTGGCAGACCCAGGAACTCGGGCTTCAGGCCGAGCTTCTCGGCCATCTTTTTCCATAGCGTCGCGAAGTGGCCGGTCTCGAACATCAGCACGTGATCGCCGGGGCTCAGCGTATTCGACAGCGCCGCTTCCCATGCGCCCGTGCCGGACGCCGGATAGATGACGACCGGCTGCTGCGTCTTGAAGATCTTCTTGATGCCGTCGAGCACCTTCAGACCCAGTTCGCCGAACTCGTGGCCGCGGTGGTCGATGGTCGGATAGCTCATCGCGCGGAGGATGCGATCGGGCACCGGACTCGGCCCCGGAATCTGCAGGAAGTGACGGCCAGCGGGATGAAAATCTAGCTTCAGCATCGGGTTCCTCCAATTTGAATTTTGCATTCAAAAAACTGTATCAGAAGAATCGTGACGCTCCCAAGGCGAAATATGCTCGTTGAGGCCCGTGTTTACCCGCGTTTGCGCTCGATTAACTAATCGATATGGTTCCGATAAAATCCCACATCATGTGAGCTGAGGGTTTTTGTATGCAAAATTCGGATGTCGACGCGGGAGTGACCGCAGCCCCGCTGATGCCGAAGGTCGAGCGTCAGCGCCTGCATGACACGGTGGTAGAGCACATCCGCCGCTTTATCGTCGAGGGCGTGCTGGCGCCCGGCAAGAAACTGAACGAGCGCGAGTTGTGCGAAACGCTCGGCATTTCCCGCACGCCGCTGCGCGAAGCGCTGAAGGTGCTGGCCGCCGAGGGCTTGATCGAAATTTCGCCGAACCGGGGCGCGTCGGTGTCGAAAATGTCGGAGGCGGAAGTGCGCGAAACCTTCGAATTGATGAGCGGCCTCGAAGCGTTCTCGGGCGAACTCGCAGCGGAGCGCATCACGGCGGCCGAACTCGCCGAGATCAAGGCACTGCATTACGCGATGCTCGCGTGCCGCGCGCAGAACGATCTGCCGGGCTACTACAGCCGCAACCAGGCGATTCACGACAAGATCAACGAAGCGGCGAGAAATTCAGCGCTGCGGCAGACGTATGTGTCGATCAACCGGCGGCTGCAGGCGCTGCGCTTTCGCTCGAACTATCAGACGCCGAAGTGGGACCGCGCGATTCACGACCACGATGAAATGCTGAAGGCGCTCGAGGCTCGCGACGGCAAGAAGCTCAGCGCGATTTTGCGGCAGCATCTGCTCGATAAACGGGATGCGGTTTTGCAGGTGCCGGTGCAGGACGAAGTGGTCGCTTCGGCCTCCGTGTTGAAGGCGTGATGCGGACGACTGATGCAGAGTCACGCTTCACGGCACCCTGTCGGCAAACAAAACTTGTCCACCTAAATTGTTGGCAAGCCTGTGGACAACCTTCGCACAGCGAGCCTAAGTACTTGAAGCGTGAGAACTATCCGCATGCGGTGCACGCGTAGGCAGCGAGCGTCGCTACGGAGTCCGTGATAGCGGCGAGCGCGCTTGGCAAGGATGCCGTATCAGTCGGACCAACCTCGAAGACCAGTTGTCCACATAATTTGGGAACAAGCTTGTGGACAACCTGCGCACAGGCCTGCCAAGTGATTGATGCGGCAGGCCTATCGTTCGCGGATGCGGGAGCGGGCAGCGGCGCGGCAGGTCGCCTGATGCAAGCGAACGACCGCGCCCTGCACATCGATTTCACTGCGTCGTTTCACGGCTGCGCAGCGACTCGGGCAGCCCATACAGCACGATCAGCGCGCACACCACGCTCATCGCACCGATCACATACAGCGCCGGCGTCGTGCTGCCGGTCAGATCCTTCACACGGCCCACCATCACCGGGCTCACGATCCCGCCGAGTTGTCCGAGCGTGTTGATCAACGCGATACCGCCCGCGGCGCCCGCGCCCGTCAGCAGCTTGGGCGGCAGCGCCCAGAATGCCGGAATCGATGCGACCACGCCCGCGCCCATCACCGCAAGCGCGACCACCAGCAAGGCGGTCTGTTTGTCGAAGTAGCCCGCGGCGAAGAAGCCGAGCGCCGACATCAACAGCAGCCCGAACACGAACTTGCGCCGCTCGCCGGTCGCGTCCGACAGGCGCCCGACCACCACCATGCAGATCGCGCCGCACACATAAGGCACCGCCGTCAGCAGGCCGACCACGGTGGGATTCTTCGTACCCGCCACGTGAATCAGATGCGGAGCCCAGAAATTCAGACCGTACGACGCGATCTGAATCAGGAAGTACACGAGCCCGAGGGTCAGGAAGCCCGGCGTTTTCAGCGCGCCCAGCAGCGAATGGCCGGTCGGCGCCGGGCGGCTTTGCTGCGCGATCTGCCCGGCGAGCAAGCTCTTCTCCGCCGACGACAGCCAGCCCGCATCGTCGATGCGATCCTTCAGCAGCTTCAGCACCAGCAGGCCGAGCGCCACACACGGCAAGCCGCCGAGCAGGAACAGCCAGTGCCAGCCTGGCATGCCGAGCACGCCGTCCATATGGCCGATCACGAGCCCCGCGAGCGGCGCACCGACCAGCCCCGAGAACGCCGACGCGAGAAACAGCATCGACGTGATGCGGCCGCGATATTCGGTCGGAAACCACAGCGTCAGGTAGTACAGCACGCCGGGCGCGAAGCCCGCCTCCATCGCGCCGATCACGAAGCGCAGCCCGTAGAACTGCCATTCGTTGTTGACGAACACCATCGCCGCGGTCGCGAGTCCCCACGAGATCATGATCCGCGCGATCCAGCGTCGCGCGCCGACCTTGTACAGGAACAGATTGCTGGGCACCTCGAACAGCACGTAGCCGATCACGAACAGACTCGCGCCGAGACCGTACGCGGTATCGGACAAGCCCAGATCGCTTTGCAACTGGAACTTCGCGAAGCTGATATTGATGCGGTCGAAGAACGCGAACAGATAGCAGATCATGATGAGCGGCATCAGCCGCCACGCGACTTTGCGGACGATCGCCGCGAGATCGTCCGCGCCATGTTCGCGGGTACTGCCCGCCACTGCGCCCAGGTCACTCATGCTTGTCTCCAATGCCGGATTCGGCGGTGCCGTCCGGTCGTTTGATCGGTTGAGGGGTTGTTTGTCGGGGTTCGGTTCAGATCTGCCGAACGTAGTCGGGCGCCGGATGCAAATCGCAATTGCGGCCTGCCTTGGCGACTTGCCCCGGCACGTCGTGGCCGAGCAACGCAGGCAAGCCGCGCGACAGCGCGAGCAGCTTCGGCAGATCGATCCCGGTCGGAATGCCCATTTCGTCGCACAGGTTCACGAGGTCTTCGGTGCAGATGTTGCCTGAGGCGCCCGGCGCGAACGGGCAGCCGCCGAGGCCGCCGAGCGCCGCATCGAAGCGGCGCGCGCCGGTTTGATACGCGGCGAGCACGTTGGCGAGACCGAGACCGCGCGTGTTATGGAAGTGCAGCGTGAGCGCCGTGGCCGGCAGGGTTTCGAGCACGCGCGCGACGAGCCGCGCGACCTGACGCGGATTCGCCATGCCGGTCGTATCGGCGAGCGTGATGCCTTCGATGCCCATCTCGCGATATGCGTCGACGATGCCGATCACGCGGTCTTCGTCGATTCGGCCTTCGAACGGACAGCCGAACGCGGTCGCCACCGTCGCATTGAGCCGCACGCCCGCGGCCAACGCGCGACGCACAATATCGTCGAACGCCGCGAGCGACGACTCGCAGCTCATGCGCATGTTCGCGCGGTTATGCGTCTGGCTCGCGGACATCACGAGGTTCAGTTCGTCGGCGCGCGCGGACAACGCGCGCTCGGCGCCCTTCAGGTTCGGCACCAGCGCGACGTAGATCACGCCGGGTTGCCGCTCGATCTGCTGGAACACCGCCTCGCCGTCGCGCAACGCCGGAATCGCCTTCGGCGACACGAACGAGCCCGCTTCGATACGCGTGAATCCGCATGTGGATAGCCCGTTGATCAGCGCGATCTTGTCGGCGGTTTCGACCCAGGTGGGTTCGATCTGCAGGCCATCGCGCGGGGCGACTTCCTGCACGATCAGTCGGTCGAATGACGCGCCCTCGCGCGTGGAAAAGATCATGGAATTCATTGCACCGCTCCCTCGCGACGAAGCCGCTCGATGTCTTCGCTCGCGAATCCAAGCTCGCTGAGCACGCTGCTGGTGTGTTCACCGAGCGTCGGTCCTTGCCAGCGCACTTCGCCCGGCGTGTCCGACAGCTTCGGCACGATGCCCGGCATCTTCACCGACGCGCCGCCCGGCAATTGCGCCTGCAGCAACATGTCGCGCGCCTGGTAATGCGGATCGGCGACGATGTCGGCCACCGAATAGATGCGGCCCGCCGGCACTGCGGCGCGTTCGAGCGCGGCCAGCACGTCTTCGGTCGCGTGATGCGAGGTCCACTCGGTGATCGCCTGATCGAGCATCGCGACCTGCTTCACGCGGCCGTCGTTGTGCGCGAGCGCGGGATCGTCCGCGAGATCGGCGCGGCCGATCAGATGCATCAGCCGCTTGAAGATCGGATCGCTGTTGCCCGCGATCACGACATAGCCGTCGTCCTCGGTGCGATAGGTGTTCGAAGGGGCGATGCCCGGCAGCGCGCCGCCGCTGCGCTCGCGCACATGGCCGAGCAGGTCGTATTCGGGCACGAGGCTTTCCATCAGATTGAACACGCTCTCGACCAGCGACACGTCGACCACCTGGCCTTCGCCCTGCCCCGTCTTCACGCGCAGCAGCGACATCAGCGCGCCGATCACGCCGTGCAGCGACGCGAGTGAATCGCCGAGACTCACGCCGACGCGCGCCGGTGCGCCGTCCACTTCACCGGTCGTGTAACGGATGCCGCCCATCGCTTCGCCGATCGCACCGAAGCCTGGCCGGTCACGATACGGGCCGGACTGGCCGTAGCCGGAAATGCGCACCATCGTCAGTTTCGGGTTCAGCGCGTGCAGCACGTCCCAGCCGAGGCCGAGCTTTTCGAGCGCACCGGGACGCAGATTTTCGATGACGACGTCGGCATCGGCGGCAAGGCGCTTGACGATTTCGACGCCATCGGCCGATTTCAGATTCACGCAGACGGACTTCTTGTTGCGCGACTGCAGATACCACCACAGCGACGTGCCTTCATGCAGCTTGCGCCATTTCCGAAGGGGGTCGCCGGTTTCGGGCGCTTCGATCTTGATCACATCGGCGCCGAACTCGGCCATCAGTCGCGCGGCGAACGGCGCCGCAATGAGCGTGCCGATCTCGACGACGCGAATACCCTGCAGTGGTCCACCCATGTTGCCGTCTCCGAACTCGTTTCGTATTGGGAGACAGCTTAGAAGCGGCGTGGTGGCGACGTCCAACCGCAATTCGCCAACGACCGTTCGCGAACGGCGAACGCTCAGCGGCGGCTGCGGGAGCGGCGCGGTGGTTCGGTGGTGATCGGAGCGGGTTCGGGTTGAGCGTCCGCTGCCGTTTCGCGCGCTTCGACCGTGCGCAGATGATCGAACAGCAGCCGGCTCACAGGCGACAACGCATCGACGTCACGCACGACGAGCACGAGGCTGCGCTCGGCCCAATCGTCGTCGAGCGCCGTGCCGACGAGGCCGAGCGGGCGGCCCATCAGCTGATACACCTTCTGCGGCAGCACACCGACGCCCATGCCGGCTTGCACCATCCGACAGACCGCATCGAAACCCGGCACGTGGATGCGCAGCCGTAGCGGCTTGCCGGCCTGACGCGCGGCGAGGTGCGTACGCGCGTTGATCGAGCTCGCCGAATGCAGGCCGACGTGATCACCATCGAGCGTTTCGGCGAACGCGATGCTCGCGCGTGCCGCGAGCGGATGATCGTCGCGCATCACGATCACGAGCGAATCGCGCCGGTAGTGTTCGACGTGCAGCTCGCGCGTATCGGCGTCGCCGGAACAGATGCCGAGATCGGCGAGGCTTTCGTCGACGGCCTTGACGACGCCGCCGCTCGGCCGCTCCTCGAGATCGACCTTCACGCGCTCGTGCAGCGACTGGAACGCGCGCAGATCTTCGGGCAGAAATTCGACGATCGCCGACAGGTTCGCCATCATCCGCACATAGCCGAGCACGCCGCTAGCATGGCCGGCCAGTTCGATGCCGATGCTCTCGATGTCGCGCAGCACCCGGCGCGCGTGATGCAGCAGCGTTTCGCCGGCCGGCGTCAGCGTCATGCCGCGCGCGTTGCGCTGGAACAGCGACGCGCCGACCGCCTGTTCGAGTTCGACCAGCCGCTTGCTGGCGGCGGACACTGCGATCGCCTCGCGCTCAGCGGCACGCGTTAGCGTGCCCTCCTCGAACACGGCGAGAAAGAGCTGCAGCGTGGTGAGGTCGAGTTTACGGAGAAGGTTTTTGATGACCATGGGGCGGCGACGGAAGTTCGGTCAGTGATAATGATCCTCTAGCTGATGGCGCACCGCCAGCACGGTCACGGTTTGGCTGTCGTCGCCTTCGCGCGGGACCTGGGCTTTTGCTTCGCCGAGCCGCCTTTCGAGGCCGGCGAGCACGTCGTCGGCCGACACGTAGTCTCCGGTTTGCTTCGCTTCAGCAGGCGAACTGGCCAGGTTTTCGCCTTCCTGCAGCACGTCCTCGGCCGCGGCCCGCAGTTCGGGCTCGACCCGCACCGACGGGAAAGTAGCGCTTTTCATCGTTCACTCCATGCATCGCATCTGCGATGCATCATTGCGCTACCTCATTTCTGCCGCAAGCAGGCGTTCACGACTTCCACGCCGAACCCAGAATCATCGTGCAGAAATTCTCGCGACGATAATGCGGGTCTTTCAGCGAGAGCACGTCGGCCTTCACGTTGCCGAACGTCGTGTGCGGCTTGTGGATCGTGCCGTGCGTGAACGCATCGATGATGCCTTCCTTGAAGTGCGGGCCGCGAGGATGCGCGTGCGTGACTTCCTCGCGCTGCTGCTCGCTGAATTCGTCGTAGGCGAGGCCAAGCACATCCATTTCGACGCCCGCGGTGACGAGCGCGATCACCGGCTTCATATGCTGCGGGATGCCTGGCGTCGTGTGTAGCGCAATCGCGGTCCATACCTGCTCGATATCGTCTTCGCCGATCCGATGCCGCCGCAGGAAATCGCGCGCGGCGTTCGCGCCGTCGACTTCGAAGCGCTCGTGCTCGCTGCTATGCGGCGCGACGAGCCCCATGTCGTGAAACATCGCGCCGATGTACAGCAGCTCGGGGTCGTACTTCAACTGCTTGCGCTGCCCGGCCAGCGCGCCGAACAGAAACACGCGCCGCGAATGGTGATAGAGAAGCTCCGTTTCCGTGTCGCGCACGAGTTCGGTGGCTTCGCGCGCCATCATGCTGTCGGGAATCCGGATACCTGCGATCGTCGTAGCCATGCGACGTACTCCTTCGAATGCGAAAGTGAAAGTGATCAACGGGACGCGCGGCGCGGCTTCAAAGCGCGTTTTGGTATGCTGGTCCGCGCCGTGATGTGGATGCCTGTCGCCTGGGTGTGAGACCGCGCGTCCGACCAACCCAGTATTGGCTAGCGCGACGCCGCGAACAATCGCCGCGAGCCGTTGAACACTGCCAAACGCACAGCGTTGACTGCCGCGGCATGTCCTTCACATTCCCCGTCAAAGGAAGTCATTCGATGCCCACCGTCGCGATCGCGATCTTTCCAGGTGTGCAGGCACTCGACGTCGCCGGTCCCGTCGACGTGTTCTCCGAAGCGAACGGCTTCGTCGCGCCCGCGCAGCACTACGAGGTCAAGCTGCTGGCCGCGGCCGCGGCGCCGTTGCGCGCGTCGAACGGCATGACGCTGGTGGCGGACGCGACCTTCGAGCAGGCGCGCGAACCGTTCGATCTCGCGCTCGTCGCTGGCGGCCCCGCTCTGCCGCACAACGAAGTGCCCGACGCGCGCCTGCTCGACTGGCTCGCTGACGTCGCGACGCGTTGCGACCGCTACGGCTCGATCTGCACCGGCGCATTCGCGCTCGGTCACGCGGGCCTGCTCGATGGACGGCATGTGACCACGCACTGGCAGCACGCGGCGCAACTCGCCGCGCAGTTTCCGCGCGCGCGGGTCGAGTTCGATCGCATTTATCTGCGCGACGGGCCGCTGGTCACGTCGGCGGGCGTGACAGCCGGCATCGATCTGTCGCTCGCGCTAGTGGCCGAGCATCACGGTCCGCATACCGCGCTCGCGGTCGCCAAACGGCTCGTCGTGTTCGCGCAGCGGCAAGGCGGCCAGTCGCAATTCAGCCCCTATCTGACCGCGCCCGCCGACGACACCTCGCCCGCCGCGAAAGTCCAGGCGCACGTGATGGCGCGAATCCATGACAGCTTCACCGTCAAGCAACTCGCCAGCGTCGCGGGCATGAGCGCGCGTAACTTCGCGCGCGTGTTCGTGCAGGAAACCGGCGTAACGCCGCATGAATTCGTCGAACGCGCGCGCGTCGATGCGGCGCGCAAGCTGCTCGAAAGCAGCGCCGCGGCGCTGAAGACGATCGCCTACGATTGCGGCTTCGGCACCGCCGACCGCATGCGCATCGTGTTTACGAAGCGGCTTGGCGTGACGCCGATGCAGTATCGCGAGCGCTTTCGGTCGGCCTGAATACGGCGTGAGAAAATCGTCGATTCTGCAAGACAACGCTCACAAGGAACGACATGACCTCCTCTTCTCCAATTCGCGCGATCGTCACTGGCCATACGCGCGGCCTGGGCGCGGCGCTCGCTGAACAACTGCTCGCCCGCAACGTCACGGTGCTGGGTCTGTCGCGCTCGCGCAATGCGGCGCTAAAGGCGCGCTTTGCCGCGCAGCTCGAAGAGATCGAGCTGCCGCTCGCCGAACCTGCGCGAGTCGCGCAATGGATCGCCACCGACGCGCTGAGCAACTTCGTGCGCGGCGCGCAGACGGTGCTGCTGATCAACAATGCGGGCACGGTGGAACCGATTGGGCCCATCGAAGGGCAGAACGCGGCGGACGTCGCGGACGCGGTGAGCCTGAACGTCGCGACGCCGCTGATGCTCGCGAGCGCGCTCGCCGCCGCGGCCGCCGACGCAACAGATCGGCGCATCGTGCACATTTCGAGCGGCGCGGCGCGCAACGCGTATCCGGGCTGGAGCATCTACTGCGCGACCAAGGCCGCGCTCGATCATCACGCGCGCGCCGTCGCGCTCGACGCGACTCGCGCGCTGCGCATCTGCAGCCTCGCGCCGGGCGTGATCGATACGGACATGCAGGCGCAAATTCGCGGGAGCGGCGAAGAGCAATTCCCGATGCGCCAGCGCTTCGAAGACCTGAAGCGCAACGGCCAACTGTCGACGCCCGAGCAATCCGCGGCGCGGTTGATCGACTACGCGCTTAGCGATGCTTTCGGGCAGACGCCGGTCGCGGACATCCGCGATATCGCGAAATCGGCCTGAACGGGTGATCGCTGGCGAGTGCTGCCGCTCCCGAAAAGCCTCACCTTTGGCACGAAGTGGCGGTGAATCGGCGTCAGGTAGCGTCGCCAGTGCTCCCGAAAAGCCTCACCTTCGCGGTGAAAAGAGGGCTCGAGGGGGCATTTCAGCGCGCGCGGAGCGGCTCTTGCACGCCGCTCCCGAAAATCCTCACCTTTAATCGAACGCAGCCGGTTCGCGTCGCCGATGCGGGCCGCGTAAGCGGCAGATCGCCTGGACATTCAACGACTTACGTTACACAGCCGGCGAGCGGTCGACGCGATGGATGCAATGATTGGCGACTGCATGAAGCGGGTTTTGTACGCCGATAAGGCATGGGGCCGACAGATACGGCATCGACGGGTCCCGAATATGCTCACCTATCGCTGACAGGCAAAACGCGCGCATTGCCGCACGCCGCTTGCCGCGCGGTTTATTTCGCTTCTGGCGCGGCCGGTTAGTTGCAAAAGACCCGCCCGCGGGCCACTCCCGAAAGTTCTCACCTTTCGCGTGCCGCACGCGCCGCCATCATTCGATCAGGCGCAACCAGTAACCGACGGGCGCCCTCGCCGGCTTCCTGCGATACGGCCTCACCGCATTGCGCGTCTGACGGGAACCATGTTTCCAAAGAAACCACTCGCAACTTGCCGCACCGTCGAGGCGACTCCCGAATACCCTCACCTTTAGTTTTGAAGTGCGCGTACAGGTGCGCATACTCTCACCTCGGCCGCTCCCGAATCTTCTCACCTATCGATATCGACGCGGCGCCGCAGAATATAATCGGAGCCGACGGTCGATTACTCGTCGCGAGGCGCCAGTGCGTTGCGTCGCCTCTTCCACGCTGGCAACACGCGGCTCGAACGGCAGTTCCTGACAAACCGGCAAAGGAGGAAGAATGAAAACAAACGGCGCGAGAAAAATCCTCGGCGCAATGTTCGCGGTGGCCATCGCGACTTGCGCGACCTATGCGAACGCTCAGACGCGCGAGATGCCGAACAATGCGTCGATGCAAAGCCAGCCGGCCCCAGCGGCTTCGAACCGGAACGCTAACCGGTCCGACAGCGCGATCGTCCGCGACGTCCGCCGCGCGTTCACGCGCACCACGAATCTCAATTCGGCGAACATCCGTGTCGAATCGCGCCACGGCATCGTCACGCTGAGCGGCACCGTGCCGCGGCAATCGCAAATCGGGCAAGCCGGCAACGCGGCGCGATCGGTTCGCGGCGTCAGAAGCGTGCATAACCGGCTGACCGTGCGACGGCGCGCCAATCAGTAAGCATGTGTAGCGGCATCGGCCGGATGGATCGATGCCGCCTGTTCGACCTTCCCTCTATCGGCCTCGACTCGCACGTCGTTCACGGCGCGCGGCGTTGCGCGCCGCACATTTTCTCCGCTCTGCTTAAGAAACAGGTTGACCTCGGCGGAAAGCGAACCCTAGAATTCAAGAATCATCATCAATGGGGCTCACGCCTTGGACACCTGCAGTAGCCGACTTTCGAACAGTTTCGCTGCCTGACCGGCAGGACGTCCGCGCTCTCTTCATCAGCCGCCGTCTTGCCAGCAGGCAGACGGTGCGCGCCGCAGTCTCTTCCCGTGCACCTAACGTAACGTCGTATCCGCATGACAGGAACGCCGCGTTCAAACGCGTCCCTGCGTTGGTACGGCGCCGCATCGCGAGCCTCGTGCTTGCGGTCGCGTTTGCGCGCGCGTCAACGCAGTGCGCGTGAACGCGTGGATAAACACGTGTGTAGCAACGTGCGTAGCGAACGTATCAATCGCTCATACACGCCTCACACCAACAAGGAGTCGCCATGCCCGGCAGTGACAGTTATCCCTTATGCCGCTTCCCTGTTCTATTAACTGAGGAAAGCAAGTAGACCTCCACCGCCGCGCCCGGACATACGCGGCCTCCGTGTCTGCTGGCTTTCCACCAGCGCGTCGAAACCGGCGCACGGAGATACCCAATGCAATTCGGCCTGCTTCTTTCGAAGTTCCCGCGCGTACAGGAATCGCGCGCGTTTTACGACGCTCTGCTCGTGTTGAACCCGCGCGAATCGCGTCCGTTTATCGCCTTCTGCCGTCGCTTGATGTCGCGCGTGGCATAGCGTTTCGCGATCCGGCCTCCGACAAATACAACCAGGAGAGAACGACATGTCTACTCCGACGAACTTTTCCTCCGCGCGCAGCGCCGTGCTCGATTCGGCACACGTAGGCGATATCAAGGGCGCGCTCGGCACGATCGCTCACCATGACATCGCGCCGCGCACCAGTTGGTGGGCGCGCCTGCGCACCCTGCTCGCGATCCTCGGCCCCGGTCTGATCGTGATGGTCGGCGACAACGACGCGGGCGCATTCGGCATCTACACGCAGGCAGGCCAGAACTACGGCACCACATTGCTGTGGACCATGCTGTTGCTGGTTCCAGTGCTGTTCGTCAATCAGGAGATGGTGCTACGGCTCGGCGCGGTCACGGGCGTGGGCCACGCGCGGCTTATTTTCGAGCGCTTCGGCAAGTTCTGGGGCGCGTTCAGCGTCGTCGATCTGTTCCTGCTGAACGCGCTCACCATCGTGACGGAATTCATCGGCATCACGTTCGTGCTCGACTTCTTCGGCGTCTCGAAG
Organism: Burkholderia sp. JPY481; assembly: GCF_038900515.1. Classification (NCBI taxonomy): domain Bacteria; kingdom Pseudomonadati; phylum Pseudomonadota; class Betaproteobacteria; order Burkholderiales; family Burkholderiaceae; genus Burkholderia; species Burkholderia sp. JPY481. Next base: position 219,403 of record NZ_JAYMRT010000002.1, read on the forward strand.
ATCGCGGGCGTGTGCATCGCCGCGGCGCTGACGATGGCCGCCGTCAGCACCGGCGACTTCCGCCGCTTCGAACGTTTCGCGGTCGCGCTGTGCGTGTTGAGCCTGCTGCTGGTGCCGGTGCTCGTGTCGATTCATCCGCCGGTCGGCCAGATCGCGCGCGACTTCTTCATTCCGAACTGGCCCGCGCATTCGAAGCTGTCCGACGTGATGCTGCTCGTGATCGGCATCGTCGGAACGACGGTCGCTCCGTGGCAGCTGTTCTTTCAGCAGAGCTACGTGGTCGACAAGCGCATCACCCCGCGCTTCATGAACTATGAGAAAGCCGACCTGTGGATCGGCATCGTGTTCGTGCTGATCGGCGCGGTCGCGATGATCTCGTTCTGCGCGGCGCTGTTCGAAGGCCGCCCCGGGTTCGGCAACTTCACGGACGCGGGCGGTGTGATCGCCGGTCTCGAGAGATACGCGGGACGGACCTCGGCGGTGCTGTTCGCGATCGCGCTGTTCGACGCGTGCGTGATCGGCGCGGCGGCCGTGTCGCTATCGACCGCCTATGCGATCGGCGACGTGTTCAAGATCCGCCATTCGCTGCACCGTAGCGTGTCGGACGCGAAGGGCTTCTACGTCGTGTATTTCTCGATCGTCGCAGCCGCCGCGGCATTGGTGCTGATTCCGGGCAGTCCGCTCGGTCTCCTGACCGAAGCGGTGCAAACGCTCGCCGGCGTGCTGCTGCCGAGCGCGACCGTGTTCCTGCTGCTGCTGTGCAACGACCGCGCGGTGCTCGGTCCGTGGGCCAACTCGAAGAAGCTCAACCTGTTTACCGGCTCGGTGATCTGGGTGCTCGTGATGCTGTCGATCATCCTGACCGCGTCGGTAATATATCCGGACATCGCGGCGGAAACGATCATCGAAGTACTGGCGGGCGGCACGTTGCTCGCTGTCGTCGGGTATGCGGCGAGCATCGGGCTTCGCAAACTGCGCGGCGAATCCGCCGCAGCCGAGCCGACTCCTGGCTATACAAAAGAAGCACGCAACACATGGCGTATGCCGCCGCTCGACGAACTGCCGCCGCCGCGTCTGACGCTCGCCAAACGCGTATGGATGGGCGTGCTGCGCGGCTATCTGCTGCTCGCGATCGCGCTCGTGATCGTCAAGGTCGTGCAGATGGCGTTGCTGAAGTAGTGCGAATGGTGAGTAGTTCCAGGAGGTCCGGGCAATGGTGAGGTTTTACGGGAGCCACGTCCGGAGCGACAACGCAAGAGCTGCCGGAGCCTGAGCGGTCCGGCAGCTCTTCGGAAAAATCATTGCCCCTTCCAGGCCCTCGGCACCCGGTGAAAATTCCGGTCGAAGTAAATCAGACTGTCGCCATCGGCACGCACGCGGATCTGCGTGGTCTCCACGAACATCACGGAGTGCGAGCCGACTTCCTTCGCTTCGACGATCCTCCCCTGCAAGCTCGCGAGCGCGCCGCGCAGCACCGGCACGTCGTTTTCGCCCTGATCCCACACGGGAAGCTTGAAGCGATCCTCCATCGAAAGACTGGTCATGCCCGCAAAGTGACGCGCGATACTTTCGAGGCTCGCGGGCAGCACGTTGATACACACATCACGGTTTCCGACGAACACCGCGTGCATCGCGCTCGAGCGGTTCAGGCAGATCAGCAGCGTCGGCGGCGTATCGGTGACCGAGCACACCGCGCTCGCCGGGATGCCGCAGCAGCCGTGAGCACCCGCCGTGGTAATCACGTTGACCGCCGCGCCGAGGTGCGCCATCGCCTGTCTGAACTGCTGGCGGTTTTGATCGATCCCGGCATCAGCCTGTATTGCTTGGCTCGACATGTTGAAGTCACCTGTGTTCGTTTGCCAGTCATCGCAGGATGAATCGGTAGTGTTGGCGAGGTTTTGCGGCCGCTTGTCGGCCCGCTATCATGAAAGCCCTCTGACGATCATTCCCGCGTGCGATTTCCACGCACACGCCTGCCCATTCCAATGCCGCGAAGCGACCGCCCTCCCGTCACCGATGCCGCCCCCATCGTCTATATCGTCGACGACGACAACGGCATGCGCACCTCGCTCGCGTGGCTGCTCGAATCGGTCGGCATCCAGTCGCAGGGCTTCGTCAGCGCGGCGGATTTCCTGCGCGCCTTCGACATCAACGTGCCCGGCTGTCTCGTGCTCGACGTCCGCATGCCGGAGGTGAGCGGCTTCGATGTGCAGGAAAAACTGCCGCCGCCCACGCCGAGTTGGCTCCACGCCGCGAAATAGCCGCGTTTTTCGGGCGGAGCGTTCTCGCTGATCATCAGCACGCCACCGCCCCATTCGCCACCCGATGCAATGCCTTGCAGCAAGCGCAATCCCGCGAGCGCCGCGGGAGCGGCCAGACCGATGTGCTCATAGGTCGGCAACAGCCCGATGCCGAAGGTCGCAAAGCCCATGATCAGCAGCGTCCAGACGAGCGACGCACGGCGTCCATAGCGATCGCCGATGTGCCCGAACACGATGCCGCCCAGCGGACGCGCGACGAAACCGATCGCAAATGCGGCAAACGCCCCGATTGTGCCGATCAGCGGGTCCGCGTGGGCGGGAAAGAACAGTTGCCCGAGTACGAGCGCGGCCGCGGTGCCGTACACAAAAAGTCGTACCACTCCATCGCGTTGCCGGCCACCGACGCAATGATGATTTTCCTGAGTGCGCGATCCGACTCTGCCGTGGCGGGCCCGGCCGCGATCGGGGAGGAAGACATGTCTGCTCGCATCTGAATTGGGGGATTGCGGCCTTTCAGAAAAGGCTTCGCACGCTATGCAGTGTCAAGGCGCCAGATGGTCGCGTCAAATTAGCCGAAAAGCAGGGCAGGTATCAGTGCAGCTAATTTGCCCGGCGTGTCCCGGCATCACGTCGGGACGACATGGCTGCACGATTTGAGCGGCGATAAACGCGGTCGCGCGACCGGTGAGGAGTTCCAGGAGGTCGCACTACGGTGAGGATTTACGGGAACGATGGGCGGGATGTGCGACAGCTCACGCGGTGTGCGTCGGAACGGCGATGGGGAAGAGGCGCGTCGAAGCGCGCACAACGTGCTTCGCTGGCTTCAGCGTTGTGGCGAATAACGGCGTTTCGGAGCAGCCAGCGCGGAGCGCGTCAGTGTCCAGTGCGAGAAAAGTAGTCTGGAATGCGGGGCAAAAAGTCGAAGCGAGCCTGCCAAGGTGAGATCTTCCAGGATGGTGAGGATTTCCAGGAGTCAGGAGAACGACGCGGGTTCGCAAAGGTGAGGAATTCCAGGAGATCGTCGCTGCATTCCAGGCCTCGCGCCCGCCGCAATGGCTCAATCCGGATGAAGCGGGAGCGTTTGGCTCCCGAAAAACCTCACCTTAGGGCCATCGCCCTCATTGCTTAGCCCTCCGTCAGAACTTCACCTTCACCTGAAAACCAATCGTAAAGGGCAGATTATCAGAGGGGATTGGCGGAACGACGATGAAGTTTGCACCGACGCGCTTGTATTCGAGCATCACGATCGGCGCGACCACCGGGCCGATCGTGTGATTGCTGCCGAGACCCCAGTTGCCGTAGTTATAGCCGGAGATGATCCCGCCGATCGCCGCGATCCGCACAATGCCCCAATGCGCGAACTCCGGCGCCCACACGGCGCCGCCATAGTAGGACGGCCGACGCAGCGAGTTGCGAAAGCCCCCGGCCGTGAGCGCCCACTGGTTGTTCAGCCAGCATTCGACGCCAAGCCCGGGGTTGAACTGCTCGAAGTGCGTATCGGGATCGGGATTGATGTGATACGAGCCGAGCATCGCGTCGACCCATACACCGCCGTCACACCAGCTCGCGTGTGCCGTGGAGACCGCCGCGAAGCTTGCGAAAAGCGCCACCGCGGCGCGCCGGATATTCTTGTTCATCTGCCTGAAGTGCATTTCTTCTCCGTCACCGGTCGAGCGCCGGTGTCATCGTGTTCTGGCGATCCGCGTGCCGCCCGACGCGCACTGTACCTGAAGGCGCGCCCAATGTTTAGGACTCGCTCGGCCCGGCCGGGCACGCGACGTGCCCCGCAGCCGGAACCGCCACGATAACGGAGAACCGATGGCGTCCTGATGAACAAGCGGTGAAGAAGTTCACGGCGCGCAGCGCGCGCGCCGTCGGCGATGAACGTGCCGGGAACCTCTACAGACCGAGATCGGACAGGCTGGGGTGATCGTCGGGCCGGCGGCCGAGCGGCCAGCGATACAACCGGTCGGCTTCGCGGATCGGCAGGTCATTGATGCTTGCGTGACGACGCGCCATCAGACCATGCTCGTTGAACTCCCAGTTCTCGTTGCCGTACGAGCGGAACCAGTTGTTCGAATCGTCATGCCATTCGTACGCGAAGCGCACCGCGATGCGGTTGTCGGTGAACGACCACAGTTCCTTGATCAGCCGATAGTCGAGCTCCTTCGCCCACTTGCGGCGCAGAAAGCCGACGATCTCCACGCGGCCATGCACGAATTCGGCGCGGTTACGCCACACGCTATCCGTCGTGTATGCGAGCGAGACGCGCTCGGGTTCGCGCGTGTTCCACGCGTCTTCCGCGGCGCGCACTTTCTGGATCGCGGTGTCGCGCGTGAACGGCGGCAGCGGCGGGCGGGTCTCGATCGTATCGGCCATGATGGTTCCTCAGTCAGGTTGTGCGGTGCGCCGGGATGGCGGCCGTTTGAATGCGGCGGGTTTCGCTGCCGCGTCGAGCAAGATCTTGCCGATCGACTGCGCGTCGAGCGCCGCAGCGGCTTCGCCGCTGACGAGCGCCACCGCGATCGCGCCGTCGAGCAGCACGAGCCATTGCCGCGCGAGGGGTGCTGCGCGACGCGCGTCGATTTGCGCTTGCGCCGCGAACGCGTCGCATTCGGCGCGCACGAAATCGAGCAGACGTGCTTTGTGTTTGCGCGCGACGACGCGGATCGGATCGTCAGCCGATTCGATTTCGCCGGCCGCGTTCAGAAACGCGCAGCCATGAAAATCAGCCGATGCGAACCACTCGCGCAGCACGTCGAACATGCCGAGCAGGCGTTTGCGCGCACCCTTGCCGCGCTGTTGCGTGCCGGCGATGAACCAGTTCATCCAGCGTTCGTCGCGCCGTTCGAGCGCGGCCGTGATCAGCGCGTCTTTCGATTCGAAATGCGTGTAGAAGCTTTTGCGCGCGGTGCCGGACTGCCGCACGATCGCATCGACGCCTGTCGCATGGATGCCGCCGGCGTAAATGAGCGCCTCGGCCGCATCGAGCAGGCGTTCGCGCGCCGTGCCGGGCTGGGCCGCGTCGTTTTGGGCAGTCGGATTCGTATCGTGTGTCATCGGCAAAAGGTAGAACGATCATTCTCCGTCGTCAAGTTTTTCTTCGCGCTTCCGCGCGAAGGGTACGCTTGCTGCTATCTTGATGGAGATCGCTTGACCACTGCTCAACCGGAAGCGCTTCGATGAAACCATCCTCCGTTCGCACCGCATGGCTACGCGCGCTTCTCGGCGCAACGCTGCTGGGCGCGATGGCCTGCACGCCGATCCAGGTCCTCACGCATTCGGTCAGTCAGAACGAGGCGCGCGTGCCGCCAGGGCGCTACGACGTCGATCAGGACCATACGAGCATCACGTTCGATATCGACCACTTCAAATACACGCGCTTTACGATGCGTTTTAATCGCAAGCAGGGGGAACTCGACTGGAACGACGGCGGACTGGACCGCAGTTCGGCGTCGGTCGCGATCGACGCCGCGAGCATCGACACGAACGTGCCGCTGCTCGACAAGATGGTGAAAAGCGACAGCATGCTCGACGTCGCGCGCTATCCGCAGATCCGCTTTGCGAGCACCCGTTTCGAGCGCACCGGCGAAGCTCGCGGCACGCTGAGCGGCGACCTGACGATCCGCGGCGTCACGCAGCCGGTCACGCTCGACGTCACGTTCAACGGCTTCGCGCCCGATCCGCTGACCAAGAAAGACACGCTCGGTTTTTCCGCCGACGGTCATTTCAGCCGCGCGAAGTTCGGTCTGACGACCTGGTATCCGGCCGTCGGCGACGATGTTCACGTGCGCATCCAGGCCGAGTTCGTGAAAACGCCCGCAGGCGCGTAAGCGCGCTGCGGGCGTTGTCGTTCAGACGGTGAGGCGCCGGCTCAGGCAGCGGTCCAGTCAAGAATCACCTTGCCGCTCTCGCCGGAGAGCATCGTCGCGAAGGCTTCCTGATAGTCGTCGACCTTGAAATGGTGCGTGAGGATCGGCGAAAGATCGAGGCCGCTTTGCAGCATTGCGACCATCTTGTACCAGGTCTCGAACATCTCTCGCCCATAGATGCCCTTGATTTCGAGGCCCTTGAAGATCACCTGGGTCCAGTCGATCGCGGTTTGCGCGGGCGGAATGCCGAGCAGCGCGATCTTGCCGCCGTGGTTCATCGCTTCGAGCATGTCGGTAAACGCGCTCGGCACGCCCGACATTTCGAGGCCGACGTCGAAGCCCTCGGCCATGTGCAGATCGTGCATCACGTCGCGCAACGATTCGCGCGACACGTTCACCGCGCGCGTCGCGCCCATCTTGCGCGCGAGGTCGAGGCGATAGTCGTTGACGTCGGTGATCACGACGTTGCGCGCGCCGACGTGCTTCGCGATCGCGACCGCCATGATGCCGATCGGCCCCGCGCCGGTAATCAGCACGTCCTCGCCGACGAGGTTGAACGACAGCGCCGTATGCGTCGCGTTGCCGAACGGATCGAAGATCGCCGCCAGATCGTCGGAGATTTCGGGCGGAATCTTGAACGCGTTGAATGCCGGAATCACCAGGTATTCGGCGAACGCGCCCTCGCGATTCACACCGACGCCGATGGTGTTGCGGCACAAATGCCGGCGCCCCGCGCGACAGTTGCGGCAGAATCCGCAGGTGATGTGTCCTTCGCCCGACACGCGATCGCCGATCGCAAAGCCGCGCACTTCCTGCCCCATCTCGACGATTTCGCCGACGTATTCATGGCCGACGTGCATCGGCACCGGAATCGTCTTTTGCGCCCAGTCGTCCCACTTCCAGATATGAATGTCGGTGCCGCAAATCGCGGTGCGCGTGATCCGGATCATCACGTCGTTATGGCCGACTTCGGGCTTCTTCACGTCGGTCAGCGTGAGGCCCGGCCCCCGTTCGAGTTTTGCCAATGCTTTCATCTGCTTCTCCGTTCCAATCACGCGGCGACTATGCCTGGATCACGCCGAGTTCGCGGCCGACTCGCGCGAATGCGTCGACGGCGCGATCGATCTGCTCCGGCGTATGCGCGGCGCTCATCTGCGTGCGGATGCGCGCGCGGCCTCGCGGCACCACCGGAAACGAAAAACCGATCACGTAGACGCCTTGCTTGAGCAGCGCATCGGCCATTTTTCCGGCGAGTTGCGCGTCGCCGAGCATCACCGGAATGATCGGATGTTCGCCCGGTACGAGCGTGAAGCCGAGCGCGCTCATCGCGCGGCGGAAATGCGCGCCGTTTTCGCGCACGCGTGCGCGCAGTTGCGCGCCTTCATCACTTGCGAGCAATTCGAGTACCTTGAGCGACGCCGCGGCGATGCTCGGCGTTAGCGTGTTCGAAAACAGGTATGGGCGCGAGCGCTGCCGCAGCAGTTCGACGATCTCCTTGCGCGCCGCGACATAGCCGCCCGATGCGCCGCCGAGCGCCTTGCCGAGCGTGCCGGTAATGATGTCGACGCGCGCCAGCACCCCGCAATGCTCGGGCGTGCCGCGGCCGTGTTCGCCAATGAAGCCGACCGCGTGCGAATCGTCGACCATCACCAGCGCGCCGAAGCGGTCGGCCAGGTCGCAGATGCCGGCGAGGTTCGCGATGATGCCGTCCATCGAGAACACGCCGTCGGTCGCGATCAGCTTGAAGCGCGCGCCCGCCGCATCGGCTTCCTGCAGACGCGCTTCGAGATCGGCGAGGTCGTTGTTCCGGTAGCGAAAGCGCTTCGCCTTCGACAGCCGCACGCCGTCGATGATGCTCGCGTGATTCAGCTCGTCGCTGATGATCGCGTCGTTTTCGTCGAGCAGCGTTTCGAAGAGGCCGCCGTTTGCGTCGAAGCAGCTCGAATAGAGAATGCAGTCGTCGGTTTGCAGGAACGCGGCGAGCGCCGCTTCGAGTTGCTTGTGCACGGTTTGCGTGCCGCAGATGAAGCGCACCGACGCCATGCCGAAGCCGTCGTTATCGAGGCCCTGCTTGGCGGCTTCGATCAGCCGCGCGTCGTCGGCGAGCCCTAGATAGTTGTTCGCGCAGAAGTTCAGCACATCGCTGCCATCGGCGAGACGCACGTCGGCCGACTGCGGGCTCGCGATCACGCGCTCGCTCTTGTAGAAGCCGTCGGCGCGGATCTGGTCGAGGGTGCCGCGCAGATGGGCAAGGTATTGGTCACGCATGAACGGGACTCCTGAGGGTGACGGCGCCCGCGTTCGCATGGGAGCGCGAAGGGTGGCCTGTTATAGTCGGTTGTCAGCTTTATCGGATTTTTTCGTTTTTCCGAACTAAAATCCGGTATATCGAACAACTCTAAACGATGGGTCAGGAAATGGCAAGTTCGGGTACACGCCGCGCCGCGGCCACTGCGGCGCCCACCTCCGCTAGCGCGGCAATAACGCCGAACGCGGCGATTGCGGCGCCGCCGCGCGTCGGCGAGCAGATTCAGCGGCTGCGCGCCGAGCGGCGCATGACGCTCGACGATCTGTCGCGCGCGGCCGGCGTGTCGAAATCGATGCTGTCGGAAATCGAGCGCGACAAGGCCAATCCGACGATCGCGGTTGCCTGGCGGCTGACCAACGCGCTCGGCGTGAGCCTGGATTCGCTGTTTGCGCCGCCGAAGTCGCCAGAGGCGATCGCCGTTTCGGGACCGCACGATATTCCCACGCTAAGCGGTCATGAAGCGAAATACCAGTTGCGTGTGTGGGGCCCCATCGAGCTGGCCGGCAAATTCGAGTGGTACGAGCTGACGCTGCAGCCTGGCGGGGCGCTGGTGTCGAACGCGCACGAGCCTGGCACGCGCGAGCATTTGACCGTGCTGCACGGCTCGATCGAAATCGACGCGGCCGGCGCGACGAAGCGGCTCAAGGTCGCGGACACCGCGCGCTATGTCGCGGATGAACCGCACGCGATCCGCAACGTCGGCAAGAGCGAGGCGAAAGCGCTGCTGGTGGTGATTCACGGCTAGGCCGTTCGGCCAGGTTGCGCCTGATACTGTATGTTTGTACAGTATCACGTGTCGATTGGAGCCGAGAATGAACAACCTGAAAACCGACCCTACCGATCAAACGCTCGCCGCGCTGCGCTACCAGACCGCCGCGCGCGATCTCGAACATATCGTGCGCAGCATCGCCGGGCGCTACATCGTCAAACAGGTGCCGCTCACGTGGCGTCTGCTCCATGCCATCGAAGCCGAGGCGCTGGCCGATCTCGGTTTTGCCAGCCGGCACGACGCGCTGATGCTCGGGCTGTTCCAGCGCCCGTCCGATCTGCCTTATCCCGAAACGGATGACGGCGTGGATTTCGGTACGTCCAATGCATTGCCCGCCGTTTTTGCGTTTGCCGTCAATGCGTACGAGGAAGCCGCGCGCCGGGCGGCGCTGCCATGGCCGGTCGATGCGCCTTTGAAGCGCGCCAGGGCGTGGGGCGGCTGATGGTGGCGCCAGGTCGGGATGGCTCGGATTGTGATCCGTTCCTCGAAGTGGGCCGTGCTGCGGTTGGCGCCTACAATACGCGGACCGAACGGTGCAACTAACCGAAGGAATGCCCATGTCACCTCCCCATCTGTCCGACCCCGTTCCCCGTCCCGCGCCGTCTACCGATCTGTTCGATCAGCAACGCGAAGACTGGCGTCGCGACCCGCAGGTCGCGTTCGATGCGTGGCTCGCGAAGCAGCATTTCCGTCGCTCTTCGGCGTTGGTCTATCAGGCGCAGTGGGGGCAGTTTCTCGATTGGCTCGACGCGCGGCAACAAAACCTCGCGACGGTCGACACGCCCGCGATCGCCGAATTCGTCGCCAGCCTCGAGATTCGCAAAACGCAACGGGTCCGCTATTTACGGCTTATTGAGCGGGTGCTCGACCACGTGCGCGAGATCGAATCGGCGTCGATCAACCCGGCGCGTTTCATTGCTCAGGATGGGCAAGCCGCGTGGCGCAATGCTCGCGACAACGAGCCGACCGGGTTTCTCACGCATGCGGAACGCACTGCGTTGATCGCGCGATTGTTCGCGCCGTTGCCGGCCTTGTCGACCGCGCAGCGCTGGAGAGAGCGACGCGACCGCGCACTGATCGCCGTGTTTCTGGGCGGAGGACTGAAGACGGGCGAAGCGGGAGCACTTACGGTTAGTTGCGTGAGAGAGGGCTCGCCGTGGGTCACGATCGAGTCGCCGAATCCGATGCTGACGCGGCGCACACGTCTCGCGCCGTTCGCAACGGCGATTCTCGACGCCTGGCTCGCCGAACGTCGGGTAACGGAGTTGGCCGGCAACCTCGTGTTTCCCGCGTCGCCTTCCGGCAGGCCGATGCACAAGGCCACGATGCTGCGCGCGGTGGATGCGCTCGTGGACGCAGCGGGAATTGCCGCCTCGCGCCAATCGCGCGCGAGTCCGCAAACCTTGCGCAACACGTTTGCGGCAGACCTTTTCGAAAGCGGAGTGGAGGCCGAACAGGTCGGTCAATGGCTCGGCTTCGTGCAGGCGGTGTCCGCGAACCGGCTGTATCGCGCGTGGCAAACTTGGATTGATCAGCAGGATTCGCCCGCGGCACAGGAGCCCGATCCGGCGGCGGCGCCGTTGGCCGAGCCCCGGCGTGACGGGCGTTTTACGGGGAAAACGGGAGCCGGCGAGCCCTGAAAGACCTCACCGTGACGCTCCCGAATTTCCTCACCTTTGACGTTTTTTCCGTTGGATTGGCCGTTTCTGGTTAGCGGATCGTCTGCAAGGAGCGGGACGACGGCGCGGTGGACGCATCGTTCGACAGAAACTGGTTTACCGCCGCGAGCCGCGATTCGCCGAGGCCGGAAGAGTGCTCGCATTCCGGGCACAACAATTCGAAACGGTGATCGACCTGCGACAGCTCCGGCTCACCTTCCTCGCATTTCGGGCATCGCGCGGGCAGCGTCACGTGGCCGTCGGCCGCGGTGCCGATCATGCTCAGCTCTTTGCTCGTGAGCCGCCCCTCGGTGACCAGTGAGCAAAGCAGCACGGCGATGGCCGGATCGATGCCCTGCTGGCCACGCAAGGCGGCGACTTCTTTGGTCAGCGCATCGACTTCGTCCGATTGCTCGCGCAGCTGCGCGTCGAGCCGGTCGCCGCGCGCCTTGGCGGCGGCAATCTGCTGAATGAACTCGAATTCCTTGCGGCTCGCGTCGCGCACGCCGGACTGATACGTCGCGGCCATGCTGCGAAGCGAATCGAGTTCGACCAGCATCGGCTTGACGCGCCGCTCCGCTTCGGCGACCGCATCCTTGATCTGCTGCGCATAGTGCTCGGTGCTTTGCCGCAATTCGACGTGCAACGCGTCGATCCGGTCGCGCAACGCCGCATTGGTGGCCTGCTCGTTTTCGAGCCGTTGCCGCAGCGCCTCGTTTTCCTGGTCGAGCCGGCGCGTGGTTGCCTGCATACCTTCGAGATGAACGCTGCCGTGCGTCGTCGCGCTCAATAACTGGCCTTCGAGCGCGCGAACCCGCTCCCATGCGGCTTCGGCGCGCGCTTCGCTGCGCCTGATGGATTCGTCGGCCGCATCCCGACGAATCTCGGCGTCGCGTACGCGAAGTTCGGCCGCGCTGATCTGCGCGCGGATCTCTTCGCGTTCGGCATCGAGCGACGCTTTGGCCTGCACGACCGCTTCTTCGAATAGCGCGCCCAGCAGTTCGCCGGCGCGATCTTCGAGTGCCTTCGGTATCGCGCCTGCGCCAACTTTGACCCGCGAAACGTGGCGGATGCGCTCCCAGAAATGATCGATGTCTTTCGGGATGTCGCTCGCGCTACCCGTTTGCGTGAGATCGCGCACGGCCGCCATCGATGGCCGGATGCCGAGATCGAAAAAGAGCCGTTTGCAGGCGTGCAGTGACAGATCCTGGCGGCGCACGCCCTGCGCACGCATTGATTCAAGCTCATTGCGAATGGCTTGCCGCTCCTGATCCAGATTCATGTTTACCTCGATGTGGCTCGAATTGGATGGATCATAACAATTTACGTAGTGTTTGCTACCGATTCATCAGTGGCGAACGGATTGGCGTTTACAGACGGAGTTTTTTAGGCAAATCGCGATAGTAAACACGTCGATGCCACTTTTTCCGTGAAACAAAACGAAGAATAGCCAATAAGCCATTGTATTAGAAGCGCTTTGTTTGATTCTACGGGGATCACGCGGTGTTTCACGATAGATCTCCAATCGCTGTGGGTTGTAGGCCCCGTGTTTCACGGGACTCGCGGGGTGCATGGCTTGAGAGTAATAAAAGTAAACACCTTTGAACCCTTGTTAAAAACGTTAACGCCGCGGCAAACCCTTGTCTGGCGGGGCTTTCAGCCCGGCAAGGTGAAGCTTTGCGGGAGACTTGGTGAGACTCTGCGGGAAACTCGAGTGATGAGGTTCGGGGAGCTCGGTGAGCGGGTCCGGGACGGAACGTGAGCGGGTTCAGGAAACACCGTATACGTGGGGTTCGGGGCAAAGGTGAGGTTTTGCGGGACTTCATGGCCGCGAAGCACCCGACAGCCCTCATAAGTACTCGTTCGGTTGGAGCGGCACCGAGGTGAGGTTTTTCGGGAAACTCGCGAGCGGGGTTTTTCGGGACTTTTCTAACGTGGTTAACCGCTTTGGTGAGCCGTGGCGGGAGAAAACGCGAAACGGAGGTGAGATTTTTCGGGGCTCGCTGGCCAATTTTGCTTTGTTTTTGAGCATCCAGACGGCTGAGGTGAGGATTTACGGGAGGGAAGATGGATTGTCATGCGTCGACTACCCGAGAGACTGCCTGGCTGGAATCGCTCGCGATTCGAAAGGTGAGGGGATTCAGGGCGCCGGCTGATAAGCCAGCTCTGCGATCTGGTTTCGGCGGCGATTTCCCCAAAGGTGAGACTTTTCGGGACGCTCTGGCCAGGGTTCTGGGCGTTAAGGTGAGGAAATTCGGGACCAAAATGAAGGCTGTGGGCCGGAGATGCCCGCCGCATGGCGATTCGCGGGAGTGGGTGAACCAGGTCTCCGACCACAAAGGTGAGGTTTTTCGGGAAGCTCGTGGAAGGCGGTGAAAAGTGCTGCGGTGCGAAAAAGCCGGCTTAAGGTGAGATTTTACGGGGTACCCATCCCTCGAACGTTCGGAGGCGTTGGCGCAAGTCATTGAAATTATGGGAATTTTTCCTTTTCGGCAGCAAAGGTGAGGGTTTTCAGGAGGTCTCAGTACACGGGCGTTTGGGCCTCCAGAAACCTCAAAGGTGAGGCTTTTCAGGAGGATCACATTGGGGAAATGCGGTACTGGCGCGGCCCAAACGCGTATCGTGTTGTCCCGTGCCGCGGTGCTACGGTGAGAGTTTTCGGGAGCACCACAGTGGTGAGGATTTGCGTGCGGCTCGACCTCCCCTTTTACGGCAAGTCGGACGAAGCTCAAAGTCGCAAACGGCGGTTAGCGGCGGCAGCGTTCTCGGCGGTGATGGGTGAGTCGTCAGTAGAGGCGCCACGCAGTCGTACGTCGCGCCCGGCGATAGCAAGCCTGATGCACTGTCAGTAAGGCTCACGAAGCGCTTGGCGCTGGCCTGCACCGCGCTTCGAGTCCGATACAAGGCACGGATTACATCAATTGATCCGGATTTTGCGTCGCCCGGCAGCCCGCGAGAATCGACGAAACCGTCGCAAGGCCGCACGACGAAGTCCTCGGCTGCCCAGACATCGTCCGTTTACATGACGTCCCGAAAAAACCAGCGAAAATTTTTGAGGTGAGAAGATTCGGGATCAAGTGCTCCCCGTTCCGGTATGCAGCGAAACGGGCCCGATACGCAAACGCCGCGACCGGCAAGGATAGCCCGATCCTGGTGACACGCAGCCGAGGTGAGGGTTTTCGGGACTTGCTCGAGGTGAGGTGCGCTTCGTAAACTCGCTTCACCGGCAATGGTGAGATGCACGCTATAGACGCGTATCACCACAGCCGGTATGCTCTCGCGAAATCCCCTCCCTCACCCCGACGCATGGCCACGAAGCGCGCGAAAAAGACCGATGTTGTCAGCCCGAGCTCGGCTGAGCTGCGCAAAGCCGTCGAGGCAATCGCGATCCAGCCCAAGAGCGGCAAGATCACGTTGCTCACGCGCAAGCTCTTTAACGTGTTGCTCGCGGTGGCCCAGCAAGCGGATGAATCGGGCGACACCTATCGGGCGCTGCTGTCCGACATCGTCGCCAATTCCGCGTTCGATTCCAATGACACCGCGCTCGTCAAGGAACACCTGCGCCGGATGGTGTCGGTGCAGGTCGAGTGGAGCACCGGCACCTCGAGTCAGAAGCCCGGCCGCAAATGGGGTATTTCGACGCTGATCGCGGACGCGGAAATTCTCGAAGATCCGACCACGCGTCGCGTCTGGGTCGAGTTTTCGTTCGCGCCGAAGATCAAGAAGAAACTGCTCGATCCCGTTCAGTATGCGCGGCTGAGTCTGCAGTTCCAGAGCCAGTTGCGCAGCAGCGCGGGCCTCGCGCTCTACGAGATCTGCGTGCGCTACCTGACCAACCCGAGCCATCTGACGATGCGCGAGACCTGGGAATGGTGGCGGCCGATTCTGTCGGGCACGCCGGATACCGAAGCCGGCGACGAGGCGAAGCGCGAGTACAAGTATTTCAAGCGCGACTATCTGCGCCCGGCCATCGCCGAGGTCAACGCGGTCACGAACATTTTTGTCGAGCTGATCGAGCATCGCGAGGGTCGGCGCGTCGCCGAAATCCAGTTCCGCGTGACCGAGCGCAAGCAGCCGATGCTCGCGCTCGACGAACATCCGAACGTGTTCGACAGCACGTTGGTCGACCGGATGGTGAAGATCGGCATTCCGCTGAAGGAAGCGCAGACGCTTTACGCGGACAGCGAAGAGAACCGGATCCGCGCCGCGTTGCAGATGACCGAGCAGCGGATGCGCAGTACGTCGCTGCCGCCGGTGCGTAGCGCGCCGGCGCTGTTCAAGGATGCGTTGAAGAAGGGCTATGCGCCGCCGGTCGAGGCGCTGCCGGCAAGTGGCGGCACCAGCAAGTCGGTGGCGTCGCCGGCCGACGATCTGAAGGCGCGTCTGCTCGGCGAATACTCGGCTTACCGTCGCAAGCAGGCCTACGAGTTGTACAACGAACAGGGCGAGTCGGAGCGCGATATCGCGCGGCAGTCGTTCGAGGAAGAAGAATTGCCGGGGCTCGGCACGCACATGCGCGACGACTGGCGGCGTCGCGGGCTCGATTCGAAGATCGTGGAAACGGCGTTCTTTGACTGGCTCGCGCGCAGGACCTGGGGCGAACCTACCGATGGCGATCTGCTCGCCTTCACCCTTAACCAGTCGCGCGCGGCCTGATGGGTCGAAACGGCCTTTGAAAGGAAAGGGGCGGTGCGGGCGCACCGCCTCTCACGTCTTACTTCAGCATCTTCTCAATCTGCCGCAGGATGTCGTCACGCTTTTCACGCGTGAGGCCTTTCAGGCGCAACTCGAGTCGGTCGTCCCCATATGACTTCAGATCGCCGACCGACACACCACCAAGCTTGATTTCCAGACGTTGCGCATAGCGCTGCCGGCCAGCCGGTTTTGCGCTTTCCTGCGCGGTCGCGCGCCCTTTGACGATGTCGGCGACCTGTCGTGTGCTCAGATCGTCGGAAAGGATCCGATTGATCAGTCGCAGCGTCGCGTCCGCGCCGCGAGCGGTGTGATAGCGGCCGACCTGATACGCCATGTTCGAGCCGAAGCGGTCAGGGCGCGCGACCATCTCCTGCATCACGGTTTCCGGCAGCTTGGCGATGGACAGCGCGACTGCGACCGTCGATTCGTCGAGCCCGAGATGTTCGGCCAGTTCCTTCTGGCTCTGGAAATGGCGCTCGTCGAGAAAGCGTCGCCACACGATCGCGTTGTCGAACACGGTCTGCGAGTCGCGCTGCACGTTGAGGTCGTAGCCGAGTTTGTAGCTCTGGATGCCGATCGGCAGATCGATGACGATCGCCTTCACCGACTCCTTGTTCGCTTCTTTCAGCGCGCGCACGCGTCGGCCGCCGTCACTGACGAAGTAGGTGCCAGGGTTGTCGTAGTCGGGAATGACGTGAATCGCCTGCTGCTGTCCCTGCTTCGCCAGATTGACGGCAAGCTCCGCAATCGACGACTTCACATAGAAATACCGTGGATTGAACGGGCTCGGCTTGATGGTCTTGAGCGCCAGTTCGATGACCTGGCCGGGACGATAACCGTGCTCGAGCCGCCATGCGCGGTAGGCCGCCGATTCGTTATCCGGATCAGGGATCTCGGCATCCTGCAGACGCGACGGTACGACGGCCGGAATCGGACGCCCGGCGATCGTGGAGTTTTTCGCGTCATTTTTAACCAAGCCGTCGATCGCATTCAGACGGTCGAGCGCTGTGCGCTTTTCGCTGCTGGTCGTGTCAGGACGTGCTTGAAAGCCTTTGGCGAATTGGGACGGTTTCATTCAGGGTCCTTTATGCGCATAAATTCACGGGAGCAAGGCGGCGATCTCGTTGGCGCACGCCCGTACTTCGAGCGCGGCGAGCTTGGCGCCGCGATCGTTCATCTGAAGCACCGTTTGCCCCAACGCCATTGCCTGCTTGTAGGCTTCGCGCGTGGGAATCTGGGTCTTGAGGAGAGGGAAGCCGAGTTCTTCGAGCGCGCGCTTCAGTTCGCGCGTCAGCATCCGTTTCTCTTCTGTCTTGTTGAGCAGGAACACGGCACGCAGGTCTTCGTTCATGACCTGCGCCTGCTGAACCAGTTTGACGAGGCCGATGCTCGACCAGTAATCGGCGGGGGACGACGAAGTTGGGATCACCGCGACGCTCGCTGCAAGCAGGACGACGCCGGAGACTTTTTCGGTAATGGAGGGCGGGCAGTCGACGACGATGATGTCGTAGTCAGCCACGAACTTCTTGATCTCGCGATGGATCTGGCTGCCGGCTTCGGACAGGTTGACGACGGCGAATGGAATACCGATGTCGCCGTCGGACGCAGCGCTCGCCCAGTGGATCAGAGTGTTTTGGCCATCCGCGTCGACGACGAGAACGCGTTTGCCTTTCTCGTGAAATGCAGCGCCGAGATGCATCGCGATGGTGCTCTTCCCGACCCCGCCCTTCTGCTGTGTTACCGCGATGATTTCTGCCGCCAAATTTCACCTCCTCTTTTTAGACGCAAATGGATTTTACCTGGTTGAATTGCTATTTCAAATGATTTGAGTAAGCAAAATTCGGAAATACGCCATTCGGCAGAGGGTTTATGCGCATAAAGAGGCATCAAGGGTGTGCTCGAGGGCTTGCGGCCTATAAGAGCGCGGACTGAGGCTAAGCGTTGCTGATCGCTATCCCTCGGAGGGGACGGGAGGAAAGGAATGAGCGCTCAAGTACTGCGTGCTCAGTCGCGGGCGACTGGTCGCGTGATTCTCGAGTTGATCTCGCTGAGAAGGAACGCGCACATCGGAGCGACCAAGGGGCCGCAGACTTTATGCGCATAAAAGTTCGCGTGGAAATTGGCCTGCAGGAGAGCATTCGCCATGGATTCGTCCGACGCCGCTCCTCCCCGAACTTGGCAGGAGCGGCCAACGTGCCGCAGGCGGTTCATCAGCAATGGCATATAGGTCGTCGTTTGTATCGCGCCCGCGTAAGCGGGTCAGAGGAGTGACGAGAGCTCACGCTGCAAGCATTAAACGATACCGACTCACCCCGGAAGAGCGCATCGGTTTATGCGCATAAACCGACCCACCCCATCGTTCGTTCGAACAACGCGCATGCCGCGCAATCATCCCCCGCCACGCCACCAAGTCACCCGCTAAAATTCCCGAACCCGTCTAACCGTCACAGCAACCTTCAACGGCGCAAGCCCTGAACCAAGCCATGATCACCATCTACCACAACCCACGCTGCTCCAAATCGCGCGCCACCTGCGAACTCGTCGCGAACACCTACAACCCCGCAAATGAAGCGACGGAAATCGTCGAATATCTGAAGAGGCCGCTGACCGTCGCAGAGCTCAAGAATCTCAATGCTCAACTTGGCTGTCCGGTCCGCGAAATGATCCGCGACACCGAGGCCGAATATAAAGAACTCAATCTCGCCGACCCGTCGCTGACTGACGCCCAGCTCTATGAAGCATTGGCGAAGCATCCGATTCTGTTGCAACGACCGATCGTCGTGAGAAACGGGCGTGCCGTGATCGGCCGCCCGCCCGAAAATGTCGCCGCGCTTTTCCCCTGATCGCGCGAGCTTCAAAGTCAACCGACGTGCGCAATGCGACCTCGAACTGCTGAGCTAGGCTTTGCCCGACAGCGCGGCATCCTTGGTCACGATTTTCGTCGGGATCAGGCGCAGTTCGGTGAACGTGTCCGCAATGCGTTGTTGTTCCGCAAGCACGTTCGCGTCGACGGGCTTATAGATGTGCGCGTAATGGCGCAAGCCTGATTCAATCACGCTCGCGTCGAGCCCTTGAATCGGCGCGAGTTGTGCGGCGGCCTCGCTGTAATGGCCGCGCACCCACGCCCCTTCCTTGCCGACTTCATCGATCACGATCGCAAGAACGTCGCCGTTCTGTTGCGCGAAGGGTCGCGCGCTCAGAAAGAACTGGTGGTGACTAACGATACCTTCGGCATCGGCAAGCAGCCGCGCGTTCGTCTGCCTTTTGGCGGCTTCGAGAAACGGATCCCAGATAGCCCACGCATCGACCGCACCGCGCTCGAAGGCCGCGCGTGCATCGGCGGGCGGCAAATACACCGGTTGGATCTCGCTGAACTTCACGCCGTTTTTCTGCAACGCGGCGACGAGAAACCAGTGCACATCGGAGCCCTTGTTCAGTGCAACCTTCTTTCCCTTCAGATCGGCCAAGGTTCTGATCGGCGCGTCCGGATGCACGAGAATGCCTTCGGCGTGCGGCGTCGGAAGTTCATACGCGGTATAGACGAAATTGGCGCCGGCCGCTTGCGCGAACACGGGCGGCGCTTCGCCCACATAGCCGAAGTCGATCGCGCCGACGTTTAGCCCCTCCAGCAGTTGCGGCCCCGCCGGAAACTCCGTCCATTTGACCGTGATGCCGAGTGGCGCGAGCCGCTTTTCGAGTGTGCCGTGCGCCTTCAGCAATACCAGGGTGCTCGCGGCTTTCTGATATCCGATGCGAAGTTCTTTCGCATGTTCATCGGCGGCAAATGCGGTGGTGGAGAAGACCGGCAACGCGGCGGCGGCCAGCGTTGCACCTACGCCGGCGAGAAACGTACGGCGCGTCAGCAGCGGATCACGGGACATGAGAATACTCGTCGAAAGAGAATTTGACGGACACCAAGGCTGGTCCGATTGGCTCCGACGATAATTCGTCCGCCCGCCTGGACGAACCGATAAATTCGCATAAGCAAATCATTCGGGAGTAGCGAAGCATTGTCTAACGCCGAGTGCGCGCCCCATCCCCTCCCGCTACAATCGACCGGCATTACAGCGGCAGCGGCCAGCAACGCGTGGCTGCATCGATCCTCTCGCGACGCCAGGCAGGAAAACCGCGCCCCGCGTTGCCAACGACAGGAGCACCCCGTCATGCTTGAATTGCGACCGACCTGCGAAGGCTGCGGCAAGTCACTTCCGCCGAACGCGCCCGACGCGATGATTTGCACCTACGAGTGCACGTTCTGCGAGGTCTGCGCGCTGACCGAGCTGCGCAACGTGTGTCCGAATTGCGGCGGCAATTTCGCGCCTCGGCCAATCCGCACCCGTGCGCAACTCGCGAAACATCCCGCGCGTGCCGATGCGCATCCCGTCGGCGTCGACGAAGCGTCGCACGCCCGCTTTTTCGAACGTTATCGCGACGTACCGCCCGGCGAGCGCTGAACCGCGAAGGCAAAGCGGCAAATCACTCGTCGCCGCTCACCGCTCCATCGGCGCTCGCGATTCCGCTCGCCACATGCGCGGCGACCCGCAGCAGGCGGATCTGTTTGCGATAGTTCCGGCACCCGCTGCAGGTCGGCAGATGCAGGCGGATCGCGAGCCATTCGCCAGTCGACAGCGAGCGGTCGAGCGCGTCGGATAGCAGCCGCGTGATGTCTTTACACTTCCCCATTCGCGTCCTCGCTGGATAGGCCCTTTTCGCTCAGGCACGTGCGCAGCCGCAGCCGCGCGCGATAGATCAGCACGCTGCAATGATTCGCGTTGATTTGCAGCTCGGCACAGATCGCCGCGATGTCGAGGTCGAGAAACTCCCGCATCATGAACACGCGTCCGATGTGCTCGGGCAAATGCTCGAGGCACATTTCGAACAGCGTCCAGAACTGCTGCTGGCGCAGTGCGGTTTCGGGTGTCGGCCATGGACGCGGTTTCGTCTCGCGCGACCAGTGGCCGTTGTCCTTGAAAAGCTCGCGATCGAGTAACGCTTCGCCATCGATCTCCGCTTCGAGCGACGACAGATTGACCGTCCTCTGGCGCGCCCGCAGCGTGTCGACGAGCTTGTGGCGCAGGATGCCGAACACCCAGGTCTTGTGCTCCGACTGCGCGGCGAAACGCGCGGCCTGCATCCACGCGGCGGTCAGCGCTTCCTGCACGGCGTCCTCGGCGGCTGCGGCATCGCGCAATTGCAGACGGGCGAAGCGCAC
The DNA here is from genome assembly GCF_038900515.1 of Burkholderia sp. JPY481. Classification (NCBI taxonomy): domain Bacteria; kingdom Pseudomonadati; phylum Pseudomonadota; class Betaproteobacteria; order Burkholderiales; family Burkholderiaceae; genus Burkholderia; species Burkholderia sp. JPY481. The sequence goes on from NZ_JAYMRT010000002.1 coordinate 240,178, forward strand.
GAGGTCGCGCCGCAATTGCGCGAGATAGATGGGATCGTCGAGCGATGGGCCGCCTGGCTGCGTCACGGCGTGCCCCGTCGCTGCGGTGCCGGCTGTGGGTGTTGCCTTGAAACGTCGTGATTCATGAGCGGATGGTCGTCCTCGCGCGATTTGCGGATGCGTGCGCCATTCTCTCTCACGTTCGTGCCCTAACGAAGCGGTATTGAACATATACCCCTTGGCAATCGATGTCCCGAAGGAACTTGGTCGCGCGGCGCGGCGGCTTATGACAGCGGCAATTAATTGTTGCAAGAAATGATAAGTCGAGCCTCCGCGCCAGCAAGCTTGGACTCGGACTATCGCTCAATCAACGCGTCGCGGTCGATCACCAGTTCCGCGCGCTCAGGCAGTAGCGATTATTTCAGTTTATAAAAAAATATCTTCTCATCTTCGCTGTTTGTGGACGCGGACCCGCTCGCTATTCTTCACGCCATCGATCGCATCAGATCGCGCAACGATACGCAAACGAGGTCCCGACCATGAAACGCATTTTCTCCGCCCTGATCGCTTCGGCCGCACTCTTCGCAGCCGCTTCGAGCGTCGCTCATGCCGACGCTCCGGCTTCGACCTGCAACGGCCCGAAGTCGTACTGCAACGTATTTTTCGGCAACTGATCGCACGCCGCACACGCAACAAGCAAGCAAAAGAAAAGGGCGCCGGCAACGGCGCCCTTTTTGCATTCAGCGATCAACCCCTAGCGGCTCGGCGCCTTGCCTCCGCCATCGAGCCCGGCGCCCGTACGCCACACCTGTTTGCCTTGTTCCGACAGCTCGCCGCAGCTATGCGTGGCATCGGCTTCGACGCCGTCGACGGCCATCTTGCCGCCCGCCGGCTCCTGCGCGCGCTGCCGCGCTTTCTTGCGCGCGGCGACCGCTTCGTCGTGGGATTTTCCTGCGTAGTCGAGACTCATGATCCGGTCCTCCAGAAGGTCGGTGGTGTCCATTTGCCTCAGATCGCCCTGGCCCGAAGGCATGCTTGATTGACAAGGCAAAAGTTCTACTTATCCACAAGGTTATTCAGCGATTCTGTGGATAACTTTTCGAGCTGCGAGGTTATCCACCGAAAGCTGCCGCAAGAACCCTTCCCGATCCGCTATCGCCTCGCCAAATCCGCCAGTGGCCAGGCGTTTCACGCGGCTTTTGCCTATCATGAACAGTCCTACTCTCTGCGCGTCGAGCGCACTAACCGAGGAAGCGAACATGGCCTATCACATTGCAGTGGTCGTCGGCAGCCTGCGGCGGGATTCGTTCAATCGCCAACTGGCTCAGGCGGTGATTTCTCTCGCTCCAGCCGATTTCACCTTCGAATACATCGATATCGGCTCCCTGCCGCTGTACTCACAGGACTACGACTCCGACTATCCGGAAGCCGGCAAGAAGCTCAAGGAGCGCGTGCAAGCCGCGGACGGTCTGCTGTTCGTGACGCCCGAATACAACCGCTCGATGCCGGGCGTGCTGAAAAACGCGCTCGACTGGGGCTCGCGGCCGTGGGGCACGAACTCGTGGGGCAACAAGCCGGGCGCGGTGATCGGCACCTCGGTCGGCGCCACCGGTACGGCGCTCGCGCAACAGCATCTGCGCAACGTGCTTGCCTATCTCGACGTCGCGACGATGGGGCAGCCAGAGGTGTTCATCAAGCACGATCCGTCGGTGATCAACGAAAAAGGCGAGATCGTCAACGAAGGCACGCGCAAGTTCCTGCAATCGTTCATGGACCGCTACGTCACGTGGATCAAGCGGCATGGCGCGGTGGCGTAATCGAGACTTAGCGGCGCTGACCGCGCCCTGACCATCCGCCGAAGCAACGAGGACACGGCGCGCGCCGCGCGAGGCGGCCGCGCCCGTTTCGCCCGCTGCATCACCTATACGTGGTGATGCCCGGTCACCCGCTCCCACCCATGCCGCACCGCGAGCTTGAAGCGCTCCCACGTGCTCTCCGGAGACGTGGTTTCCCAATGGCGGCGAGCTTCGGGCTCGATCTCTTCCCACGGACGATCGCGGAAGCGCGCGTCGCGACCGATCTCCGCGCCGTAGCGATAGGCCGGCACATAGTCTTCGTAGCGCGCGTTCGCGGCTGCGTACTGCTCGTCGTAGTGCGTGCGGAAGTCTTCTTCATACTCCAGATATTCGTTCGGCATCTGCGCGCCGGGACCGGTGCCCGGCTGTCCGCCTTCCGGGACGATGTCGGACGGCTGGGGCTGCATCACCGCGCCCGAACCCGGCACGGAGCCGGCGGCGATCGCGCTGCGTCCCACATCGCCGGTGAGAGGATCGGCGACGGGTTCGTTGACCGGATCGCTCGTCGGCCGATCGCTGATCGGCGGCGGCGCGAACGGCTCGGCGGCCGCGCCGATGTCCGCCGGCGGCATGGCGGTCAGCGGATCGGGGCGCGGAGGAGCAGGAGGAGGCACGGTGTCGGGCGCGCTCGTACCGGTTGCCGAAGTGGCGCTCGTGGCGCCGGCGATTCCGGTCGATTCGCTGATGCCCGCCGCACCCGTTGCGCCGCTACTCGAACTCACACTTGCCCCCGGTGTTGCCCTGGTGTCCCGCATGCCCGGCGTCGCACTCGCCTCGGTGGTCACGCTCGAGGTACGCGGCGTACCCGGCATCACCGCGCCGATGCCCAGCTCATCGAGCACCGAGTGGTCGCGGCTGGAGGCGACTGGGGTGTCCGCCTCGGGCAGGCGGTCGCCGATATCGGTCGCGCCGAGCCGCACGAGCGTGTTGCGCGCCAATTCCGCATGCGACTGGCTCGCGGCATGAACGCACACGAGCACCGCTCCACGCCGCATCGCCTCGGCATAACGGGCGGTGTCCGACGGACGCGGCCCAGTCGAGAACAGGCTGGCGAGAAAGCGCTCGATATTCGCGAGTACGCCCGCGTTGGCGACTTCGCTGGTGGCCGAGCCAACCGATGGTTCGGCGTTCGCCTGCAACTCGATCTTCTCGCGCGCAAAACCGGTTTGCACGAGCGTGTCGCGGGCGGTTTCAGCCTGCACGTAAGTGTCGAATAAACCAATCACGAGATGTTGCATGGTTGTCTCCCGACATGTTGTGCTGGAACGGGCGGCACCCGAGGCGCCGTCCCCTTGCCGTCTTCGGGCACGCAACGATCATGCCCCCGCACCGACGCGCGACGGCGCTGCGTCCCGTGCACGGCCGCGATGCCCGCCGCGCTACGCATCGCGCGGACTCGCGACGAACGAGGCGCTGCGTGTGAGCGCCGCGCTTTTTACAAGTTCTGGTAAATGACGCCGGGACGTCGCGGACGTCAGGTATCGGCCGGATCCGTGGCGGTATCGGCGCTCGTCTGCACGGCGTTGCGCTGGATCGTTTCGAGCAGCTGTTCGAGCAGTCCGATATCGAACGGTTTGGACAGCACATGCACGTTCACGTGCCGCGCGCGGTCGAGCTCTTCCGCGTAGCCGGTGACGAGAATCACCGGCAGCGGCGGGTCGAATCCGAGCACCGCTTCGGCCAGGTCGATGCCGTTCATCTTGCCCGGCATGTGAATGTCCGACAGCAGCAGATCGAACGGCAGCGGCTCGCCGGTGTCCGCACGCTTCGCGCGGGCATCGTCGAGCACGCGCAGCGCCGTGTCGGCGTTGAACACGCAGCTCACCTGGTGGCCCATCATCTGCAGCAGCGCCTCGGTGCCGGCGGCGACTTCTTCGTTGTCCTCGACCAGCAGCACGCGCAGACCGTGCGGCGCGTCGCTCGCGGGCGCGAGCGCTTCGGCGGGTCCAGCCGTCTGCGGCTCGCTCGACGCGCGCGGCAGATAGAGCCGCACCGCGGTCCCCGCGCCGATCGCGCTGTCGATTGCCGCGAGCCCGCCTGAGCCCTCGCAGAACGCAAACACCTGCGGCAACCCGAGCCCCGTGCCCATGCCTTTGGACTTGGTCGTGTAAAGCGGCTCGAACGCGTGCGCGAGCACCTCGGGCGCCATGCCGGCGCCGGTGTGCTCGAGCGACAGCTGCACGAACTCGCCGGTCAGCGGAAAGCCGTCCTCGCGGCGGAACACGACGTTGCTCGCGCGCGCGGTGAAGCGCCCGCCGTTGGGCATCGCATCGCGCGCATTGACGGCGACGTTGATCAGCGCGAGTTCGAGCTCGGCGACGTCCACACGCACCGGCCAGGTATCGACGCCGCTATCGATCACGAGCGACACCTTCGCGCCGAGCGACGCGCGCAGCAGCTCGCGGCAAGACGGCAGCCAGCGTTCGAGCGACAGCGTCTCGGTGCGCAGCGGCTGCTTGCGCGCGACGCCGAGCAGCTGCCGCGTCAGCGACTGGCCGCTCTTCAACGCGCGCTCCATCGCCGACAGTTCGCGCTCCAGTCCGCCGACGCCGCGCCGTCGCACGATCTGCACGTTGGCCGACAGGATCATCAGCAGGTTGTTGAAGTCGTGCGCGACGCTGCCGACCAGCGTGCCAAGCGCTTCCATCTTGCGCGACTGGCGGTACGCGGATTCGATCGAGCGGCGCATCGATGCCTCGGCCTGCCAGCGCTGCCACGCTTCCTCTTCGGCGCCGAGGCGGCGCAGCGACAGCCAGATCACGCACCACAGCACTATCGACGGTGTGAACATCGACAGGATCAGCACGCTCAGGTGCCTGTACCAGGCGGCCCAGATCGCCGACGTGCGATAGCCGCACAGCACGTAGACCGGATACGAGCCGACGTGCCGGAACGCGACGATCAGGTTGCCGTCGGCGAAGCTCGAGTGCATCCGCACGACGCCGGAGCGCTGCCCGCGCGAGACCGCTTCGGCGAACGGCGAATCCGATGCGAGCGCGGTCGGCTCGCGCGGGCCGCGTGGGTAATGCGCGAGGACCGCGCCGTCGGTGCGCACGAGACTCATGATGATCGGCGTGTCGTCGCTGTTGCCGAGCAGCTCGCGATAGAACGCATCGAAATAGCTGGGCCGCAGCGCGATCGACACGACGCCCGCGAACGAGCCGTTGGGTGCCTGACGCTCGACGCCCATGTTGAACACCTGCTCGCCGCTCACGTGTCCCGTCGTCACTTTCGACACATGTTCGAGCGCATTGCCGCCGCGGATGCCGACGAAATCGGCGCGCTGTTCGATCGAGCTCGTAGGCGACGGATAGACGCGGCTGCTCGCCAGCAGCGCGCCCTGTTCGCCGTAGATCGACACTGAGGCCACCTGCGGATAGCCGCCGCCCATCGTGCGCAACTTGTCGTGAATCGTGTGTTCGCGCGCGCGGATGCCGTCGTCGTCGAGGCCCTCGGTCAGATCGACGATGCGCGAGTTCAGCGTCTCGTTCATGTCGAACACCTTCAACGCGTGTTCTTCGGCGACCCGCACCGTGCGCAGCGCCAGCTCGGTCGCGTCGGCCTCGCGCGAGCGCAGATCGCTGAAAGCCATCGCGGCGACGTAGACGAACGGCAGCACGATCGCCACGACCAGCAGCGCGATCAGGGTGATGCGACGTACCTGGAAGTTCTGTTCCGGCACGGCGGGAAACGACGCGTCGTCCTGCTCGCGGGCAGGACGACCCGAAAGGCGGCCCGCTCGCACGGAGTCGACCTGGTCTGATGTCATTGTCGTTGACGCGAAAAGTCGTTCGAATGTGGCAGCCCCGTATCGGGCCATTGCCGGCACCATGCCGCCTTCAGAACAAGCATAGACGCAGCGCGGAAAAACTCGCCGCAAAGCGTCGGGGACGAGCGTCCACCGGACCGGCCGTTCTTTAAGAGCGGCTTTAAAACAGCGACGAATCGGGAAGCGCAAACGTACACAAAAGGATAAAGCTAAAAGAATGCTGGCTCAGACGATAAAACTATTTCTCAAATTAGCCTAGCGTGGAAACAGAACGTTACGGTCAGCGATTTCGGCGAGTTGCTTTTGCGCGGCTTTGCTTCGACAATCCTCGCCACGATAAAAGGCCGTTGCCACCTCTGTGCGCCGGATCGTCGAGGTCCGCCAAAACGCGTCCTGCCGCATTCGCACCCCTCTCGCCATAGGCAATTGCAATTCGACAGGCGCCACTGTACCTGGTCGCGCATCGGTCGGCATCACGCGAAGGCGTGCCGTCCTCCGCTGTCGGGACGAACAAAACGCAAACGACCAGGCGCGGAAAGCGCGCATACGAACGAGCCGATTCCTTTATTCGACCCGCCTAAAAAACCGCCCGACCCGCCGTTGCCATGCTGCCCATTGTGATCGCCGACGATTCGCTGCTCGCCCGCAAGTTGCTCACGAAGGCTCTGCCGCCCGACTGGGCCGTCGACGTGTCCTACGCGACGAACGGGCACGAGGCGCTCGCGCTGTATCGCGACGGCAAGGCCTCGGTGATGTTCCTCGATTTGACGATGCCGGACATGACTGGCTACCAGGTTCTCGAAGCGTTGCAGCACGAGGACCTCAACACCTTCGTGATCGTCGTATCCGCCGACGTGCAGCCGCTCGCCCAGGAGCGCGTGCGCGAGCTCGGCGCGATCGCGTTCATCGCCAAGCCGGTGACGCCGGAGGCGGTCCTGCCCATCCTCAAGGAGTACGGCTTGTATGTCTGAGCCCGCCTTCACCGAAGACCAGCGCGACGCGCTCCAGGAAATCGCCAACCTTGCGATGGGCCGGGCCGCGACGCGGCTCGCGGGACTGCTCGATTCGTTTATCGAGCTGTCGGTGCCGCGCGTCAAGATGGTCGCGGTGAGCGATGCTGCGCGCACGCTGCGCGAGATGACCCACATCGACGACACGGTCAGCGCGGTGCGTCAGGGCTTTCGCTCGGACATCAAGGGCGAGGTGCTGGTGATCTGTCGCAGCGACAGCATCGCGCAGCTGTGTTCGCTGGTCAGCGACCCGTACGCGCGTTCCAGCTACGAGACGATCGGCGAGCGCGAACTGATGCTCGACGTCGCGAACCTGCTGTCGGGTGCTTGCGTGTCGTCGATACTCGACCAGCTTGGCCGCACGCCGGTGTTTTCCGCGCCGGGCGTGCTCGGCGACACGCTGACGCTCGACGAAGTGTTCCAGCCCGGCGTGCTGCAATGGCAGGTGGCGCTGCTCGTCGAAGTGAACTTCGCGCTCGAACATCATAGTTTTCGCGCGCATCTGGTGATGCTGATGGCCGAAGACTCAATCCGTCACATGAACGAAGCGCTCGATGCGCTGCTGTCCAGTCTATGAATGTCCCAGTGGAATCGTTGAGCGACCTCGTAGTCGAGCGGGTCGGTTTTGGCATCTTCGTGCTCGATCGCGAACTGAACGTGCTGATGTGGAATCGCTTCATGCAGGACCATAGCGGCCTGTCGGCGGAGCAGGTGGTCGGCCGCTCGATCTACCAGAACTTTCCGGAGCTGCCGCGCGTGTGGCTGTCGCGCAAGATCGAAAGCGTGTTTCAGCTCGGCAGCTTCGCGTTCAGCTCGTGGGAGCAGCGCCCGTACCTGTTCAAGTTCGATCACGACCGGCCGATCACCGGCGGGGTCGACTTCATGCAGCAGGACTGCACGTTCATGCCGCTGATGCGCGATCGCGAAGTGGTGGCCGTGTGCGTGACGATCTCCGACGTGACGCATGTGAGCATCGTGCAGCGCGAACGCGAGGAGGCGGTTGCGAAGCTACAGGAGTATGCGAATCGCGACGGGCTGACCGGCATCGCGAACCGGCGCTTTTTCGAAGCGAGGCTGCGCGACGAGTTCACGCGCTGGCAGCGCTATGGCGGCGACATGTCGATGCTGCTGTTCGATCTCGATCATTTCAAGCAGATCAACGACCAGTTCGGTCACGGCGTCGGCGATACGGTGCTGCGCGTGATGGCGCAGCGTGTCGCGGGTGTGGTGCGCGCGCAGGACACATTTGGGCGCTTCGGCGGCGAGGAGTTCGCGCTGCTGCTGCCGTGCACGCCGCTCGACGACGCGATGCTGGTGGCGGAGAAGATCCGTCGCGTGATCGAGGAAACGCCGGTCGAGCTGATCGGCACCAGCGTGCCGGTCACCGCGAGCCTCGGCGGCGCGTCGGCGCGCGAGGGCGTACCCGCGTACGACGTGCTGATCAACGAGGCCGACGCGGCGCTCTACAGAGCAAAGCGCCAGGGCCGCAACTGCGCGGTCGCGTTCCGGCTCGCGGGGGCGTGATTCGCTAGCGGGGGCGGCGTGGTTCCAGCCGGCCGCGCCCGGCGGCCTTTCTTTCGTCCCTCATGGGCCGCCAAATCTGCGGTCACCGGCAAAGATTGCTATACTTTTCGCCGTTTCCGGCCGCCCAGCCGGATGTTTCGCGCGTGTCCGCGCGCGCGGGCACACTGCCTTGCGGGTCGGCATAAAAACCTCTTTGAACGCCTTTCAGCGGGCGCCTCCAGCGGAGATCGTCTTGGCTGTTTCCAATCTCGTCGTGGACGATACTGAAATCGACGCGGCTGCCGCCACGTCCGGCAGCTCGTTTTATCTCGCGATGCGCATCTTGCCGGCGGCGCAGCGCGATGCGATGTATCAGGTCTACGCGTTCTGCCGCGCCGTCGACGACATCGCCGACAGCAACCTGCCGCCCGCCGAGCGCGCGGCCGGGCTCGAGCAATGGCGCGCCGACATCGACGCCTGCTACGCCGGCCAGCCGCGCGCGTCGCTGCGCGCGCTGACGCGGCACATTCACATGTTTCATCTGCAACGCGAGGATTTTCACGCGATGATCGACGGCATGGCGATGGACGCCGCCGCCGACATCTGCGCGCCCGACGACGCCACGCTCGACCTGTATTGCGACCGCGTCGCGAGCGCGGCCGGCCGTCTGTCGGTGAGGATATTCGGGATGCGGGAGGAGTCGGGCCGGCAGCTCGCGCACCATCTCGGCCGCGCGCTGCAGCTCACCAATATCCTGCGCGATATCGACGAAGACGCCGACATCAACCGCTGCTATCTGCCGCGCGAACTGCTCGCGCGCGAAGGCATCGCTGCCACGAACCCGCGGCAGATCGCCGACGATCCGTCGCTGCCGCGCGTCTGCGCGACGCTCGCCGAGCGCGCGAAGCAGCACTTCGCCGAATCCGATGCGATCATGGATCGCGAGCCGCGCGCTCAGGTGCGTGCGCCGCGCATCATGTCGGGCGTCTATCGCGTGCTGCTCGAGCGTACGCTGGAGCGCGGCTTCGACGTTCCGCGCACGAAGGTCAGCAAGCCGAAGCTGCGCCTGCTGTGGATCGTCGCGCGTTACGCGCTTTTCTGAGCTGATGCCGAAGCTCGTCCACGTGGTCGGCGCGGGCGTGGCCGGGCTCGCCGCCGCGGTGCAGTTGCAGCGGCGCGGCGCGCGGGTCGTGCTGCATGAAGCGCAGGATCACGCGGGCGGCCGCTGCCGTTCGTACTACGACACGCAGCTCGGTGCGACGCTCGACAGCGGCAATCACATCGTGCTGTCGGCCAATGCCGCGACGCTGAACTACGTGCGCGCGATCGGCGCCGCCGACGAACTGGTCGGCCCCGCGCAGCCCGAGTATCCGTTCGTCGATCTGGCCACGCGGTCGCGCTGGAGCGTGCGTCTGTCGCCGGGGCGTCTGCCGTGGTGGATTTTCGACGCGCATGCGCGCGTGCCGAACACGGTGCCGACCGACTACCTGTCGCTCGTGCCGCTGCTGTTCGCGAAGCCGGGCCGCAGCGTCGCGCAGACGATGCGCTGTGACGGTCCGCTGTGGGACCGGCTGCTGCGGCCGCTGCTGCATGTGCTGCTGAATCTGGAGCCGCGCGACGCCTCGGCCGAACTGACCGGCGCGCTCGTGCGCGACACGCTGCTCGCGGGCGGGCTCGCGTGCCGGCCGCTCGTCGCGCGTAACGGTCTTGGCAGTGCGTTCGTCGATCCGGCGCTGCGGCTCCTGCAACATGGCGGCGCGACGATCCGGCTCGGTTCGCGTCTGCGCGACATCGTGTTCGCGGCCGACCCGGCGCGTGTACAGGCGCTGCATTTCGCCGATGAGAGCATCACGCTCGGCGCGAACGAGGCGGTGATTCTGGCGCTGCCGCCCGAAGCCGCGGCTGCGCTGGTGCCGGGGCTACGTGCGCCGACGCGTTTCGCGGCCGCACTGAACGTGCATTTCGCGCTTGAGCCGCCGTTCAATCTGCCGCAGATCACGGCGTTGCTGAACGGAACGGCCGAATGGCTGTTTGCGTTCGACGACCGCCTGTCGGTGACGCTCAACGGTGACGAGCGGCTCATCGACATGCCGCACGACGCGCTCGCGGCGACCGTTTGGGCGGAGGTTGCAGCGGCGGTGAACCTGCCGCTCGCGCCGCTACCGCGCTGGCAGGTCGTGATCGAACCGCGCGCGATGTTCGCCGCGCTGCCCGCGCAGGAGACGCTGCGACCGGGCACGCGCACTCGCTGGAACAATTTGCTGCTCGCAGGCGACTGGACGTCCACCGGCCTGCCCGCGATGCTGGAAGGTGCGATCCGCTCCGGCCAGAAGGCCGCGGATACGCTGCTGAATCAACCGATGGAACGCAGATGAACGACTTATCTCAAACGCAGCCGCTCGACGCGGTGCTGCCCGAAGCCGCCGACGCGGCGCCGAACCTGGCCGAAGCTGCCGTGGTTGCCAACGCGCCCGCCGTGGCGGACGCATTGGCAACCGCAACGCCGTCGCCGATGCAAACTGGCGGCGCGAGCCCGCTCGACGTGTCGATCACGCGCGCGACCGATGCGATCCTGGCCGCGCAGCAGCCGGACGGCCATTGGGTCTACGAACTCGAAGCCGACGCGACGATTCCGGCCGAATACGTGCTGCTGGTTCACTACCTCGGCGAGACGCCGAACCTCGAACTCGAACAGAAGATCGCGCGCTATCTGCGCCGCATCCAGTTGCCGAATGGCGGCTGGCCGCTCTTCACCGATGGCGCGCTCGACATCAGCGCGAGCGTGAAGGCGTACTTTGCGCTGAAGATGATCGGCGACCCGGTCGACGCCGAGCACATGGTGCGCGCGCGCGACGCGATCCTTGCGCACGGCGGCGCGGAACACGCGAACGTGTTCACGCGAATTCTGCTTGCCCTCTTTGGCGTGGTGTCGTGGCGCGCGGTGCCGATGATGCCGGTCGAGATCATGCTGCTGCCGATGTGGTTCCCGTTCCATCTGTCGAAGGTGTCGTACTGGGCGCGCACGGTGATCGTGCCGCTGCTCGTGCTCAATGCGAAGCGGCCGCTCGCTCGCAACCCGCGCAAGGTGCGCATCGACGAGCTGTTCCGCGGCGCGCCGGTGAACACCGGTATGAACGAGCGCGCGCCGCATCAGCATGCGGGCTGGTTCGGCTTTTTCCGCTGTGTCGATACGGTGCTGCGCGCGGTCGACGGCCTGCTGCCGAAGGCGAGCCGCGAACGCGCGATCCGCGCGGCGGTCGCGTTCGTCGACGAACGGCTGAACGGCGAGGACGGCCTCGGCGCCATTTTCCCGGCGATGGCCAACTCGGTGATGATGTACGACGTGCTCGGCTATCCAGCCGATCATCCGAACCGCGCGATCGCTCGCAAGTCGCTGGACAAGCTGCTCGTCATCAAGGACGACGAAGCGTATTGCCAGCCGTGTCTGTCGCCGGTGTGGGATACGTCGCTCGCTGCACACGCTTTGCTCGAAACCGGCGAGGCACGTGCCGAACAGGCGGCCGAACGCGGGCTTGCGTGGCTGCGTCCGCTGCAGATTCTCGACGTGCGCGGCGACTGGATTTCGCGCCGCCCGAACGTGCGGCCGGGCGGCTGGGCGTTCCAGTACAACAACGCGCATTACCCGGACGTCGACGATACCGCGGTGGTCGCGATGGCGATGCATCGTTCGGCTGCGCTCACGAAGTCCGATGTCGATCGCGAAGCGATTGCGCGCGCGCGCGAATGGATAGTCGGCATGCAAAGCAGCGAAGGCGGTTGGGGCGCATTCGAGCCGGAAAACACGCAGTACTACCTGAACAACATCCCGTTCTCGGACCACGGCGCGCTGCTCGATCCGCCGACCGCGGACGTGTCGGGCCGCTGTCTGTCGATGTTCGCGCAGATCGGTGAGTTGCCGCAAAACAGCCAGCCGGCGCAGCGCGCGTTCGACTACATGCTGCAGGAGCAGGAGTCGGACGGCAGCTGGTACGGCCGCTGGGGCCTGAACTACATCTACGGCACATGGACCGCGCTGTGCTCGCTGAACGCGGCCGGCATGGCGCACGACGACCCGCGTATGCGGCGCGCGGTGCAATGGCTCGTGTCGATCCAGAACGAGGACGGCGGTTGGGGCGAGGGCGGCGAGAGCTACAAGCTCGACTATCGCGGCTACGAGCGCGCGCCGAGCACCGCGTCGCAGACCGCCTGGGCGCTGCTCGGGCTGATGGCCGCGGGCGAGGTCGATCACGATGCGGTGGCGCGCGGGATCGACTATCTGCAGCGTGAGCAGCGCGAGCATGGGCTGTGGGACGAAACGCGCTTTACCGCGACGGGCTTTCCGCGCGTGTTTTATCTGCGCTACCACGGCTATCGCAAGTTCTTCCCGCTGTGGGCGCTCGCGCGCTTCCGTCATCTGAAGCGCAATGGGCTCACGCGCGTCACGGTCGGGATGTGACGGATGTCCGTATCGATGACGCCGTCCGTCGGGACGGGCGATAGCAGTTTGCCAGTGATCGTCGTGACCGGCATGGCGTTCGAGGCGCGCATCGCACGCGGCGACGGCAGCGAGCGCGTCGAGGTCGTGTACGCGGCGCGGGCCGATCTGCTCGAGCGCGCGCTAAGCGCGGCGGTCGCTCGCGGCGCGGCGGGGATCATCAGTTTCGGCACGGCGGGTGGACTCGCGCCGGATCTGGAGCCAGGGGCGCTGATCGTCGCGGATGCGGTGCATGGACCGTTTGGACGCATCGACACGGATCGGCGGTGGTCGGAGCGGATTGCCGCCGCGGTAACCGACGTCAGGACGGCCGAACGGCTCGCGGGACGTGTGCGTCGTGGCGCGACGGCGGCGGTCGCCGCGCCGCTGATCGCCGCGGAAGACAAACGCGCGCTGCACGAATCGACCGGCGCGCTAGCGGTGGACATGGAATCGCACATCGCGGGGGCGACCGCTGCCGCGCACGGTCTGCCGTTCGCCGTGTGTCGAGCGGTCGTCGATCCGGCCTGGCGCACGCTGCCGCCGGCCGCGACGGCGGGTTTGCGCGACGACGGCACCACCGCGCTCGGGCCGATTCTGCTCGAATTGCTGCGGCAGCCATCGCAACTGGGTGCGCTGCTGCGGCTCGCCGGCGATGCGCGCGCCGCGCGGACTACGCTGGTCGAGACGCGGGAGGCGTTGGGCGAGGGCGGCGCGCTGCGGTTCACGGGTGTCGCCGGTTGAACGACGGCGATGGCAGCAAGTCGCTAGCGTGTGCGGGAGCCGCACTTGGAGCGGCGACTCGGGTCTTCGCCTAAGTCCCTTAGGCGGTTGCGTAGCCGCTGGTTGTCCGCGAAAAGCCCGGCAAATGCCACTGTGAACAGCAGCAGCGCAAACCACTGGCCGCTGTAGCGAATCAGCGTCCATGCGATCGCCGCACCGGCGATAGCGGCGAGCAGAAGCGCCGCTTTATCGACGATCCAGTTCATACCAGTTCGGTTCGGTGGAGCGCCAGACAGGCGTAGTGTCGGCGCGCCGGCCTCTTGCGCCTGTATGGAAAACCGTCCGCCTGCACGTTGAACGTGAGAGCTCACCTGTCGATAAACTCGACACCATCAAGTCCGGTTACCCCCAGGTCCTGTTCAAGCCTGGTAGAGGGCGTCAACTTCAGTGGGCCACCAAAGATTGGCCGTCCTAGTTCTTCGCGAGTGAAAGCCTCAAGGCGTTCCCAGATATCCGTGTCATTCACAGCAGCCTGTCCTCGGGCAGCGCCAGACGGTTATAGGTCGTCACGGTGCGACGCATGATCTGTATCGCATCCGCAGCGAGAAAAATCTCCCCAATGACTAGGACCCGGCCGGCGAATGCACCAAGATTCCGCGTGAAAGCAATCCGAACTGCTACTTGCCCGACACCGGTATATCTGCCTGTCCTAAAAGGACCACTGCGGCAGCTGTCAGGTCGCTTATCCCGAATTGTTTAGCCGTTTCATCAAGCGCTACGGACGTCAACAAATCCACGGCCCGAATATTTTTGTGTATGCCAAACGAATACCGGTTATCGCTCACTGCTTTCTCCCGTCTGTAAAACGAGGAAATTCTAGCTGACGAATGCTCTTTTTATTTGAGATAACGTTTTGACTATAGAAATGGTGGATTTAATCGCAAATTATGGTGAAATTAATTTTCACTAATCGACATGATCAGCGCGTCCCGCTAAATTTCAGGCGATGTTGGACGAAAATACACTGCTTATCAGGGGGCCGGCCCTATCGAACCATCAAACCCGCATACAAAATATTCCGGCGCGAATGACTATGATCAATTTATTTTGTGCGTTTTTGCCTCACTGGCGCTTTCGTTGACACTCAAGCCGGGCGTAGCTAGCCCAGCGACTCCGGATACACCAGAAACTGTTGTAAAGGCGTTTTACACACGGTATTTTCAACAGGAGGGCGGCGTTTATCAATTGACGGATAACCACATTTACAACTATGTGGCAAAACCAACGGTCGATAATCTGCGGGATTGACTATCGTCACAAACGCTTGCGAGGCGGCGCGGACTACTTCACGCGGGCGCAAGACCTTGATCCACAGATATGGCTCAAAACGATGACCTTGCACCCGGCAATCGCGCTCGGCGGGACCGGGGTAATTCCAGTGACGTTCGGCTTAGCCGAAAAGCAGAATCTCCTCGTGTTCGTCGCAATGGAAAACGGACACTGGCGGATAACCAAGGTAGAGGACACAACCGGCTACCAAGGATTCCACCGGTATGACCCGATGGACTAGGCAGTACATCCCTGACCTGCCCGCTCGCTCTCGAGCGGGCTTTTTCCGTCGGTCGCAACCATCGCCAGTCCTTTAAGAGAACCGCCGACTATCGGCACGATTAATTATGCAATCGTTGATATACCAGGGAAAACCCTCGTCTTTGGTACAATGCTAGCGTTAACCCTAGGTTCTGGCGCACGACGCGCCTACCCGGGAGCCTCAGACACGGAGTGCCAAATGAATTTCCACACAAGAAAATGGGTCAAGCCCGAAGACCTGAATCCCAACGGGACGTTGTTCGGCGGCAGCCTGCTGCGCTGGATCGACGAAGAAGCCGCGATCTACGCGATCTCTCAGCTGGACAACCAGCGTGTGGTGACGAAGTTCATGTCAGAGATCAACTTCGTCAGCTCGGCGCGCCAGGGCGACATCATCGAACTGGGCATGACCGCGACGCATTTCGGCCGCACGTCGATCACGCTGCGCTGCGAAGTGCGCAACAAGATCACTCGCAAGAGCATTCTGACGGTCGAGAAAATGGTGTTCGTCAATCTCGACGAAAACGGCGACCCGGCGCCGCACGGCCGCACGCGTATCCGTTACGCGGACGAGCAGTTCGCTCACTATCGCGCGAACTCCAAGCCGGTGCCGCAACCGGCATCAGTCGCGACGGTGGAGGAAGATCGGGTCGCGGCGCGCAGCGAGGTCGAGAGCCTGCACTGAGCGGGCTGTAGTAAGGCCCGCGGGTTGGTCGGGCGGCGGTTGACTTCCACGCGGGGCGCCCATCGAGGGCGCCCCGCTGTGCTTTGGAGCGCGTATTACTGCGGAGACGACGCCGGCGCCGCAGGCGCAGCCGGCATTGCACCCGCGCCACTGTCCCCCGGATCGGCGTAGTTCGGCAGATCCGCGCCAGGCGCTTTGGTCGCGCCGCCGGAAGCCCCATTGGGCGCCGGCGCGGACTCACCCGGATCGTTGTAGTTCGGCAGCGCGCCCGGCGCGCCCTTGGCCGCGCCACCCTCTCCTGAGGCCCCATTCGGCGTCTCGCCCACATCGCCCGGATCGGAGTAATTCGGCACGCCGCCCGCCGGCGCGCCTGCTGCGGGGGCAGCAGCCGGACCGGTATCGCCGTGATCGTCGTACTCCGGCAGCGGCGCCGGGTTATTGCCCGTGCCGCGCAGACGCGCGAGGCGCTGCTGCACATAGGCATCACGCACGAACGAGTATTTGTCGAGCGCAGCCTGCTCCAGAAGGCTGGTCGCGCCGAGCAGATCCGACCGCGTGCTGACGAACTGCAGCACGTACAGCGGATTGCGGGTCGCCGGTTCGACATAGTTCAGCGGATTGAACTTCACATCGACGACGAGCCCCATGCTGTCGCGCACCGTGCTCGGCCCGAACAGCGGCAGCACCAGATACGGACCCGACGGAATGCCCCAATGCCCGAGCGTCAGACCGAAGTCCTGATGATGCTTGGGCAGGCCGGCCGGCGTCGCCCAGTCGAGCAGGCCGCCGATACCAAACACCGAGTTGAACGCGAACCGCATGATGTCTTCGGTCGCGTCGGTGATCTTCAGTTGCAGCAGCGCGTTCGCGGCGTTGGTGAGATCGCCGAGGTTCGAGAAGAAATTGCTGACGGCGGTGCGCAGCGGCTGCGGCGTCACCTTCTGATAGCCCTTCGCGACCGGCACCGCGATATAGCGATCGACTCCGTCGTTGAAAGTGAAGATCGCCCGGTTCACTGGCTCGAACGGATCGCCCGGCTTGCGATCCGGGGCGGTCGCGCAGCCCGAAATGAGACCCGCGGCGGTGAGCGCCAGCGCGGTGTTACGCAGCTTCATGCTTATATTCCTTTTTGCTTCCCGCGACGTTGACGCGGCTTGCCCATCAGCACCGGCTGGAAAACCACCGCGCCGATCAGCGTGCAGAACAACGAAAGCGCGAGCAGCCTCCCCATGCTGGACGTGCCCGGATGGTGCGACAGCCACAGGCTACCAAACGCGGTGGCCGTTGTGGCGGCGCTGAACAGCACCGCATGCGTGAGGCTCGACTGCAACAGGCCGGTCTGGCCGTGGCGCCACGCCATCACGAAGTAGATCTTGAACGCGACACCGACGCCGAGCATCAGCGGCAGCGCGATGATGTTCGCGAAGTTCAGCGGCATCCCGAACACCACACACAGCTCGAGCGTGACCAACGCGGAGACCAGCAGCGGCACCAGCGTGCGCAGCACGTCGCCGATCCGGCGCAGCGCGATCCACAGCAGCACGGCGATGGACAGCAGCGCATAGACGGCCGCCTGCAGGAACGCCTTGATGATCGTGTTGGCCGAATGGATGATCGAGATCGGTCCGCCGATCGCGCCCGGCTCGGCCTGCTTCACCGCGCGCGCGAAGCGGGCGAGCATCTGGTCGTCGTTCGGGTCGACGCCGGGCGGCACCTTCGGCGCGATATCGACGAGCGAGTGGCCGCCCTTGCCGATCCACATCGCGGTGATGCCTGGCGGCAGCGTCTCCTGAGTAATTTCGGTCGGCTGCAGAAGGTTCTCCAGCTGCTTCAACGCGATGCGCAGCGTGTCGGACATCGCGACTTCGGCGCGGTCGCGCGTGGCGGCGTCGGCGGCCGCGAGCTTTTGCAAGGTCGTCGACAGATGCTGTGCCTCCGCCGCGCCCGGGCCCGGGTGGTCCTCGGCGGCGAGCGACAACTGATTGGCCGCGCGCTTCAAGGCGGCGACGCGCACCGCGTCGGTGGCTTGCGGCGCAGGCTGCTGTTGCAGCGCCGGCAGCAGTTGCTGCGCGGCGCTTGCGATCAACATCATCTTCTGCTGCTGCTCGGCCGGCACGAAGGTGCTCAGCGTGTTGACGCGGCCCACTTCCGGCAGCTTGCGCAGCCGCTCGGCCATCGCGTCGGCGTCGGCAAGCGACGGCGCCAGCGCCTGCACGTTGTTGACCGCGGCTTCAGGTGAATCCTTCAAAGACAGCAATGTCGCCATCGACTCCGTATGCGGGTCCTTCAGATGCAGCGGATTGAAGTCGAAACGCAGGTGCGCGAGCAGCGGCGTCGCGCCGATCACGACGATCAGCGTGCCGATCAGCACCGGCTTGCGATTGCGATCGAGGAAGTCGTCGACGGGTTCGAGCTGCTTGAAACCCGGCGATGCGACTTCCCCCGGCGGATTGAAGATCTTCAGCAGCGCCGGCAGCAGCGTCATGTTGGTGAAGTACGCGACGAACATGCCGACGCCCGCGATCTGACCAAGCTCCGACACGCCGCGATACGCGGTCGGCAGGAACGAGAAGAAGCTCAGCGCCACTGCCACGGCCGCGAGCGTGAGCGGCACGCCGATGCTGTGCGCGGTGTGCATCAGCGCGGCCGATAGCCGGTCGTCGCGGTTGCGCTCCTCGCGATACTTGACGCCGAACTGCACGCCGAAATCGACGCCGAGCCCGACGAACAGCACCATGAACGCGACCGAAATCATGTTCAGCGCGCCGACCATCAACAGGCCGAGCGCGGCCGTGATCGCGAGGCCGACGAACAGCGTGATGAACACGGCCGCGATCATGCGGCCCGAGCGCAGCGCGAGCCACAGAATGATCAGCACGACGATGAAAGTGCCGATGCCGTTCAGCACGGCGCCGTCCTGCACCGACGCGAACTCCTCGTCTGCGAGCGGCTGTTCGCCGGTCAGGCGGATCGTCGCGCCGTAGCGCTCCTGAAGATGCAGCGACACCGCGGTCGCGCGAATTGCCCTCGATGCGCTTGCGCCCGGCTCCAGCGCGTCGTAGTTGACGACCGGCTGCACGACCACGAACGAACGCGCCGGATCGGCGGCGGCGCTCTTATCGACGAGCGCGCGCCATGAAAACGCGGCGGGCTGGCCGGCCAGCACGCGATCGAGCGTGTTCGCGCTTTGCGCAAGCAGCCGGCTCATGTCGGAGAGTTTGACCTGGCCCAGTTGCAGCGGCAGCAGCAAGCTCGTGGTCAGCGTGCCGGCGAGACCGGTCAGGCTCGGATCATGCGCAAGCTGATTGACGAGCGGGCGCGACTGTACGAGTTGCGAGGTGGTGGACATCACCTCGTCGGTGGACGGAAACAGCAGGCCGTTGTGTTCGAAGAACGGGCCCCCGGAGGGTTGCGAGACCGACGTGAACTCTTTGGGATCGGCTCTGAGCGCGGCGGTCAGAGCGTTGGCCGCGGCGTCGGCGAATTCGGGCGCGCGCGCCTCGACCACCACCAGCATGGTGCCGCCGCGGTCGGGGAAGGCTGCGTCGATCGCATTCTGGGCTGCCGCCCATTGCTTGTCGGTCTCGACGAGACGGCTGATGTCCGTGTTGATCCTGAAGTTATGCGCGACGTATATGCCGCTCAGGACAGCGAGCACGATCGACAGCGCGATGATCCTGAGCGGATGACGCACCGAGTACGCGACGAGACGGACGATGTATGGCTTCAGCATGTAGGCGGACGTGGCCTTATCACGGGTGTTGTTTTTGACGAAGGTGCATAAGTATACAGAGCCCGGGCAAGCAAGCCCGACTTCGGTAGCAAGTACGACTCCTGACAGCTTCGCCAGGATGGGAACGTAATCCCCGCTATACTGGTCTACCCTCTTTAGCCGCGGGGCTGCGGCCCGCCGGCGCTACTTCTTTCGAGTCATGACAAGCGTATGAAACGATATCTGACTGCTTTTGTGGCTGCGGCCGTGGTATCCACGGCGGCGTTTGCGCAGAGCGCACCCGACGCGGTGGTAAAAAGTGCAGTCCAGGGCACGGTGACTGCAATGAAGGCTGACCCGCAGGCGCGCGGCGGCGACATGGCGAAGATCACCCAGGTCGTCCAGACGCACTTCCTGCCCGCCACCGACTTCCAGCGCACCACGCGTATCGCGGTCGGCAAGCCGTGGGCGACCGCGACGCCGGAACAGCAGAAGCAACTGTACGAGCAGTTTACGCTGCTGCTCACGCGTACCTACGCCGCATCGCTATCGCAATTGCGCGACCAGGAAGTGAAGTTCCAGTTTGCACCGGTCAGCGCGCCCGCCGGCGCGACCGACATCGTCGTGCAATCGCACGTAATCAGCACCGGCGGCGACGATGCGATCGACTACCGGCTCACCAAGGGGCCGTCGGGCTGGAAGATCTACGACATCAACATGATGGGCGCGTGGCTCATCCAGGTGTATCAGACGCAGTTCGCCGATCAGATCGCCAAAGGCGGCATCGACGGGCTGATCAAATTCCTGACCGAGCATAATGCGCGCGGCGCGTAAGCGGGTCGGTCGACAGAAGCGTTAGTCGGTAAAAGAAAAGCGCGGTGGCCTTGATTGGCCACTGCGCTTTTTTCATCCTTCATAGGCGGCGCCCGGCCGCCTCCTGTGGAACGCGTTAGTGCGTCGCCGTCGCGGTCTCCACCTTCTTGCCCTTGCCGGCGCGCGTGATTTCTTCGAGCTTGATCTCGACGTGACGCGAGAACACGTACTCGGCGGGACGCTGCTTGTCGAGCGGGATGTCCTGCGCGAACGCGCCCGTGGTCTTAGGACCGCGCATGCTGACCTTCAGCGCCTTCAGCGGATGCGCAACCGTGTCCATCACGGCCGTCGCTTCGAAACCACAGTGGACCATACAGTCGGCGCACTTCTCGTAGTTGCCGGTGCCGTACTTGTCCCAGTCCGTGGTTTCCATCAGTTCCTTGAAGGTCTTCACGTAGCCTTCGCCGACCAGGTAGCAAGGCTTTTGCCAGCCGAACACGGTACGCGCCGGGTTGCCCCACGGCGTGCATTCGTAGGTCTGGTTGCCCGCGAGGAAGTCGAGGAACATCGCCGACTGGCTGAACGACCAGTTCTTGCCGTTGTTGCCGCGCTTGAAGATTTCGCGGAACAGCTGCTTGGTCTTGTCGCGGTTCAGGAAGTGCTGCTGATCCGGCGCGCGCTCATACGCATAACCCGGCGACACCGTGATGCCGTCGACGCCCATCGGGCCAAGCGTGTCGAAGAACTTCGCCACACGTTCCGGCTGCGCGTCGTTGAACAGCGTGCAGTTGATGTTCACGCGGAAGCCGCGGCGCTTCGCTTCGCGAATTGCGGCGACGGCCTTCTCGTACACGCCTTCCTGCGACACCGAGTGGTCGTGCGCTTCCTTGTCGCCGTCGAGGTGAACCGACCACACGAAGTACGGATTCGGCTCGTAGTCGTCCATCTTCTTTTCCATCAGCAGCGCGTTCGTGCACAGGTATACGAACTTCTTGCGCGCCATGATGCCCTTGACGATCTGCGGCATTTCCTTGTGCAGCAGCGGCTCGCCACCGGCGATCGACACGACCGGCGCGCCGCATTCGTCGACTGCCTGAAGGCATTCTTCGAGCGACAGACGCTGGTTCAGGATCGGATCCGGATAGTCGATCTTGCCGCAGCCATTGCAGGCGAGATTGCAGCGGAACAGCGGCTCCAGCATCAGGGCGAGCGGATAGCGTTTGTTGCCGGAGAGATGCTGGCGCATGATGTATGCGCCGACGCGGACTTTCTGTAGCAGCGGAATAGACAAGGCGTCCTCCTTAAACTTCGCGTGCAGCGAGTGGTTGCATCAGTTTCGATGGCAACTTGAATTCGACTTTTTCTTCACGGCCCGCCATCGTCGTGACATCGACGGGCCCCAATGCGCGCAGCGCATCGATTACGTTTTCGACCATTTCTTCGGGTGCCGATGCGCCGGCCGTGATGCCGACCGTGTGCACGTTAGCGAACCATTCCGGCTTCACTTCGGAGCCGTCGGCGACGAGGTAGCTCGCCACGCCACTCTCACTGCCGATTTCGCGCAACCGGTTCGAGTTCGAGCTGTTGGTTGCGCCGACCACCAGCAGCACGTCGACCTGTTTGCTCAGCTCGCGCACTGCAGCCTGGCGGTTCTGCGTTGCATAGCAGATGTCGCGCGTGTCGGGACCGACGATGTCGCTAAAGCGGCGCAGCAGCGCGTCGATGATGCCGCGCGTGTCGTCGACCGACAGCGTGGTTTGCGTCACGTAGGCGAGCGGCGCATCGACCGGCAACTGGAGCTTCGCGACTTCTGCCTCGCTCTGCACCAGCAGCACCGTGCCGGGAATCTGGCCGATCGTGCCTTCCACTTCGGGATGGCCGGCGTGGCCGATCAGGATCAGCGTGCGGCCGGCGGCCACGTACTGGCGACCCTGCACATGCACCTTGGTCACGAGCGGGCAGGTGGCATCGAGCACGTCGAGGCCGCGCGCTTCGGCATCGCGTTCGACAGTTTGCGCAACCCCATGCGCGCTGAATATCGCGACGGCACCTTGCGGCACTTCATCGAGCTCCTCGACGAAACGCGCGCCCTTCTGGCGCAGATTGTCGACCACATGACGGTTATGGACAATCTCGTGACGGACATACACGGGAGCGCCGTGTTGCTGTAACGCACGATCGACGATTTCGATCGCGCGGACAACGCCCGCACAAAAGCCGCGCGGCTGGGCAAGGATGACTCGCATAAGTTGGCGAACTCCGACTAACGCGGGTTTCGAAGAAGTCGTGAAACTGACTTTATCGCCGCGCTCATCTTGATTAGTTGACGTCTTGAGCCCCGGCGACCGGCCGGTACAGCAAAACCAAACGCGCATTCTAACGCTATCGGGGCCGCTTTGCTTTCTGGTGCGGCCCGTGTGTTGGGCGCTTGCCGCATCTGCCGGGCCTTGCGGAGGACCGGGGCTACGAGCGTTACCACGATGTAAGGAGCCAGCGCCAGATCGCCTCGTAACGCGCCCGGCCATGACCGCACACTGCACCGTCACGGCGGAACCCTTAAACTACCGATCCTTGCTGCGCGGACATCGCGCTGTATTACAGAATGGTTTCGAGGCTCGCTGGATGGACGTCGATCAACACGAAAACTTTCCGATCGCGAGCGTGTTGCTGCCGAAGGCGCTACGCGCGCCTGTCGGTATTATCTATCAGGTCGTGCGCACCGCGGCCGATATCTCCGCCGAAGGTCAGTGGAACGCCGCCGAGCGGCACGCCCGTCTGGCCGATTTCCGCGCCGGGCTCGACGCGATCGCGCAACGGCGCGCAGCGCCCGTGCATGCGCTGCTGTTCGGCAAGCTGGCTGGCGTGATCGCGCAATACGAGCTGCCGCTCGAACCGTTCTACGATCTGCTCGACGGCTGCGCACAGGACATCGATACGAATCGCTATGCGGATCGCGCCGCGCTCGTCGACTATTGCCGCCGTTCGGCGCATCCGGTCGGGCATCTGCTGCTGCATCTGGTCGGCGCGGCGACGCCGGACAACCTCGCCGACGCCGACGCGATCTGCACGGCCTCGCAGCTGATCAGCTTCTGGCTCGACGTCGCTGCGGATTGGCAACGACAGCACGTATACCTGCCGCAAGCCGATCTGCTGCGCTTCGGCGTGACCGAGGCGCAGATTGCCGAGGGGGTCGTCGATGACGCGTGGCGCGCGCTGATGGCGCACGAAATCGCGTTCGTGCGTGCCACGCTGATCAGCGGCGCGCCGCTCGCGCTGCGCACGCCGGGGCGGCTCGGCATCGAGCTGAGCGGCGCGGTGCATGCCGGACTGCGGTATCTCGAGCGCATCGAACGCGCGGACTACGATGTGTTCCGCAAGCGCCTGGTGCTCAATCTGTTCGACTGGTGCGTGGTGGCGGCACGCACCCTGACAATGCAACTATCCAGACGCGTCGGCATGGCGGCGCGCTCAATCGAGGGAAATGCTTAATGGCGGCGGTCCTGTTCATTCTTTCGTGTGTTTCCCTGCTGATCTGGTGCGTGCTGCTGTTCGCGCGCGGCGGCTTCTGGCGCGCGCGTCCCGCCGCGCCGCTGACCATCGCGGCGCGCGAAGCATGGCCGGCCGTCGCGGCCGTCGTACCGGCGCGCAATGAAGTCGACGTGATCGCCGAGGCGGTGACGTCGCTGCTCAAGCAGGACTATCCGGGCGCGTTCCACGTGA
The DNA here is from genome assembly GCF_038900515.1 of Burkholderia sp. JPY481. Lineage (NCBI taxonomy): Bacteria > Pseudomonadati > Pseudomonadota > Betaproteobacteria > Burkholderiales > Burkholderiaceae > Burkholderia > Burkholderia sp. JPY481. The sequence goes on from NZ_JAYMRT010000002.1 coordinate 264,012, forward strand.
TCGTCGTCGACGATCACAGCACCGACGGCACCGCCGACGCCGCGCGGGCCGCCGCGCTGCAGCTGCAATGTCCGGAGCGCCTCACCGTGCTGGGCGCGAAGCCGTTGCCGCCGGGCTGGTCCGGCAAGGTGTGGGCGCAGTCGCAGGGCATCGAGGCGGTGCGCACGCTCGATTTGCCAGCCGAGTTCCTGCTGCTGACCGATGCCGACATCGGCCATCCCGCCGACGCGTTGACGCAGCTCGTCGCGCGCGCGGATGCCGAAAAGCGCGACCTCGTCTCGCTGATGGTCAGGCTACGCTGCGATTCGTTCTGGGAAAAGGCGCTGATTCCGGCCTTCGTATTCTTCTTCGCGAAGCTGTATCCGTTCGCGTGGGTCAACAATCCGCGCAACCGTACCGCGGCCGCGGCGGGCGGCTGCATGCTGGTGCGCCGCGCGGCGCTCGAGGAGGCGGGCGGCATCGAGTCGATCCGCGCCGAGCTGATCGACGATTGCAGTCTCGCGGCGCGCATCAAGCATCGCGGCAGCGGGCGTCATCCGATCCGCCTCGACGTGGCGGCGAAGAGCGTGTCGCTGCGTCCGTACGATAGCTGGCGCGACATCTGGAACATGATCGCCCGTACCGCGTTCACGCAGTTGCGCTACTCGCCGCTGCTGCTCGCGGGCACGCTCGTCGGTATGGCGATCATCTATCTGTTGCCGCCGGTCGCGGCGTTGATTCTCGGGCCGCTCGGCTGGCCGGCCTGGATCGCGTGGGCCGCGATGTGCTGCGCGTATGCGCCGATGCTCGTCTATTACCGGCGCGCGCCACTGTGGGCGCCGTTTCTGCCGCTCGTGGCACTGTTCTATGTCGGCGCAACGTTCGCATCTGCGGTGCGTTACTGGCGTGGCAAGGGTGGACAGTGGAAGGCGCGCGTGCAGGCGCCGGTGCAGGAGAGGTGAATTCGTTTGGCGATGGCCAATGATGCTGCCGGCAGAATGCAGACGAAAAAAAGCGGCTCCTGGCCGCTTTTTTTTCGTCACGCGCTGCTCATCACGCGTTCGTCAGCATCATGTACATCTGGATCACGACGTCCGGCGAGAACGTGAACGGCACCCAGCCGTGGCCGGTGTGGCGCATCACGAGCAAACGGTCGCCGCTCGACTGCTTCTGCACGGCCATCATCGGATTCTTCGTCGACACGAATTGCCAGCCCGGCGGGATGCCCTGCGGCTGCTCCGGCGTCATCGACGCGCGCGCGTTCGACAGTTCCTCGATCAGCCGGCTGATCTGCTCCGGGCGCAGCGCGACGGTCTGGTTGCCGATCGTCATCGTGATTTCGTCACGGGCGGGGCGGTTGATCTCGAGCGTCGGCTGCAATTGCGGGGCGGCCGGCTTATCGATCGCTGCGGCGGTTGCTGCGGGGCTCGCGGGCTGTTCCGCTGCCGCTTCCGCCGCTATGTCGTGCGCGGCGTGCTCCGCCGCCGCGGGCGATGCCGCCGCGTCAGCGTTTGTCTGGGGAGTGTTCTCGGCCTGCGTGGCCACGACAGCCTGAATGAGCTGATCGACGCCCGTTTCCAGCGCGCCGAGCTGTTCGTGAAGATTCATGCGAGGTTTCTCAGGTAGGACCCGCGATTTTACCTGCTGCGCGCGGGCTTGGACCCGTCGCCGGCGCGGGACTTGTAACAAATTGCTTACGGCTGTCGCTTACCGCTTCAGATACCCCGCCTGCCGGAACCATTCGAGCGCATCGGCGAGACCCTCGCGATATGGCCGCGCGCGATACCCCAGTTCACGTTCCGCCTTCGCCGACGTGAAATACATCTTGTTCTTCGACATCTTCAGTCCGTCGACGGTGACGAACGGTTCGCGCTTCGTGAACTTGGCGACCGCTTCCGCGCCCATCGCGAGCGGATACAAAGGCCAGCGCGGCAGGCTCAGTGTCGGTGCCTTGCGACCGGTCAACGCCGCGATGTCGGCCAGCATCTGCTGCAGCGGCAGATTTTCGCCGCCGAGAATATAGCGCTCGCCGATCTTCCCGCGTTCGAGCGCAAGGAAGTGGCCGGCGGCGACATCGTCGACGTGCACGAGGTTCAGGCCCGTATCGACGAATGCGGGAATCTTGCCGAGCGCCGCCTCCAGAATGATGCGGCCGGTCGGCGTCGGCTTTACGTCGCGCGGGCCGATCGGCGTGGACGGATTGACGATCACCGCGGGCAGACCGTCCTCGGCGATCATGCGCTCGACAGCGCGCTCGGCGAGCACCTTGCTGCGCTTGTAGACGCCGATCGCCTGATCGGCGCGCAGCGGCGAGGTTTCGTCGGCGGACTGGCCGGAGCTCGTCACCTTCAGCGTCGCAACGCTGCTCGTGTATACGATGCGCTCGACGCCTTCCTTCAACGCCGCGCGCATCGTCGCCTCGGTGCCTTCGAGGTTCGCGCGTTCGATCTCGCCGGGGTCCGGTGCCCACAGCCGATAATCGGCGGCCACGTGCAGCAGATAGCGCACGCCGCGCAGCGCGTTGCGCATCGATGCTTCGTCGCGCATGTCGCCGACGACGATTTCCGCATCGAGCGATTCGACGTTCTTGCGCGGACTCGTCGCGCGCACCAACACGCGTACACGAAAGCCCTTGCTTTGCGCGATGCGCGCCACCGACGAGCCGACGAAGCCGGATGCGCCGGTCACGAGCACGAGATCGCGATTCTGTTCGGTCATTCTGTTTCCATTTCCTGCGTGACGGTCGACGGATTGTACGTGGCGCGCGCGATGGATGGGTGTTGTCGAGCACGCTCGCCGGGACGCGACTAGAATGCCGGCTTGAAAGACTGTCAGGCATTAAAAGGAGGTAGCGGCATGGCCCCGGATCTGGATGAGCGGATCGAAACGTATTACGCGCGGGTGCGCGGCACCGTGCAGGGCGTTGGCTTTCGCCTGGCGACGGTGCGCCAGGCGCACGCCCTTGGCATCAAGGGATGGGTCGCGAATCTCGACGACGGTTCGGTCGAAGCGATGTTGCAGGGACCGGCCAATCAGATCGACCGGATGCTGTCGTGGCTGCGTCACGGACCGCCGGCGGCGCGTGTGACCGAGGTGAGCGGCGAGGAGCGCGCGACCGACAAGCGGTACGAGCGCTTCGAGCAGCATTGAGTTCGAGCTACGCGGGTTAAAAAAAAGCGGCGCGCCGTCCAGAGGAGGGCGCGCCGCTTTTTCGTTGATGGCCTTTATCGGCGGTGATTCGCCGCGAGGTCAGCGCTTAGCGCGCCACCAGCAAACTCTCCGCGAATCCCCACTCATCCTCGATCCATTGATGGCTGCACACGAATCCGGCGTCATCGGCAATCGCGGGCAATTCTTCCGCGCGATACTTGTGGCTGCTTTCGGTCCAGATCGTCTCACCTTCCTTCAGCGACACCGTCAGCTTTGCGGCGCGCACGTGAGCGGTGATATCGCGCTTTGCGCGCAGATGCATCTCGATGCTGCGCGCGTCCGGATTGAAGCGCGCCACGTGCTCGAACTCATCGAGCGGAAAGTCGCCGTCGAGTTCGCGGTTGATGCGCGCGAGCAGGTTCAGATTGAACGACGCGGTCACGCCGACCGCGTCGTCGTACGCGGCGATCAGCACGGGGGTCGGTTTGATCAGATCGGTGCCGAGCAGCAGCGCGTCGCCGGGCGCGAGCATGTTGCGGATGTCTCGCAGAAAACGCGTTGCCGCGAGCCGGCCGAAGTTGCCGATCGTGCTGCCGAGAAACAGCACGAGCAAGCGGTCGCCGGGTGCGCGCTGCCGGCTCACCTCGGCGAGACCGGCCAGATAGTCACGCTCATAACCGACGATCGAAATCCGCTCGATGTCGCCGAGTTCGCGCCGGCACAACTGCAAAGCACTGCGCGATATTTCAATCGGGCAGTAAGAAGTGGGGCGCTTTTTACACAGCGCCTCGAGAATGCGCCGCGTTTTGCGGCCGCTGCCGCTGCCGAGTTCGGCGACCGTCACGTCATGCGGCAAATGCTCGACGATATCGGCCGCGTGCTTCGTCAGCAGCCGCTCTTCGGCGCGCGTGACGCCGTATTCGGGCAATACGGTAATCACTTCAAAAAGTGCGGAGCCGACTTCGTCGTACAGATACTTCGACGGCAGCTCTTTTTGCGGCGTGTGGGTGAGGCCGGCGTATACGTCGGCGGCGAAGGCGCGGCGCAGTTCGGAAGGCGAGTTGCTAAGCGATAGGGCTGGCTGGGTCATGCTGGCTCCAGTAGTCACATTCGATGAGCGGGATTGCTGCCGGGTGGTGGCATGCGCGATGAAAAGCGGTTGACGCGTGCCGTGGGCGAGATGCGCGGACGTCGGTTGATGACGGGCTCCGAGACTACGCTCGGAGTTGCATTCGCCGACCCGGCTCGTGGGTGCTGCTCGTTTCGTGCCACTGTGGCTGTCGTTGTCGCGGGCGACGGGGCCACAGCGTGCAAAACCTGGTAGCAAGATTCGCGCACGACGATGACGAACCGGAAATGAGTTCGCCGGCCGCGCACATGAAGTTATGTTCTAGTGCATTGACGGGCAATGCGCACGACTAATTGCAGCCGATTGACGAAAAAGCGCAGGCCCGTCGGCGACCAACCCGTCTAGAATGCCCGTTTTCTGAGTTTTTTGCAGCGCCGCTTCAGAACAACAATGCAGGGCCGGCCGCTTTGCACCCATGCCCGCCTGCTCACGAGACATCATATTCATGACGACAACGAACGCCGCGAGCCTGCGTCGCGCGCCACAACGCCAAGCGTCACACCGATTCCGGACCGCGCAATGAACCACAACGACTTCAGGCGCGGGATCGCATTGTCGGTCGGGGCGTCGGCGATGTTCGCGCTGCTGTCCGCTTACGCGACGCTGCTGAAACCGCTTTCGGGCCTCGACATCTTCGCATGGCGCATCGTATGGACCGTGCCCGGCGCGGTCCTGCTCGTCGCGGTGCGCAAGCGTCTGCCGATTCTGCGCGCGCTCGTTGTCCGAATGATGAAGCAGCCGAAGCTCGGGATCGCGATGAGCGTGGCCGCGGGCTTGCTCGGCGTGCAGCTATGGCTGTTTCTGTGGGCGCCGCTGCATGGGCGCATGCTCGAAGTGTCGCTCGGTTATTTCCTGCTGCCGCTCGTGATGGTGCTGGTCGGGCGCTTCCACTATCACGAGCGGCTCGACGCGTTGCAGTGGCTCGCGGTCGCCTGCGCTGCGGTTGGCGTCGCGCACGAGCTGTGGGTGACCGGCGCGTTTTCGTGGCCGACGCTCGTCGTCGCGCTCGGCTATCCGCCTTATTTCATGCTGCGCCGCCAGATCAATCAGGATTCGCTCGCGATGTTCACCGTCGAAATGACCTTGCTGCTGCCGGTGGCGATCGTGTCCATTCTTGTCGGCGGTTCGCTGCAAGCGATCGCCGGACGCGCGGAAATGTGGTTTCTGCTGTTACCGGGCCTCGGCGCGTTGAGCACGCTCGCGCTCGCTTCGTATCTGAAGGCGAGCCGCCTGTTGCCGGTCGCGTTGTTCGGCATCCTCGGCTACGTCGAGCCGGTGCTGCTCGTGTTCGTATCGATCACGCTGCTGCGCGAAACGCTGAGCGTCGCGCAACTCGCGACCTATGTGCCGATCTGGATCGCCGTTGCGCTGACCGCACTGCACAGCGTGCGCTTCGTTCGGTTTGCGTCGAGCTGAACGGCGACGCGCGCTCAGCGATGCGCTTCGGTCCGCTGTGGATTGATGCGAGTCGGGCCTACCTGCGCCTCGATCGCGTCGCGCATTTCGGGGCGCCAGCCGACCCCGAACAGCGCTTCGGCGAGCACGAATAGCGGGCCGATCAACAGGCCGATCACGTCGTCGACGAAGGCCGGCTTGCGATGTTCGTACGCGACGTGACCGACGAATTGGAACACCCAGCCGATCACGAAGAGTCCAATGCCGGTCGCGAGCCACACGAGCGTCGTTTGGGCGGCCAACCACTCGCCGAACCTCAGGCAGAGCGCCGAGATGCACGCCATCAGCACGCCGAGCGGCACGTCGAGCGCGAGGTAATAGACGGTCGCCGCGACGAACAACAGCCGCGCTGGCGACATCGTGACCGGGAACATCCCGGCACCGAACGACGGGCGGCTCAGCAACACCGCGAGCGCGAGCACGATCATCGGAATGCCGACGAAGTGCGTGGCGATATTGCGCCGGTCGCGATGGTAGGCCGCGTATTGCGTCAGTTGCTGCGTCAGCGTTCTCATGAGTGCCGCTCCTGTGTCAACGTCAGCATAATCGCGCGGAGCGGATTTTCAAACCATAGGGTAGCCGACGATCAGCGACGATCGCCCTCTGATGCTGTGCATGGTTCGTACTGTGCTCGTCGAGCGCGTTTAACGCGCGCTCGGGTGACCGGCGCGACGTTTCAATGGGCCGATCGTCGCGGCGGGCAACGAGGTGAGCAGCATGTGCAGCGTGAAGTCGAGATCTTCGCGCGCGATGCCGAGTTGCACGCGGACTTCTCCGCGCACCGGCTCCGTGTTGATGACATAGACGCCGAGCGGCGAATGAAGCAGTGCGCGCAAGTGAGGCTGCGGCAGCGTCACGAGCAGAAGCGAACGCGCCGACGGAAAAGGAATGACGTTGCTGGGTTGAACCTGCTTGCTGGCAGGTTGCGCAGAGAGCGTGTCGAGCGATTGCGTGAGAGCCATGTGATGCGGCGTTCGTGTAACGCGAGGGTGAATTGGAACAATTCGAGAGTAATCGCCCGCGAGTAAAGACGGTGCAAAAATTCGCGCGTCTGTCGACAAAAAGATACGACACGGCATCGCGCGCGGAATAAAAAAAGGCGAGTCACAAGACTCGCCCTCCCTGAACGGCACGGTCCGGCTTCGATCAGCTTCTATTTGAACAGCACCTGCATGGCCGGTCAGCGCCGAAACCGATCACGTGTTATTGCGTTTTGGTCGTGTCGGCTTGTGCGCCGTCGGCTTTCGCCGGGGCAGTGCTGGCCTCTTTCGCACTCTCCGTTTTAGTCTTCGCGGCGCTCGTTTCGACGGCATGCTTGCTCGTGGACTTGTGGACCTTCTTCGTATGGGCGGAAGTCTTTTTCACGTGCTTTTGCGCGGCGGCTTCGGCGGGCGCTTTCGCTGCGGTCGCGCTGTCGTCCGTCGCGCCGGCTTGTACCGCGGTGCTTGCTTTCAGATTCGCGTGGCCGGCAGTCGGCAGCTGCGTGGCTTGCGCGGGTTGTGCGGGTTGTGCGGCGGACGGTGCGGCCGTTTGAGCAAATGCGGTCGACACGAGCAGTGCGGAAGCAACAGCGGCGAAAAGCGTCTTCATGATGTGACTCCTGGTTGAATCGGTGGATTCGTTTGTCGCGGCTGAATCATTTCAGCGCTGCCGGTTTAACGTAGGGCGGAATACAGGAGTTGACGCTGCGCTGGTGACAAAACGTAAGTAGTGCGTCAGCGCGGATACATGTTGCGGCTCAGAAAGTGAATCCACGGAAAGTCGCCACGCTCAATGAAGACGCGACCGGGGATTTGCCGAGCAATTGCGCTAAAGCTTCCGGCGAGACCGCTCGGCTAAACAGGAAACCCTGGGCCACCGTGCATCCGTGGCGGACCAGAAACTCGCGCTGGACCTCGAGCTCGACCCCTTCAGCGATCACATCGAAGCTCAGCGTTTCAGCAATCGCGATGATCGCAAGCGATAGCGCTTCGAGCTCCTTGTCTCTGCCGATCTCGCAAACGAAGGCGCGATCGATCTTGATGCGATCGACGCTAAAGCGTTTCAGATAGCTGAGGCTCGAATAGCCGGTGCCGAAGTCGTCGATGGCGATGGACACACCGAGTTCGCGCAGCTCGCGAAAAGCCCGCTGCGCTTCTTCGGCGTTGCGCATCAGCGTGCCCTCGGTGACTTCGAGTTCCAGCAGTTCGGCGGGCCAGTTGGCCTCCTCGAGTGCCGAGCGCACTACGCCGGGAAGGTCCGCCCGTTCGAGTTGAAGTGGCGAAACATTGACCGAGATGCGCACGGGCGGAAGCCCCGAGCGTACCCACGCGCTCGCCTGCAGGCACGCCTGCCGCAATACCCATCTGCCGATGCTCTGAATCAGACCGGTTTCTTCGGCAAGCGGAATGAAGACGGCCGGCGACACCTCACCGAGTTCGTCATCGTGCCAGCGCAACAGCGCCTCGGCACCGACGATGCATCCGGTTTTCATATCGATCTGCGGCTGATACGCGAGATACAACTCATTGGCTTTCGCCGCGCGCCGCAGTCGCGTCGTGAGCCGCAACTTCTCGGCGGCCGCCCGGCTCAGCTCCGGTTCGTAGAATTGATAGCCGTTTCGCCCGCGCGATTTCGCCACGTACAACGCGGCATCGGCATTGCGCGTGAGCAGTTCAGGCTGCGCGCCGTCTTGTGGAAACGTACTGACGCCGATGCTTGCTTCGAGATAAAGCTCGTGCTCGCCGATGCTATACGGCTCGCTCATCTCGTGAATCAGCGTCTCCAGCATTTCGGTGAGTTGCGTCGCGTCGGCCCGTTCCGCGACGATGACGAATTCATCGCCCCCGTAGCGCGCGACGAAATCCGTCGCGCGCAGCAGGCGCTGAAGCCTTCGCGCCACGGCTTGCAGCAGCAAATCGCCAACGCGGTGTCCGAGCGAATCGTTGACGTCCTTGAAACGGTCGAGATCGAGAAAAAGGACGGAAACGTTCTGGCCAGTCGCTTGCGCGCGCACCAGCGACTCCGAAAGGTGTTCGCCGAGCAGCACCCGGTTCGGCAGCTCGGTCAGGGCATCGTATCTGGCTTGATGTTCGAGGCTTTTGAGCGAGCGGCGCAGATGCGCTCCGATGCGGCCGTTCCAGTGAATCAGCGAAAGCAGCAGCAAGGCCGAAGCGACGCCGCAGCCCAACAGCACGCGCGTAAACCACTTCCCGTCGAGCGAGGATTTGCTGACGACTGAAGCGACCTTGGCATCGGCCGCGAGTCGTACGTCGACTACCCGTTCGAGGACGCTATAGAAATACGCGTCGATTTCCTCGAGTCTGGGGTCGCCCACTGCCACGCTGCCGGGATGCTCCGCGATCGTGCGCGCGAGACCGAAGCTCAGCTCGCTGAGTCTGCCGATCATGTCGTCCAGGTCCGATAGCCGCGATACGCATTCCTGATTCTCGCTGCAGCTCTCGCGCGCGTCGCGCGTCAACGCGAGCAGTTCCAGCATCGGAAAGGTATAGGCCGCGCGGTTGTAGAGCGGCACCGTGGCTATCGAGGTGTAGAGCGTCGCATGCTCATCGAGCATGGCATGCTGAACCTGGTCGAGGTCGTGGCGCAGCCGCCCGGAAGCCTGGATCGTCCGAAGCGAACTGTCCTGCTCGCTGCTCTGGCGGATTGCGAGGAAGGTACTCGTCGCAATGACAGCGAGGATGGCAAGCACGGCGATGACAGTACCGGCTTTGCGCGTTGCTTCCTGTCCCAAGGCGCTTCCTTTGCGTCAACCCAGCGCGGGCGAAAACCGGCCCGCCCGGATAGTGAATGTTCAGGTGGCTGCATGACTTGCCTTAGGGCGCTGGGGATCTACCCCGGTAATGGCGCGCTATGGCTCTGCTTATCCGCCTATTGATCAGCAAATTCCACGCGGTTGCGTCCGCTTCGCTTGGCGCGGTACAGAGCCGCATCCGCGAGACCGTATGCGGTGTCGAAACAGGTTCCGACTGCGTTGATGCTGACGCCAAAGCTGGCCGTGATGCGGCGCTCGACCGGTGGAACGACCAGCGAGTCACCGATGGCTTCCCGCATGCGCTCGGCAAGAATGGCGCCACTGGCCGGTTCATGACCGGGCAGCAGCACGGTGAACTCCTCACCGCCCACTCGCCCGATGAAGCCTTGTTCCCCGACGATTCCGCGCAGACAGTCTACGACCCCCGAAATGACCGCGTCTCCAGTGGGGTGGCCGTAGTCGTCGTTGATCCGCTTGAATTCGTCGATGTCGAGGATGATCATCACCGCGCTGCTGGTGCGCAAAACCTTGGTGGTCCGCTCGATTACGGCGCTGCGGTTCAGTACGCCCGTCAACGCGTCGTGCGAGGCGCGATACGCCAACTGCTGGGCCAGCACCTGCATCTCGCGTTCGGCCCGGTCGCTGCGGCCGATCAGGCGCCGTGTTTCGCGCATCAGGCGCTGGAAGTGCTCGATCAGTTCGCCCAGCGACTGGCGATATTCCGCGGCATCCGCATCGATGATCGAATGCATTGCGCGGGCCTTTGCCAGCGCCGTGCTCTCGTTCTGGAACAGATCGGGTGCGCCGCCCGAGGACACGTCACGGGAAGAGGTCGAACGCACCTTATTTTCCCTGCTGCGCGATGGGACGATCGGTGAACTCGATCGAGCGGAAATCGGCCTTCAGTTCTTCGCCGAATTCGGCGATGGTCTCGTCTTCCTCGTCGCGATACCAGTTCATCGACACGCGGCTTCCCGATTCCGCCGCCTGATCGAGCGCGTCGAAGATGCTGAACAGCATCTTGGTGCTCGAGCTGTTGAAGTACGTTAGCGCGACGTCGATGGTGATTTCGGCCCCGGTGTTCGCGGCGAGGTACTTACGCATCTGCTCGATGATCGGCGCGTAAAAAGCGGCTGCGTTTTCCGGGTAGGACTCACCCTTGATCGACAACGCGTGTTGGTCGAAGCGAAAGTCGACTTCGGGCGACGTCGTCGTCGCGGGGATGTGTAGGTTTTCCATTGTTCTTGTGCCTTCCTGCTCAGATGATGGCCATGAGGCAAAACAGCGTGGTGCCGGGTTCGTCGGCACGCGGATGAAAAGCGAATTCGAGGGGCGCGCTCGCGTCGCGCGCCATCGTCAGGAAGCCGAGGCCGGCGCCCTTGCTGTCCTTCGGAGCGTCGGCACGCAATGTCACCCTGTACGCCTGCTTGATTTCTTCGAGCGACATGTTGCGCAGAGGCTCCAACCGGTTGCGCAGGCCCTCGACCTCGGCGGTCGCGATGGGATTGACGCACAGCATCACATGATGCTCGCCGTGCCTGGAGATGCACACCGCGCCCTCGCGTATCGCGCCTGCCCGTTCGCCGCCGGGCTCCAGCGCGTTCGACGAGTAATGAACGATGTTCTGTGCCAGCTCGATAAAAGACGAGAAAAGTTTGCGGCGGGTAGGACCGCTGACGCCGGCGACTTCGAGTTGCAGTTTCACGACTTCGCCCATCGACGCGACGATGTTATGGGAGAAGTAGCCCTTGTGATAGAAGAGCACGTTGCGCCGCTGCGCGAGTTCGAAAAAAGCGCTGTCTTGTTCTAGTAGTTGAGACATTCTGGGAATTCACTAAATGCGGGCACAGAAAAGCGTGACGTCGTCACGGCGCGGTTGATTGCCTTGCCACTCCGCGAGCGCGAGCCGGACGCGCTCGCAAATCGTCGCTGGGGTTTCGGCGCGGTTCTCGAGGATCAGGTCGAGCGCACGGCGCCGGCCGAAAGAAATGTTGCGCGGGCCGCCGATCTGATCGGCGAGGCCGTCGGTATAGACGAACAGCAGGCTACCCGCCGTCACCGGAACCGAGCGCAAGCTCCACGCATAGTCGGCGCGACTGTCCACGTAGCCGACACCCATGCGGTCGGCGCTGATCGTTTCGAACGCCCCGGCATCGGGTGACAGGATGTGCAGCGCGATCCTCGCGCCAGCAAAATGCAGCACGCTCTCGGTGGCATCGAACCAGAAGAGTGCCGTGTCCAGGCCGTCGTTGGATTGGGTTCCTTCGTCGGCACCGTTCACTTGCCCCAGCAAGGCCTTGACGTTGCGATTGACGGCAGCCAGCAGCGCGGCGGGGTCGCGCGGACCGATCTGTTCGAGCGCCTTCGACAATGACGCCGAAGCAAGCAAGGTCATGAAGGCGCCGGGCACGCCATGTCCGGTGCAATCGGCAACGGCGCCGAACCAGCCGTTCGGAAAGGCCGCGAAATGATAGAAGTCGCCGCCGACCACGTCGCGAGGTTCCCAGACCATCGCCGCGTCGCGCAGCTTCATCGACAGCGTCTCGCTGGAAGCGCGCAACATGGCGCGCTGGATCACGCTGGCGTACTCGATACTCTGCATGATCTGGCGGTTCTTCTCCGCCTGCATTTCAGCGACCGCGCTGATCAGCTGCAAACCGCTGCCGAGACCTGAGAAGAGTCCGTCGCGCGTCACGATGAAACCATCGACCAGTGCTTTTTCTCCGGCCTCGACGGTCCTGAACGTCAGTGCCTCGATGCTCACGCCGGCATCGACGATGAGCGGGTCCTTGTCCATGAACGCGATGCAACTCTTCTTGTCGTAAAGCTCGCGATGGAACGGCTTGCTCATCTGCGACATGAAGATATCGCGATTGATCAGGCCGATGGGACGCTGGTGATTGATGACAGCGAGACTCTGCATGTCGCGGCGCGCCGAGAAGATCTCCATGACCACGGAGTTGGGATCTTCAACGTCTACGGATGGAACTTCCTGGCACAAGTCTCCGGCTGTGCGCGGATTCCCCTGTGCGGAAGAACGGCGAAACCTCGAGAACGCTGGATGCATGGCGACGCCAGTCGATGTATGAAGAAACCTCGCACGCTAAGGTTTCTCTATGTACTTTATGTGACAGAGCGGAGGTGCTCCGCCCGATTGGCGCGAGATTGGAAAACGCGTGGTCACGCAAAGGTTTGCGTGACCGACATCAGTAAAACTTGCGAGTTGCGAGGTTGCGCAAATGCAACGTCGACGGTCCAGTTATTCAAACGGATTCTGCACGACACCCGGCTTGGCATCCGGCTCGTCCTGCACCTTCGCCGGCAGATCTTTCTGCGCCTGCAGACTCGCGACGATCGCATCGAGCGCTTCCTTCAGCGCGAGCGCCGCCTTCAATCCGCGTTGATCGCGCGTCAATTCGAGCGTGCCGTTCAGCACGACACGCGTCGTGCCGTTGCTGAGCGTGAGCGCATCGCCCTGAATGTTGAGCACATCGTCATCGTTCGAGTAGGGCTTAAACACCTTTTAGTCCTCCTGGCCGCTGGTCCTTCAGGTTATCCGGAATGCCCGGAAAGCGGATGCCCGACATCGCTTCGAGTTCGTGAATCGTGCGCATGTCGTAGCGGTTGGTCGCTACATTATCAACCACGACTGCGAATGCCAGTTGACGCGACGGCACATAGACGACCTTGTACAACTGGGTCGGCACGAACACGCGGGTCGGTCCGATCGTCTGCAATTGCTGACCGGTGAATAGCGGTCCGGTGACGACGTACGTGTCGTCGTAGGCGAGTGCGATCTTACGCACCGCGGTTTCGATGCGCGCCCACAATCGTTGGTTGTTCTGACGGTCTTGCGGCACGATGTTCGCGAGCGAGAACGATTGCGCCATCGCCTCATTGTTCCAGCGATTGCCCGCCGGACTCATATGACCGCGATCGAAGCCGCTGCGTTTGTAGTCGGCGAGAGTCGCGCCTTCGCCTTCGGGCAGACGCGCGTCTTCGAAGAATTTGTTGGTACGCACCATGTCCTTCGCTTCTTCGATGTGCTCGCGTGTCAGATGTTCGGCCGACCACAGCGGACCGTGCGTGATACCCGAATGCAGTACCGCGAAATCGCTATAACAAAGCATGCGCGTTTTGGGCGCCATCTTCTGGTTGGTGAGGACGGGCCATTGCGCATTCGGCGTGAAACTGGTGCAGGGGGGCGCCGCGCCCGCATGAGCGGCGACGGCGAGGAACAGACAGGCAAGCCACTTCTTCATGTGTCGGTGGTTCGATGAAAGGGGACGCAAGTATAGCGTCGCGGCCCGCATCGAGCGACCGCACCATGCGAATCAAAGAAAGGGGATGGGAAACAGAAGAGGCGGCGTGCGCCGCACAAAAAAGTGGGCCGCTTTGCAGCGACCCGAATGCGTGGACTTCCGACTCTACTCACGCAAGCTTAAGAAGGTCTTAAGGCTCGCGATATGGCGGTACGTTATGTTCGTTTGCGCACGAACAGATTTACGAGTTCGAGCAGTGCTCGCGCAACGAGCCGGAAGTTTCGACCGGAAAAGAGAAGCGCGGCGAAGCGCGCCAGAGATTAATTACCGAACACGCTGTTTTCAGCGCGAGTTTTTTGACGATCCACCGCCTGCAAACGCCAGAAGCCGCTAGTCGCCTTGCGGGTTCGCAGCGCGGTCCATGCTGCAGCGCCCTGTGCGGCGCTCACTCGTTCCTTGCGATCGACGTGCAGACCGCGCAACGTACAGAGCGGCGCGTCGGCGCTCGGTGCGCACAGCGTGGTCACGCCGTTCTCGTCGCGCAGCTCACCCCAAGGGGGCAAGTCGATCCCTTGATGCGCTTCTCTCGACCACCGATGTTCATCGGTATCGAGCCAGAGCACAGCGTAATCATGGCTTACGGTGGGATCGGAACCGTTGATCAGGATGGTCAGTCGCATAGCAGTTCCGTTCATAAATTGCGAAGGGCTTTACCAGTCTAGGCGGCGCGGCGCTTTATGCAAGACAAAGGCATGATTTGCGAATGGAAAAATAATTCTTCAAACCGTGGGGGAGGAACGATGCATGCTCACCGCGGCGCGGCGGACGCGATATGCATGCTGTAACGACCACATGCACATCGCGAGCCGCGGCAAATCAACGCAGCCGACAGGCGTTCAAGCGAGATCGAGCGAAGCGGTCAGATCGCCGAGCGGCGCGAGTCCGTTGCTGGCGAATGCCTTGTCGCGCGCGACCACGCCATCGAGCGGAGCGAGTCCATGCACACGACTAATGAAACGCAGGATTGAGTTCGTGTCGTACACCGTGTGATCGACGTAACCCTTCTTCGCGAGCGGCGAGATCACCAGCGCGGGGACGCGCGAACCCGGCCCCCAGCGATCGCCGACCGGTGGCGCGACGTGGTCCCACCAACCGCCGTTCTCGTCGACGGTGACGATCACGACCGTGTTCTGCCATTGCGGGCCGCGCTGAATATGCTCGATCAGCGTCGCGATGTGACGGTCGCCCGAGGCGACGTCGGCATAGCCCGCGTGCATGTTCAGGTCGCCCTGCGGTTTGTAGAACGTGACGGTCGGCAAACGTCCCGCGTCGATTTCGGCGATCAGGCGATTGGTCGACGCGTCGTTGCCCATCCCGCCGTCGCGCAGATAGCGGCGGCGCGCGGCCGTGCCCGGCGCGTAATTGGCGAAGTAGTTAAACGGCTGATGGTGATACTGAAAGTCGGGCATCGATCCCGTATCGCGATGATCGAGCGCGAATTGCCATGCGCCGCTGTACCATGCCCAGTCGATGCCCTTGGCGGTCAGCCGGTCGCCGATCGTTGCGTAGTTCTGCGGCGGCATAACGCGCGGGTCGGACGGATCAGCCAAGGCCGGGTCGCCGCCTTCGGCCGGACGCACGCTGCTCGGCTGATACGGCGGCGCCATCGTGTTGACTGCATAGCCGTCGGCGGTGAAAGCGCCGTCGTTGACGAACTTCGGCGGACCGTCGAGCGCCGACGCGGGTGAATTGGGCGCGAGCTTCAAACGGGTGCCGGTCGGATCGTCGCCTTCCACGACCGACACCATCTTCCTGGCCGGGCTGTTGTGGATGTCCGGGTAGTACGGCGCTTGCGCCGAGATCAGGAAGATGTGGTTCAGCCACGAGCCGCCGAAAGCGGCCATGAAGAAGTTGTCGCACAGCGTGTACTGCTGCGCCAGATTCCAGAGACGCAGTGAGTCGGCGGAATTGCGGTAGTGCCCCATCACGAGGCCGCCCGAATCGCCCCACGCGGCGAACTGGTTGTTGCGCCCCGCGTTGATCTGCATCTGATTCTGATAGAAGCGATGGATCAGATCGCGGGTGATCACGCCGGTCGGCAACGGTGCGCCGTGAGCATCGACGATCTGGAACGGCCGGTTGCGCAGATGATCGAGATCTTTTTCGCCGATCATGTAGCGCTTGCCGTCCACTTCCTGCGCCTGCGGCACGAGCCCGCCCCAAATCGCAGGCAGCCGCGGCAGCGGCGTCTTGCCATCGCGGTCGAGCTGGACGTACTGCTCGGCGGTGACCGCGTCGAGCGGATGCTGGACACCCGGGTAGTTGCCGTACAGGTTCGCGAAGCTGCGGTTCTCCGCGTAAATCACCACGATGTTCTTCACCTGATCGTGCAGCGCAGCGTCGAGCCGCAAGTCGGCGGCGCTGCGCGGCGGGCCGTTGCCCGCGAGTTCCTCGCCCGTTTTGCAGCCGGGCAGCGCGAGGCCGAGCCCGACTGCCGCGAGACCGGTCAGGACGCGCCGGCGTTCGGGATCGTCGGGGGCGTCGTTGGTGTTGTCGATTGAATCGGGGTTGTCCAGTTTCGGCGGCAGGTGAGGATCGTGGTCGGTCATCGGTGAGTTCCGAAGGAGACGTGACGGTCGCTTCGGCGCCGCTGCAGGCGGCGCGCGCGACACCGGTTATGGAACCGCCGAGGCCGGCAGGCCTCGCGGCTTTACGGCAGCCGACGCTTCACGCGCCAGCTGTGATGCGTGGCATCGACAGCCAATAGTAGCCAGTGCCGTGCGTCGATCGGATGACGCTTTTGCGTCGCGTAACGGTCGACGGTCAATTCGAGTTCGTCATGCGCGCGCCGATGACAAATGGCGTGCGCCCCGGAGCCATCCGCGAACTCGACGCGCGCCTCGGCGAGGTTCGGCGCGCCGGCCGGTTCGGGAAGATCGGCGATGCGCACCGCGCAGCCCGGATAAAGATGCGAGTCGGCAACCTGAATCTGGATCGCGTTGGGCATGGCGTGGCCTCCTACGCTTGGGCGGCGCGAGCGCGCGGCTGGGACACACCGCGCCGCTAGGACCGGATCAAAGCATAGCACCGCGTGGCCGAATTGCCGCATGCTTCGCGCTATAGGCGGGACGCAAGCCGATGGGACTGGATGAAGCGCTGTGCGTTAGAGCGTCTTGCGATAAACCACGAAGCCGGATTTGTCCGCGACCTTGTCATAGAGCTGCATCGCGGTGTGATTCGTCTCGTGCGTCTGCCAGTAGACGCGTTGCGCGCCGTCGGCTTTTGCCCGCTCATAGACGGCCTCGATCAGCGCACGGCCGACACCCTTGCCGCGCTCGCTATCGAGCGTGTATAGGTCCTGCAGATAGCAGATCGGTCCCGCCATCGTCGTATGACGGTGATACAGAAAATGCACGATGCCCTGCAATTGGCCGGCGCGTTCGGCGACGAACGCATGCATCGGCTCGTAGCCATCGAAAAAGCGATTCCACGTGATCTGCGTGATCTCGCGCGGCAACGCGGTCTCGCCCGAGCGGCCATACAACGCGTTGTAGGCGTTCCACAGCGGCAGCCATGCATCGAAATCGTCACGGGTGACGGCGCGAATCTGCAGCGGGGCGGACATGTGGGCGGCTCCTTTGGAAAGCTATGGAACCGCCAGCATAGAAAATTTGCGACGTGATTGTTAGCTCCACCATGATCGCCAAATCTGGAGCCACGACGCGTGCGGCAGTGCGGTGAACCGATGCATCACCGCCTACAGCGTGTCAGTGCTTGCGAGAATGCTTCTGGCGAAGCTCGTTGCGGACCTTCTTCGCGGCGAACAGCGGAACGTAGTCGAACACGCGCGCCTCGCTCCGGAATTCGGCGAGCGTATCGGCGTACATGCGGGACACCGTTTCGGTCGGCGTGTCGGTTTCTTCGGCGATGCTGCGGACTACTTCGTCGACATTCGGCTCAGGCTGCGACATGGGCGCTCTCCGGGTAGTGCGCGGCAGACTGGATGGACGGTACGCGCACGGCAGGAGTCCATTACAGGATGCGATTCGCGAGCACGCCAATTAAATCGGCCTATCGTTCGACCGGTTTCACAGAGATTTTCTTCTTGCGCTGCGGCAAGCGACCCTGCGGTGAGGGCGCGCGAAAAATCAACCGGTTCGGCGGTGGTGAATACCCGGGAAACGCGCAGGGATAAGCGAACAGCGTTTTTACTTCTCCATCTTCTGCGCCACATGCGCGATCCGGTCGCGCACGACGCCGATCGCCTGCTTCAGCGCGTAAACGTCCTGAAAGTAGCGGTACGGAATCCGGATCTGGCTAGCGTTCGCGTCGATGTTTTCAATCTCGTCCCTCCATTGCGCGATCTGGGCGCGAGTCGGCTCGGCGTTCTTCCACACTTCGTCCTCCAGCGCCTTGATCGCGCGGTACCACACGAACAGGCGTTTCTTCATACGCGCTTCGAGCATGCGCGGCAGCGCCTGCGCGAGGCCGATCAGCAGCGCGAGGAACGGCACCAGAATCAGCAGCCGCCGTTCGATCAGACTCGCGAGCCAGAACGGCAGGTAGCGATACAGAAACGGCCGGCCCGATTTGAAGTAGCGCACGCTTTCGTCGGAGATCGGGAATTCTTCGGTGTTCAGATTCGGGAACGTGCCGAGGGGCGTGAAGTAGTCCTCGCCGCCGTGCACCGTGCGCGCCGCGTCGAGCAGCAGATAGACGAGCGCCGGATGCAGCGCGTCCTTCGACACCAGCAGCGCCGTCGCCGCGAGCAGCGTGACGTCGCTGCGCGGCAGATCGTCGGCGACGCTCGTCGAGGCGCGCGGTAATACGATCTTCGAAAGCGACGGGAATTTTTGCGCCAGTGCATCGGCCTGCGCGAAGCTCATCAGCTTCAGGTTGCTGGTCAGCAGCGTGTGCTGCATGTCGGCGTCGGGCCGGCCGATGAAGAACGCCGCGTCGATCTGACCGCTTTCCAGCCCTTCGTATGCGGCGTTCGCGTCCATCTGCAGCAGCGTCGAGTTCTGACTCGTGACGCCGCTGTAGCCGAGCAGCACCTGCGAGACGTTGAGCAGCCCGCTGCCCGGCACGCCGATCGAAATGCGCTTGCCGCGCAGTTGCGACAGCCGGTCGATCGTCGCGTCGCCGCGATAGAACACCCAGATCGGCTCGTACGACACGGCGGCGATGGTTTGCAGATTGTCCGTGTCTTTCGGACTGGTCGTGCCCGACTGGATGAAGCCGACCTGATAGGCGCTGTCCGGGTCCGCGAGGCGCTGGTAGTTTTCGACCGAACCCGACGAACTGCGGATGTCGAGCTTGATGCCTTCACGCTTGAGCAGCGGCGCGTAGCGATCGGCAAAGCCGCGGTAAATGCCGCCGTCCGCGCCGGAGGTGATGACGATCGTGCGCTGGAACGCGGGCTCGAGAATCAACGCGAGCATCCAGCCGAGCGCGGCGACGAGCACGATCGAGCCGATGATCAGAAGACGCCGGCGCCGCCGTGTCGTCGGGGTTCTCGGGCTGCGGTACGGCGCAGGGTCTGGTCTCGGCATCGTTACCCGGCTTGGTCAGGTCCGGCCTTGGTGAGTCAAGGAGTGGGATCGGGGTTTGGTTCCTGAACTTTACGATATCGGGGAGTTTTATTCGATAGCCAGTGATGTGCAGTGAAAACAGGCGGGGTCTGTTTACAGACTGTGGCGACCGCGATATTCGCGCTACAGATTCCAGTCGTACAGGCCATTCCGGCGTACGAACACGCGCGTCGTTTGTTCAGTCAGAGGGAGTTGCGGTGTCGGAGGCTCAAGGTCGTCAGTATCAAGTGTTGAGTTAATGTGATGCAAACTTTGCCGTGTGCCAACGGCATCTAGGCAGCAACCGCAGCGACTGTGAGCCGGGTCGCCATTTTGCGGTTGCCCAGTCCATTTAACGAGAGGTGCAGTGAACCGCAAAGGGTTTGCTGGTGGCTTCACAGGTCCGAGCACCAACAGCATGAATCACAAGAGTGCTGTTAGTGCCGTGGTAGCGGCATACCAGATAGGGGTCGACGCCCGTTAAATCCCACTGGTCAGATGCTTTTCCCGGCTCAGGAATAAGGTCCGCCGCCTATTCTGGAGGACCATCGAACAGGGATGCGTTATCCAGAACATGATGTTGCCCTCCCGCAGAAAGAACGCTTGGGCATTCGAACCGGACCCGTGTTGGC
This sequence comes from Burkholderia sp. JPY481, assembly GCF_038900515.1. Lineage (NCBI taxonomy): Bacteria > Pseudomonadati > Pseudomonadota > Betaproteobacteria > Burkholderiales > Burkholderiaceae > Burkholderia > Burkholderia sp. JPY481. The sequence continues at coordinate 283,943 of NZ_JAYMRT010000002.1, forward strand.
GACGCACCCGCGGCGCTCGTTGCCACGAGGCAAACTGCCAGGAAGAGCGCCTTATTCGACAACATAATATCGGATTAACAGGCGTTCCATGGCCGCGACGGAAATGGATAGTACGCCGATGCGGAGGTTGTTTGGTATGTCCATTCCACTGGTCAATTACAGTGATTCCATCCAGTGTTTGCCCGAGATAAATTGCCGCGTGGCTGGTTCCGTTCGTGTAATTTCCATAGCGTCCATTGCTGTCGAATTTAGCTATTACGGTTCCTTTGGCGATGAGGACATTGCCTTGGACCCGGTCTCCCCTTTTCCATAAGGAAGACCGCGAAATACTCACAACAGCATGAACGCGTGTAACGCACTCGCCATTCCCGATCAGATGCGCTTGGTTGCTAGCGAGCAAGAAACAGCCTCCCGATCAATGTGTCGCGATGTGTCGAGTAGCTCGACCTCGAGTCACCCGCTCCGCAGCACTACACAACCATCCCCACCTCACCCCCCAACTCCCGCGCAATAAACTCGACAAACGCGCGAATCCGATTCGACATCTGATGCCGTGGTGAATACACCGCGAAGATATCCGCATTCGGCGTGTCGTGATCAGGCAGCAACTGAACCAGCGACCCCTCCGCCAGATACTGCCGGATGTCCCATTCCGCGCGCAGCAGAATGCCGTGTCCTTCGAGCGCCCATTTGACGGCGATCTCGCCGTCGTTGGTGGTCAGCGTTCCCTTGATGCGCACCGCCTCGGTCTTGCGCGCGGCGCCGCGCCCAGAAGTCAGCCGCCACACGCCATACGCTTCGTCGCCTTGCCGAATGCCGATGCAGTTGTGGCGCGTCAGATCGTGCGCCGTGAGCGGCGTACCGTGCGCCGCGAGATACGACGGCGCCGCGCACAGCAGACGCCGGTTCGGCGCAAGCCGGCGTGCGACCACGCGCGTATCGGGCGGCTCGCCGAAGCGGATGCAGACGTCGAAGCTGTCGTCGGTGAGCGGCGGGGGCGTGACCGACAACTGCAGTTGAACCGACACCTGCGGATACCGCGCGACGAAGCGCGAAATCGCCGGCCCGATATGGCTGCGCCCGAAGCCGAGCGTCGCGTTCACGCGCAGCAAACCCTTAGGTGTCTTCTTCGCCGAGCCGAGCAATTCGGCCAGCTCGTCGATCTCGTCGAGAATCCGCCGCGCGCGTTCGAGGTATAGCTCGCCTTCGGGCGTCAGCATCATGCGGCGCGTCGTGCGGTTCACGAGCGCAACGCCCGCGCGCTGCTCCATCTGCGTGAGGCGCTTGCTGACCGCGGCCGCGGTCAGCCCCAGCTCGCGCGCGGCCGCGCTGAGACTGCCGCTCGCGGCGAGCGTCGAGAAAAAGCTCAGATCCGCTGGCTGCACGGTGTCGCGCATCGTCTTTTCCACGCCTTCGCATTTGTGAATGCAAGTTAAAGATGCTTTGAGTTTAGCACCGGTTTTTACCCGTGCGAGCGCGCTAGAGTCCACTCACGCCATTCGCCAAGCACAGGACGCAGACATGAAGACCTATCGCATCGCAACCATTCCCGGCGACGGCATCGGCAAGGAGGTCGTGCCGGCCGGCGCACAGGTGCTCGAAGCGCTCGCGAAAACCACCCGCGCCTTCACGTTCGAGTTCGAGAACTTCGACTGGGGCGGCGACTACTATCGCCAGCACGGTGTGATGATGCCGGGCAACGGGCTCGACGCGATCCGTAACAAGGATGCGATCCTGTTCGGCTCGGCGGGCGACAAGGACATTCCCGACCACATCACGCTATGGGGTCTGCGTCTGAAGATCTGCCAGGGCTTCGATCAATACGCGAACGTGCGCCCGACGCGCATCCTGCCCGGCATCGACGCGCCGCTGAAGTACTGCAAGCCCGAGGACCTGAACTGGGTCATCGTTCGCGAAAACTCGGAGGGGGAATATTCGGGCGTCGGCGGCCGCGTGCATCAGGGCCATCCGATCGAAGCCGCGACCGACGTGTCGATCATGACGCGCGCCGGCGTCGAGCGCATCATGCGCTTCGCGTTTCGGCTCGCGCAGTCGCGTCCGCGCAAGCTGTTGACCGTGATCACGAAGAGCAACGCGCAGCGTCATGCGATGGTGATGTGGGACGAGATCGCGCTCGAAATCTCGAAGGAGTTTCCGGACGTCACGTGGGATAAGGAACTCGTCGATGCGGCGACCGCGCGCATGGTCAATCGCCCCGCCACGCTCGACACGATCGTCGCCACCAATCTGCACGCCGATATTCTCAGCGACCTCGCAGCCGCGCTCGCGGGCAGCCTCGGCATCGCGCCGACCGGCAACATCGATCCGGAGCGCCGCTATCCGTCGATGTTCGAGCCGATCCACGGCTCCGCGTTCGACATCATGGGCAAGGGGCTCGCGAATCCGGTCGGCACGTTCTGGTCGGTCGTGATGCTGCTCGAACACCTCGGCGAATTCGACGCGGCCACGCGCGTAATGCAGGCCGTCGAAGCGGTCACCGCGAACAAGTCGCTTCATACCCGCGACCTCGGCGGCACGGCTACGACCGCGCAGGTCACGGCGGCCGTATGCGCGTTCATCGAGCAGGCGGCGACGCCCGCGGCGAACGCGGCTTGAGCGGTGAATTCGCTTGAATTGACCAGTACCGAGCGGGAACCGCGCGCAACCCAGGCGCGCGGTCTACGCCCCGGCCACCACGTGGCCGGCACCCAACCTTGACTCGACTAGCTCGGCCCAACGTCGGCCGGCGCGAGGCTCGCGCGCGGTCCACTGCCGCGCGCAGAAGGAGGAGACAATGACTTCGGAACTCGAAAGCCGGGTGTCCCGCAAGCTGATGCTGCGGATCATCCCGTTCGTCATGCTGTTGTACTTCGTGAGCTTTCTCGATCGCGTGAATGTGGGCTTCGCCGCGTTGTCGATGAACAAGGCGATCGGTCTTTCGCCGACCGCGTTCGGACTCGGCGGCGGCCTCTTCTTTATCGGCTATTTTCTGTTCGAAGTGCCGTCGAACCTGATCCTGCACAAGGTCGGCGCGCGCCGCTGGATTGCTCGTGTGATGGTGTCGTGGGGGCTCGTGTCGCTCGCGTCGGCGTTCGTCGTCGGGCCGAACAGCTTCTACGCGCTGCGCTTCATTCTCGGCGTCGCCGAAGCGGGCTTCTTTCCCGGCATCATCCTGTATCTGAGCCTGTGGTTTCCGACCCGGCAGCGTGCGGTCGCGGCGGCGTGGTTCATGGCCGCCGCGCCGATTTCGACCGCGATCGGCTCGCCGATTTCCGGCGCGATCATGAAACTGCCGCCGATCGCCGGACTCGCCGACTGGCAGATGCTCTACATACTCGAAGCCTTGCCGGCGATCATCCTCGGCTTCTGCGTGCTCAAGTATCTGACCGACAAGCCCGCGCAAGCCGAATGGCTGCAGCCCGAAGAGCGCGACTGGCTGATCGCGAAACTGAAGCTCGAAGCCGACGCGCGACACGCGCAGGCAGGCCACACGGCCGGCGCGCTCAGCGCGTTGCGCGATCCGCGCGTGCTCGCGCTCGCGCTGATCTACTTCGGCACCTCGGCGGGACTGTATACGCTCGGCTTGTGGGCGCCGCTGATCATCCGCCAATATGGTTTCGGCACGTTCGAAACCGGGCTGCTTGCCGGTGTGCCGAGCGTGCTCGCGGTGATCGCGATGGTGCTATGGGCGAAGCACTCGGATCGTACCGACGAACGTACATGGCACGTCGTGATTCCGTGCGCGCTTGCGTGCGTAGGCTTCGTGTTCGCCGGCAATGCGAGCACGGCGTTGATGATCGTGCTTGCGCTCGTCGTCGTGAACGTCGGCATCAGCGCCGCGAAGGCGCCACTGTGGGCGATGCCGAGTATGTTCCTGTCGGGCGCCGGGGCGGCGGCGGGGATTGCGATGATCAACTCGATCGGCAACCTCGGCGGCTTCGTCGGGCCGTTTGCGATCGGTTGGCTCAAGAACGTGACGGGTGGCTATACGGCGGGGCTCTATGTGGTCGGCGCGACGTTGGCGGTGTCGGCGGTCGTGACGCTGATGCTGAGCCGCCAGACCAGGCATGCGCCGGTCGCGGTGGGCGAGCGGCAAGGGCACTGAGCGAAGCATCGACGAAGCGCGCGTGCCGCCGGTTGAAAAGCCGGCGGCACGCTTGAATCCATCCGGTCCATCGGTACCCGGTTACCGGAAGCCGTAGACCAGAACCTTCTTCCCTTCAAACGCCTCCTGCACCCCTTGCACGCAATCCATCGAACAGCTGAAGCCGTCTGGGGCCGACGCGGCTGACGGGATGCTCGCCCGATAGACGACGGATTCGACCTGGGTCCCGTCCGAAGTGACCACGATATTCAGATCGGTCTCGACGCCGGCAGGCACGGCTCCTCCCGCGATATAGACGATCGACATCGTGCCGGTGCAATCGGCATTCACCTTATAAGTGCCTTTCTGAAACGGATTGAAGGTGGTCTGCCCGCCTTTCGGCACGCCGTTGATGCTGCCGAAATCGGTGCGGGTGAATTTGCCGTTGCCGTCGAATGTCACGAGCGCGACGTCATCGAGGATCGACTGGGTCGCGAACGGATGCAGTACGTTGTTCGAATCCAGCAAGCCGAGGATGACTCCGTGACCGATGAACCCATAGGGTCCTCTTAGCGTTGCGTTCGAGCAAAGCCCACCACCGCCACGATTGTCACCACCGGCCTGCGCGGTGCCGCTCAGCGAGAGAAGTACAACGGCCATAGCTGACCAAATGCTCAAATGCCGGGTGTTCATCGTCATCTCCTTGTCAACGACGAATCGGACGCGCGAAATCCTGGCGTGCAAGGGCCTACGAGCGGCCTGGATCACAGGCGCCTGATTGAACAAAACGAAAATAGTCGATTAACAAATGGCCGCAGCAATGCGTGGTCGCTGTCGTTTGAAGGACCAGGTGTGGGCCAAAGTAGTGAGCTGCGAACGGCTTTCACCAAGCAGTCGTGATTCGCTCGGCGTCGGCGGATACGTGCGGAAGGGATGCACGAAAGTCCGCGCAATGGTGACTTCGTGGGTCGGCCACGCTCTAAAGTCGCATAGCGAAAACCAGTGTAATCCACGCTATTTGCGGCGACCTGATGAATATCGGACAAAAGGAAGGCACAATCAGATCGCTCGCTGCGAAACGCGGTGACGCCACGTGCCGTCTATGCTGAAGAACGTGATGACTTGCACCGTGATTCACGATATGCGGAGGTGAGATGGCAACGCACGATTCGTCGCAGGCGCTCGATCCCGCGGACTATATCGCTCACCATCTGCAGAACTTTTCGACGACGTCGTCGGCTTCGGGTGCGGCCTCGATGGAACACGGTGTGGGTGCTTTCATTTTGAGCCCTCATGCGCTGGTTTTCGCTGCGGTGCTGTTCGTCGTGCTGGTGTGCGTTGCGGCGCTGAGGGATAGAGGCGCAATGTTCAGCGTCGGGCGCGCGATCGGTTTCGGGCGTCGTCTGTATGTGTGGTGGTCGTGCGCCTGGCGTCAGGGGCTCGCGAGTACGCTGCTTTTCATCGTCGCGGTGGTGGCGTTTCACTTTCTGGTGCCGCGCACGGCGGTGCCGCTGATGCAATTTTCCGAGCACGTGATTCCGTCTGAAGTCGCGAAGAGTTCACCGGCATGGTCGACGGTGATTGCGGCGATGCCGGCGATCGTCGCGCTTGCGATCTACCTGCTGGTGAGTCTGCCGATCGCCGGATACATGGTGCGCAGCGGCCTGGCCGCGCATGCTTTCGCCGGCTCGGAGCGTTTCGGCTTCTGGCGCGCGGTGTCGCTCGGGCTCACCACGTATCTCTGGTCGGTGCCTGGAAGCGTCGCGATTGCCGATGTCGGAATTTCATTGCCCAGTCATGCCGCGGATGCGCTGCGCGCGATTCTTGTCGTGGCGTGGGGGATGTATATCGTTTTGCCGAGGCAGGTGAAAAGGGTAGAAAGGTTTGCGGCGGGGTGAATATCCTCGAAGCGATTCGATGGTGCATGCGCGACGGCCCGCTCGAAGCGGGCCGTCTTCCATTGCCGCCGCCCACATGGGCAGCGCTCGCCCCACCTCAATGATGCGCGTAGACCGTGGCGAGGCCGGCAACGTCCTGTTGCTGTGACAGAGCCGGGACCTTGACCGCGCCGGCTCCGGCCGCCGACGACCCGTTCGCCGCCCCGCCATATGCCGACGCCGCCGCGCCGTTCAGCGCGCTCACGCGCGCCTCGGCGGCCTGGATATCCTGCGGATAGGTGTTGTAATCCGCGGCCGGGTTGTAACCTGCCTTTTCGAGTTGGACCAGTTCCGCGCGAACCTGGGCACGCGTAAGCGGCGCGTTGGACTGCGCGAACGAAACGACGGGGACAGCGACAACAGCGGCAACGACCAGCGACTTGATGAGTTTCATGGTATCCACCTGAGAGCAATTGAGTTGGTTCAGACCACGGTTGCGTGGCACGAGCGTCCAGTCACGTCGACGTCCGCTTTGCTTTGCGGCACCGCCGACTGGCATGGACGTATTTGAACCCCCTCATGTATCCCGCCTGTTTCCGCGAACCCCGACTTTTGCAACCGTGTATGTCGGGTTGCCCGGTGGATACACAACGATACGAAACTCGTCGAAATCACCGTGCACCATTACTGGCCGCGCGCTCGGCACTACCGCGCAGCTCCCCCAACGACGCGCCGTTCGGCCGCAGCCGCAGGCGCGGATCAAGCCGCTGCCACGGCAGATCGGCGGGGTCGGCGGCCATCGGGCCGGGCGCTTTCGCCACCAGATGGGCGGCGGCAATCGCGTCGAAGTCGGCGCGATAGTGAACCGAACTCTTGTTGACGAGAATCTTCATCCGTTCGGGTTCGATGCCGGCCGCGCGATAGAGATTGCGGTCGAAGATCTGCATCTTGACCGAGCTGACCGCAATCCTGACGCCGTCGATGCGCAGGCACGCCACCGGCCCGATATCGGTCCACATGCCGTTCATCATCGGCCCATCGAAGCGCACCCGCCCGTGGGAGAGGTGCTCGACCACGAAGCGCCCGGCGAGCGGCGCGTCCCCAGGCACGCCGGAGCCGCCCCCGAGTTCTAGCTTGATCGTCGCGCCGAGCCCCGCTTCGTGCGCCTTCGCCGCCGCTCGCGGATCCCAGATCAGGCCGACGGCGGCATCGCTCGCACCGTGACGCAGCAGCGCGCGCACGAGACCCATCGTGTTCGAATCGCCGCCCACGCCCGGGTTGTCCTGCGTATCGGCGATCACGACCGGTCCAGTCGCATGTTCGGCAAGCCGCATCGCTTCGCGCACGGCGGCGTCCGGGTCGAGGAAGCGCACTTCCCAGTCGCGCTCCTGCGCGACGATGGTCGAGGCCAGCGCATCGACGGCGGCGGTCACGGCGGCCTCGTCGAAGCCGTAGCCCCAGACCGCCGCGCCACATTCGGGGAAATCGGACGCCGGAAATCCTGGCGCGAACGACAGCGAGACGACGCCGTCGCGTTCCAGTGCCGCGAGACGATCGTACGTGCCGCGTGCCGGTTCGGCGAGCGTGCACATACCGTTGACTGGGATCAGGAACGGAATGCGGCGCACCGCGCGCTTGAGGCCACGCTCCGGCTCCGTTGCGAGGCGCATCAGGATTTGCGCGGCGCGAGCGCCGGTCTCGGCCATGTCGACATGGGGATAGGTGCGATACGCGACCATCGCATCCGCGTGCGTGAACATCTGCTCGGTCACGTTGGCGTGCAGATCGAGCGAGACCACCAGCGGGATTTCGCGGCCGACGATCGCCCGCACGCGCGCAAGCAGTTCGCCTTCGCCGTCGTCGAGATGCTCGGTGACCATCGCGCCGTGCAGGTCGAGATAGATGGCGTCGAAGCCGCCGCGCTGCACGGCCTCGAGGATTTCACGTGCGATGCGCTCATAGGCGTCTTCTGTCACGTGCGCGGAGGCGCTCGCGCCTGCCCAGATCACCGGCACGAGCGTATGGCCCGCCGCTTCCACCGCCTGAATGAAGCCGCCAGCGGGGACGTTCACGTCACGCAGCGCGAGCACGCCGGAGCCGCGCGCGAGCGGCGGAAAGCCCTCGCCCTGAACGAAGCTCTGCCAGCTTGCCTTGGTCGGGGCGAACGTGTTGGTTTCGTGCTGGAAGCCTGCGATGAGAATCTTCATTTCCCGTTACCTCGTTGATAAAGGATGGCTAATCGAATGGTTCCGTGGCGCGCCTTGAAAGCGCGGCACAAGGTCAGGGCTTCGTGGCAGCGAGCCGGAGCGGGAGGATCAGCAGCGCGGCAAGCAGCGACACGCCAGCCATTGCCAGCAGCGCAGGTTGCAGGCTGCCGGCCGCCGTCTTGATCCAGCCGATGGCCGCGGGCCCCCAGAAGCCGCCAGAAAGTCCGATGGTGTTGATGAGTGCGATGCCGCCCGCGGCGGCAGGCCCCTTGACGTACTCGGGCGGAATCGCCCAGAAGACCGTGTAGGCCATCCACAGCGCCATCGTCACGAGCGTGAGCAGCGTCAGCGTGAGCGCGAGATGATTGCCCGCGGCCGCGCAGGCGGCCAGCAGCAACGCGGCGGCGGCCGCAGGCGCCGCGCAATGCAGGCGCCGCTCGCCGAGCCGGTCCGAACGCGAGCCCATATAGAGCATGCCCACCGCCGCGGCAACGTACGGAATCGACGTGTACCAGCCGAGCGTGATCAGGTCGCTCACGCCCTGAGCCTTCAGGATGGCGGGCAGCCAGAAGCTGATCGCATAGATCGAGGCAATGATGCAGAAGTAGGCGAACGCCAGCACATAGACCTTGCGATCGCGCAGCACGTGTCGAAATGAAGTGCCATGAGCCTGCGCCACGCCGACTTCGGCTTCCAGCTGACGCTTGTCGGCGTCGCTGAGCCACGAGGCGTCGGCCGGGCGGTCAGGCAGATAGAGGAAGGTCGCGATGCCGAGCACGATGCACGGCAAGCCTTCGACGAGAAACATCCATTGCCAGCCGGCGAGCCCGGCCTTACCTGCGAGCGTGCTCATGATCGCCGCCGAAACCGGGCCGCCGACAATCCCGCCGATCGGCCCGGCCAGAAACACCATCGCAATCGCGCGCGCCATGCGCGACGGCCCGTACCAGCGTGACAGATAGAAGATCATGCCCGGCGCGAAGCCGGCCTCGAACACGCCGAGCAGGAAGCGCATCGCGTAGAACGCCGGCACGCTGCGCACGAACAGCATGCAGGCCGATGTGATGCCCCAAAGAACGAGAATGCGGCCGAAGGTCTTGCGCGCGCCAATGCGCGGCAGCAGCAGATTGCTCGGCAGCTCGAACAGCACATAGCCGACGAAGAAGATGCCAGCGCCCACACCGTAAGCGGCATCGGAGAAGCCGAGATCGGTCTGCATCTGCAGCTTCGCGAAGCCGACGTTCACGCGATCGAGGTAAGCAAACAGATAGCAGATCAGAAGAAACGGCAGCAAACGCGCGTTGATCTTGCTGTAGAGCGCCGAAGCGTCGCCGCTTCGCGCGGTGGGAAGAATGGCCGCCATGTCTGTCTCCGAATGTGTGTCGACCGGGGGCAGCGTTTTGGCGCCTGCTCTGGTCGCATGCAATAGATGTGATGCGCATCGTGCGCAACACCATCCTGACCAGGGCAATCCTTGCTAGCAATAGCAACAAAGTTCACATATCGTTCCTCCGAGGGCAACGAAGCTATAGGCAAACGGGGGTGCGATGCGCGAAATCAATCAGCAGCGGCTGCGCTATTTCCACGAGGTGCTCGGGCACGGCACGATTCGCGGCGCCGCAGACAGCCTCAACACGTCGCCCTCGGTGATCACGCGGCAGATCAAGCTGCTCGAAGACGAACTGGGCGTGCAGCTGTTCGAGCGGCAGGCGCGCGGCGTCCGGCCCACCGAGGCGGCGGCGCATCTGCTGGAGTTTTGGCGCGGCTATCGCGCGCAGCAGGAGAAGTTCGAGGATCAGCTGCACGCGTTGCGCGGCTTGCAGCAAGGCCGCGTCGATCTGGCCGTCAGCGAGGGTTACGTGGATGCGCTGATTGCCGAGGTCATCACGCCGTTCTGTGTGCAATACCCGAAGGTCGATATCGGCCTGACCGTGCTGCCGGTCGACGACGTGCTCGATGCAGTTGCGGAAAGCCGCGCGCATATCGGACTCGCGTTCAATCCGCCGCCGCATCCGCGCGTCGAATATCGCGCGAGTTCCGCGCAGCCCGTGGTGTTGCTGGTGCGCCGCGACCATCCGCTCGCGCGGCGCGGCAAGCCCGCCACGATCGACGATCTGCTCGCGTGGCCGCTGGCGTTGATGCCGAGCACGTTCGGCATCGGGCACCTCGCAACGATGCTCGCGTTCGTCGAACACGTTGAGATCCGCGCGACGCTCACCACCAATTCCCTGACGGCACTCAAGCGGTTTGTCGCCGATGAAAACTTCGCGACGCTGATCGGAGAATTCGCGGCCTCGCGCGAGATTCAGGCTGGCGAACTGGTGACCGTGCCGATCGACCACGCGCTATTTCTAGGCACGAAGGCGCGCGTGCTGGTGAAATCCGGGCGGCCGCTCGTCGCGGCCGCGCACGAACTGCTCGCGTGGATCTTGCAGCGCATGACGATGTTCGCGGCGACGCGCACAGGCGAATCGGGGTGATTCACTGCGACCGCGCGGAATAGGCCCCTACCTGCCGCCTGCGCACCACCATCAACGAACAGATCCCGATGGACGCCACGATATTCACGGCCGGATAAAACGCCACGGCCACACTCCATTTCGGCACCGCAAGAATCGCGAGCCCGTATTTAAGAACACATAGCGCAAAGTACAAAAGACTCTCACTCCACGGATCAAGAATGGTCTTGCGCACCGTCGGCCCGAGGCCGACGAGTTCGATCAGCGTGACAAGACAGATCGACAACGTCGGATCATTGGTGAGTATCCAGAGCGGAATAGCCGACAACGCCGCGACGAGGCAAAGCCAATCAAAAGCGGTCCGCTGCCGCTCGCCCCGAAAGACGCTCGCCACGAGAACGAAGAAGCAGGTGGCCGCGATCGCCGCCGTGGACCACGCCGAAGGGCCTGCACCGGCGACGAATTGCCCGACAGCCGCAATTGCCGTGACGACCGACCAGACCAGCCACGTGAACAGATGAGGACGTACGCTGCCGCGCCAGATCGCAAGTCCATAAGGCAGAAACGCGACCAGCGAAACGATCGCGCCCACGACGCCGAACAGTCGGGTCATGTCTGCTCGCGAATCATGTTCGGCATCTCAGTCGCCGGGCAGCCGATAAGCGAACTCGTACGAATGCGCGCCATCGACGATGTCGATCTTGAACTCGCCTTCAATGCCGCTCAGCTCGCCCGTGCCCGAATCGGGCACGACCGTCACCGCGAGCGACGCAACACCGCGATTCATCACGCCGATATGCTGCAGCACGAACGTGCCCTGCTTGCCCGCCAGCGTGCCCGTGACCTGTTCGAGCGCGACATAGCCGGCCGAGCCTTTGACGTTCGTCATCGCGCTCAGCATTTGCCCTTGGGTGGTCGCGGCGAGATCGCCGGAGATCTGCTTGTCGATCGACATGCGGCCTAGTTTCGATTCGGTCTCCGCGTTTTCGAACGGCATCGGTTGAAGGGAGACGATGAAAGTGCCTTTTGCGATGTGCTGAGTCATCGGGATTTCCTCCTGACTTGAACGGGCGATGGCGAAGCGGCGGAACGAAACGCAACGCAATGTGACGCTTATGAAACGTAGCACACGTCGCTGTCAGTTAGCCGCACGCGCAGCGCTGTCAGCCGTGCCGAACGCGTCAGCGAACTCCCGCTTCAACCATGCGAGCGCCGGGTCGTGATCGTGCGCCGCGGCCCACATCAACGAAACTTCGTAGCCCGGCACCTCGAATGGCAACGGACTGAGCGCGAGACCGAGCGTATCGCGCCACACGCGGCCGATGAACTCCGGAACGGTCGCGATCGCCGCCGTGCGTTGCACGATGAACGGACTGGTCGCGAAGTTCGAACTCGAAAATACGACCTCGCGCTTCAGTCCCTGCAACTCCAGTCGTTCGTCGATGAAGCCGCGAAGCTCGGCGCTGAACGAAGTCAGCACATGGCGGTGGCGCAGAAATTCGTCCATCGACAAATGCTTGCGACGCGTCCTGACGAGCTTCGGGTTGTACACGCTCACGAAGCGCCATGAAAACAGCGGCATGAGTCGCTGCCACGGCACGCACTCGCGAAACACGCCGACTGCGAGTTCGATCGCGCCGTCGTCGAGCATCGCGGCGGCGCGCGTCGAATCGGTGGAGCGCGCGATGAGCTTCACGCCGGGCGCCGCCACGGCGAGGCGCGCCATGATCTCCGGCATCAGCAGCAGTTCGAGTGAATCGCTGAGGCCGATGCGGAACACCCGCTGCGCGCGGGCCGGATCGAACACGGACGGCTGCGTGAGCGCCTGATGCAGCGATTGCAGGAATGGCTCGATCTGCCGCGCGAGTTCGAGCGCGCGCGGCGTCGGCGTCATGCCTTGGGGTGTGCGCACGAACAGCTCGTCGCCGAAGGTCTCGCGCAAGCGTTTCAGCGCGCCGCTGACCGCCGGTTGCCCAAGAAACAGCCGCTGCGCGGCACGCGTGACGCTGCGCTCTTCCAGCAACGCGCGGAAGGTCAGCAGCAGGTTCAGGTCGAAGCGCCGAAAATCATTTTCAATGATGTTGGCCATGACGTTAAACGATTTGAATGATGGGCCCGCACCGCGCATTCTACTGCCACGGGGTCTTCCGTTCACTCTCAGGAGCAATGAAATGAACTGGCAAAATCAGAAGGTCGTGGTGCTGGGCGGTTCGTCGGGTGTTGGGCTCGCGACGGTGAAGCGGCTCGCGGCGGCTGGCGCGAGCGTCGTCGCGGTGGGGCGCGACCGCGCCAAGCTGGACGATGCGCTGAGCGGCATCGATGGACAGGTGACGGGCGACGCGCTCGATTGCACCGATCGCGCGGCGCTCGAACGCTTCTTCGGCGGGCTCGGCCGGATCGATCATCTGGTGATGACGCTGTCGGGCGGCGAAGGCGCGGGGCCTTTTGCCGAGCTGGATCTGGCCGCGCTGCGGCGCGGCTTCGAGGCCAAGTTCTGGCCGCAGCTCGAAGCGGCGCAGCGCGCGCTGCCCACCCTGCGTCGCGACGGCAGCATCACGTTTCTGACCGCGATTTCGGCGCGCATCGCGAATCCGGGCACGGCCGGTCTGGGCGCGATCAACGGCGCGCTCGAAAGCATGATCGGCACGCTCGCGCGCGAGCTGGCGCCGCTGCGCGTGAACGCGGTGTCGCCGGGGGTGATCGATACGCCGTGGTGGGACAGATTCCCCGCGAACGTGAAAAGCGAGGTATTCCGGCAGCAAAGCGAAACGCTACCGGTGCGGCGCGTCGGCCAGGCCGACGATGTCGCTCACGCGCTGCAGTTTCTGCTGGAGAACACGTTTATGACGGGGGCGGTGATCGAGTGTGACGGGGGCTTGCGACTACTCTGACGCACGGGCGCGGGAATGTGCGCTCGGGCGTCCTACGCCCTGCGAACCCGAACCGGCAGACACATCGTCGCCGCAAAGCACAGCAAATGCAGCGCGGCTAGCAGCACGAACATCGGCAGAAATCGGCTGGGCTGTACATCCGAAGCACCATGCAGCGTCAACGCGATCGCCATCGAAAGCAGCGTCGTGGCGAACGGGCCGCCCACTCTCTGCGCGATGTTCAACGCCGTATTCGCGACCGCGAGCCGTTCTCTCGCGATCGACGAATACGCGGCCGAGATCGACGGCACGCTGATCGTTCCCTGACCGACGCCCGCAAGGAACAGACTGACAGCGGCCCATCCGGTGGAGAACGAAGCGATGCTCATCCACAGAAACACGAGCGTGCTCAGAAACGCCAGCAATGCGCCGCCCGCCGCGAGCGCGCGGCAACCGAGCCGCTCGGTCAACCAGCCGATCGGCGGGAACGAGCACATCATGCCGACGCCGGTCGCCGCGAGCAGGCCGCCCGCGTGCGCGGCCGACAGACCGCAGCCCGCGATCAGAAAAAGCGGCACTGCAAGCTGTCGTCCATACATGATCCCGTTCGCGGAGAACTGCGCGAGTGCCGCGACCGAGAACGTACGCCTTGCAAACATGCGCGCGTCGATCAGCGCGGCATCGCCTTTGCGCAACGCGTACAGCACGAAGCCGGCGAGAAACACGGCGCCCGCAAGCAGCCACGCGAGGCCCACCGCGCGCAACGCGTTCTGAAGTCCATAGACGAGTGCGACCAGCCCGGGGGAGATCAGCGCGAAGCCGGTGAAATCGAACGGCCGCTTCTGCGACGCAGGGGCATCGTGCGGCAGCAGCAACACCGCAATCGCAATGCCGACAGCGCCCACCGGCGCATTGATGAAGAACAGCCACGGCCAACTCGCGTGCGCGAGGACGAGCCCGGCCAGCACCGGGCCGAGAATCGGACCGAGCAGAATGGGCAGCGCGGTGAAGCCCATCACGCGCTCGAGGTTCCTGCCGGCCACTCGTCCGATCATCATCTGCGCCATCGGTACGAGCACACCGGCGACGAGGCCCTGGAAGATGCGCGCGCCGATCAGCTCGCCGATCGTCTGCGCCGCGCCGCACAGCATCGACGCTATCGTGAACGTCGAAAAGCAGAACAGGTACAGCCGCCTCGCGCCGATGCGGTCGACCAGCCAGCCGTTGAGCGGCAACATCAACGCCATCGCGAGCAGGTAGCCGCTGACGATCCACTGCGCGGTGGCGATCGACGCATCGAGCGTATGGCCGATCGTCGACAGCGACACGTTGACGAGCGTCGAGTCCATCTGCGACATGAACGAACCGATCGACACGACCGCCGCGACCTTCCACACGGTCGGATCGATCCGCTCGGAAGCGGACGCGCAGACGCGCTCGCGCATGCCGCTCATCGGTGCTCGCGTGTACAGATAAAGGTCTGGCGTTCGCTCAGGCTCATGTGCCGGCTCACGCTGCGTTACCGCTCGCGGTCGCCGCGGCCGCGGGCTGTACCTGCTCGAGATGGCGCAGCAGCTTCGTCACCATTACCACGACGACGAACGCGAGGACCACGAAGAACAGCGCGAGCGGCGTGAGCACCTGCACCGACACGAAGCCGGCCAGCCCCATCATCGCCGAGGACACCAGCAACAGCGCGCAGCCGAGAATCGCGCTCGTCAGCCCAGCGATGTGCGGAAACAGCGAGTTGCCCTTCGCCATCAGCGTCGGATACATCGCGCCGGCGCAGAAGCCCATCACGAGCACGGGTGTCGCGAGCGTCCACACGCGCAGACCGACCGTCAGCGCGAGCAGCAGCATCACAACCGAAGCGGCCGCCATCAGCCGCGCGCCGATGCGCAATCGCTGCTCGGCGCTCGGCAGACGCGGACCGTGCAGCCGATTCGACAGACCGCCAAGGAAGTACATCATGCCGATGCCGAGCGCGAGATAGCCGAAGAAGGTCGGCGGTTTGTGCAGCGTGGTCTGCACCATGAACGGCCCGACGATGTTGAACACGAGCAGGATGCTGTAGCACAGGCCCTGCGCGAGGAAACAGCTTTGGAACACGGGGCTCGCGAGCACCTTGCGCGCGTTTGCGGTCAGCGTGCGCGGTTCGAGATGCACGGGCTTGGGCAAAGTCTCGCGATAGCGCCACAACAGCGCCCACATCACCAGCGAATAGATCAGCAGGAACACGAGGCACGCGCGCCAGCCGAACGCCGTCTGCAGATGCGCGCCAATCACCGGCGCGACGATCGGCGCGAGCCCCCACGCGATCGACATGTAGGTGAACGCATGCAGCAACGCCTGACCCGCGAACGAATCGGTGATGATCGCCTTCGCGAGCAGGTTCGTGCTCGCGATGCCGAAGCCCTGCAACGCACGGGCGAGGATGAACGTCTCGAGATTCGGCGCCGCGAGCGACAGCAGGCAGCCGACCGTGTAGACCGTCAGGCCGAACGCGAGCACGCGCTTGCGGCCATACGCGTCGGCGATCGGACCGAAGATCAGCTGGCCGAACGCGTAGGCGGCCATGTAGCCGGTGACGCTGGTCTGGATCGCTTGCGGGGAGGTGCCGAAGTAGTGCGCCATCGCGGGCAGCGCGGGCACGTAGATGTCGATGGCGAGCTGTCCGGCGGATGCGAACAGGCAGATCAGGAACAACAGGAAGCGCGGCGAGTTCGGGGCGGAGTCGGCGGAGGCGGGTTGGTCGGCAGTAGCGTGGCTCATGGGTGCATCGAAAGGGAACACTGGCGGCGCGGGCATCGGCGCGTTCGGATATCGAACGGAAAAGACGCGGTGTCCGGCATTATCGCCGGGTATTGTGCCCGTGGTATCGCAGGAAGTGGGATATTCCCTGGCGGGGGTGTGGGATGGCGCGGCCGACCGGCGCGCTATCCCGCCGCAACGACGCTCATCTCGCGCAATCTTCGATCGACCGCAGCAACGCTCCCTGGTCCGTCGGGTCCTGGAAGAATGCGACGAAGCTCGCGTGTTCGTCGTTTGCGATGCGGCCGGAGCAGTCCTTGCCTTTGAGCGGAGGGCGAGGCGCCGTCCAGATCATCGCCATCACGGCGAAGGCCAGCACGACGCCTGCAAAGACGAACCCGAGCAGCACCGACCTGGCGTCGTCCGACATTGCGCCCAGTCGAAGGGAAGCGTCTTGGGGCTCGCAACTTCTAGTTGAAGATGAGTTCATGCCGATGGCCCGATAGTCAGCGTTGAAAAACCAGCGCCACCATCTTCCATCTGCACGTAAGATTGGAAAAGTTGAGTTTACTGATCGCGCGATTCAGCTTTTCTGACCATGCCATTCCGACTCCGATGAGAGAAATCAGTCTCGACCGCCTGCGCACCCTCGTTGTCGTCGCCGACCTCGGCTCTTTTGCCGAGGCCGCCCGCGTTCTGCATCTCGCGCCACCCACGGTCAGTCTGCATATCGCGGATCTCGAAAGCCGCGTCGGCGCGCCGCTGCTGTCGCGCAAACGCGGCCAGGTGCGGGCATCGGCGATCGGGGAGACGCTGGTGGCGTATGCGCGTCAATTGCTGGCTGATGCCGAGCAGGCGTTGGAAGACGTGCGGCGACAGGTGGAAGGGCTCGGCGGACGGGTTCGGCTCGGCGCTTCCACCGCGGCCATCGCGAATCTGCTGCCGCAGGCGTTGGAACGGCTGGCCGACGAACATCCCGGCATCGACGTGCAAATTGCCGTATTGACTTCGCAGGAAACGCTGACGCGACTCGCGGACGAGTCGCTCGACGTCGGCATCGTGGCGCTGCCGCAAGCGCCGATACGCGGGCTATCGATCGAAAAATGGCGCCGCGATCCGGTGGTCGCATTCATGCCGGCCGGGTGGACGTGCCCGGCTCGCATCACGCCGCAATGGATCGCCGCGAAGCCGCTGATCCTGAACGACGCCACCACGCGGCTTTCCCGTTTGACGACGGAATGGTTCAGCGCGGCGGGGCAGCATCCCACGCCGCGCATTCAGCTCAACTACTCGGATGCGATCAAGAGCCTCGTGGCAGCGGGATACGGCGCCGCGCTGCTGCCGCAGGAAGCTGGTCGCTCAACGGCCGACGCACGCATCGTCACCCGTCCGCTACGCCCGGCGTTATGGCGGCAGTTGGGCCTGGCCTTCCGCGCAGGTACGGTGGAGCGTCCGACTCAGTATGTGCTCGACGTATTGCGGAGTTTGCGCTTGAGCTAGCGAACAAGACTACGCGGCCGCGGCCTTGCGTCTGTCCTGTTCCTCGCGATAAAGCGCGTACTCTTCCGCCATCGCTTTGGCAACGGTTGGCCTACGCGCGGTGCGTTCATAGTACTGCTGCACGGATGGCCATTGCGCGAGCTCGACGCCACCATAGCGCGCCCAGTTCAACACGGTGACCAGATAAGCATCCGCGACGGAAAACCGCTCCAGCAAAAACTCGCGTCCATGCAGATGCTGCTCCAGCACGTTCAATCGCAACGCCACTTTCTTGTGGGTATAGCTAAGAACGTCGGCGGCCGCGTCCGGATCGAGCAGCGGCACGAATACTCCCTTATGCAGTTCCGTGCTGATGAAGCCAAGCCACTCCTGCAATTTCGCGCGTTCCGCCGTGCCGGGCAGCGGCGCGAGCGCGGCTGCCGGAAAGGCGTCGGCCACATAAGGCAGGATCGCGCTGTTTTCGCGCAGCAGCCAACCGTCGCTGGTGCGAAGCACGGGGACCTGGCCTAACGGATTGATCGGATAGAAATCGGAGCCGTCGCGCAGCCGCTTGGATTTCGTGTCGACTTCGATAAAGCGCGCAGCGGCGCCCGCCTCGTAAAGCGAAATGCGCGTGGCGAGCGAACACGCGAGCGGCGAAAAATAAAGCTCCATGCTGATGTCTCCGGTTGTCGGTGAAGATGTTTTTTGTACTATAGTGAACAAAAATAGATCACGCCAGAGAATTTTATGCATACCGGTACAAAAACTGAGAAACGCTCGCGCGGACGACCGCGTAGCTACGATTCGCAACAGGCCCTGAACGATGCGCGCGACGCGTTCTGGTATGGCGGCTACTCGGGCACGTCGCTCGACGCGTTGAGCGAGGCGACCGGCATGAACCGGCCGAGCCTGTACGGCGCTTTCGGCGACAAGCACGCGCTGTATCTCGACACGCTCGATCGCTACATCGCGTTTGGCCGCGATGCGATGCAAGCCGCGCTGCATGGTGACCTGCCGCTCTCCGAGGCGTTGCTGGCCGTGTACGAAGGCGCGCTCGCGCTCTACTTTCCGCAAGGCGAGGTGGCGCGCGGATGCTTTCTGATCGGCACGGCGGCGGTGGAGTCGAGAGCGGATGCGCAAGTACGTGACAAGCTCGCGCACGGTCTCGCCACGTTCGATGCCGAGTTCGAGCGACGGTTCGAACGCGCGCATGCGCAAGGCGAACTCGATGCGGCCGCGAGTCCCGCGCTGCTCGCCAAAGTCGCATCGGCGATTCTGCATACTCTCGCGCTGCGCTCGCGCGCGGGCGACTCGCGCGAATCGCTGCGCGCGACGGCGCAGGCTGGCGTCGCGCTGATCTGCGGGGCGCCGGGCAAGAAGCCAGGCAAACCATCGAGCAAAATGCCGGGCATAAAGCCAGGCAAACCGCCGGGCAAACCGCGGCACAGGCCTAAAAACTGAAGCGCCGCGACCGCGCACCGCCTAGCGGTTGATGAACCGCTGAAACTGCGCCGGATAGCGCTCGCCCGCCACCTTGATCTGCTCGAGCGCCGCTTCGATGTCGGCGAGATCCGCCGGCGTCAGCACGACACTGGCGGCGCCGAGGTTCTCCGCGAGGCGCGGCAGCTTCGTCGTGCCCGGAATCGGCACGATCCATGGCTTTTGCGCGAGCAGCCACGCTAGCGCGATTTGCGCGCGCGTCGTGCCTTTGCCGTCCGCGATCCGGCCGAGCACGTCGACGAGCGCTGCATTCGCCTTGCGGTTCTCTTCCGAGAAGCGCGGCGCGATATTGCGGAAATCGCTCTTGTCGAAGGTCGTGCGTTCGTCGATCGCACCGGTCAGAAAGCCCTTGCCGAGCGGGCTGAACGGCACGAAGCCGATACCGAGTTCTTCTAGCGTCGGCAGCACGCTGGCTTCGGGCTCGCGCCACCACAGCGAATACTCGCTTTGCAACGCCGCGACCGGCTGCACCGCGTGCGCGCGGCGGATCGACTCCACGCCCGCTTCGGACAGGCCGAAGTGCCCGACCTTGCCCGCGGCGATCAGATCTTTCACCGCACCGGCGACGTCCTCGATCGGCACGTTCGGATCGACGCGATGCTGATAGAACAGATCGATGCGGTCGGTTTTCAGACGCTTCAACGCAGCCTCGGCGACAGCGCGAATGGTTTCGGGCCGGCTGTTGAGCGGCTTTTTCGTGTCGCCGTCCTGAAAGCCGAATTTGGTCGCGATCACCACCTGATCGCGAAACGGCGCGACCGCTTCGCCGACCAGCTCTTCGTTCACAAACGGACCATAGACCTCGGCGGTATCGAAGAACGTGACGCCTTGCTCGAAGGCCGCGCGGATCAGTTCGATGCCCGCCGCTTTTTCGGTGGCCGGGCCGTAGCCGAAGCTCAGGCCCATGCAGCCGAGGCCGAGCGCGGATACTTCGAGGCCGCTTTTACCGAGTTGACGTGTTTGCATACGACGCTCCAGTTGATGCGCCCGGCCCCGGCTGCTGCCGGGGTCACGACGCTTTGAATACGACACGAGCCACGCGAGCCGTGGCATTGGAAGCGAGTTTAGGTTGCTGTGTGCGGCTCAACAATCTCTCTATACTTGCATGAGGTATTAAATCGAATTCACAAATGACGAATTCCCGACTACCGCGCGCGGGCCTTGCCGAACTGACCGCCTTCATCACGATCGCCGAGCAGCGCAGCTTCAGCGCGGCCGCGCGCGTGCTCGGACTTTCGCCGTCGGCGTTGAGTCACGCGATGCGCAACATGGAGTCGCGCCTCGACGTGCGGCTCTTCAATCGCACCACGCGTTCGGTCGCGTTGACGGAAGCTGGCGAGCAATTGCTACGGCGCGTGCGTCCGGCGCTAGCGGATCTCGACGACGCGGTCGGGGAAGTCACGGCCGCGCGCAACCGGCCGTCGGGCACGATCCGCATCAGCGCTTCGGAGGCGTCCGCGAAACAGCTCGTGCAACACGTGCTGCCGGATTTCTTTGCGCGCTATCCGGAGATTCACGTCGAGTTCGTGGTCGATTCGAGGCTCGTCGATATCGTCGCCGAAGGATTCGATGCGGGCATCCGCGTGCTCGAGGACGTGCCGCGCGACATGATCGCGGTTCGCTTCGGGCGCGACATGCGTCTGGTGGCGGTCGCGTCGCCCGAGTATCTCGCGCGTCATCCCGCGCCCAAGGCGCCGCACGATCTGATGCGCCACCGTTGCATTCGCTTTCGCTTTGAAAGCGGCACGCTGTATCGCTGGGACCTCACGCATCGCGGCAAGAGCGCGAGCATCGACGTGGACGGGCCGATGACGCTCGGCAATGTGAACCTGATGGTCGAAGCGGCGCTGGCCGGCATCGGCATCGCCTGGGTGCCGCTCGACCATGTGGCGGAACATGTCGCGAGCGGGCGGCTCGTGCAGTTGCTGGCGGAGTGGAGCCCGACCTTCGCGGGCTTGTGCCTGTACTACCCGGCCAACCGTCATCCGCCGGCCGCGCTGCGTTTGTTCGCCGACGCCGTGCGCGCTTGGGGCGAGCGGCAGTTGAGCGATGAGCGGGACAAGGACCCGCGACCTCCCGTGAAGCGAGCCGATGCCCGAAATCAGAAGCCCGAAACAAACTGAAACATGCACGTTAAGCGCTTTAGGGAATAAGACGGCAAACTTGGGCGTTTGCCTGATACCGGTAGCGTCGATTTCAAACCTCTTTCGCGGCATTCATCGCCTTCGTGAACGGAACTCCCTATGAACACCCGAGCGAACTCCCTGGCCGGTTCGACCGATGCGACTTGCCCGCCGCGTTACACGCGTACCGCGATGACATTGCACTGGCTGATCGCGTTGCTGATGATCGTCAACGTCGTGCTGGCTCTGTCCGCTGATTCGCTGCCCGACGACTGGGTGCGTCCGGTGATCGACACGCACAAATCGATCGGCATCACGGTGCTCGGGCTCGCGGTGCTGCGCATCCTGTGGCGCGTGTCGCACAAGCCGCCGCCGTTGCCGCGCGAGTTTCCGTCGTGGGAAAAGATGGCCGCCCATCTCGCGCACTTCGCGCTGTATTTGCTGATGATTGCGTTGCCGCTGTCCGGCTGGCTGCACGATTCGGCGTGGAAGGACGCGGCCACGCATCCGATGCAGTGGTTCGGCCTGTTCCAATGGCCGCGCATCGGCTACGTGATGCACCTCGACCCGGCATTGAAAGAGACATTGCACGATCGCTTCGGCGCGCTGCATACGTGGCTCGGCTATACGCTTTATGCGTTGCTGGCGATGCATATCGGCGGCGCGCTCAAGCATGAATGGCTCGATCGTAAATCGGTGTTGAAGCGCATGAAGCCGTGAAGCCGCGGCACGAACACGGTTTCAACAACCAACGGCCAACAGCCCCAACCTGACATATTCGCTTTGAAGAAGACCCTCGAACAGGCACTCGCAGCCGCGTCGCCACGCATCCTGCCGCGTCGCGCGACGCTATGGAGCACGCTGATCCATTCCAGCGTCGTCGTGCTGTGGGCGCTGCTGTTCGCGCGGGCGTTCTTTCTGCGCGGTGCGCTTGCGTGGTCGACCGGTATTGCATATGTCATCTATGACACGTTGCTGCTCGCGTTCGTCACGTGGAAATCGTTGCCGCTCACGCGCCGCACGGCGCCGCTCGAAGCCGACTACGAACGGCGCGAACTGCCGGGCATGGGTGTGATCGTCGCGTCGCATAACGAGGCGGCCGTGTTGCCGGTCACGCTCGCCGCTCTGCTGCGGCAAACGCACGGCCCAGCGCAGATCGTGATCGCCGACGACGGCTCCACCGACGCCACCGCCGACCTGCTCACGCAACGCTTCGGCCTCACGCCCGCCGCCGAAGGCGTGCTGAGCGCGCCAAGTTCGCTGCATCCGAATCTGTTCTGGCTGCGCGTGCCGCACGGCGGCAAGGCGCGCGCGCTGAACGCCGCGATCACCGTGATGACGACCGATACCGTGATGACCGTCGACGCCGACACGCTGCTCGACGACGACGCAACCTATGCGATGCGCGCCGCGTTCGCGAGCGAACCATCGCTCGTCGCGGCGGCGGGCATTCTCGTGCCGGTCTGCGGCAAGTCGCTGTCGGGCCGCGTGTTCCAGTGGTTCCAGACCTACGAGTACATGCGCAACTTCATCGCGCGATTCGCGTGGATGCGTGCGGACAGCCTGCTGCTGATCTCGGGCGCATTCGCGTCGTTCCGCCGCGATGCGCTTGTCGCGGTCGGCGGCTTCGATCCGCAGTGCCTGGTCGAGGACTACGAGCTGATTCACCGGCTGCGCCGCTATTCGATCGATCACGAGCTCGGCTGGGACGTGCGCGTGGTCGGCGAAGCGCACGCGCGCACCGATGCGCCCGACACCCTCGCAAGCTTTCTGCGTCAGCGCCGCCGCTGGTTCGCGGGCTTCCTGCAGACTCAGTACTGGAACCGCGACATGACCGGCAATCCGCGCTACGGCACGCTGGGCATGCTGATGCTGCCGATCAAGGCGATCGATACGATGCAGCCGATCTACGGCCTCACGGCATTCGCATTGCTACTCGGTTTTCTATTCGGCGGACACGGCGCGATCGTCGTGTCGATCTTTAGCGTGATCGGTCTGAAAACGGCGATCGACCTGGCGTTTTATCTGTGGAGCATCCATCTGTACCGGCGCTGGACCGGCGAGCGCAGCGGCAACAGCCTCGGCATGGCGATGCTCGCGGCCGTCGCCGAGCCGTTCACGTTTCAGCTCGCGCGTCATCTGGGCGCCGCGCTCGGCTGGCTGCAGTTTTTGCGCGGCGGCCGCGCATGGGGCGTGCAACGGCGCACCGGACTGGTCGCAGGCGACGAGGATTGAGCAAGTCGATGGACAGCTCATAACCCAGGTCAATGTTTCTGTAGGGAGGGTGTGGTAAAGGTAGATTCTTCACGCCGATGCCGCTGATGCGCAACGTGTGCTGCGACGCATCGCGCATGCCCGCGACAGTGCCATGCGGCGGCCGCATCAAGTAGACTGGTGAAGATGCCGCACTGCCATGCAGCGCGGCAACCTTCTATCCGCTCGTGCACGGAGGCTTGACCTATGCATGCAGTTCCCCCGCTAGAACAGGAACAGGAAATCGCCGGCGCCGCGCTTGCCGCCGCGCCTGCTCAAGCCACTCACGACGCGCCGGTGCGTGATCTGCGCCGCGTCGCCATTCATCCCGATTACTGGTACCCGCTCGCGTGGTCGCATGAAGTGAAGCGCGGCAAGACGCTCGGCGTGACCTTCGCCGGCGATCCGATCGTGCTCGCGCGCACCGAGAGCGGCAAGGTGTTCGCGCTCGAAGACCGTTGTGCGCATCGGCAAGTGCCGCTGCATCAGGGCGTGGTCGACGGTGAATCGATTCGCTGCGGCTATCACGGCTGGACCTACGACTGCTCGGGCACCTGCATCGACGTGCCGTACCTCGGCCGCGAGCGTTTGCCGAACGGCGTGCGCTCTTATCCGTGTCAGGAAGTGGAGGGACTGATCTTCGTGTTTCCCGGCGATGCCGCGCTCGCCGACGAACGGCCGCTGCCGGACTTTCGTTCGGTGTCGGACCCGAAGTACAAGACGCGCCGCTTCGGCCGTCCGGTCAAGTGTCATTATTCGTTCATGCACGAGAACTTGATGGACATGAATCACCAGTTCCTGCATCGACGCCAGATGGGGCAGATGCGCGCGCGTTCGCTCGGGCGGCGGCGCGGTGAGGGCTGGGTCGAGATCGACTATACGTTCGCGCGGATGGCGGGCCAGCAGCCGATTGGCGAGGCGATGGTGTTCGGCGAGCGGCGCAAGACCGGTGGCTTCAACCACAAAGACGTGATGACGATCCGCACCGAATACCCGTACCAGACCCTGCAGATCCGCAACAACGACAAGACGCTGGTGATGGACCTGTGGATCGTCTATGTGCCGCTCGATCGCGAGCAGCGCACCAACCGGACCTTCGGGCTGCTGTCGATCCGCAAACCCGGCATTCCGGGCGTGATGAATCTTGCATGGCCGCTGCTGGTGTGGTTCACCGAGCGCATTTTCAAGGAGGATCGCGAGATCGTCGAGGCGGAGCAGCGCGCCCACGATTCGCAGGGAGCCGACTGGAATCACGAGGTATTCCCGGTCATCAACGACCTGCGCGCGCTGTTGCGCGAGTGCGGCGCGCCGGACAAGGTGGTCGGCGCGGGCACTGGCGATACCTCGGTGATCCGCTTCTGGGATTCGCGTCACGGCAATCCGCTCGCGAAGACCTGAGCGCAGCGCGGCGCGCTGCGGGTGTGTTCACCGGCGCCGCGCAAGCGGTCCCGCCACGGCTTTCTCCCTCGCTGGGAATTAATCCATCTCCGCACGGTAGACAATGCGCGGCGCGCAAGCGGCGATAATGTCGCACGGTACCGTTATTGCTCGCGAGTTTGCGCCAATCGACATTCGTCGCGTCTGCACCCGTGTACCATTGCGCTTTTTTCGAACTTCAAGACTCGCTCGTGACCACGCAACAATCCCCCACCGCCTCGCGTAAATCCCTCACTCTGCTGCAACTGCTTGGCCTGATCGGCGCCGCGGGCCTGATCGCGTCGTACGCGCTGAACCTGCTGTTACAGGCGCACTGAAGCAGCGCCCGCGTCGCGCGGGCAGCCTTTCGCCGGCGCGCGTCGCCGGCTTTCTCGAGATTCCGATTGCCATGTACAAGAAGGGCGTAGCCGTAGAAATCCAGTTTTCCCCCGAGCGGCTCAACGACGGCGCCGGCGATCCGTACTGGATCGATCTGACGCACGACGAAGCGCAGCGCCTGCTCGACAGTCTGCAGGCGCGGCTCGCGGGAACCGGTAGCGGCACGGTCGCGCCGCTCGTCGTGAGCCTCGATGCGACGGCGCGCACGACCGCGGCGGATGCCGCCGCGCTCGACACGCCCGATGCGCCGTCGGCCGCGAACGCCGCCGCGGCCGTCGAGTTCAAGCAATGGGTCTGCGTGATCTGCGGCTGGGTCTACGACGAAGCCGCCGGCGTGCCGGAAGAGGGCATCGCGCCGGGCACGCGCTGGGCCGATGTGCCGGCCGACTGGCGCTGCCCGCTGTGCGATGTGGGCAAGGACGATTTTGCGCTGGTGGAGTTTTAAGGGTTCCCTTCCGGATAATCCGCGCCCTCGGTCGTCGCTCGCCAGGTGTCGAAATCGCCGCGCATGAAATCGAGCTTCTTGTACGCGAGATCGAGCGCGGCCTTGCCGAGCAGCAAACGCAGCGGCGGCGCGTCCGACAACGCCGCATCGATGATCGCCTGCGCGGCGCGTACCGGGTCGCCGGCCTGCTTGCCGCTGCGCGCTTCGGTCTGCTTGCGGCGCTCGCCGGCGGTCGACGCGTAGTCGTCGATCAGCGTCGCCGACTGCTTGATCGACGGCCCCGCCCAGTTGGTGCGGAACGGCCCCGGCTCGACGATCAGCACGCCGATGCCGAGCGGCTTCACTTCCAGCGCCAGCGACTCCGACAGCCCTTCGACCGCGTACTTGGTCGCATGATAAAAGCCGGTCGCCGCGAAACTCGTAATGCCGCCGATCGACGACACGTTGACGATCAAACCGCTGCGCTGCTCGCGCATGATCGGCAGCACGGCCTTCGTGATGTCGATGAGACCGAACACGTTGGTCTCGAACATCGCGCGCACTTCGCTGTCGTCGCCTTCCTCGATTGCGGCCAGATAACCGTAGCCCGCGTTGTTGACGAGCGCGTCGATGCGGCCGAAATGGCGTTTCGCCTGCGCGACCACGGTTTCGATCTGCGCGCGATTGGTCACATCGAGCGGCAGCACCAGCGCGCGCTCGCCGTGCCCCTCTGCGATGTCCTTCACTTTCGCTGCATCGCGCGCGGTGACGACCGCGCGCCAGCCACGTTCGAGCACGAGCTTCGCGAGCTCGCGGCCGAAACCGGTGGAACAGCCTGTGATCAGCCAGACGGGATTGTCTCGATTCATCATGTGGAACACTCCTGTTGAGGGTCTATGACGTGAAGACTCGAAAACGGCGCGCCGATGCGGCGCGAACGCGCGGCGCGTCGGTAATCGGTATGCGGGTGATGTCAGCTTGCAGCGTGCCCGGTTCGCGCGGCGGATGATTCGGGCGGTAGCCCCGCGCGAGCGCGCGTGCTGCTGCGCGGATTCGCCGGGCGATGAGGCGGGGCGCCGCCGTGACTGCTATGACTGCGAGGACCGCGTGGGGCTAGTGTGACGTTTCAATTGTAGTCGCAGCGCAGCGGCTTCGCTTTGCAGCGCGCCGACGAACGCGTCCGCGAGCGGATGCGCGGGCCGGTGCTCGGGACGGATGACGCTGACGCGAAACGGCAGCGATAACGCGAGCGGCCGGATATGCAGATTGCGGCCCGCGAAATCGAGAGCGGTCAGCGGATTGACGATCGCGATGCCGAGCCCCTGCCGCACGAAGCTGCACACGGACACCGCGGTCGGTGTTTCGAACAACAGGCGGCGCGCGATGCCAGCCCGCGCGAACGCTTCGTCGATCTGCAGCCGGTAGGGATCGTTGGCGGACAGGCTGATGAACGCCTGATCCGCGCAGTCTTTCAACGCGATCACGCGTTTAGCGAGCAGCGGGTGAGCGTCGGGCAGCACGCATACTTCATCGACGGCGATCAGCGGCGTGAGCCGCGTGCCGGGCGGCGGCGCGTCGTGCTCGGTGAGGCCGAGGTCGTAGCGCTGCGCGGTCAGCCATTCTTCGAGAAACGGCGACTCCTGCGTCGCGATCGAAACGCTGACACCCGGCTGGGCATCGTGAAAGCGTTTGACGGCGCCCGGCAGAATCGAATGCGAAAACACCGGCAGCGCGATCACGGACAGCTGGCCGCCCTTGAATTCGCGCAGCGCGGCCGCCGTCGACGCGACGCGCTCCAGCCCGACATACGCGCGCTGAATCTCGTCGAACAGCGTCAGCGCGGATTGCGTTGGGCGCAACCGGCCCTGCACGCGTTCGAACAACGCGAAGCCGATGCTCTGTTCCATGCGGGCGAGTTCGCGGCTCACGGTGGGCTGCGACGTGAACAGCATCTCGGCTGCCTTGGTGACGCTGCCGGCCGTCATCAGCGCGCGGAAGATTTCGATGTGCCGGTGCGTGAGCGCCATGTGGGTTTGGGATATATCAGAAGTGAATAGATCAGCGATAGATTGGTATTTTACTGAATGATCGCCGCGGCTCATCATCTCGGCTACCGCTTTCACAAAGCTTCGACATGCAACCGACCATGACGCCATTCAACCCCCATCAACTCGCCGGGCTCGCGCGCCAGCACGGCACGCCGCTATGGGTGTACGACGCCGACACGATCCGCCAGCGCATCGCGCAGTTGCGCAGCTTCGACACGATCCGCTACGCGCAGAAGGCCTGTTCGAACGTGCACATCCTGAAGCTGATGCGCGACGAAGGCGTGATGGTCGATGCAGTCTCTGTAGGCGAACTGGCGCGCAGTTTTGCGGCGGGGTTTGCGGCTCAACCTGCGTCGCACGACGCACCCGAAGGCGTGGTATTCACCGCCGACGTGCTCGACCATGCGACGCTGGCCACCGTGCTCGACGAGCGGATCACGGTCAACGCCGGCTCGCTCGACATGCTCGACCGGCTCGGACGGCATGCGAGCGAAGGCCATCGCGTGTGGCTGCGGATCAACCCAGGCTTCGGTCACGGCCATAGCAGCAAGACCAACACTGGCGGCGAGCACAGCAAGCACGGCATCTGGCGCGACGACCTGCCACGCGCGCTCGAACTGGTGCGGCGCTATCGGCTGAAGCTCGTCGGGCTGCACATGCATATCGGCTCCGGTGTCGACTACGCGCATCTCGCGAAAGTCTGCGACGCGATGGTCGATGCAGTGTCTGAACTCGATGAGGATATCGAGGCGATTTCCGCGGGCGGTGGTTTGTCGGTGCCGTATCGCGACGGCGAGCCGAGCGTCGATACCGCGCATTACTTCCGGCTGTGGGACGATGCGCGGCGGCGCATCGAAGCGCGCGTCGGGCATCGTGTGCGGCTCGAAATCGAACCTGGGCGCTTTCTGGTCGCGCGGGCAGGGGTGCTGGTCGCCGAAGTGCACGCGCTGAACCGGCGGCCGTCGCGGCAATTCGCGCTGCTCGACGCGGGCTTCAACGACCTCGTACGGCCATCGTTCTACGGCAGCCATCACGAGATCAGCGTGCTTAGGCGCGACGGCACGCCGAGCGATGCGCCGGTCGACTGGTTGAGCGTGGCGGGGCCGTTGTGCGAGGCCGGCGACGTGTTTACGCAGGCGGAAGGCGGAGTCGTGACGAGCCGCTCGATGCCCGCGCCTCAAGTAGGCGACCTGCTCGTGTTTCACGATGCGGGCGCGTACGGCGCGTCGATGTCATCGAACTACAACAGCCGGCCGCTTGCTCCCGAGGTGCTGATCGAGCGCGGCAATGCGCGGCTGATCCGGCGCAGGCAGCGCATCGAAGAATTGATCGCGCTCGAAGAAACGGCGGGTTGAACTTCAAAGCTCAACGCGCCCGCACCGTGCGCGTGTACGACGCGATCATCGTCGCGAACTCCTGCGCGGCTGGCGTCAGCGGAATCGCCGCGCGTTGCAGCAGACACACGTTCTGCTGCAACGCGCGCTCGCGCACCGGGATCGTCGTCAGCATGTCCGCGAACGGCCCGCGCTTCGTGATGACCGACGATTCGAGCGACAGGCAATCCGTCGCGCCTACCAGATGCAACGTCTCGTATAAGCCCTCGACGGTCGCGACGATCTTCGGCGGTGGCAAACCGTGGCTGTCGAACAGATGGCTCAAGCGGTTGACGTGCGGCTCCTCGGTCAGATTCGGCGAGCGCGTCGTCACCCACGTGCAATCGACGAGCTCGGCGAGCGACTTCGCGCCCGCCTTCGGATGACCACGCCGGCACACGATCACCGGGTCGGACGGATAGAGCGGCGTGACCGACAGATCGGCGGTATCGGTCTGCTTCGAAACGAGCGCGACCGCGAAATCCAACGTGCCTTCGCGGATCCACGAAATCATCATGCGCGACGTGCCCGTGCGCAGATGCACGGCGACGCGCTCGAAGCGCGCACGAAATTCCATCAGCACCGGCGCGAACGCGTCGACGAGCGGCTCGGTCGTCATGCCGAACGTCACCTCGCCCACGTAGTCGCCGCGCAACTGACGCACGTCCTCCTCGGCCCGCTCGCATTCACCGAGGATCGCGCCGGCCCGCTGCAGCAGCCGCTGGCCTAGCGTGGTCAGCGCAATGCCGCGATTGGTGCGCGTGAACAGCGTTGCGCCGAGCATCGATTCGAGATTCTGCAACTGCTGCGTGATGCCGCTTTGGGCGATGCCGAGCGCGCGCGACGCCGCGCGGATGCTGCCATGCTCGGCGACCGCCGTGAACGCGCGCAACTGCGAAATCGTCAATGCCATGGCGTCAGGGTCGGGTGATCGGTAAAAGTGATCATGATAGTCCGAACGAGACTTCTTTGAGGCGCGGCGGCAGCTTACGATCGCGCTGTCCTGATCCGCTCCCCGTCGCCTTCCATGAAAACTCTGCTGATGACTCTTTGCGCCGCGCTGGCTTTCAGCAGCGGCGCGTTCGCCGCTGACGCCAACACATTGCGCCTCGGCATCGACCCGACCTATCCGCCGATGGACTCGAAGGCACCCGACGGCAGCCTGAAGGGCTTCGACGTCGATCTCGGCAACGAGATTTGCCGGCGCATCCACGCGCATTGCCAGTGGGTCGAACTCGAGTTTTCGGGCATGATCCCGGCGCTGCAGGCACGCAAGATCGACGCGGTGCTGTCGTCGATGGCGATCACCGAGAAGCGCGAGCAGCAGATTTTGTTTTCGTCGAAGCTGTTCCAGTTCAAGTCGCGGCTGATCGCGCGGCAAGGCTCAGCGCTCGCGCCTACGGCGAGCGGACTTGCCGGCAAGCAGATCGGCGTGCAGTCGGGCACGCAGTTCGAGGGCTACGCGCTGAAGAACTGGACGCCGCTCGGCGCGAACGTGGTCGCCTACAAGAGCCAGGACGAGGTGTTCGCCGATCTGCGCAACGGGCGGCTCGACGGTGCGTTGCTCGGCACCGTCGAGGCCGATTACGGCTTCCTGCGCACGCCCGCGGGCAAGGGCTTCGCGTTTGTCGGCGAGCCGCTTTCGATGGGCGATCGCGGCGTCGGCATCGGCTTGCGCAAAGACGAAACCGGGGTGCAGGCATCGATCAACGCGGCGATCGCGTCGATGCGCGAGGACGGCACCTATGCGCGGATTGCGAAGAAGTACTTCGACTTCGATCCGTACGGCAACTGATCCGGATTTCCAACTCATCTTCACAGCTTTCCATTCATGAACAGGCAATCGATTCCGCTTCTGTCGCCGGCTATCGGCACGCACCGCGAGCTGGTGTCGTTTCATTTCGGCCCGGCCAATAGCGCGCAGAAGATCTACATCCAGGCGTCGCTGCATGCCGACGAAACACCGTCGATGCTGACCACGGTGCTGCTGAAACGGCGTTTGCTGGAGCTCGAACAGGCCGGCGCGCTGAATGCGGAAATCGTGCTCGTGCCGGTGTCGAATCCGGTCGGGCTCAGTCAATACGTGCTCGGTCAGTTCGTCGGCCGCTTCGATCTCGGCAGCGGCAAGAACTTCAACCGGCATTTCGTGCAGTTCACGAAGCTCGTCGAGAATGCAAAGGAGGTGCTGGGTACCGACGCGAACGAGAACCGCCGCATCGTGCGCGCACTGCTCGCGGCCGAACTTGCGCGACAGAAGCCGCTGACCGAATTCGACTCGCTGCAACTGGCGCTGCTGAAGCTGTCGTGCGACGCGGACGTCGTGATCGATCTGCATTGCTCGCTCGAAGCGGCGATGCATGTGTACACGAGCGAGGCAGCGTGGGCCGAGTTCGAGCCGCTGTCGCGCTACCTCGGCGCCGAGGCTTCGTTGCTCGCGACGGATTCGGGCGGCGGCGCGTTCGACGAAACGCATAGCCTACTGTGGTGGACGTTGCAGCAGCAGATGCCGGCGAGTAAGCCGGTGCCGACCGGGTCGATCGCGGTGACGGTCGAATGCCGCGGCCAGCGCGACGTGTCGTACGAAATCGCGCAGCAGGATGCCGACGCGCTCGTCGACTATCTGGTGTGGCGCGGTGCGATTCGCGGTGAGGCCAAGCCGTTGCCGCCGCTGTTGTCGCCGGCGACGCCGCTCGCGGGCAGCGAGCAGTTCTATGCGCCGGTAAGCGGGATTCTCGTGCACCGCGCGAAGATCGGCGACACGATCCGCGTCGGCCAGCCGCTGTTCGATATCGTCGATCCGCTGACCGACGAGACGACCACGATCGCGAGCCATACCGAAGGGGTGCTGTATATGCGGCGCGCGATCCGTTTCGTGACGGCCGGTGCGCCGCTCGGTCGCGTGACCGGCACGCGGCCGATCAGAACGGGTGTGTTGCTGGGCGCCTGATCGTTTGACGGAGGCGCGCGCCTCGTCGCACCGCCTACGCGCGGGCGGCAAGAGCTACGACGCATCGCGTGCCGCTATGCCGGCCTCGGCATCCGGGACCGCGTCGACGCATCGCGCGACGGCGCTCACATGCGCCGCTGCAGCGTTGCCGTGAAGTTGAATGGCGCGACCCGACGCGGCTATTCCGCGTCTCGCCGATTGTGCGGATTTAATCTCTTTCAGCCGCGAAAAAGCCCAAGCCCGCTTGCGGACAAAGGCCGATACTCGTCGTCATATTCAACGTGTGTCGGCGCGGCCGGCTTTTTGAAGGAGACGGACAAAGTGAGCAAGGCTATCCAGTGGAGCGGGGTGTTTCCCGCCGTCAGCACCCAGTTCAAGCCGGATTTCTCGCTCGACATCGACGCGACGCACCGCGTGGTCAGCAATCTCGTCAAGGATGGCGTGTCGGGTCTGGTGGTCTGCGGCACGGTCGGTGAAAACACTTCGCTGAGCACGTCGGAAAAGTTGCAGGTGATCGAGGCCGCGCGCGACGCGTGCGGCGGTAAGGTGCCGGTCGTCGCGGGCGTCGCCGAGTTCACGACCGAGTTCGCGCGGCAGACGGTGCGTGAAGCGGCGCGTGTCGGCGTCGACGGCGTGATGGTGATGCCGGCGCTCGTCTATTCCGCGAAGCCGCACGAAACCGCCGCGCATTTCCGCTCGGTCGCGACCAGCACCGACCTGCCGGTGATGATCTACAACAACCCGCCGATCTACAAGAACGACGTGACGCCGGACGTGCTGATCGCGCTGCAGGACTGCGAGAACATCGTCTGCTTCAAGGATTCCTCGGGCGATACGCGGCGCTTCATCGATCTGCGCAACGCGGTGGGCGACCGCTTCGTGCTGTTCGCCGGCCTCGACGACGTGGTGGTCGAAAGCATCGCGGTGGGTGCGGAAGGGTGGGTGTCGGGGATGTCGAACGCGTTCCCGAAGGAAGGCGAGACGCTGTTTCGTCTCGCCACGCAGAAGCGTTTCGATGAAGCGTTGGCGCTGTACAGCTGGTTCATGCCGCTGTTGCACCTCGACGCGCGCCCTGACCTCGTGCAATGCATCAAGCTGTGCGAGGACCTGCTCGGCCGAGGCAGCGCCGTTACGCGTCCGCCGCGCCTCGCGCTGCAAGGCGACACGCTCGCCGAAGTCAAAGACATCGTCGCGAAGGCGCTCGCTACGCGTCCGACGCTGCCGGACGTTGGTCTTTAGGAACGCCTGAAAGACATCGGCATCCTGTCCGCCTGGTAGGGGAAACAGGATGCCGAACCCCAACCGCGAGCGCTGATCTCAACTCGCCGTCAGCACCGGAGCGAC
Source organism: Burkholderia sp. JPY481 (assembly GCF_038900515.1). Taxonomy (NCBI): domain Bacteria; kingdom Pseudomonadati; phylum Pseudomonadota; class Betaproteobacteria; order Burkholderiales; family Burkholderiaceae; genus Burkholderia; species Burkholderia sp. JPY481. The sequence goes on from NZ_JAYMRT010000002.1 coordinate 317,500, forward strand.
CGCAGCCGGATCGCTGATACTCGGCCGGCCGTTCTCGACGTGACCGGCAAAGCGGCGCGAGAAGCTTGCGTCGTCGCTGCTCGTCACCGTCAGGTCGTACCAGTGATGGCTCGACGCAAGCACCCAGCCTTCTTCGATATGGGCATTGGCCGGCACGACCATGGTGCGCGGCCGCGCGCCGTACGCGTTGTCGATCACAGTCAGATGCGCGATGCCACGACTGCCGTTGCTGAACCTCAGGAACACGTTGCCATTCGCGACGTCGTATCGCGCGGTCACTTCAGGCTGAGCCGTCTTGTAGTTGTTATGCACATTCTGCGTGCTCGCCTGCGTGTTCCCCGCGAACTTGCGCACGAAGCCGTTCGGACCGAACACGTCGAACGCATACACGCCGTTCGTCGTGCTCAGGTTGAACGTATCGCTGAGCGACTTGCCCGCTTCGACCGTGTAGCGCCACGGACCATCGGTGCGATTCGTCGCGTACACATAGAAGTGCGCGCCCTGCTCGCCGGTGTTGCCGATCGTGATTTCAAACGTGTTCCTGTCCGCATTCGCCGCGCCGTTCACGTGCAGTTCGTACGGCAACGCGCGCGCAAAGCGGATGCCCGCTTCTTGCGCTTCGACCGGAGCCGGCGTCGTCGGCACGGTCGGCTTCGGTTGCGTCTTGCACTGGTTGTCGGCCATGTCCAGGTAGCTTTTGGTATCCGGCAGCGTCGGCATCCTTGAATCCGGCGTGCGGAAGTCGAACGCGGTGCTCAGATCGCCGCACACCGCGCGACGCCATGCCGTGATGTTCGGCTCATGCACGCCGAAGCGCGTTTCGATGAAGCGGATCACCGACGTGTGATCGAACACCTGCGAGCACACGAAGCCGCCCTTGGTCCACGGCGACACGATCGTCATCGGCACGCGCGGGCCGAGGCCGTACGGATAGCCGTCGGCCGTGTATTTGCCGCCGCGCAGCGGATTGACGACGTCGTGGATCTCGCCGTCGGTCGTCACTGTCGACTTGCCTTGTGCGGACGTCGTCGGCGGTTGCGGCGGCACGAGGTGATCGAAGAAGCCGTCGTTCTCGTCGTACATGACGAAGAGCACGGTCTTGCTCCACACCTCGGGGTTCGACGTCAGCGCGTCGAGAATCTGCGTCGTGTATTCGGCGCCGTACGCGGGCGTGAAGTTCGGATGCTCCGAATACGCAGCCGGCGCGCACAGCCACGACACCTGCGGCAGCCGGTTCGCGAGCACGTCGGCTTTCAGGTCGTCGACCGTGCGCACGGTTTGCGCGCGCTCGTGGAGCGGCGAACCCGGCTGAGCGTTGATGAAATTCGTGAAGTTCTGAAGGATGTTGGTGCCGTAGTTGCCGTTAAGCGGATCGAAGGCCGTCGTGCCCTGCTGATAGATCTGCCATGAAATGCCCGCGGCCTGCAGACGCTCCGGATACGTGGTCCACGACAGCAACTGATAATTCGGCGGACGATCGCCGTCCGCCCAATCGTTGTTGTCGAGCAGCGGGCCGCCCAGCGTGCCGGTCGGGTCGATCGTGCCGGTCATCAGATACGCGCGGTTCGGGTGCGTCGGTCCCGGCAGCGAGCAGTAGTACGCATCGCAAATCGTGAATGCGTCGGCGAGCGCGTAGTGGAATGGGATGTCGCTACGCAGGTGGTAGCCCATCGTCATGCCGGTCTTGTTGGCGGGCCATTGGTCGCAGCGGCCGCGGTCGATCGCGGATTGGGTCTTGTGCCACGTGTGATCGAGTTCGCCGACGCATTGCGCGCTCGTCGTCGCGGTGTTCAGATGGAACGGCAGCATGGGCCTGGCCGGGTCTTCCTTCGACGGCTGATTCCACACCGGCAGACCGCTCGGCAGCGGAATCGGGAAGCGGTCGTTGTAGCCGCGCACGCCGCGCAAATGACCGAAGTAGTGGTCGAACGAGCGGTTCTCCTGCATGAACACCACGATGTGCTCGACGTCGCGAATCGTGCCCGTGCGCGAAAACGCGGGCACTGCCAGCGCGTTGCGGATCGACTCGGGCAATGCGCTCATCGCGGCGGCGGCGCCCGCGGATGAAGCCACGGTTTGCAGGAAACGGCGACGACTAGTTGATGTCATCGAATATCACCTTCTGCGTAAAGGAAGAATAGCGCGGGTGGACGCGAAGTTGGGGTGTTTCGTTGTCGGTGACACGTTGCTCTTGCCGATCAGTTGCGAGCTAGTCGTCGGTTGATCGAAAGACAATGGAAAGTATTGGGAAGATCGATGTTCATGGCGCTGCCATCTGCGCTATGTTTGCTGCATTCCGGTTCGCGTATGAGCACGATTCAATGACTCGCATCGATTCATCCATCGACATCTCGCAACTCGAAGACGAATGGCTCGAAGCCGACGGCTTCGGCGGCTTTGCGTCGGGCACGGTCGGTATGTTGCGCACGCGCCGCTACCATGCGCTGCTGCTAGCCGCGACGCGCGCGCCGGGCGGGCGCATGGTGCTCGTCAACGGCATCGAGGCGTGGGTAGAGGCGGGCGGCGAGCGCTTCCCGGTGACCATGCAACGCTATGGGCCTGACGTGATCTATCCGGATCTGCGCGGCAAGCTGCTCGGTTTCGATACCGCGCCGTGGCCGAGCTGGCGCATTCGACTCGATACGCATACTGCGATCATCGCCGAGGTGTTCGTCAGCAAAGCGACGTGCGAAACGGTATTGCGCTGGCGGCTCGAAGGCGGCGGACTCGATGCGCCGATGATGAAGGTCAGACCGCTGTTGTCGGGCCGCGATTATCACGCGTTGCATCACGAGAATCCGGCCTTCGACTTCGGTGCGCTACTCAGCGCCGATCAATCGTGCGCGAGCTGGCAGCCGTATGGCGGACTGCCGGTCGTGCGGGCGGCGACGAACGGCACCTATACGCATGCGCCCGAGTGGTATCGCAACTTCTGCTACGTGCGCGAGCAGGAGCGCGGTCTCGACTGCAGCGAAGACCTCGCGGCGCCCGGCGTGTTCAGCTTCGATCTCGCACAGGGTGAAGCGGTGATGATTCTGAGTGCAGCGAGCACGGCCGCCACCCAAAGCTCCAACGACAAACCGCAAGCCGCCGCCCACGCCGCCGAGCTCGCCGACACCGAACAACAACGCCGCACCGCACTCGGCTCGCGCCTGCAGCGGTCGGCCGACGCCTACGTCGTCACGCGCAACGAAGGCCGCACGATCCTCGCAGGCTTTCCGTGGTTCACCGACTGGGGCCGCGACACCTTCATCGCGATGCGCGGCCTGCTGATCGCATCGAACCGTCTCGACGAGGCCGAAGCGATCCTGCTCGAATGGTCGGGCACGCTGTCCGACGGCATGCTGCCGAACCGCTTCCCCGACTATGGCGACGCGCCCGAATACAACTCGGTCGATGCGTCGCTATGGTTCATCGTCGCGGTTCACGACTATCTGGCTATGCCCCATGCAAGCGCGCAGACGCGCGCGCATCTGCAGCAAGCCGCCGAAGCGATCCTGACCGGCTACACGAACGGCACGCGCTTTAACATCGCCTGCTGTCCCGACGACGGTCTGCTGCGCGCCGGCATCCCCGGCGTGCAACTGACGTGGATGGATGCGAAAGTCGGCGATTGGGTCGTCACGCCGCGCATCGGCAAGCCGGTCGAAGTGCAGGCGCTATGGATCAATGCGCTGCGAATCGCGTCGGCATGGAACCCGCAGTGGCGGCAGGCTGCGGAGCAAGCGACGCTCGCATTTCACCGGCGCTTCGTCGATCCGGCCACGCAGACGCTGTTCGATAGCGTCGACGTCGATCATGTGCCGGGTACGGTCGATCGCTCGGTCCGGCCGAACCAGATCTTCGCGATCGGTGGCCTGCCGTTTCCGCTGCTCGAAGGCGCGGCGGCGCGCGCGGTCGTGGCGCAGGTCGAAGCGCAATTGCTGACGCCGCTCGGCCTGCGCTCGCTTGCGCCGTCCGATCCGGCCTATCGCGGCCACTACCGCGGCGCGCAGCTCGAACGCGACGGCGCCTATCATCAGGGCACCGTGTGGGTATGGCTGATCGGCCCGTTCGTCGAAGCGTGGCTGCGAGTGAATGGCACAAGCGCCACGAATCTCGCGCAGGCGAGGACGCGTTTTCTCGCGCCGCTGTACCAGCATCTCGATCACGCAGGGCTCGACCACCTGTCCGAGATCGCCGACGGCGATGCGCCGCACGCGCCCGCCGGCACGCCGTTCCAGGCCTGGTCGCTCGGAGAAATGCTGCGCGTCGAAAGTCTGCTTGCCCGATTCGAGCGCGACGGGGCGTAAACCGCGCTACGATGTTGGGTCCTACCGCCAAGCTTGTTGCAAGGACGTTCTCATGCCACCGCTGCGCGCTGCCAATCTGCTTGCCACGCTCGAAGGTTCCCGGCTGCATTCGCCCGAATGCGGCCACTGGCAGCGCTGGGGGCCGTATCTGAGCGAGCGCCAGTGGGGCACGGTGCGCGAGGACTACAGCGCGGACGGCACCGCCTGGGACTCGTTTCCGCACGACCATGCGCGCAGCCGCGCCTACCGCTGGGGCGAAGACGGCATCGCCGGATTCGGCGACGACCGGCTCAGCTGGTGTGTATCGCTCGCGCTGTGGAACCGCAAGGACCCGATCATCAAGGAGCGCCTGTTCGGCCTGACCAACGCGCAGGGCAATCACGGCGAGGACGTGAAGGAGCTGTACTTCTATCTGGACGGCACGCCCACGCACTCTTACATGCGCATGCTGTACAAGTACCCACATGCGGCCTATCCGTATCAGGATCTGATCGACGAAAACGCGCGCCGCGGCGGGGACATGCCGGAGTACGAAGTGCTCGATACCGGCGTGTTCGACGATCTGCGCTATTTCGACGTGCAGGTCGAATACGCGAAGCACACGCCCGATGACATCGTGATGCGCGTGACGATCGAAAATCGCGCGGACGAGGCGGCCTCGCTCGACGTGCTGCCGCAGATCTGGGCGCGCAACTCGTGGTCGTGGAAGGAGAACAAGGACAAGCCGAAGCTCGTCGCCGGCACCGACCACGACGGCGCGGTGCGTCTGCTTGGCCATCACCATGTGCATGAGCCGATCGTGGTGACCGCGTGGTCGAAGGACGCGCCGCAACTCGCGTGGCTGTTCTGCGAGAACGACACCAACGTCAAGCGGCTGTTCGGCATGGACGGTGCGGGCCCGTTCAAGGACGGCTTCAACGACTACCTCGTGCACGGCGACGCGAACGCGATCCGTCGTGACGCAGGCACCAAGGCCGCCGCGCATGCGCAGCTGGAACTCGGGCCGCATGCACGCGCGGTGGTGTATCTGCGCTGGCACCCGCAATCGGCGACCGATGAAGCGCCATTCGATGCCGACGCGTTGATCGCGCGCCGCCTCGCCGAGGCGGACGAATTCTATGGCGCGTTGCAGCACGAGATCACCGACCGCGATGCGCGCCTCGTGCAACGCCAGGCGCTCGCCGGCATGCTGTGGTCGAAGCAGTACTACCAGTACGACGTGCAGCGCTGGCTCGACGGCGACCCACTGCAGCCGAGCCCGCCCGCCGCGCGCAAGCAGGGCCGCAACAGGGACTGGCGACATCTGTGCAACGCGGACATCGTGTCGATGCCGGACAAGTGGGAATACCCGTGGTACGCGTCGTGGGACCTCGCGTTTCATGCCGCCGCGTTCGCGCTGATCGATCCGGCGTTCGCGAAGAAGCAATTGCTGCTGCTCGTGAAGGACCGCTATCAACACCCGAACGGCCAGTTGCCCGCTTACGAATGGGCGCTCAGCGACGCGAACCCGCCCGTGCATGCTTGGGCCGCATGGCGCGTGTACGAGATCGATCGCGCGCTGACCGGCAAGGCGGACCGCGATTTTCTGGAGCTCGTGTTTCACAAGCTGCTGTTGAATTTCTCGTGGTGGGTGAATCGCAAGGACGCCGACGGCCACAATATTTTCCAGGGCGGCTTTCTCGGGCTCGACAACGTCGGCATCTTCGACCGCTCGTCGCCGCTGCCGACCGGCGGCCACATCGACCAGGCCGACGGCACCGCGTGGATGGCCGCGTATGCGCTCGACCTGATGCGGATCGCGCTCGAACTCGCTTACGCGAATCACGTGTTCGTCGACATCGGCGTGAAGTTCTTCGAGCACTTCCTGTACATCGCGGAAGCGGTCAGTTGCGACGACGGCTGCGACACGGGTCTGTGGGACAGCGCGGACGAATTCTTCTACGACAAGCTGCGCTTGCCCGACGGCAGCAACATGCCGATGCGCGTTCGCTCGATCGTCGGACTGATACCTCTGTTCGCCGTGCATGTGCTCGAAGAGCGTTTGCATGGCGGCTTGCCGGGCTTGCGCGAGCGCCTCGTATGGTTTCTCGAGCATCGGCCCGATCTCGCGAAGCTGGTGTCGCGCTGGAACGAACCCGGCAAGGGCAACGCGCTGCTGTTGTCGTTGTTGCGCGGGCATCGGATGAAGGCGTTGTTACGGCGAGCGCTCGACGAAAGCGAATTTCTTTCCGATCACGGCGTGCGGGCGTTGTCGCGTTGCCATCGCGAGCATCCGTTCGTGTTCCAGCACAACGGCAACAGCTTCTGCGTGAAGTATCTGCCGGCCGAATCCGATACCCGTGTGTTCGGCGGCAATTCGAACTGGCGCGGGCCGGTGTGGATGCCGGTCAACTATCTGCTGATCGAATCGCTGTACGAGTTTCATCGCTATTACGGCGATGATTTCCGCGTCGAGTATCCGACCGGGTCGGGCCAGAAGTTCTCGTTGAGCGAAATCGGCGACGAACTCGCGCGCCGCGCGACCACGCTGTTCCTGAAGGACAAGAACGGCGAGCGGCCGGTGATGGGCGCGTATCCGCTGTTGCAGGCGGACCCGCGTTCACAGGATCTGATCCTGTTCCACGAGTATTTTCATGGCGACAACGGTCGTGGCGTCGGCGCTTCGCATCAGACCGGCTGGACCGGGCTCGTCGCGTTGCTGTTGCAGCCGCGCGCGATGGCGGCGTCGGGCAACGTGCCGCTTGCCGGGGAACCGGCGCCGGCGCCCGCGCCGATTCCGGTGAAAGAACCGGTGCCGTCGCTCGCGGCCGCGACGTCGAAGTAAGCACGCCGCGCGCTCGCGCGCGAAGGCGATTGAACTGTGCGGCAGCGCCCGTGGTCTTTCATGTATCGCCACGCTCGTTCCATCGGCCTACCAGGTTCCAGGTGAATCCCATGTCGACTACACCGAACTCTTCCGCCTCTTCCGATCAGACCAACGCAACGCCCGCCTTGAGCTGCAAGCTCAGCTCGAACCGATACGACACGCTGTCGTCGCCCGCCGGCAAGAAGCCCGCACCGCCGTGCACGCTCGTGATCTTCGGCGCGGGCGGCGATCTGACCAAACGTCTGTTGATGCCGGCGCTCTACAACCTCTCGGTCGATGGACTGCTCGACGACAGCATGAAGATCATCGGCGTCAATCACGGTGAGCGCGAAACGCGCGAATGGTGCGACGAACTGCATACGTCGCTGCAGAAATTCGCCGCCGACAAGGCCAGCACCTTCCACGCCGGCAAGCTCGACGACAACGCGTGGAACTGGGTCGCGCAGCGCCTCGAATACATGGCGGGCGAGTTCGAATCCGACGATACGTTCGCCAAGATGAAACAGAAGCTCGATCAGTCGAAAGTCGGCAACGTGATTTTTTACCTCGCGGTCGGCGCGCGTTTTTTCAAACCGATCGCCGAGCGGCTCGGCAAGGCCGGTCTGCTGAAGGAAGGCGACGGTGCGAACGGCGGCTTTCGGCGTCTCGTGATCGAGAAGCCGTTCGGCACTGATCTCGCATCGGCGCGCGATCTGAACGCGCACATCCTGTCGTATGCGAAGGAATCGCAGGTGTACCGCATCGACCATTTTCTCGGCAAGGACACCGTGCAGAGCATTCTCGCGGTGCGCTTCGCGAATGCGATGTTCGAGCCGGTCTGGCGGCGCGAGTACATCGACTGCGTGCAGATCACGGCGGCGGAAACGATCGGCGTCGAGGGGCGCGGTCGGTTCTACGAGCAGACCGGCGCGTTTCGCGACATGGTGCCGAACCATCTGTTCCAACTGCTCGGCATCGTTGCGATGGAGCCGCCGAATTCGTTCGACGCCGAAGCCGTGCGCGACAAGAAGGTCGAGCTGTTCGACGCGATCCAGCCGCTGAAGCCCGACGGCGTCGTATTCGGCCAGTACGAAACAGGGCCCGCCGGTGTGGGCTATCGCGAGGAGCCCGACGTCGCGCCCGGCAGCACGACCGAAACCTACGCGGCGGCGCGCGTGTTCGTCGAGAACTGGCGTTGGGCCGGCGTGCCGTTCTATCTGCGTACCGGCAAGCGGCTCTCAGTGCGCCGCACCGAAATTTCGGTGCAGTTGAAGCCGGTGCCGTTCCGCCTGTTCCGCGACACGCCGGTCAACGCATTGACGCCGAACGTGCTGACGTTGCGCATCGATCCCGAGCACGGCTCGAGTTTCGATTTCAATGTGAAGGCGCCGGGCCCGGTGATGCAGATCGGTGCGGTGCAATCGTCGTTCAACTATGGCGACTTCTTCGATGAGCGCGCGAACGTCGGATACGAGACGCTGCTATACGACTGCATGCTCGGCGACGCAACGTTGTTCCAGCGCGCCGATGGCATCGAGACGGCCTGGTGTGCGGTCGACGACGTGCTGCATCCGAAGAGCGGCGGTGCTCTGCCGGTGCACGGTTACGCCGCAGGCAGCGACGGGCCGGCCGAAGCCGACGCGCTACTCGCGCGCGATGGCCACGCGTGGCGGCCGTTGCAGCAGAAAGCGCCTAGTGGCAAGTCGTAGCGGCAGCTTTGAACGAACCCGCAGAAACGCATCACAACCGCCTCACCACAACCTGGAGACATCGTGGCGACACGCAACAGGAACGCAGTGAAACGAAACGCGCCGAAGAGCGGCAGCGAGCACATCCTCGCGATCGACGTCGGCGGCACCGGCCTTAAGGCCGCGATCATCGACGCCAACGGGCAGATGAAAACCGAGCGTGTGCGCGTTGCGACGCCGCATCCGTGCACGCCGGATCAACTGGTTGACGCGCTCGTGCAGCTCGTGGCTCCGCTCATCGAGCAGGTGCAGCCTGTTTGTATCTCGATCGGCTTTCCGGGTGTCGTGCGCGATAACCGCATTCTGACCGCGCCGCACTTCGGCATCGAAGGATGGCACGACATCGCGCTCGCGGATTCGCTCGCGCGGCGCCTGGGCGGTCTGCCGGTGCGGATGATCAACGACGCCGAGATGCAGGGCTTCGCGGCGATCGAAGGCCACGGCCTCGAATTCGTGCTGACGCTCGGCACCGGCGCCGGCACCGCGATGTTTCGCGATGGCGAGCTGATGCCGCATCTGGAGCTCGCGCATCATCCGGTCAGCAAGAAGGGTGTCGCGTACGACGAATACATCGGCGAGGCCGCGCGCGAGCAGGTCGGCAACAAGCGTTGGAACCGGCGTGTCGAGAAGGTGGTCGGCATTCTCGAGTCACTGGTCAATTACGACAAGCTGTGGATCGGCGGCGGTAACGCAGCGCGCATCAAGTTCAAGCTGCCGGCGAACGTGGCGACCGTATCGAACGACGCGGGGATAGAGGGCGGTGCGAAGTTGTGGCATCCGCTGTCGGTGCGCGAGACGCGGCAGTTTCCGGAGGCCACGGAGAAGACGGGGCGGTTCAAGCCGAAGTGAGGGGGTGGGCGGTTGCTGCTTGATGGGCTTCTCAGCGCTGCCACGCTCCTTCCAAGGCCCTCAGTAACCTTCCCAAACCCAGAGACTCTCCATGACTCGCATTCAACGGGACATCGCGCGGCGCCTCCTCTCCGCTGTCGCGTGCGCGCTGCTCGCTTGCACGAGCGCGCATGCCTACGCGGCACCGGCCTTCGCAGTGTCGTCACCAGGACTGGCGGACGGCGGCACGCTCAACGTGAGTCACGCGGCGAGCGCGAACAACTGCGGCGGCGGCAACGTGTCGCCCGCATTGCAATGGCATAACGCGCCGGCCGGCGCAAAGAGCTTCGCGGTGACGATCTTCGATCCCGACGGCGCGAAAGGCCTCGGCATCGTGCACTGGATCGTGTATGGCATCGCACCGGGTACGACCGGACTCGCCGAGGGCGAAGCCGCGCCGGCGGGCAGCGTCGCCGGCACGAATCGCACCGGCGGCCCCGGCTATTACGGGCCGTGTCCGCCAGTCGGCGATGTGCCGCACCACTACGTCGCGCAGGTCTATGCGCTCGATCTGCCGCCCGACGCATTGCCGGCCGGCTTGACGCGCGACGCGTTCCTCGCCGCGATCAAGGATCACGTGCTCGCCGCGACGAGCACCGTGCTGCGCTATGGACGATGAAGTCGCGCGGGCAAACACCTACCGCGCGTGATCTGCCGAAGGGCGCTTAGCGCGCCGCATCTCCCCAGCGATACTGCACGCTCGCTTCATCGAGCTGAGTCTTGATGGCGTCGTCGAGCGTCAACTCGGCCGCCGCGAGCGTATCGCTCAACTGCTCCGCGCGACTCGCACCAATGATCGCCGACGTAATCAGCGGATTCGCGAGTACCCACGCAAGCGATATCTTCGCCAACGACTCGCCGGTCGGCGCAGCGATCGCCTTCAGTCTTTCGATCGTGTCGAACTCGCGCTCGTGCCAATAGCGCTCTTGATACATCGCGCCAGCCTTGCCGACGCTTTCGGTGAAGCGCCCTTCGGCGGGCGTCGCATCGAGCCGATGCTTGCCCGTCAGCAGTCCGCCCGCAAGCGGGTTATAGGGCATCACGGCTAGCTGCTCCTCGGCGGCCAGCGGCAGCAGCTCACGCTCGATCTGACGAAACAGCAGGTTGTAGCGCGGCTGGACCGACACGAAGCGCGCGACGCGCAGCACGTCCGCGCGTCCCAAAGCTCGCGCGAGCCGATACGCAAGAAAATTCGACACGCCGATATAGCGCGCCTTGCCCGAGCGCACGATCGTATCGAGTGCTTCGAGCGTCTCGTCGAGCGGGGTTTTCGCGTCGTCGGAATGGAGCTGGTACAGGTCGACGTAGTCAGTGCCGAGGCGCTGCAAGGACGCATCGATCGCATCGAGCAGGTGTTTGCGCGACGCGCCCTGATCCCACGCGGCGGGCCCCATCTTGCCGACCGCCTTGGTCGCGACGATGAAGCGCTCGCGCTTGCCCTTCAGCCAGCGTCCGACGATTTCTTCGGTGCGTCCGGCCAGGTCTTCGCCCGCGCCGAGCGGGTAGACGTTCGCGGTATCGATGAAATTGACGCCCGCATCCGCGGCCGTATCGAGGATGCGGTGCGATGCGGCTTCTTCGGTTTGCAGACCGAAAGTCATGGTGCCGAGACACAGGCGCGAAACGGTCAGGCCGGTGCGGCCGAATTGGCGATATTGCATGAAGTCGACTCCAGAGGGGACGAAAGCGTTTGCCGGAAGGGTGGGGCCTTAATGTTATATGCGGTGTTGTAAAAAGGATAAACGGACTCGCGATTCGATGCGCGCGACCGCCGCGATGCGACATTATTTAAATGAAAGAAATCGCGTAATGATAAATGGACTCTTGAGCGCGCCACTGATAAGCCTTTTGCAAGCAAAAAATTACAAGTAGTAATAAAGCCGGTCGACCACCCTTCATGTTTTTACAGATAGCTTTCGATAGAAAAAAATAGAAACAAATCCTTTCCGCGAAGTAATGCACGCCGCGTTTGATGCCTTCCTCTGTGTATGAAATGATAGCGATTCTCATTTAAACCTAGCCAGCGATCCCCGTCATCTCCCCTCACACAACGGAGAGCGGCAGCCAGCCATTTGCGTTTTTGTCATGAATTCGACGTCATGGATGCGAATTCGACAAAGCGCATTTCTGACGGGATTTCCATGCTCAATCACACGCCGCTGGCGACAGCGCTAGCGCTCGCTTTTGCCGTTCCTTATGCGACGCCTGCGCTCGCGCAAAGCGCACCGCAAAGCGCGTCGCAACCGGCCGCCTCCAGCGCGCCGCAGAACGTACAAAGCAACGCACAGAACAACGCACCCGCTACGGACGCGCCGACGTTGCCGACCATCGGCGTGCAGGCTCAGGCCGTCCAGCAGGACTTTCAGGCCGAGCGCGCGACCGTCGGCGCGAAGACCCCGACCGCGCTGCGCGACATTCCGCAGACCGTCACCGTGATCAATCGCAGCCTGCTCGCTTCGCAGGGCGCGACGTCGTTTACGGACGCGCTGCGCAACGCACCCGGCGTGACGATCGGCGCGGCCGAGGGCGGCCAGATCGGCAACAACATCAACCTGCGCGGCTTCACCGCGCAGAACGACATCTATCTGGACGGCTTCCGCGACCGCAACCAGTACTACCGCGACACGTTCGACCTCGAAGCGCTCGAAGTGCTATATGGTCCGTCGTCGATGCTGTTCGGCCGCGGCTCGACAGGCGGCGTGATCAACCAGGTCAGCAAGAAGGCGAACCTGACGGACTCGGCGGAAGTCTCCGGCATGATCGGCACCAACGACCGCTACCGCTCCACCGTCGACGTGAACCACAAGCTCACCGACACCTCGGCGATCCGCCTGAACGCGTTCGGCCAGAGCCTCGGCTCGACGCGCGACGTGATGAAGAACAAGGACTTCGGCGTCGCGCCGGAGCTGCGCTTCGGTATCGGCACACCGACCGAGATCACGCTGTCGGCGCTGATCCAGCGCAACAACGACATGCCCGACTACGGCATCCAGGCGCTGAACGGCCGCCCGTCGCCGGTGCCGAAAAACACGTTCTACGGTTTGACCAGCGACCGCACGATCCAGAACGTGCAGATCTTCACCGGGGCCATCAAGCACAAGTTCTCCGACGACCTGACGCTGACGAACCAGACACAGATATCGCATTCGATGACCGACGCGCGCGAAACCGCGCCGCAAGCGGTGCTGACCGGGCCGCTGTCGTCGAGCACTGCGCTGAACAACGGCAACTTCACGACGCTGCCGCCGTCGGCCCTGTTCATCAAGCTGCAGAGTCATGACCGCGTGATCCAGAATCACGCGATCTACAACGACACGATGGTCGAATACAAATTCGACACCGGGCCGATCAAGCACGACGTGATCGCCGGTGTCGAAGTGGGCCACGACAGCTATACGAACCAGGCGTACACGCGCAACAACCTGCCGATCGTGCCGATGCTCAATCCGCCGATCATCGGCACGCCGTCGAACGTGACGACGACGGTCGGCAACTACGCCGATTCGAGCGCGAACGAAATCGCCGCCTACCTGAACGACACGATCACGCTGACGCCGCACTGGAAGCTGATCGGCGGTGTGCGCTGGGATCGCTTCTCGGCCGAGATTCACAACACCGTCAACGCGCCAGCTTTCGCGAGCCAGACCAACTACTTCACGAGCGTGCGCACGGGCGTCATCTATCAGCCGACCGACTGGCAGTCGTACTACGTGTCGTACGGGACGTCGTTCAACCCGTCGCTCGAAAACCTGACGGTCACGAATCTCACGCAGAACCTCTCGCCTGAATCGACGAAGTCGTATGAAGTCGGCGGCAAGTGGGATCTGTTCGGCGGCAACATCTCGCTGACCTCGGCATTGTTCCGCGAAGAGAAGGACAACGCGCGCACCCAGGTCTCGCCGACCGAATACGAGTTGGCCGGCGACATTCGCGTCGATGGCTTCCAGGCCAGCGTGACCGGACACATCACCGACAAATGGCAGATTTTCGGCGGCTACACGTACATGGACGCGAAGATCCTGAAAGCGGCCGACGGCACGCAGGGTCACACGCCGGCCAACACGCCGCGCAACACGCTGACGTTCTGGACCACGTACGCGATCACGCCGCACTGGGAAATCGGCGGCGGCCCGATCTATATGTCGTCGCGTTATGCATCGAATACGAACTTCGTGAAGGTGCCGGGCTACACGCGTTGGGACGCGACCGCGGCCTATCACGCGAAGAAGTACGACGTGCGCCTGAACCTGCTGAACCTGACCAACAAGTACTACTACGACGCGTTGATTCCGTCGGACGGCGGACGTTCCGTGCCGGGCATCGGCCGCACGCTGCTCGCGACGTTCGATTACCGCTTCTGAAGGGAGCGTTGGCGACACGCTGAGCTCATCCGTTGGGCTTGCCGCTTTGCAAACGGCAAGCCGACTCGAAGGACACACTATGCTGCTGCACATTCCGAAGGTACTGGACGCCGAACAATTGCGCTTCGTGCGCGAGCGGCTCGATCGAGCCGGCGACGCGTGGGTGGATGGCCGCGCGACCGCGGGCTATCAGGGCGCGCCGGTCAAGCGCAATCAGCAGATCGCCGAGCACTCAGCGATCGCGCGCGAACTCGGCGACGTGATTGTCGCGGCGATCGAGCGCAATCCGCTGTTCATCAGCGCGGTGCTGCCGAACCAGGTGTATCCGCCTCTGTTCAACCGCTACGAGGGCGGCATGCAGTTCGGCAGCCACGTCGACGGCGCGGTGCGCGTGCTGCCGAACGGCGTGAAGCTGCGCACCGACGTGTCGGTGACGCTGTTTCTTAGCGCACCCGACGAATACGACGGCGGCGAACTCGTGATCGAAGACACCTACGGCGTGCAGCAGGTAAAGCTGCCGGCCGGCGACATGATCGTTTATCCGGCGACGAGTCTGCATCAGGTGACGCCCGTCACGCGCGGCGCACGCGTGGCGAGCTTCTTCTGGGTGCAAAGCCTCGTGCGCAGCGACACGCATCGCGCGCTGCTGTTCGACATGGACACCGCGATTCAACGGCTCAACGCCACCCATGCCGACGACGCTGCGCGACGCAGCCTCGTCGGTTGTTATCACAATCTGCTGCGTACCTGGAGCGAAACGTGAGCGAATCCGACACCCTCGACGTTGAACCGCCGGCGGCCGGCCAACATGGCGCGCACGAACTGCGCCGGCTCGACGGCGATGAACTGAGAGCGCGCCAGCGGCGCTCGCGCCGCGCGACTTTCATCAAGTGGCTGCGCCAGGTGCATGGCTGGGTCGGACTGTGGGGCGCGGCGCTCGGTCTGCTGTTCGGCACGACGGGCTTTTTCCTGAACCATCGCGGCGGTCCGCTGCGCGTGTCGACCGGCGAGCCGCAGGTGTCGGTGATGCAGGTGCCGCTGCCGCAACCGGCACCGGAAACGCCGCGCGAACTCGCGAAGTGGCTCAAGCAGGAGCTGAAGATCGCCGGCAATCCGGGGCGTGTGCAGAAAGAACCCGAGCATCCGGTGGCGTGGGGCGATCGCAGCGTCGTGCAGCCCGAGCACTGGCAGCTGAATTTCGCGTCGCCGAAAGAAAATACCTCGGCCGAATACTGGGTCGGCAATAACACCGTGACGGTCAAGCGCAGCGCGAATACCTTTCTCGCGATGCTGACGAACATGCACAAAGGCGTGGGCTTGAGCGTCGGCTGGGTGCTGCTGATCGATACGCTCGCGGGCAGTCTGATCCTGCTGTCGCTGACGGGCGTGCTGTTGTGGACCGAGTTGAACAGGCGCAAGACGGTGGGGCTCGTGCTCGTGGCGGGTTCGATTGCGGCGGCGGTGGCGTTGGGGACGATGTAAGGCGCAGCGCAACGTCCCGGACGAAGCCCGCGCGCTGGCGGGCAGGCTCGGAGCGGTACGCGCTAGAATCGTCGCAGACCTACTTCGCTGGCTTTGCCGCCGTCCGCCGATGACCTCTCCCGCGAACCCCGTCGACACCGCGCTGACCACGCGACGCGCGGTGCGCGCCTTTCTGCCGACACCGGTGCAGCGCGCCGACATCGAAGCCATTCTCGAAGCCGCCAGCTACGCGCCGTCGGGCACCAACACGCAGCCCTGGAAGGTGTACGTGCTGACGGGCGAATCGCTCGCGCGTCTGTCGCGCGATCTGCTCGCGGCCTACGACCATCCGCAGCGCGACGAGCTGTACCAGGAGGAGTACGCGTACTACCCGCGCCAATGGCAGTCGCCGTACGTCGACCGGCGCCGCAAGATCGGCTGGGATATGTACGGCCTGCTCGGCATCGAGAAGGGCGACAAGGCGCGCATGCACGAACAGCACTCGCGCAACTTCCGTTTCTTCGACGCACCCGTCGGCCTGCTGTTCACGATCGATCGCAGCCTCGAGCGCGGCAGCTGGCTCGACTACGGCATGTTCCTGCAGGCGATCATGACCGCCGCGCGCGGACGCGGCCTCGACACCTGTCCGCAGGCCGCGTTCATGCGGTTTCATCGGCTGATTGCCGAACATCTCGGCCTGCCCGAGAACGAGCAGTTCGTGTGCGGCATGTCGCTCGGACTCGCCGACCCCAATGCGCTAGTCAATACGCTGCGCCCCGAGCGCGAGCCGGTCGAGCGCTTCACGCGTTTTCTCGATTGATCGCAGACCTCAGTCCCCACCCAGAGGCAAACGAAAATGAAAACATCGCGCCGCCATTTCCTGTTGGTCAGCGCGGGCGTCGGCTCGTCGCTCGCGCTGTCTCGCGTCGCGTTCGCCGCGACCGTTCCCAATGCGCTGAGCGAGAGCGATCCGCAGGCGCAGAAGGTCGGCTATACCGAAGATGCGTCGAAGGTCGACAAGGCCAGGTTCCCGAACTTCGCGGCCGGGCAATCGTGCGCGAACTGCTCGCTGTTCCAGGGCAAGGCGTCGGATGAGTACGGCGGCTGCACGCTGTTCGGCGCCAAACAGGTCGCGTCGCGCGGCTGGTGCAGCGCGTACACGAATATGTGAGCACGCACGCCGGCGCATCGTCCGCGGCTGCTACAGCAGCGCCTTTAGCACGAGTTCGTGCGAGTGCCCGATCCACACGGCGGCGTCGCGATGATCGCGCAACGCGTCGCCGGTATTCGGATGCAGAAAGACATCGAGCGAGCCGTGATTGAGCGTGAGCCAGCTGACCACGTCGGCGAACTGCTGGTGCGCGAACGCGAGCTGATACGACCACATCGGATGCGGGCCGACCGGCCGTTCGTGGAAGCGCCCGATCTGCAGTTTGTCGCCCCAATGCGCATCGATCTGCTCGCGAAACGCCCAGGCGGCGTCGCGGCTCGCCGCGTCGAAATAGATGTGCGCGTGCCAGCTTTGTATGGCTGAAGCATCGCGAAAGGTCATATCAGAGTTCATTGCCAGGCTCGTTCCGTATCAGTCTTTATCCGACATTCATTCTGCTTCGTTTTCCGCCGGCGCGCGCGCTGCAACGCGCATGTGAAACTGTATCTGATCCTCGCCGACGATCTCGAAGCCAAGACGATCGTACAGCCGTTTGGCGGGATTGCCCTTGAGCACCTGCAAGCTGACCGGCAGCGCTTCGGCCGCGGCGGCGCGCAGGATCGTGCGCAGCACCTGCTCGCCGATACCGCGGCCTTGTAGCGCCGGCGCGATCTGCAACTGCGCGACGAACCATTCGTCGTCGTTGCGATGCGCCTTCAACAGGCCCGCGGGCGCGCCGTCGATGCAGATCACCTGCGCGGCGTCGTAGCGATGCCGCAGGCGCGCGCGATGGGCGTCTTCGTCGGTCGGCTCGCCGGCGCGCGCCAGGTGTTCGGTCATCGTCGCCTTGCGCAGTTCGAGCAGGAAGGGTTCGTCGTCGGGTTGCGCGGGGCGCAAGGTCAACCCGGATCGTTGGTCGGGCAGTGGGGCGGACATGTCGGCAAGGTAGTGGCTCGCAATCGCGCACGCGATGATCGTGCGAGGCGCGAGTAAGAATTGTCGTCGATTGTCGCGTCCGCTGCGCTTTTTTACCACGGCCAGGTTGCGGTCTTCCCACTTTGCGATGCGGGTCATCGTTGCCGGTGACGCGAGGGCCTGTGTCGCTATCGGCGTTGGATGGCATGCGCTTTGCTTTGCTGTCTGCCTTCATCGCGGACGCGCTATCTGCACCAACGTACGAACAGACAAAACGGGGCCTCCCGATGCGGTGAGCGTCAGATGATTTTCCCGGGGACGTTCGCGTCATACGGCGAACGTCGTAATCAACGTTGCGAGGTGGGCTATGACGATGATCGAGGCGGTACCCAGCGTCTCGGCAGATGGACGAGCGGTGATTTTCCAGCTTTCGTCACGGGGACGAGACCTTGAATGCGCGGTCACATGCGAGGCGCTCGAACAGCACTTCTGGCTGCAACGCGGCGCCGGTGAGGCGCGCATTCTGAAGACGTTCGCGGACGGGCGCCAACGCATTACCGCGATCGCTGAACGAAAAATGCTCGCGCGTCCCGGTGAGAAGGTCTTGCTGACGATCGACGATTTCTCTACACGCGGTTGACGTGCATGGCGCGGCGGGCCGGAAACTCCGCTGTTACATCGATTCGCCAAATTAAGCCGCCAAAGCCCCTCGCTTCGCGCAATTGCATTCGCGGGTGCGCGCCTACACTCTTTTCCATGGAGCGACAAATCACCGAACTCCATCGATGCGATTTCCCCTCGTGTCGGATTTGAACCGTACCGTTGATGAAGTAGTCTGCAGTTCGCAGTTCGCAGTTCGCAGTTCGCAGTTGACGCAATACAAAGCGCGCAATGCATCGAGAACGCGCGCGAAGGGGTAGCGGCCAGTGGTAGGAAATAACGAGGACCGGCCCGCATGCAGTGGTATTTGGAAGTGGATTGAATCGACAGTTTGAAACTTGCTGTCGAGCGGTAGAAATTGCCGTTGCAGTACACGTAGGCAATAGCTTTGCAGGTTAGGTGGTTATAGGTTTGCAGGCACTCCACGCGCCTGCTGGACTGTTCCATCCTGTCGGCCCTGTTTCTTCGCGGAACAGGGCTTTTTTTCGTCGCAACATCGCTTCTTGTTTCCGGCCGCTTCGAACCGATATGGGGACAGTGCGTTCTTCGAAACGTTCGAAGAACCGGCGCGTCGCAGAGCGTGAACTGTCGGGCGCGAAATGCGTCGGACGTTTGAGCGCGGCGTTTGCCGCCGTCGCGTGCCGAAGTCCGGGCGCGCTGCCGAAAGAAGGAGGTTGAATCGATGTCCAGCAAATCGCGAGTTCGCAAGCCCGGCCGCACGGCCATGTCCCCGTTGTTGCGTTCCCTGACGCAGAGCCGCACCGCACACGCGCCGGTCACGCAGACCATGCTGTTGCAGTCCTACGCCGCGCTCGATGCATTCCGCCGCGGCCACGGCGCACGCACGCTGCACACAACGCTGAGCCGGCATCTGCTGGTGTCGCAGGAACTGACGCGCGCCGGACTGGGCGCCGACGCGCGCGCGGACATCGAAAGCGCGCATGCGGCGATGGTGCGGCTCGATGTGCGCGAGCGCGAGACCGGCCGCTGGTCGCTCGAAGACGACGACTATGCAAGTCTGTGCGCGGCGCTCGCGATTTTCGACGGACAGTTGTCGGCCGCGTCACTGACCGAGCTGGCGAGCGCGGAAGCGAAAATGATCGAAGGTCTGATGCGCTCCGCGCGGCTGAGAGCGCTGGCGGAAGCGCCAGTTTGAACGGCCCGCAACAAGCACAACGCCCCCACATCGGGGCGTTTTTCACATTCAGCGCGGACGTAAATCGATTCCGCAGAATCCTTGAAAGCGGCATCGACGTTTCGCGCACGGCCGGCTGCCGCGCGCCGCGTGGCTCGTTACGAGTGTCCGTAGAAGTCCCGTCGGGCGCGTTTGCCGCTGAGATTCCCGCTTGCTAGACTGGCTGCGCCTGATTGCCACCTATCTACCTGCCGGCCTACCCGCTATGCCGCCGAGGCCAGGCGTCGCTGACGTCGTCGCGATGCCGAACCGCGCATGCAACCGAGCCCTGTCGGAGACACCATGTCCTACATGCTGCTGATCGTCGAACCCACGGACCAACGCGAGGAGCGCGGCGAAGCCGCCGGTCGCGACCTCTATGACCAGATGGTGCGGTTCTCCCAGAACCTGAAAGCGCGCGGCAAGCTGCTCGCGGTCGAATCGCTGACTTCGCAAAAGGACGCCGTGCGCGTGCAGGTCCGCAATGGCCAGTCGAAGCTCGTCGACGGGCCGTTCGCCGAGGCGAAGGAGATGATCGGCGGCTTCTTTCTGCTGAACTGCGGCAGCCGTGAAGAGGCCGTGGCGATCGCGCAAACCTGTCCGGCGGCGGCGTGGTGCACGGTCGAAGTGCGCAAGCTCGGGCCGTGCTTCATCTAGCCACGCGTGGCTCTCACGTCGTCCGCTTTTGGTGTTTTCCCTGGCATGCCGGGACCGCCGCAGGTGTCGATCGGACCGTACGTTGCGCGTCGTGTGAGTAAGGGGCTAGCCAGCGTGGCCCCTTCAAGCGATTCACGCGAATCCACTCACGACGAACCACAAAAAACAAGGAGCAACGACATGCGATTCATGATCATCGTAAAAGCCACGGCCGCGAGTGAAGCCGGCGAGATGCCCGAACCGTCGCTGATCGCCGCGATGGGCGCCTACCACGAAGAACTCGCGAAGGCCGGCGTGCTGCTCGACGCAACCGGCCTGCAGCCGAGCTCGAAAGGCTGGCGCGTGCGCTATAGCGGCGGCAAACGGAGCGTCGTAGATGGGCCGTTCGCGGAGACCAAGGAGCTGATTGCTGGCTACACGTTGATCCAGGTGCGCTCGCGCGACGAGGCGATGGAATGGGCGCGGCGTTTCCCCGCGCCGTTCGGTGAACACGCCGATGGCGAAATCGAAGTGCGGCAGCTTTTCGAACTCGACGACTTCGAGCCGGGGCCGGAAGTCGAGCGCTTTCGCAAGCTCGAAGAAGATCACCGCTGAGGTGAAGGCTGAAGCCGTGACGATACAGGCCACCCATCGTGCGATCGACGCTGTCTGGCGGATCGAATCCGCGAAGGTCATCGCTCACGTCGCGCGGATCGTGCGCGACGTGGGGCTCGCCGAGGAACTCGCGCAGGACGCGCTGGTGGCCGCGCTCGAGCATTGGCCGGACGCGGGCGTGCCCGACAACCCCGGAGCCTGGCTGATGACGGCCGCGAAAAACCGCGCGCTCGATCGCCTGCGCCAGGAAGCGCTGCATGCGCGCAAGCGCGAGGAGCTCGGCCACGATCTCGACGCGATCGAAGCGCACGTGGTGCCCGATTTCGTCGATGCGCTCGATGCCGCGCGCGCCGACGACATCGGCGACGATCTGCTGCGGCTCATCTTCACCGCGTGCCATCCGGTGCTGTCGACCGATGCGCGCGTCGCGCTGACGCTGCGCCTGCTCGGCGGCCTCACCACCGACGAAATCGCGCGCGCGTATCTCGTGCCGGAGCCGACCATTGCGCAGCGGATCGTGCGCGCGAAGCGCACGCTGTCGGCGGCGCGCGTGCCGTTCGAGGTGCCTCAGGCGGACGCGCGCGCGGCGCGGCTCGCGTCGGTGCTGCAGGTGATCTACCTCATTTTCAACGAAGGGTATTCGGCCACCGCCGGCGACGACTGGATGCGCCCGGCGCTATGCGAGGAGGCGCTGCGGCTCGGGCGCGTGTTGAGCGGACTCGTGCCCGACGAAAGCGAGGTCTACGGTCTGGTTGCGCTGATGGAGATCCAGGCGTCGCGCACCCATGCGCGCACCGATGCGCACGGGCGGCCGGTGCTGCTGCTCGATCAGGATCGCAGCCGCTGGGACCCGCTGCTGATTCGCCGCGGCCTCGCGGCGTTGGACAGCGCACACGCGCTTGGCGGCGCAAGCGGGCCCTATGCGTTGCAGGCGGCGCTCGCCGCCTGTCATGCGCGGGCGCGCCGCGCCGAGGACACCGACTGGGCGCAGATCGTCGCGCTCTACGATGCGTTGGCGCAGGTCGCGCCGTCGCCGGTCGTGGAGTTGAATCGCGCGGTCGCGGTGGGGATGGCGTTCGGGCCGGCGGCCGGACTCGAAATCGTCGATGCGCTCGCCGCTGGTCCAGCGCTCGCGAATTATCACTGGTTGCCGAGTGTGCGCGGCGATCTGCTGGTCAAGCTCGGACGCATCGACGAAGCGCGCGCGGAGTTCGAGCGCGCCGCGGCGATGACGCGCAACACGCGCGAGCGCGAGCTGTTGCTGGAGCGTGCGCGCGGGCTTGCGCATTGAGTTTCGGCACCTCTGAGTGCCGCCTCAACGAATCAGCTGCCGTACCCCCAACGCAACGATCAACCCGCCGCACACGCGATCGACCCATCTCTTGCCGCGCCGATACGCCGACGCGATCCGCGCGTGCGACAACGCCAGCGCGACGAACCCATACCAACTGCTCGCGACGACGAACACCATGCCGAGCATCGCGGCAAACGTGCCGGTGCTCACATGCGCGGGCGCGGCCGACGAAAACACCGCGGCAAAGAACGCCATCGACTTCGGATTCGCGATGTTGGTCGCGAAACCCTGCGCGAACGCCTGCCTGAAGCCGCCCGCCGGTGCCTTGACGAGCACCGCCTGCCTTGCCGCCGACGCGTTGAAGATCAGCCGCCCGCCGAACCACAGCAGATAACAGGCGCCCAAGATCCTGACCACGAGGGCGAGCCACGGGAACGCGGCGAACACGATGCCGACGCCGAGAATCGCGCAGCTTGCCCAGAACAGATTGACGAGCACGATGCCGGCGACCATCGCGAGCGCTTCGATGCGCGTCGCCGAAGCGGCCTTGTGCGCGACCGCGACGAAGTTCGGGCCCGGACTCACCACGCCCGCGATATACACGGAAAACACGCCGACCACGGCGGCCCCATCGATCACGACACACTCCCTGTTGAAAAGCACTGGCTCGAAGAAGGCAACCGATGCATCTCGCTCACAGCCCGAAAAACGCCGCGCCCGCGGTCAGGACGCCCGCTCCCGCGACGAGGTACGACACATTACGAAGCCAGTTCTTGCGCGTGAGCAGCGTGATCGCGCACAGCGCAATCGCGACCTGAATCAGCAGCGTCGCCTGAGCCCAGCGATGATGGCCATGCAGCAGCGTTTCGCTGCGCGTGTCGGCGGCGACGACCTGTTTTTCGATCGCTTCGGCGTTCGCGCGGATCGGCTCCTTCTGCTTCTTGTATTTCTCGACGTCGGCGACGAATTTCGCGTGCGCGTCGCTATTGGGCGCCGACAGCGCCGCGCCGAGTTCGGCGAGGTTTTCCTTCTCGCCCTTCGCCTGGTAATAGCTCCACTGGTTCGACGCTTCGGTCTTCTTGATCGCGGCTTCGTTCTTGAAGAACAGCGCGAGGTTTTCGGCGTTGCCGCTCTGGTACGCGCACAGCGCGCCGATCGTCGCGAGGATCGCGGTCATCACGGCCATCCGGCTCGCGAACGGATCGGCGTCGTGATGCCCGGCGTGGCCGGCGTGTTCGACGGCGTGGTCGTGCGGACCGTGCACTTCATATTCATCAGACATCAGATTCTCCGAGGCAATGCTTTTATCGTTCTCGCCGGGCGGCGCGGGCGCCCGGCGGCCTCAATCTTAGCGTGTTGCGGGCGGCCTGAGGCCGCGGCTTCAATGCAGCGTCGCCGCCAGCCGGTTGCGGAGACCCGTGTCGGAGGCCAGTTATTGCATGCGGATCACGACGCGACCGCGCGTACCGGCGGCGACCGCGTCGTAGGCTTCGCGCGCACGGGCGAGCGGAAATTCCTGTGCTATCGCCGGGCCGCTCAGCTTGCCGCTGTCGAAGCCCTCGACCAGCGCCGTCATCAGCGGCGCCGATTGCGCGACGCCGAGCTTGGCGCTGTCGACGCCGAGCAATTGCGTCTCGTTGTGATAGAAATCGATCAGATCGAACTCGACCCGACGCTTGCCAGTCGCGCTGATTTCGAGCACGCGGCCGCGCCGTTTCGCGAGACTCAGCGCGGTCTCGAACGCGACACCGCCGACCGTGTCGTAGACGACCTCCGCGCCCGCGCCGCCGGTCAACTCGCGCACACGTTCGGCTGCGTGTTCGTCGAACGGCACGTAGGCGTCGATCAGGCGACCCGCAGGCGTGGCCGGATCGAGCGGCCGGCGATCGACGGCGATCACGCGCGCGCCGCGTGCCTTCGCGATCTGCGCGACCGCGCCGCCGACACCGCCGCCCGGGCCAAGCACCGCGACGGTCTCGCCGGCCTGCAAGCTTGCGTATTCGACGGTGCCGAGCCATGCGACCACGAAGTTCACGCCGATCGCCGCCGCCTCGACGTGGCTCAACGCGACGGGCTTGCGCGACAGCGCGGCGACCGGAATGCTGAGGTACTCGGCGTGCGTGCCGTCGCGCGTGAAGCCGATGTCGCCGCCGGTGCCCCACACCTCGGCATCGCGCCACGCGGCCGGGCCATCCACGACCACGCCGCTGAAGTCGCGCCCCGGTATGCGCGGCAGCACCGTATGGTCGAAACGGCCGGCCACGTTCTTCACGTCGCTCGGATTGACCGAGGCCGCCATCACCCGCACGACCGCATGCTCCGCGTCGGCTTGCGGCGTCGGCAGATCGACGTATTCGAGCACTTCGGGGCTGCCAAAAGATTTGAACTGAATCGCTTTCATCGTGCGTGGCTCCGATTGGTTGGTCTTGCGCCGCGTTGCGCAGCGAATGCACCGTAGTCTAGGTGATGAACGCGCACCGGGTACGCGAACCACCAGTCGCTAACCCCCTTGACCCGCCTGACCCGCCTCGCCGGCCTTCGCCTGAGCATGCCGCTGATGATCGGCGGCCAGAAACATATACATCGCCGGCACCACGAACAGCGTGAACAGCGTGCCGATCGACATGCCCGTGAAAATCACGAGCCCCATCGCGTTGCGGCCCGCCGCGCCCGCGCCCGACGCGATCACGAGCGGCACCACGCCGAGCACCATCGCGGCGGTCGTCATCAGGATCGGACGCAGCCGCACGCCGGCGGCTTCCTCGACCGCTTCGCGCTTGCCGCGGCCCGCGCGCTGCAATTCGTTGGCGAACTGCACGATCAGAATGCCGTGCTTGCTGACGAGCCCCATCAGCGTGACGAGGCCGACCTGCGTGTAGATGTTCAGCGTCGTCAGGCCGATGTTGATGAAGATCAGCGCGCCGAACAGCGCCATCGGTACCGAGATCAGGATCACGATCGGATCGCGGAAGCTCTCGAATTGCGCAGCGAGCGCGAGGAACACGATGATCGTTGCAAGCAGCAGCGTAATGACGAAGCCGCCCGACTCCTGCACGAACTGGCGCGATGCTCCCGAGTAATCGGCCGAATAGCCGGCCGGCGCGACCTGCGCGGTCGCCTGGCGCAGAAAATCGAGCACCTGGCCTTGCGACACGCCCGGCACGGTCACGCCGGAGATCGTCGCCGAGTTCAGCTGCTGGAAGTGATTGATCGATTCGGGCACGACGCTGTGCTTGATATGCGCGACCGTCGACGCCGGAATCACGCTGCCGTCCGGCGTGCGCAGATAGTAGTCGAGCACCTGCGACGGATTGAGCCGATCGATCTGCAGCACCTGCGGAATCACCTTGTACGAACGCCCCGCGATCGAGAAGTAGTTCACGTAGCCGCCACCCAGCGCCGAACCGAGCGCCTGTCCGACGTCGCTTTGCGACAGCCCGAGCGAGGCCACCTTATCGCGATCGACGACGAGCACCGCTTCCGGCTTGTCGATTTTCAGATCGGTATCGACGAAGAAGAACATCCCGCTCTCGCGCGCTTTTTCGAGCACCGCTTGCGACACCTCGTTGAGGTTTTGGAACGGCTCGGTCGTGCTGATCACGAACTGCACCGGCAAGCCCTGCGAGCCCGGCAACGGCGGAAACTGGAACGCCGCGACGCGTGCGCCCGCGATCTGATTCCACTTCTGCTGCAACTCCTGTTGCAGCTCGGTCGCATTCTTGCCGCGCTGATCCCAGGTCTTGAACAGCACCCCGCCGATGCCCTGGTTGATGGTCGGCGAACCCGTCAGCTGGAACATCTGCGAGTACTCGGGCAGCGACTTCGAGGCGTCGAACACCTGGTCCGCGTAGGTCTGCATCTGCTGGATCGTCGCGTTCGGCGGCCCGATGATCTGCGACAGAACCACGCCCTGATCTTCCTGCGGCGCGAGTTCCGACTTCGAGGTCATGAACAGATACACGGTGCCGCACAGCAGCAGCGCGCCCATGATCACGAACACGGGCCAGGTATCGAGCGTCGCGTGCAACAGGCGGCCGTAGCCGCGATGCACGCGCTCGAACTGACGGTCGACGAAACGCGCGAAACGCCCGGACTCCTGCTCCGCGCGAAAGAAGCGCGAACACATCATCGGTGACAACGTGAGGGCGATCACGCCCGATACCGTCACCGCACCCGCGAGCGTGAACGCGAACTCAGTGAAGAGCGCCCCCGTCAGCCCGCCCTGGAAGCCTATCGGCGCATATACGGCGATCAGCACGACGGTCATCGCGACGATCGGGCCGCCGAGTTCGCGCGCGGCGATCAGCGCGGCGTCGAACGGCGTCTTGCCTTCGTGCTTCATATGCCGGTCGACGTTCTCGACGACGATGATCGCGTCGTCGACGACGAGCCCGATCGCGAGCACCAGCGCGAGCAGCGTCAGCAGATTGATCGAATAGCCGAGCGCCTGCATCACGAAGAACGTGCCGATCAGCGACAGCGGCATCGCGATCAACGGCACGATCACCGCGCGGAAGCTGCCGAGAAACAGGAAGATCACGATCGTGACGATCACGAGCGCTTCGACGAGCGTCTTGATCACTTCCCTGATCGCGGTGTTCACGAAGTCGGTCGCGTCATACACGATGTCGCCCGTCATGCCGGTCGGGAACTGCCTCTGCAGATCGGGGAACACGGTCTTCACGCGCTTGGCCACATCGAGAATGTTCGCGTCCGGCGCGACCTTGATACCGATGAACACCGAGCGCTTGCCGCTGAACGCGACGTTGAAGTCGTAGCTGTCGGCGCCGAGCACGACGTTCGCGACATCCTCGAGACGCACGATCGAGCCGTTCTTCTGCTTGACGACGAGTTGCTTGAAATCGTCGACGGTATGCAGGTCCGTGCCCGCTTCGAGGTCGACGCTGACCATCTGCCCCTTCGTCGTGCCGAGCGTCGCGAGATAGTTGTTGTTGCCGAGCGCGGTGAACACGTCGCTCGCGCTCACGCCGTGCGCTGCGAGCCGCGCCGAATCGAGCCACGCGCGCATCGCGAACTGCCGCCCGCCGAGCACTTCGGCGGTCTGCACGCCCTGGATCGAATCGAGCTTCGGCTTGACCACGCGCAACAGGTAGTCGGTGACGTTGTTGCTCGGCAGCACGCTGCTGTAGAAGCCCATGTACATCGCGTCGGTGGTCTGCCCGGTCTGCACCGTCAGTACGGGCTGCTGCGCCTGCGGCGGCAACTGGTTGCGCACCGAGCCGATCTGCGTGTTGATCTCGGTCAGCGCGCGGTTCGCGTCGTAGTTCAAACGCAGCGTCGCGACGATCGTCGACACGCCCGTGATGCTCGTCGACGACATGTAGTCGATACCCTGCGCCTGCGCGATCGCCGCTTCGAGCGGCTGCGTGATGAAGCCGGCGATGGTGTCCGGGTTCGCGCCATAGTAGGCCGTCGTGATCGTGACGACCGCGTTCTCGGTCTGCGGATACTGGCTGACCTTCAGCACCGCGAGCGCGCGCAGCCCGAGCACGAGGATCAGCAGGCTCACGACCGAAGCGAGTACCGGCCGGCGGATGAAGATGTCCGTGAACATGATCGGGCGGCCTCGCTTATTGTTCCTGCGGCGTCGGATTCGGACTGTCCGACGGCTGGACGCGGTTATCGATGATCAGCGGCGTGCCGTTCTTCAGCTTGAGCTGGCCGCTAGTCACGACCTGCGTGCCATCGTCGACGCCCTTCAGAATCGCCACCTGGTCGCCGCGCGTCGGCCCCGGCGTCACGAACACCTGCTGCGCGACGGGCAGCGTCTTGCCCTGCGCGTTGGGCTGCGTGCCGGGCTTCACGATGAACACGGTCGCGCCATACGGGTTGTAGGTAATCGCCGTTTGCGGCAGCGTCAGGTGGCGCTCCTCGGCGCCCGAGTCGATCTTCACGTTCGCGTACATGCCGGGCAGCAGCTTGCGCTCGCGATTGTCGACGCTTGCCTCGATCTGCACGTTGCGTGTCGCGCTGTCGACTTTCGGGCTCATCGACTGGATCTTGCCGGTGAAGCTTTGTCCGCTGTACGCGTTGGTATCGACGCTGACGGTCGCGCCGATCGCGAGCTGGCCGAGCTGCTGTTGCGGCACCGAGAAGTCGGCGTAGATCGGATCGATGGCTTGCAGCGTGACGATCGTATCGCCCGGATTCAGGTATTGGCCCGGATTGATCGTCGTGATGCCGAGGCGCCCCGCGAACGGCGCGCGAATCGTCTTCTTGTCGACGAGCGCCTGCTGTTGCGCGACCTGCGCCTTCTTGCCCTTGAGGTCCGCCGCATCGGCGTCGAGCTGCGCTTTCGCGATCGCCTTGATGTCGTACTGCGCGCGGTCGCGCTCGTAGACCGTCTGCGCGAGGTCGGCCGCGGCCTGCAGCGATTGCAGCAGCGCGACGTCGCTGTCGTCATTGAGTCGCACGAGGATCTGTCCGGCTTTCGCTTCCTGCCCCGACACGAACGCGACCTGGCGCACGAGGCCGGCGACTTCGGTCGTCACGTCGACGCCGCGCACCGCGCGCAGGCTGCCGACCGCCGCGAGCTGCGGCTGCCACGACTGATAGTGGACCACCACCGCCGACACCGTCGCGGGCGGCGTGGTGTTGGCCGCCATGAACTTCGCGAACATGTGCGCGCGGAACAGGTTGAAGCCGACCAGCGCGGCGAGCAGCAGGCCGACGCAGATCAACATGATCACCATCCGCTTCGTCATCGGTTTTCTTTCGGCCATCGTGATGTCCTTGCTCGGCTTGGGGCGAGGGCTGAGGGTTGTGTCAGGGCACGGTCAATGTGGCGTTGCGGCGGCGGCCGCGGCGGCCGACTCGGGCGCGGCGCCATTCCACCAGCCGCCGCCGAGCGCCTGGAACAGCGCGGCCGTGTCTGCGTAACGCGCGGCCTGCGCCTGCGCGAGGCTGACCACGGTCTGCTGATACTGGCGTTGCGCGTCGAGCAGCGCGAGGTAGCTCACGCCGCCGACGCGATACTGCCCGCGCGTCAGTTCGAGCGAATCGCTCGCGGCGCGCGACGCGTCGGTCTGCGCCTTCAGGCCGGTCGCATCGTGTTCGAGCGCGCGCAGCGTGTCCGCGACGTTCTGGAACGCAAGCAGCACCGTCTCGCGGTATTGCGCGCCGGCCTGCTCGTAGGCGGCCTCGGCCGCGCGCTTCTGTGCGCTCAACTGGCCACCGTGAAAGACCGGTTGCAGCAAGCCCGCGCCGATGCTCCAGATGGTGCTGCCGGCCCTGAGCACTTGCGCGGGCGTCAGCGCCTCGGCGCCGTAGCTCGCGGACAGCGTGATCTGCGGATACATCGCCGCGGTCGCGACGCCGACCTGTGCACTCGCCTGATGCAGCGTGGCGTCGGCGGCGAGGATGTCGGGGCGCTGGCGCACCAGCGACGACGGCAGACTGACGGGCAGCGTGTCGGGCAGCGAGAACATGTCGAGGGTGAATTCGGGCACGCCCGTGTCGCTCGGCAGCTTGCCGGCGAGCACCGCAAGCTGATGGCGCGCCTGATCGAGTTGCTGGTAGAGCGGCGGCAGCGTCGCGCGGGTCTGCGCGAGCAGCGTTTCCTGCGCGAGCACGGCCGCGCGGCTCACGCCGCCGAGCGAGAGTTGCTGGTCGAGCACGTTCAGCTGCTGCTCTTCCTCGGTGGCGATCCGCTCGGTCGCGTCGATCTGCGCGCGCACGGACGCTTCCTTGACCGCCGCGGTCACGATGTTGGCCGATATCGTAAGATAGGCGGCCTGTAGCTGGAAGCGCTGATAGTCGATCTGCGCATGCAGCGCTTCGAGTTCGCGCCGCGCGCCGCCGAACACGTCGAGCTTGTACGAGACGTTGACCGACGCGTTGTAAAGATTGAATTCTTCGACGAGGCCCGGCTCGCCGAACGCGATGCCGTTGATCTTTTCGCGCGTGGCGTTAAGTTGCGCGTCGACGCTCGGCAGCAAGGTGCCGCCTGCCTGCGCGGTGTAATTTTCGCGCGCCTGGCGCAACGCGGCCTGGGCCGCGGTCATGTTCGGGCTATTGGCGATGGCCTCGCGGATCAGCGCGTCGAGCGGCTCGCAGTGAAACAGCGTCCACCACGCGGCGGGGATGTCCTGGGCCGGCGCGAAACGCTGCGGCAGGCCGGCGGGGCCGGGCGCGGAGGCGGTCTGGTCGGGCAGCGGCCGGGCGGTGAAGGTGTCGGTAGCCGGCGCGGGCGGCTCGTGGTAGTCGGGGCCGACCATGCAGCCGGCCAACGCGACGCAACTGCACAGCGCAACGTAGAGGCGCCGCCAGACAATACGCTGACTCACGTCGATCATCGATCTACCTTGTACGCCAGGGGCGGGTGGACCGGACGAAGATGTTCAGGGCACCCGAACGTTCTTGGAGTTGTCTTGCCGACGCTGGAATTTACCACGCACGACGCGAGCCGCGCTTGGCCTCGCGTTCGCTAACCGCCGAAGGCGGATACGAGATCACGTAGGAGGGCGGTGAAAACGCGCGGCGCTCCCCGCAGTCTGCCGCGGCCGTCGCGGCATTCATGCAAGTTTCATAGATTGGGACACCGGCGTACTGTCGACCCCTCAGCTTTAATGCCCCATCACCATCAGCAGCACCGACAGCGTCACAAGCTCGAAATCGGCTTCACGATGTGCTCCGCTTACAGCGTCGTCCCCGGCTATGCGCGAGCGTTCGGCGCCGCGTATCCGCAGGTCGAGCTGAAATTGCGCGAGGTCGTGTCGAACGATCTGGCCGCGCAGTTGCTCACCGGGCACATCGACGCGGCGATCATGTTCCCGACCGTGCCCGACAAGTCACTCACGACGCGCACGGTGCTCAGCGAGCCGCTGTGCGTCGCGCTATCGCGCAGCCATCCGCGCGCGCGGCGCGGCGGTTGAAGATTGCGCAGCTGGCGGGCGTGGTGTTCCGCCCGCTTGCCGACGCGCCGCTGATCGAGCAGGTGCTCGCCCGGTCGCCGGCGAACCGGAATCCTTGTTTGGGGAGATTTTTGGAGTTGGCATGAACGGACCGCCGGCGCGGTCATTCACACATTTGCCGCCGAACTCTCCGCCGCCTGCTCATCCGCCGGATAGCGCTGCGCGTCCCGCTTGATACGCCGGCGAATCAGGATCGTCCACACCGTCAGCGCCATGTACACGCCATAACGCAGCGCAGTGGATGCGAGCGCCGAGCGCGGGTCGTTCGGCCAATGCAGCACGATCGCACTGCGCACGATGTTCTCGCCGATCATGCCGATCCCCCACACGAGTGTCATCAGGCGAATATAGCTGGCGAGCATCGGACGATCACGCCAATGTCGCTCGAACAATTCCACGCTGCGATGATCTTCGCGCGACATCGTCGAGCGCGCCAGGTAGAACACCATCGGCTTGCGCAGCGTGAGCGACGCGAGAAACGCGATGCCGATAAAGCCCGACACCATCGGGTCTTCGATCAACAGCAGACGCGCGTCGCTGAATACGAGGCTCGTGGCAAGCGCTGGCAGCACGCCCGCGAGCACGAGTGCGCTCAGCGCGTCGAAATGCCGGTAACGCAGCAGATCCACCGTCATCCATGCGATCAGCGGCAACGCCGACGCGGCGAGCGCGCCCGTTTGCCCCCAGTGCGGAAACGCGAGCCGGTAGACAAGCAAGGGCAGTGCGAGATTGACGAGCAATGCGCTCAGGTAGCGCAGACGGGATTTCATCGGCTGGGCTGTAACGGCATGGAACGAGGCACGCGTGGCACATGCTGGCGCGCTGTGACAATCGCGCTTCGGCAGCGGCGCGCGAACGTATGGAGGCAGTTTAGGGCGAAGTTGCGCCGGCTGCCGGGGTTGGCGGCGCGCAGCGAAGGGCTGGCGCAAGCGCGCCGCGTGCGATGGCATCGGCGGCGCGCTGATGCGAGCGTCTGGCTTTACCGGGCGTCGTCCGCCGCTCGCTGCTGCGCGATCAGATCGGCGAGCCGCTCGATCTGCTGCCCTTGCGCATCGAAATTGCCCGCGTCGAGCCACCGCTGATAACACGAGCGCAACGCCGGCCATTCGCTGTCGATGATCGAAAACCACGCCGTGTCGCGATTGCGCTCACGGTAGACGATCGCCTGCCGGAAGATCCCCTCGAACGTGAACCCGTAGCGCAGCGCGGCCTTGCGCGACGGCTCGTTCAGCGAATCGCATTTCCATTCGAAACGGCGGTAACCGAGCTTGTCGAACACTTCGCTAAGCAGCAGGTACATCGCATCCGTCGCGATGCGCGTGCGCTTGAGCCGCGGCGAATACGTGACATGGCCGACTTCGATCACGCCGTTGGCCGGATCGATCCGCATCAGCGACAGCGTGCCGACCGCCTTGCCCGTCGCGAGGTCGATCACCGCGTAGTGCAGCGGATCTTTCGATGCCGCCATCCGCGTCAGGTGCTCGCGATAGGCTGCGAGGCTGTCGAACGGGCCGATCGCCAGATAAGTCCAGTCGCGGCCGTCGGTGGC
Organism: Burkholderia sp. JPY481; assembly: GCF_038900515.1. NCBI lineage: Bacteria > Pseudomonadati > Pseudomonadota > Betaproteobacteria > Burkholderiales > Burkholderiaceae > Burkholderia > Burkholderia sp. JPY481. The sequence continues at coordinate 350,021 of NZ_JAYMRT010000002.1, forward strand.
CGAGCGATACGCGTCGAACAGGTCGGCCGCGTGGCGCTCGACGTCGACCGCTTCGAGCCGGCAATAGCAGCCGCTCAGCGGCTCGCGGCCCGGCGGCTGCGCGCCGCGCCAGCCGGGCACGGGTTTGCCGATCGGCTGGCCGTAGACGTTGCGTATGGGTTCCATGTCCTTTCTCCTGTCTTCGATGCAGGAACGATACGGCAAACGTGGTATGTTCAAAAGATCCACGACACGCTTATTCGATAGGTCCAACCACCATGATCGAAATCATCGGACCGCTCGTCCATGCCGACGACGTTTTCGCCGCGAGCGGCGCTAGCGGGGCCAAGCGGCCCGCGCCGCTGCAAAAGCAGCTGATCGAACTTCTACAACAGGCCATTCTCGCGGGCCGTCTGCCGGCTGGGTCGTTGCTGCCGTCGTCGCGGCTGCTCGCCGCCGAAATGGGCGTGTCGCGCAACACCGTCGTGATCGCTTACGAACATCTCGCCGCGGTCGGTTATGTCATCGCCGATCGCCAGGGCACGCGCGTGAGTCCGCTGTCGAGTCCCGCCGCGCGCGGCGAGCGGGCGACGGCTACGGCGGCGCCAGAAGTCGTGTACGCGAGGCGCGTCCAGCAGTTCGCGGCGCCGCACAAGCACGTCGACAACACCTATGCGCTGACCCCGGGCACACCCGCGCTAGACCGCTTCCCGCTAGCCGCCTGGCGGCGCGCGCTCGAACGTGCGATGGAGCGCGCCTTACCGCGCGCGCTCGGCTACGGCACGCCGGCCGGCGAACCGGCGTTGCGCGACGCGATCGCCGCGCATCTGCGGATGGCGCGCGGCGTGCGCTGCGACGGCTCGCAGGTCGTGATCACCGAGGGCGCGCAGGAGGCGCTGAACCTGTGCGTGCGGCTGCTGACCAATCCCGGCGATATCGCATGGACCGAGGACCCCGGCTACCGCGGCGCGAAGGCCGCTTTCAACGCGGGCGATTTGCGCTTGCTGCCGATTCCCGTCGACGCCGAAGGCATGGCCGTGCCGGCCGACGCGTGGCGCACGCATCCGCCGAAGCTGATCTACACGTCGCCCGCGCATCAGTATCCGACCGGCGCGGTGTTGTCGGTGGCGCGGCGGCTCGAGCTGATTGCAGAGGCGCGGCGCTGCGGCGCTTGGCTGATCGAGGACGATTACGACGGCGAAGTGCGCCACACCGGCGAGCCGATCGCGAGCATGCAGGGCCTCGTCGACGAGGCGCCCGTGCTGTACGTCGGTTCGTTCAGCAAGACGATGTTTCCGGCGCTGCGCATCGGCTTCGTCGTGCTGCCTCGGACGATCGCCGCGCATGCCGCTGTTGCGCTGCAAGAGTTGCTGCGCGGCGGGCATCGGCTGGAGCAACTGGCGCTCGCGCATTTCCTCGAAAGCGGCGAGTTCGGGCGACATCTCGGGCGGATGCGGCGGCTGTACCGCGAGCGCCAGCAGGCGCTGCGCGACGCGCTGGCCGAATATTTTCCGGCGGCGACGATTCTTGGCGGCGATTGCGGCATGCATCTGACGCTGCGGCTGCCCGCGTCGCTCGACGATCGCGCACTGACGGCGCGGGCGCAGGCGTTGGGGCTCGGTCCGCGCGCGCTGTCGGGGTTCGCGATCGGGGCGTCGGAGCAGACCAACGGGCTCGTGATCGGCTATGGGAATACGGAGGCGGAGCGCTTGGGGCCGGCGGTGAAAGCGCTGGCGGAGCTGGTGCGGGAGATGGAGAGCGAGGCGCGACCGGCTGCGAAGGGCGCGGCAAAACCGGCCGGAACGCCTGCCGGAAAACCCGCCGCCCGGTCCCGCAAAAAGCCCATCCCGCAACGCCGTACGCCTGCCACCCAGGACATGTAAGTTTTACGTTTGTCCGCCCGGCCCATGTCGCGCTATCGTGTCGTATGCGCGGCGACTTCGCTCCGAAGTGCCGGGTCTGCCCGCATGTGCCACGGTTGCCCGGCCCGCCGCGCCGCGGGTTTGGCGCCGCCGATGGGCACGAACAATGCGTTAAGTGTGGTTTTCGATGACGATTTATCCGACCGGAGACGCTATGAAGGAAATCGAACCGACCCCGTGGTTTGAGCTGGCCATCCATACGCCCGTACGCGAAGGCTGGTACGAGGTGCAGTTGGCGAGCGGGGACACGGCGTTTGCGAAATTTGGCGACGGCGTGTGGACCGAAAAGCCGTTGCTCGTATTCACGCATTGGCGCGGCCTGTCCGCCGATCCGTCGAAAGCCGCGGATGGCGCGGCCGAATCGGTCAGCGCCGAAGCGACCGCGGCGCAGGGTGTGCGCGCCGCCTGGAACGCGTTCTTCCCGGGACTCGGCGAAGAGCAGCACAAGCCGCACAATGTGGTGCCGAATGGCAAGGCGCCGCATCATTGAGCGGCCATTGAAGTTTTTCGTTTGAAGTCTGTCAGGCGGCGGCTTGTGGGCTGCCGTCTGGCAGTTCGATTCGCCCGCTCTATCGCTCCGCACGGCGGCTTCCGCACATCGCGCGCCTCATTTCTCCCGCCCCGCTACAATCAGCGTCACCCTTTCGACGCCATCACGATGCTATGACCGCCACCCGAGAACCCGTGGAATTGTCGCGCGCGACTCAACTGCTCAATCACGGACCCGTTACGCTGATCACGAGCGCGCACGCTGGTCGTTCGAACGTGATGGCCGCCTCGTGGGCGATGCCGCTCGACTTCGATCCGCCGAAGGTGGTGGTGGTCGTCGATAGCCGCACGCTGACGCGTAGCCTGATCGAAGCGAGCGGCGTGTTCGGGCTGCAATTGCCGAGCCGCGGTTTCGCCGCACAAACACTTGCGGTCGGCACGCACGCGGGCGTCGAACTCGACAAGTTCTCCGCGTTCGATCTCGAGACTTTCCGCGCGCAAAAAATCGACGTGCCGATGCTGGCCGGCTGCATCACGTGGATGGAATGCAAGGTGATTCCGGATGACAGCCAGCGGCACGATCTGATCATCGGCGAGGTGGTCGCCGCGTATGCGGATAGCCGCGTGTATTCGCACAACCGCTGGCATTTCGGCGACGATCCCGACCTGCGCACGTGCCATTACGTCGCAGGCGGCACTTTCTTCGCAACGGGCGATGCGTTCGAGGTGGCGCCCGTCGCGGCCTCCGCGCAGTGACCGCGCTTAGGTGTTCGGTTCGGTTTCGCCTTCGGCGAATGCCTTGAGCGCGTCGCCCGCGAGACGGTAGCGCACCCATTCGCTTTGCGGATTCGCGCCGATCGATTTGTAGAAGCCGATGGCCGGCTCGTTCCAGTCGAGCACGCTCCATTCGAAGCGGCCGCAGCCCGTTTCGCAGGCGATTTGCGCGAGATGGCGCAGCATCTGTTTGCCCGCGCCGCTGCCACGCGATGCGGGCGACACGTACAGGTCTTCCAGATAAAGCCCCTGCTTGCCGAGCCACGTCGAATACGAAAAGAAGTACACGCAAAAACCGACGGGCTCGCCGTTCATTTCGCAGATCAGCGCTTTCGCGGGCACGCCCTCGGAAAACAGGCTTTTCTCGATGTCTTTGACACCGGCGACGACTTCGTGCTCGGCTTTCTCGTAGATCGCAAGTTCGGTGATGAAGCGCAGGATCAGGGGGGCGTCGGAGGCGGTGGCGGGGCGGATGTGGATCGTCAAGGTCTGGTGCTCGGTGAGTTCGGTGGCAATTCCGGTCCGGCTGGCGATACGCGCCAAAGCGCCGGCTTCGGAACAGACTCACATCGTAGCAAAGAGCCAAAGGCCCCGCCCTGAGAGGACGAGGCCTTTGGCGTTTCCTACAGGCCGAAGGCGAATAATTTTTGCGGCCCCGGTCCGTTCGTTGAACCGGAGCCCCAGAACACCACGCCGTCCGCAACGGCCGGTCCGGCATTGCATGCGCCGCCGCTGTCGAATGACCACAGTACTTTTCCGTTGGAAGAATCGAGCGCGTACATCGTGCCTTTCGTGTAGTCGAGATTGCATCCGAACACCACGCCATTCGCGACACTGACCGCTGCCTCCGCGCGGCTTCCCAGTGGGTCCGGAGTGGTCCACTTCACCGCGCCGGAATTCGCGTTGAGCGATGCCCAGCCGCCCGACGTGGTAGTGCCGCCGCCGTTCGCCAACTGCCATACGCCTGGCGTCGTGCCCGAGCCGGTCACCCCGCTGTTGGCTACCGCAACGTAAATAAACTGGCCGTCGTTGGCCGATCCCCACTGCAGACCGCCTGTGAGTCCGCCGGGGGCGACCTGGGTGGACCAACGCAGTTCGCCTGTTTCTTCATCGAAGGCCCAGAACATCCCGCTCTTCTGTCCCGCGCCGACCAGTCGGCCGGCATTGCCATTGCCGCCGAAGAGCATCGGTCCTTGCGCGAAGTCCCAGTCCGGACCCTGCGGATTGGGACAGTTGGCGTTCGACGGAAGAGTGAAGACGCCCGGCACGTTGAGGCCGCAGCCGACATTCCACGTATCGTACGGCAGTCCGCGCGCGGACCATTTGACTGCGCCCGTGGTCATGTCCAGCGCAAGGATCGAGTCGAAGTGGTCGTTCGGGTCGATGCACGATGTCGGCGTGCCGCCGCTGTTCATGCAGTCGAGTACGGCCTGAGGTACTGCCCAGTTGTTGCCGGAACCCATGAATACCGTATTGCGATCGACGTCGACGGCGCCGGTGCTTCCCCAGACGGAGCCGCCGTAATAGCCCGTCGGTATTGTGTACGTCTGCCATTTGATTGCGCCGGTCGCGACATCGAGCGCGACGACGCTGCCGCGGAAACTCCACTGCCATGCAGGCGGGGAAATATAGGCGGCCATCAATTCTTCGTTCGATGTCGTTCCTACGAAAGCCGTACCGTTCGCGATGACCGCAGACTGCGTGACCATTGAATACGTGGTTGGATCGACTTGCGTGTGCCAAAGCCGCTGGCCGGTGTTCTTGTCGACGGCAAAGACCTGGGCCGGTTGCGGACTCGACAGTTTGCCGCTTTGATTGCCGAGTATCAGTACGTTTCCGGAGATAGCGGGCGTTGCACGCGCGTAGTCGTTAGGGATGTCCGTGTAGGACGACACGAGGTTCTTCCAGATAACGTGACCGGTCTTCCTGTCGACTTTGTAAAGATAGCCCGCGGAATCCGGGAAATAGGCATAGCTGTCATCGAGGGCAGGGGTCGCCGTGACGTTTCCGCTCGTGTCAGTTGACCAGAGCTTGTGAAGGGCACCCGCTGTCTTCGGACTGATCGCCGATTCACTAGCCTGGTTTCGGGAGTTCATCGAGTCGTTTCCCGAGGTCTTCCAATCGGTCGAATAGGCAATGCTGCTCGTTGTCAAACCGAATAGCAACGCACACGTTAAATACAACGTGTTAGTTCTCATGTCGTCTCCTCAGTGATTATTTGGAAAGCTGCGTTTGCGCTTTTGCGAAGCGGGGATAAAGATTATTAAGAGGACTGGGCAAACAGTTTTATTGCGGTGAGGTGGGGCAATCGAAATATAGTGAACGTCTAATCAGCGCGCATTGGCGCAATGTGCGGAATCGCACCAAGTGCTTCATGTCAGGCACACCGAATCAAATTCTGATTTATACATTGCGAAGTTATTTCGAGTATCTATGCTATTTGAATCAAATGAGTTCGCTCATTGCGGCATTCGATGATTTATGAAAGGCAGGTACGCCAATCGCGACGCACTCCCAGCGATTGACGCTTCCGATCGAAATGGTTTACTGTCGCTGCATGCACTTCGACTCTCTTTCACTCTTTGCCGCCACCACCGCGACGACCACCTTCATAGGCGGGTCGTCTGGAGATTGCGCGCGCTAGCCGGAAGTACGGAAAGTACGAGCAGCAGTGGCAAATCCCCAAAGGCCCCGCCGGAAACGGATGGGGCCTTTGGCGTTTCTGGTCTCTCCGTTTGCGGCATCCATCGTGGTATCGCGAATTTCGAACCGACGGAGCATGACCGTGAACGACATCGACCATCGTGTACTAGGCAATAAGCTCGATCTTTTCCACCAGCAGGAAGAAGGTGCCGGCATGGTTTTCTGGCACCCGCGCGGCTGGACGCTTTATCGCGTGCTCGAAGATTACGTGCGGTCGCGCATGCGTCGCGCGGGCTTTCGCGAGATTCGCACGCCGCAATTGCTGGCGCGCTCGCTGTGGGAAAAGAGCGGGCTCTGGGAAAAGTTCGGCGCCGCGATGTATTCGCTCGCCGATGCGGAAGAAAGACGCGCGCTTTGTCTGAAGCCGATGAGCTGTCCTTGCCACGTGCAGGTGTTCAATCAGCGTGTGCGTTCGTATCGCGAGCTGCCGTTGCGCTATAGCGAGTTTGGGGCATGTCATCGAGATGAGCCGTCGGGATCTCTCGAAGGATTGAAGCGTACGCGCGCGTTCGTTCAGGACGACGCGCATGTGTTCTGCGCGGCGGCGGATATCGAGTCGGAGGTGGGGCGCTTCTGTGCGCTGCTGCGCGACGTGTACGCGGACCTAGGATTTCCGGAGTTCAGCGTTGCTTTGGCGTCGCGGCCCGCATTGCGTGCTGGCAGCGAGGGGACGTGGGATCGGGCCGAGGAGGCGTTGGCCCATGCCGCCGACGCAGCGGGGCTCGAATTCGCTGTACTCGCTGGAGAGGGCGCTTTTTACGGGCCCAAACTCGAATTTCAATTGACGGATAGTCGCGCACGGAGTTGGCAGTGCGGCACGATCCAGCTCGACTTTGTGTTGCCAGAGCGGCTCGATGCCGAGTTCGTCAATCAGCGTGATGAACGCGAGCGTCCGGTAATGATTCATCACGCGGTGCTCGGCAGCATGGAGCGGTTCATCGCAATGCTGCTTGAACATGACGAAGGATGGATGCCGGCCTGGCTCGCGCCCGAGCAGGCCGTCGTTGCTTCGATCAGCGATGCGAGTCTGGGTTACGCGCAAGAAGTCTTGCAGGCGCTCGAAGATGCCGGGGTTCGGGCGGTGGTCGATGGACGGCCCGAGAGACTGGAGAAGAAGATTGTCGATGCGAGGGAGAAGCGGGTGCCGTTTCTCGTTGTCGTAGGGAAGAGGGAGGCGGCAGACAGGAGGATTAGTGTGCGTTGGTCGAGGGATGGGGCACAGCGGGAGTTTGGTCTCGCGGAGGGAGTGGGATATCTGAAGGGCAAAGGAGGCTTGCCGGGCTCGCCGGCAAGAGTCTGACCGCTTCAAGCGTCCGGCAATACCGACTTACCGCGGCGCTTTTTCGGCTTCGGTTCCACCCCCACTCGCGGGTCCCGCTCCAGAACGAGCGCCGTCAACTGCTCGACAGTGTCTTCGAACGCAGGGTCCTCCTGCGGCACATAAAGCCACTTTCCGAGTACCGGGTGAGGCCGCAATGCAGGCAGATCGGTAATCAGAGCAGCATGGCGTTCCTGCGATGTACAGACGAGCAGCCCATTCCACGGCTTATCGCGATCGGCGGCAACCAGACACAACAGGCCGTCGATATACGCGGCATCGCTGCCAAACATCCGCCGGCGCACATAAGTCGGATCGCGTTCGAACGCGTCGAAGATCCAGAGGAGCGAATTGCTGATCGAAGAGGGCATCGGCGGAAAATCTCAGGAGGCGAGGGCAAGTGAATAAGTTTACGCAAATTCTCAAGGCTCGGCAGCGAGCCGATCGAAGATCGAGCAAGTCCGGCTAGGTAAGATGTGTCCAACCTCGGCGACCATATCGGAGCTCGCACGATCCAGACCATGCTAACTCACACAGACGCCACCGCCGCTTACGCTAAACGCTTCGAAGCCGTTCTCGCCTATATCGACGCAAACCTCGAGGGCGATCTGTCGGTCGACGCGCTAAGCCGTATCGCAAACTTCTCGATGTTCCATTTCCATCGACAGTTTGTCGCGTATGTCGGCGTGCCGGTCGCACGCTACGTGCAGTTGATGCGCTTGCGTCGCGCGGCTCACCGCCTCGCGTCGCAGGCGTCGTGCTCGGTTCTCGATGCGGCGCTCGACGCCGGCTTCGACAGTCCCGAAGCCTTCAGCCGCGCGTTCAAGCGTGCATTCGGCATGGCGCCGAGCGCGTTTCGACGGCATCCAGCATGGCAATTCTGGAGTGCGAGTTTTATTGTTCCCTATCTTTCGAGGAAATTGACCATGCAAGTGAAAATCGTCGACTTTGCGGAAACCCGGGTTGCCGCGCTCGAGCATTGTGGTTCGCCTGGACTCGTCAACGAGAGTGCGCGCAAGTTCATCGATTGGCGTATTCAAAGCGGACAATCGCCGGTGGCGTCGAGCAGGACCTTCGGCATTCCGCACGGCAATCCGGACACGGTGCCAGCGGAGGAATTCCGCTTCGATATCTGCGGAGAGATCGACGAGCCGGTCGCACCGAATCACTATGGCGTGCGCGAACTCGTCATGCCGGGTGCACGGTGCGCGGTGGTGCGGCACACGGGATCGACCGATCACATCGGCGAGACGATCTATCCGATCTATCGCGACTGGCTGCCTTCGAGTGGAGAAGAGTTGCGAGATCTTCCGCTGTTTTTCCAGTACCTGAGCGTCTATCCTGAGACGCCGCTGGATCAGTGGCAGACGGATATCTACATTCCGTTGGTGTGATTAGGGAACGGGGGAGATGAGCATATAAAATGCCTGATCCATTCTGCGCGAATATCGGAGGATGCGCTTCATTCGGGCTCCGATCCAATTTTCGCGTCGGTATCAATTGCACTGAATCGATGATTGCCGATTGTAGATGCGGCAAAAAATGCAATTGCGGAATGTGTCCTTAAACAAAGCCCCTATCTCTGCGAATAGTGGTTCAGATAGGGGTTTTTATCGATTCCAGGCTCTCGCCCATGACAGAAGCCGAAAAGGCCGTTTCACTTTCGGCTACTCGCGTAATCACCGGAACCACCCAATACCCTAAGTGTCAACTAAGGATGTCACCCGTCCATTTTGGGGAGATATCAAATGGCTGCCACGCAATCTGGGGCTATGCCCCTCTCCGATGAGGAGGCACGGCGCCAGTTGCGCCGCGCTGTCATCGCCAGCACGATCGGTACCACGATCGAATGGTATGACTTCTTCCTGTACAGCACGGTCACTGGTCTGGTATTCGCGAAGCTGTTTTTTCCTGAATCGGACCCGCTCGTTGGCACACTCCAGGCTTTTCTGATTTACGCCGTCGGCTTTATCGCGCGGCCGGTGGGCGCGGCGATTTTCGGCCACTATGGCGATCGCATCGGACGTAAAGCGACGTTGATCGTGACGCTATTGCTGATGGGACTCGCGACATTCGCCGTCGGCTTCGTTCCGACCTACGCGTCGATCGGCATCTGGGGGGCCATTGCGCTCACGGCGCTGCGCTTTATTCAGGGGGTGGGCGTGGGAGGCGAGTGGGGCGGTTCGGTGCTGATGTCGATGGAATGGGCACGCACCAACAAGCATCGTGGTTTCATCGCGTCGTGGCCGCAGTTCGGCGTACCGGCGGGATTGTTCGTCGCGAATCTGGTGGTGCTTGCCACCAGTCAGATCTCCGGCAGCGCATTTCTCACGTGGGGCTGGCGGGTGCCGTTTTTCCTCAGTATTGCGCTGGTCGCGATCGGCCTTTATATCCGCTTGAGTATCCTCGAGACGCCGATCTTCGCGAAGCTTCTCGCTGAGCGCAGGATCGAAAAGGCGCCAATGCGTGAAGTATTGCGCCGGCAGCCGAAAGACATTGTTCTATCGGCTCTTGCGCGTATGGCCGAACAGGCGCCTTTCTATATTTTCACGGCTTTTATCTTCACCTATGGCGTGATGAGTCTGGGCGTTACGCGCGATCTGTTGCTCACCGCGGTGCTGGCCGCTTCGGTGCTGGAATTCTTCACGATTCCTTTCTTCGGTCACGTGTCCGATCTGATCGGACGTCGACGCATGTACGTGATCGGCGCCGCTGCAGTCGGGCTATTCGGCTTCCTGTACTTCTTCATGGTCGGAACTCATAACCCCGGATGGATCTTCGCGGCAATCGTGCTTTCGCTGGTGCCGCACGCGATGATGTATGGTCCCCAAGCCGCATTGATCGCCGAATCGTTCACGGGGCGCTTGCGCTACAGCGGCGCGTCGATGGGCTACCAGTTGGCTTCCGTCATCGCTGGCGGTCCTGCACCGTTGATTGCGACCGCGCTTTATGCCTATTTCCATTCGGGATTCGCGGTGGCGTGGTATGTGTTCGCGTGCGCGGTGATTAGCGTGGCCGCCGCTATGCGACTCGGCGATTACACGAATAAGGACATTTCGCGGGAATACGACGACGTGCATGCATTGCATGACCAGGGACACGCCACTCCGTGATCGATCAGGCGGATGGCCGGTCGCAGCGGCCATCCGCGGCCGGCCGCCGAATCAGGCCTCAGCTTTTCAGCGGCAACCAGACTTCGACTCCACCCATTCCCGTCGCCGGATCGAACTGCTCGCCATACCGTTCGAAATGCGGTGCATCGGCAGGCACGTGCCCTGATGCGGGCAACCACTGATTCCAGATCGTATTCATCGTGCGACGAATGCCCGAGATGTGCTCGCGATGACTGAACACCGCATAGCGTTGCGCGGCGATGCGTACGCGACTCAACTCCGGCGGCAGTGCGGAAAAATCGCTGACTTCGACGCCGCACATATAGTCGAAGTTGCCCAGTTCATCGGCGTTATAGCCAACGCCATAAGCCACCTTGCCGATCTGTCCTGGCACCCTGCCGTACCAGGCGCCAAAGCGCTGCCATTGAGAGGGAATCGCCTTGCTGGTCTCGCACGTATAGCGCTCGCTCAGTCCAGCGATGAGAAGCGGTTTGCCGTCTTCGAAGCGCGGCGGTTCCAGATGAGTCAGAAGGGTTTCGTCCATTTTGATCGGCTCCACGATGCTCAGGTTGTCGAGATGACCTCGTGCGCGCAACGCATCGGGCGTAAGCCCGAACTGGTCGCGAAACGCGCGCGTGAATGCTTCGTGAGAGCCGTAACCGGCGTCGAGGGCGACCGCGAGAATGTCAGGGGCACCATCGGCGAGACGTCGTGCGGCCTCGCTTAAACGCCGTGCGCGAACGTAGCGCATCACCGGCATCCCGGTGGCCGCTTCGAACGCGCGGGCGAGATGAAAGCGCGATACGCAGCCACCGCGGGCGATGTCGTCGAGCGTCAATTCGCCCGCGAAGTGGCTTTCGATATACCAGAGCGCTTTTCCAACCGGGTTCATCTCAGCTCTCATGTCAGCATGAAGCCAGCATAGTCAGCGGCGAACTCAGGCGTTTGATCGCGCTTGCGGTTTTGCAGTCGCGACGGAAGGCGGGGCCGACTCCGCCACGTCACTATGCGCGCCCGCAGCGCCACCCGCTTGCCCCGGCCTCAGCAACAGCCCACCGAGCACGCCGGCCGCCGCCGCAAAAACCGCCCCAAACAGAAACGCGACGTGATACCCGCTGTTCAGCGCGGCCGCCGCGCTCGACGACGCCTGCATTGCCTCGCTACGCGCCGCGGCAAGACTCGCGAGCACCGCGAGCCCGAGCGCCCCGCCCATCATGAACGACGTATTGACGATGCCCGACGCGAGGCCCGAATCGGCGGGATCGACGTCGCTCATCGCGGCGAGCAGCAACGGGTTGAATGCGATGCCGGCGCCGAAGCCGAGCAGCAACATGCCGGGCAACACGTCGGGCACGAAGCTGCCGTCGACGGGCGCACGCGCGAACAACGCGAGCCCGCATGCGGCGATCAGCAGGCCCGCCGCGAGCGGCCGGCGCAGCCCGAAGCGCATCACCACACGCGCCGACAATCCCAGCGAAAAGAGTCCCATGATCAGGTTCGCGGGCAGAAACGCGAGCCCCACCTGCAACGGCCGATACCCGAGCACGCGCTGCAAATAAAGCGCCGAAATAAAGAACCACGCGAACATCGCGGCTGCCCACAACACGCCGACCACGTTCGCGGTCGCGACATTGCGCAAACGCAGTAGACCGAGCGGCATCAACGGATGTTCGACTCTCGCCTCGATTGCGAGGAACACGGCAAGCAGCGCGAGCGCGACGCACAGCAGGCCGAGCGTCTGCGCCGAAGTCCAGCCTGCTTCGTTGCCGTTGACGATTGCATAGACCGCCAGCATCAGCGATGCGGTCACGCTGAGCGCACCGGCCACGTCGAGCCGCTCGCCGTGCGCGTGTCCGCGCGCGGCCGGCAGTAGCGCGAGGCACAGCGCGTACACCGCAATGCCGATCGGCAGGTTGACCAGAAAGATCCAATGCCAGCTCAGCAGATTGGTGAGCAGTCCGCCGAGCAGCACGCCGATGCTGCCGCCGCCCGCACAGACGAAGCCATACACGCCCATCGCTTTCGCGCGCTCGCCGGGTTCGGTGAACAGATTCATGATCAGCGACAACGAGACCGCCGAGACGATTGCACCACCCAGCCCCTGCACGGCGCGCGCGGCGACCAGCAGCACTTGCGAATTCGCGAGGCCGCAGGCGAGCGAAGCGAGCGTGAAGAGCGTAATGCCGCACAGGAACAGCTTGCGGTGTCCGTACAGATCGCCAAGCCGTCCCCCGAGCAGCAGACAGCCGCCGAACGTCAGCATGTAGGCGTTGACGACCCACACGAGCGAGGTTTCGCTAAAGCCGAGATCGGCGGCGATGGACGGCAGCGCGACGTTCACGATGGTGGTGTCGAGCACGATCATCAGCACGCCGAGGCAGAGCACGATCAGTGCGAGCCAACGTTGCTTGCCGTGGAGGGAATGGGTCATGCGGGTGCCCCTTTACGCGGATTCGGTCGATCGCCGACGATGGGTTTTCGAGTCTAACACCCGTGCATTTCGGGTCCAACTACGAAATCCAGGGCGGCGCCGGCGCGCTAAGCGTCGCGCGGTTGCGCATCAATCGCCGGTGAGGATTTCGTATTTGCCGCCGCGTTCGAGCGCGCGCTGATATGCGGGCCGGGCGCGAATGCGCTGCAAAAACGCGCCTATCGCGGGCAATCGCGCAGTGATGCCGCGCGCGGTGGCGGCTTCGAGCGGGAAGCGCATTTGCACGTTGGCGGCGGTGAAGTCGTTGCCGGCGAACCAGCCAGTCGCGCCGAGTTCGTTGTCGATATAGCCGAAATGCAGCTTCAATTGCGGATCGACGAAGTTCGCCTGCATCGGATGATACACAGCGATGGCAGCACCACATTCTCAAACCTTCGACTTTCCCCCCATCAACCCATTCGACGGCAACGTCTCATCCAGCAACTTCCTCGCACTCTCAATCCCCGTCACCGGCAAGCCATTCGGATCGAGCAGTCCCACCTGCACGAGCACCGAAGCCTGATCCCAATAGATGTGCTCGTTATAAAGCTTGTCACCGCGGAAGCACACCACGGCGAGCATCGGCACCTCGAAGTACTTGCCGGTCGGCGCCACGCCCGGCAGCAGCCAGTCGATCTCGCAACTATGCGTGCAGCTGAAAATGAATTCATCGACGACGCGATCCGAGCCGATCGTGCGCGAAATCGGAATCAGCTTCGTATCGGGTGGATTCGAGTTGACGAAATGATGCGTGTAAAAGCGCTTCAGATTGTCATGCCCGACACCGCCTGTCATCGTCGGCACGTGATTGACGTAGGGCTCGGCGACCATCGTCGGCATCACCGCATCGACGTCGCGTGTCGCGAACTCGTGATAGCAATGCGCTTCCCACAGCGCGTTCAGATCGTAGACCGGACCGAGCACCTTGCGCAGCAGCGCCAGCGTGCGCGAGTACGCCATCATCGCGGCCGGCTTGTCGTACTGCTTGCGCTGCGGCGCGGCGAACGCGTGATCGCAGCCGGGATACACGTATTGCTCGATCTGCGGCCGCGTACGCAGTGCGGCGCTGATGCGCTCGCGCGTTTCGGGCGGGCAGTGCGCGTCGTTTTCACGGAAGTGGAACACCATCGGGCAGTTGATTGCCGATACTTCGTCGAGATGCGCGTCAAGCCCCACGCCGTAATAGCTGACCGCGCAATCGACGTCGGTGCGCGCCGCGCTCAGAAACGCGAGCTTGCCGCCGAGGCAGTAGCCGACCACGCCCACCTTGCCGGCCTGCTCGGGCAGTTCGCGCAACGTGGCGATCGTGGCGGCGATGTCCTTCACGGCGACATCCGCATCGAACTGGCCCAGATAGCCGAGCGCCTGTTTCATATCGGCGTCGCCGTAGCCAAGCGAAATGCCCGGCTTGATGCGCCAGAACAGATCGGGCACGAGCACGACGTAGCCTTCTTCGGCGTAGCGATCGGCGGTCGCCTTCATCGTGTCATTGACGCCGAAGATTTCCGGCAGGAGCACGAGCCCCGGGCCCGAGCCCTGCGCGGGGCGCGCGACGTAAGCGTTGAAACGGCCGCCATCGTGGGCGACGACTTCGATGAAAGAGCCGGCCATGCGGTCTGTCTCCAGTCTTATGATAGATACGGGTTACGTCATCATGCGCAACTCGAAACGTTTGAGCTTGCCGGTTTCGGTGCGCGGCAGCGCGCCGATGAACGTGATGACGCGCGGATATTTATACGGCGCCACGTTATTCTTAACGAAATCCTGCAGTTGCGCGACCAGTTTGTCGTCGGCCGTATAGCCGGGGTTCACCACGACGAAGGCCCGCACGATCTGCCCGCGCGTTTCGTCGGGCACGCCGATCACGCCGCATTCGGCCACCGCCTCGTGCTGCATCAGCACGCTTTCCACCTCAGGACCGGAGATGTTGTAGCCGGCCGACACGATCATGTCGTCGGCGCGCGCCTGGTAGAACACGTAGCCGTCCGCGTCGAGATAGACCGAATCGCCCGGCAGGTTCCAGCCGTCGCGCACGAAGCGCAGCTGCCGTTCGTCCGCCAGATAACGGCAGCCGGTCGGGCCGCGCACCGCCAGTTTGCCGATCGTGCCGGGCGGCACGGGTTGCATGTCGTCGTCGACGGCTTGCACGACGTAGCCCGGCACCGCGCGGCCGATCGCGTGCGGCCGGATCTCCGCGCCTTGCGACGAAACGAAGATGTGGATCAGCTCGGTGCCGCCGATGCCGTCGATCATGTCGATGCCAGTCGCGTCGCGCCACAAACTCCGCGTCGAATCGGGCAACGCCTCGCCCGCCGACACGGTCTTCTTCAGCGATGACACGTCATGTTGCGCGACGAGCGGCGCCATCTGCCGATAGAACGTCGGTGCGGTGAACATCACGGTTGCATGAAAACGTTCGACCACGTCGAGCAAGGTCTGCGGTGTGAGCTTTTCGACGAGCACCGTCGACGCCCCGACGCGCAGCGGAAAGCACAGCAGCCCGCCGAGGCCGAACGTGAACGCGAGCGGCGGCGTGCCGCAGAAGATGTCGCTCGCGGAAGGCTTCAACACATGACGCGGGAACAGATCGCACATCGCGATCATGTCGCGATGGAAATGCATGCAGCCTTTCGGCGCGCCGGTCGTGCCGCTCGTGAACGCGATCAGGCAGACGTCGTCGGCGGCGGTGTCGCAGGCGGTGAAGTGCTCGGGCTTGTTGGCGGCGAGAGTCTCGAGCGAATCGGCGGAATCGTCGTGAAAGCGGCGCGTCTGCTTCAGCACCGCGCAGTAGAACTCGTCGCGCGGATTCGTGCAGCGCTCGAGTTCGGCGGTCAGGCGCGCATCGCAAAGCGCGGCGCTGACTTGCGCTTTGTCGATGATCTGCTTGAGCTCCTTCGCGCGCAGCAGCGGCATGGTCGGCACGACGACGAGCCCGGCCTTCAGCGCCGCGAGCGTGGCGACGGCCATCTGCAAGGTGTTCGGTCCACGCAGCAGCACGCGGTTGCCGGGCCGCAAGCCCATTTCATCGACGAGCACATGCGCGCTGCGGTTGACCAGCGCGAGCAGTTCGCCGTACGTGGTCGCTTGTGGCTTGCCGGCCACGTCGGACCAGATCGCCGGCCGGTCGCGATGCCCCGCCTCGATGGTCCGCTCCAGCAGTTCGGTCGCGCAGTTCAACCGCGACGGATAGGCGACGTCCGGATTGTCGAGCAGAAAGACGGGCCATTGATCCTGCGGCGGAAGATTGTCGCGCGCGAAAGTATCGACGTGTGCTGACGGTTCCATCATGGTCTCCCGGGGCGTTGAGCCGGAAAATGCGCTTCGTTCGGTGTGAGGGGCTTGCCTGTGCGTTCGGTACCTGTGGGACGTTCAGTGCGGAATCACCGCGGTGGCCTCGATCTCGACCTTCGCGCGGTCTTCCATCAGCGCGACGACCTGTACCGCGCTCATCGCGATGTCGTAGTCGCCGATCAGCTCGCGAAACACGCGGCCGATGTCCTTCAGCGATGCGAGGTACTCGCGCTTGTCGGTCACGTACCACGTGAGGCGCACCAGATGTTCGGGCTTGCCGCCCGCTTCGCGCAGCACGGCGAGCAGATTCTTCAGCGCCTGCTCGGACTGCTGCGCGAAGTCATCCGAATGGAACTGCGCCTGTTCGTCCCAGCCGATCTGGCCGGCGATGAACACCTGTGTGCCGCTCGCCGCGACGCCGTTCGCATAGCCGCGCGGTTTGACCCAGCCGGCCGGAAGGAGAGCTTTTTTCATCAGCGCTGAGCCTCGATGGAGGAGGGCGATGGAGCGTACGCCGCGAGCGCGCTCGCGATGTCTCCGGGAATGTTGATCGATTTGCCGCTTTCGAACGACATGAACACGAGCACCTGTTTCGAACGAAAGCGCGTTTCGCCGTTGCAATGCCCGTGAATCTCGATGCGGAGAGAACTGCGGCCGATGGTGTGGACTTCGAGCGCGAGCAGGATGGTTTCGCCCATCTGGCTCGGCCGCGAGAACTCGCAGTCGAGCTTGACGATCGGCAGGCCGATGCGGCGCCGCGCGATCATGTGCGCATAGTCGATGCGCAGGCCCTCGTTGAACCAGTCTTCGACGAGCGCGTTGGTCATCACGAGGTACTGCGGAAAATACACGATGCCCGCGGGATCGCAGTGCGAGAAGCGGATGCGCACGGGCCGCTCGAACGATGTGCTCATTGCGCGCTCCCGTTCGCCGCGGCATACGCCTTCAACAGATCGCGGCCGACGATCAACTGCTGCACCTCGGTCGCGCCTTCGTAGATGCGCAGCGCGCGGATCTCGCGGTACAGCATCTCGACTGCGCTGCCGCTTTGCACGCCCATGCCGCCGTATAGCTGTACGGCTGCGTCGATCACCCGCTGCGCGCCTTCGCTCGCGTGCCACTTCGCCATCGCGGCTTCGCGCGTGACGCTTTCGCCCTGGTCGCGCAGCCACGCGGCGCGATAGACGAGCAGCGCGCTGCTGTCGATCGTCAGCGCCATCTGCGCGAGCTTCGCCTGCGTCAACTGGAAGTCGCCGAGCGTCTGGCCGAACATCTTGCGCGACGCCGCGCGCGCGAGACCTTTGGCCATCGCATGACGCGCAAAGCCGAGCGATGCGGCCGCCACCGAGGTGCGGAAAATATCGAGCGTGCGCATCGCGATCTTGAAGCCTTCGCCGGGTGCGCCGAGCATCTGGCTCTTCGGCACGCGCGCGTTCGCAAAGCGCAGACGCGCGAGCGGATGCGGCGCGATCACGTCGATGCGCTCGGCGATGTCGAGGCCCGGCGTTTCTGCATCCACGATGAACGCGCTGATGCCGCGCGCCCCTGGTGCCTCGCCGGTGCGCGCGAACACCACGTAGAAGTCCGCGATGCCGCCGTTCGAAATCCACGTCTTCTCGCCGTCGAGCACGTAGTGGTCGCCCTGTTCGCGCGCGGCCAGCGCCATCGCCGCGACGTCCGAGCCCGCTTGCGGCTCCGACAGCGCGAACGCGGCGATCGCCGTGCCGCTCGCGACACGCGGCAGATAGCGCGATTTCTGTTCATGCGTGCCGGCGAGCGAGATCGCGCCCGAGCCGAGGCCTTGCATTGCCAGTGCGAAGTCGGCGAGGCCCGAGTAGCGCGCGAGCGTTTCGCGTAGCAGACACACGGCGCGCGTATCGATCGTGTCGCCGTGGCCGCCATAAGCGACGCCACCGACGCCGTATTTCAGCCAGCCGGCCTCACCGAGTTCACGCACCAGCAGGCGGCAGGTCGCGTCGGTGTCGCGATGGTCTTGATGCTTGAGATTCGCGCGGCACCACGCGTCGATGCCGGCCGCGAGTTCGCGATGACGCGGCTCGAAAAACGGCCACGCGAGCGGGCTATGCAAATCGACCGGCGTGTTCTGATGATCGGCGCTCAACTCAGTCTCCTTCGAACACCGGACGCGACTTCGCTGCGAATGCATCGTACGCGCGCTCGAAATCGCGCGTGCTCATGCAGATCGCCTGCGCCTGCGCTTCGGATTCGATCGCTTCGTCGATGCTCATGCTCCATTCCTGGTGCAGCATCTTCTTCGTCATTCCGTGCGCGAAGGTCGGGCCGGACGCGAGATCGGCGGCGAGCTTCTGTGCTTCTTCGATGAGCGCGGCCGGGTCGCACAAGCGGTTGTAAAAGCCCCATGCGTGAGCTTCGTCGCCGCTTGCCGAGCGGCCGGTGAACAGCAGCTCGGCCGCGCGTCCCTGGCCGATGATGCGCGGCAGCATCGCGCATGCGCCCATGTCGCAACCGGCGAGGCCGACGCGCGTGAACAGGAACGCGAGCTTGCTGCGCGCGGTGCCGAGGCGCAGATCGGAAGCCATCGCGAGGATTGCGCCGGCGCCCGCGCAGACACCGTCGACGGCCGCGATGATCGGCTGCGGGCAATGGCGCATGGCCTTGACGAGGTCGCCGGTCATGCGCGTGAACAGCAACAGCTCGGGCATCGGCAGATCGATCAGCGGCGCGATGATGTCGTGCACGTCGCCGCCCGAGCAGAAGTTTTCGCCCGCGCCGTGCAACACGACGGCCTTCACGTCTGTCGCATACGCGAGGTCGCGGAACAGGTCGCGCAACTCCGCATACGATTCGAAGGTCAGCGGGTTCTTGCGCTCGGGGCGGTTCAGCGTGATCGTCGCGACCTTGCTGGTCACCGACCAGCCGAAGTGCTTCGCCTCGTAGCCTGCCAGGCTCAGGCGGTTGCCGGCCAACAGTGCGTCGGCGGTGGATCGTGTCATGTATGCCTCCAGTGCGAAGTCAGCCTTTCAGGCTGTCGAGCAGATGCCGCTTGAGTTTGCCGAGGTCCTGATGGGTCTTCATCTTTTCGTCGAGGCTCAGGCCGCCGAACATTTCGACGACCCATTGCTCGTGCGCGACGGCCATTTTGTCGAACGCCTTGCGGCCAGCGGGCGTCAGGCACACGCTGATCGAGCGGCGGTCGTTCGGATCGGTGTCGCGCGTGACGAGCCCCTCTTTTTCGAGCTGATCGGTGATGCCGGTGACGTTGCCCCCCGTCACCATCAAACGGCGCGACAACTCGGTCATCTTCAGGCCTTCGGGATGTCGTTCGAGTTGCGCCATCAGATCGAAACGCGGCAACGTGGTGTCGAATTCGGTGCGCAGACGTTTGCGCAATTCGGCTTGCACGAGATTGGTGGTGGTCAGCATGCGCAACCACAGACGCAGACCCATGTGGCTGTCCGCACCGGTGCTCATTTCGAGGTCCACGACGTTCTCCGCGGGTTGGGCGACGCCTTTGCGCGACGGTTTCGCATCCGATACAGACTTTTTTGCTTGCGTTGATTTGCTCACGTTACTTCCCCACCCGAAATGGAAATGGATTGCCCCGTGATCGCATCCGAGCCGGGGCGGCACAGCCACAACACTGCGTTCGCGACCTGCTCCGGGCTCACGAAGCGGCGCTGCGGATTCGAACGCAGCAGCGTTTCGCGCGCCTGTGCTTCAGTGCGCGAGGTCTTGCTCGTGATCTGTTCGAGCGATGCATGCAGCAGCTCGGTTTCGGTGTAGCCGGGGCACACTGCGTTGACGGTGATGCCGCGCGTCGCGGTTTCGAGCGCGAGCGAGCGCGTGAGACCGATCACGCCGTGCTTGGCGGCGCAATACGCGGCGACGTACGCATAGCCGATCTGCCCCGCGGTGCTCGCGACGTTGACGATACGGCCATAGCCACGCTCGAGCATGCCCGGCAGTACAGCGCGGGTGCCGAGAAACACGCCGGTCAGATTCACGTCGAGCATGCGCTGCCACAGCGCGATATCGGTGTGCGTGAACGGCGCGGCCTGCGCCTGGCCTGCGTTGTTGACGAGGATATCGACGGCGCCCGCCTCGCCGAATGCGCGCGCCACCGACTCTTCCTGCGTGACGTCCACGCTGATGCACGCGACGTCGCCGAGCGCCGCGCATTGTTCGCGCTGCGCTTCGAGGCGTTGTGCATTGCGGCCCATCAGCGTGACGCGCGCGCCGGCGCGCAGCAGCGCCTGCGCGATGGCCGCGCCGATGCCGCTGCCGCCGCCGGTGACGACCGCGTGTTGTCCGGCGAGAGAGGTGTCAAACGTGTTCACACGGTTCCTTCGGCGCGTTGCGCGCGTTGTTGTGCCGTCAGGCCGGCGTTGGCGATGGCCTGCGCGCGCTCGCGTTCGAGGTTGCGCTCTAGCTGCATTTTCGCGGCGGTGTAGGGCTTCGGCCACGCGATGTCGAGATAGCCGATCTTCGCCGCTTCATTCAACGTCCACGACGGATTCGCGAGATGCGGACGTGCGATCGCGCACAGGTCCGCGCGGCCAGCGGCGATGATGCTGTTGACGTGATCCGCTTCGGAAATCGCGCCGACCGCGATCGTTGCGATGCCGGCTTCGTTGCGCACGCGATCGGCGAACGGCGTCTGGAACATGCGGCCGAACACGGGCTTTTCTTCCTTGCTGACCTGGCCCGACGACACGTCGATCATGTCCGCGCCGGCCGCCTTGAAAGCTTGCGCGATCTTCACGGCGTCGTCGGGCGTGTTGCCGCCTTCGACCCAGTCGTGCGCGGAAATCCGTACCGAGATCGGCTTGTCCTGTGGCCACACCGCGCGGATCGCGCTGAACACCTGCAGCGGATAGCGCAGACGGTTTTCGAGCGAGCCGCCGTATTCGTCGGTACGGTGATTCGTCAGCGGCGACAGGAAGCTCGACAGGAAATAGCCGTGCGCGCAGTGCAATTCGAGCCAGTCGAAACCCGCTTCGATCGACATGCGGGTCGCCTTCACGAACTGCTGCTCGATTTCGTGCAATTCGTCATGCGTGGCTTCGCGCGAATGCTGGCTGATACCGCGCAGATACTGCTGCGGCGACGCCGAGACTAGGGGCCAGTTGCCTTCGTCGAGTGGCTGGTCGATGCCCTCCCACGCGACGCGCGTCGAACCTTTCGCGCCCGAATGGCCGAGCTGGATGCCGATCTTCGCATCCGACTGCAGATGCACCAGATCGACGATGCGCTTCCACGCGGACTGATGCTCGGGCGCATACATGCCGGGGCATCCCGGCGTGATGCGGGCTTCGGGCGACACGCAGGTCATCTCGGTCATCACGAGCGCGGCGCCGCCCATTGCGCGCGCACCGAGATGCATCAGGTGATAGTCGCCGGCCACGCCGTCTACCGCCGAGTACTGCGCCATCGGCGACACCATCACGCGATTTTTCAGCGTGACGCCGCGCACCTTGAAGGGCGTGAACATCGGCGGAATCGAAGGTTTGTCCGCCGCGCGCTCGACGCCCGCGCGCTTCGCGAGCCAGTCTTCGAAGCCGGACAGATATTGCGAATCGCGCTCGCGCAGGTTTTCGTGCGAGATGCGCTGCGAGCGCGTGAGCAGCGAATAGGCGAACTGTTCCGGCTCGAACGACGTATAGCGATCGACGTGCTCGAACCATTCGGTCGAATTGCGCGCGGCGTTCTGGATGCGCAGCACGTCGACGCTGCGTACTTCGGTGTAGTGCTTCAACGCTGCGGCCAGATCGTCGGGATGCGAACCCGGATGCGCGCTGATGCTGTTCGCGAGTTCGATCGCGTCTTCGAGCGCGAGCTTGGTGCCCGAGCCGATCGAGAAGTGCGCGGTATGCGCGGCGTCTCCCATCAGCACGATCGGCGTTCGTGTGCCGTTCGCGTTGCGGCGCCAATGCACCCACTCCTTGTTGACGACGCGCGGAAAACGGATCCATTGCGACGAGCCGCGCAGATGCGCGGCGTTCGACATCAGCGCATTGCCGTCGAGGTATTTCGCGAAGAGCTTCTCGCAGAACGCGATGCTGTCTTCCTTGCTCATTTCGTCGAGACCGGCGGCGCGCCACACGCGTTCCGGTGTTTCGACGATGAACGTCGAGGTTTGATCGTCGAAGCGGTAGGCATGCGCCTGAAACCAGCCGAATTCGGTTTGCTCGAACGCGAACGTGAACGCGTCGAACAGCTTCTTCGTGCCGAGCCACACGAAGCGGCAGTCGCGCAGGTCGATGTCCGGCTGGTAGGTGTGCGCGTATTTCTGGCGCACGGCGCTGTTCAGCCCGTCGCTCGCGATGATCAGGTCCGCGTCGTATGCGCTGTCGTCCACGACCTGGGTTTCGAACACGAGCTTCACGCCGAGTTCTTCGCAACGCGCCTGCAGGATATTCAGCAGGCGTTTGCGACCGATGCCGCAAAAGCCGTGGCCCGACGAACGTACGCTGCGGCCGCGGAAGTGGATCTCGATGTCGTCCCAGTGATTGAACGCGTCGAGAATCGCCTCGGCGCTCGGGGCGTCGGCGGCGCGCAGATTGCCGAGCGTCTGATCGGAGAACACGACGCCCCAGCCGAAGGTGTCGTAGGGGCGGTTGCGCTCGATCACCGTGACTTCATAGCCGGGGTTGCGTTTTTTCATCAACAGACCGAAGTACAAACCGGCCGGACCGCCCCCGATACAGACTATGCGCATGCTGGTTCCCCAAAATGAACGCCGCGTTGCGATTAATTTAGGTTTTGATAGTTTAGATGTCAAGTAAATTTGGGGAGTGCCGTCTAGAGGAATTCGGAAGTCAGTCGCTGTCCGGCGCGTGGCGGCGTCAGGCGAGCTAGGGTCTTCGCCGGGGGGCGAAGGTCGTCGCCTATTGGCGCTACGCCATTGAGATCATTCTGAATGCGTATGCGAACGCAGTCGGCACGCGCGGCGTCGACACATGACGCCGTGCGTGGCGCTCGCCGAGCCGAAGCTCAGCGGTCACATCGGCGGAACTACGCCGTCCTTTTCGACCACGACGCGTTGCGCAACATAACTTCCCTGCGACGCAGGCGTTGCGACGATGAACACCTTCTTGCCGGCGGTAAGATCGCTGTGCTCCGCGGGCGTGAACGTGACGACGGGCACGTTTGGCGGCACCGTCACCACATTGCTGCCGCCCTTGTATGACAGCTTCAGGTCGCGGCCGTTGGTGCTCTGCACGACGGAGTCGACGTTCGCGTTGGTCATCGAGCTCTTCGGGCCCAGGTCCCACGCGTAATGCCCTTCGCCCGTGCCGCGCGCGGACTCGGGGAACACCACGACTTCCGTTGCCGTCAGCTTGCCGTCGGCGCCGGTGGTTGCAGCCGTGCCAATGAACGTACCCGGCTTGATATCCGATAGCTGCATCGTTTTCACAGCCGAAACACGCACATCCGGCTTCACATCGACCGACACGGTATCGCCGCTGCGACGATGGACCTTGAGCGTGTCACCGTTTTGCGACACGATTTCGCCACGGATGCGCGTGGGCGTCGTGGCGGGCGCCTGCGCGAAAGCAGCGCTCGCGAACGCGGCAGCCATAAAGGCTGCGCCAAGTTTGATGCGGAGTGTCATAGAACCTCCCAACTGGATGGTTGAAGGACGGGGGAAAGACCTCATTGCTTCACGAGCCGCTGAACCAGTTGTAGCCCTGGTTCTCCCAATAGCCTCCCGGATACTGGTTCGTGATTTCGATTGCGACGACATGCTTGGGATTCTTGAAGCCGAGCTTGGTCGGCACGCGCAGCTTCATCGGAAAGCCATACTTCGGCGGCAGCACGTCACCGTCGTAAGTCAGCGTGAGCAGCGTCTGCGGGTGGAGCGCCGTCGGCATGTCGATGCTGGTCCAGTAGTTGTAGTCCGCGCAATGCAGCGACACGTACTTTGCGGTCGTGTCCGCACCCACGCGACGCAGGAATTCGGAAAAGCGCACGCCGCCCCAGCGGCCGATCGCGCTCCATCCCTCGACGCAGACAAGACGCGTGATCTGGCTTTCCTGCGGCAGCGCGTGCAATTCGTCGAGCGACCAGGTGCGCTTGCCGTGCGCGAGACCGTTGACCTGCAGACGGTAGGTCGCGGCATCGATCTCGGGTACATCGTCGATCTCATAGAACGCGTTGAACGGAAACGGCCGCGTGATCATCGATTCCGGATACGTGGGCGCCAGCTTGTTCGGATCGAACAGCAGCGCCTGCACGCGGTCGTTGAAGAACGAGATGCGGCGCAGCGCGGTGTTCACCGATTTGTCGTTGGTCAGATCGCAACCGGACAGCATCGCGATGCCGCCTAGGGTCAGCAGCCGCCGGCCGAACAGGCGGCGCGCTGGCGATTTGAGTTCGCGCTGTGCGTCGCGGACGATCGATTCGCCATGCGTCGCGAGAAAAGTGCCTGGTTGTGCGGTGCGTTTGCGGATCGTCACGATTTACCGTCCCCGTATCATCAGCAGTAACGAGCGCGGCACGAGCGCGGCCATCGCGACGTGAACGATGAAAAACGCCACCAGTACGCTCATGCATACGAAGTGCACGACGCGCGCATTGTCATATCCGCCCATCAGCGTGCGCAGCAGCGGGAACTGCACCGACTTCCATATGACGAGCCCCGACAACACGATCAGCACGATGTCGGCGATCACGACGAGATAAGCGAACTTCTGCACCGAGTTGTAGTGCGCGAGGTCGTCGTGTTTCAGGCGTCCGCGCAGCGCGGCGAGCAGATCGGCGGCCAGCTGTTTCGGCCTGACGGGCAGCAGTTTGCGTCGAAAGCGTCCGGACGCCAGATTCAGCGCGAGATAGACCAGGAAATTGGCGACCAGCAGCCACATCACGGCGAAATGCCATAGCAGCGCGCCGGCGAGCCAACCGCCAAGTGTGATCGAAGGTGGAAACTGAATGGCTGGAAAGATTGGCGACGCATCGTAAATCTGCCAGCCGCTCATGACCATCAGCACGACCGCGACAGCATTGATCCAGTGCGTAATCCGTACCCACCCGGGCTGAACCATGTTGTGACTCAAAAATCACTCCAGATTCGGTGGCATTCATGCCAGTAGCGCGGGAGCAAGACGGGTCGGACAGCGAACCGCGCTCCGCTCGTCAGGCTGCCACCTGTAACACAAGGGCTAACGCGATTGATCGACCATTATTCCGTCGCGCGTGAAGATTTTCCCTTGCAATCGACTTTCATTAGCGACACGCACCGCGCGCGAAAGCCGTCCCGCCCCAGAGCATCGCAGCATCCCGCATGCCCTATTGCGTCGGACAAATGCACTTCTGCGCAAAGACACGCGTCCGCTCCCAGCGCCTTCCGTCCGACATCTCCCATCGGGGTATACCCGCTTTGCAAGCAGATTTGCGTGCCTAGCTATTGCGCAAATAAATTTGCGGTAAGATACTCGGCGCAAATCGGTTTGCTGTCGTTCCTCAACCCCACCTCGCAGAGGTCGTCATGAAACTCGTAGCAAAGCTCGTCGCGGCTGCACTCGTCGCCGTTTCCGTCCTCGGTCATGCCGCGCGGGCCGAGACCTTGCTGGTCGCCTGCGATACGGCGTTCGTGCCGTTCGAATTCAAGCAGGGCGACAAATACGTCGGCTTCGATATCGATCTCTGGGAAGCCATCGCGAAGGACCTGAAGCTCGACTACAAGCTGCAGCCGATGGATTTCAGCGGCATCCTGCCGGCGCTGCAAACCCATAACGTCGACGTCGCGCTCGCGGGCATCACGATCAAGGACGAGCGCAAGAAAGTGATCGACTTCTCGGATGGCTACTACGACAGCGGCTTCACGCTGATGGTGCCGGCCACCAGCGCGATCAAGGGCCCGGACGACCTGAAGGGCAAGTCGCTCGCGATCAAGACGGGGACGTCGGCGGCGGATTACGCGAAGGCACACTTCGCGGGCACCGATCTGCGCCAGTTCCCGAACATCGACAACGCGTATCTAGAGTTGCAGACAGGACGCGTCGATGCGGCGATGCACGACACGCCGAACGTTCTCTACTACATCAATACGGCGGGCAAGGGCAACGTGAAGGCGGTCGGTCCGCAGATGATGGCGCAGCAATACGGCATCGGCTTCCCGAAGGGCAGCCCGCTCGTGCCGAAGGTCAATGCGGCGCTCGCGAAGATCAAGGCTGACGGCCGCTATGCGGCGATCTACAAGAAGTGGTTCGGCGTCGAGCCGACGAAGTCCTGATAACGCAACGGCTGCGGGAGGCAAGTCATGCAGTTCGATCTGTCAGTCGTCGTCGATGCGTTACCGGCACTATTGCAGGGCGCGAAGCTGACGGTGCTCATCACCATCGCGGGCCTTGCGGGAGGCCTCGCGGTCGGCTTTCTGTTCGGCTTGATGCGCGCGTACGGCAACGCATTGATGCAGAAAATCGCGTTCGCGTACGTCGAGTTCGTGCGCGGCACGCCGATCGTCGTGCAGGTGATGTTCATCTACTTCGCTCTGCCCGTGCTGCTTAACGTGCGCGTCGATGCGTTGACGGCCGCGATCGTGTCGATCATCGTCAATTCGGGCGCGTATATCGCCGAGATCGTGCGCGGCTCGTTTTTGTCGGTGCCGCGCGGATTGAAGGAAGCCGGACTCGCGCTGGGCATGCCGATGTGGCGCGTGCTCGGATTCGTCGTCGGGCCCGTTGCGATTCGCCGCATGACGCCTGCGCTTGGCAACCAGTTCATCGTGAGCCTGAAAGATACGTCGCTGTTCATCGTGATCGGCGTCGGTGAACTCACGCGTCAGGGTCAGGAAATCATGGCGGCGAATTTTAGGGCCGTTGAAATCTGGACGGCGGTGGCCGCAATCTATCTGTGCATGATCGGTGTGCTGACGTTCTGTCTGCGCACGATGGAAAAGAGGATGCGGATACTATGAGCGCGCTCGATATGGTGCAGTTCAAGCAGGTCACGAAGCGCTTCGGGCAGACCACCGTGCTGGACGGCGTCGACCTGAACATTCGCGCGGGCGAAGTCGTGGTGCTGATCGGTCCGTCGGGTTCGGGCAAGTCGACGCTGCTGCGTTGTATCAACGCGCTGGAGCAAATCGACGGCGGCGATCTGATCGTCGATGGCATCAGCGTGCACGGCGGCTCGAAGAAAGTGCGCGAGATTCGCCGCGAAGCGGGCATGGTGTTTCAGCAGTTCAACCTGTTCCCGCAACTGACGGCGCTCGAAAACGTCGCGTTCGGTCCGCGTCAGGTGCGTGGCATGAGCAAGTCCGACGCGGAAACGCTCGCGCACGAGTTGCTGACGAAAGTCGGCCTCGCGGGCCGCGTCGGGCATTATGCAAGCGAGTTGTCGGGCGGTCAGCAGCAACGCGTCGCGATTGCGCGTGCGCTGGCCGTCAAGCCGAAGCTGATGCTGTTCGACGAGCCGACTTCGGCGCTCGATCCCGAACTGCGGCAGGAAGTGCTGCGGGTGATGCAGTCGCTGGCGGAAGAGGGCATGACGATGGTCGTCGTGACGCACGAAATGACGTTCGCGCGCAAGGTCGGCACGCGTCTGATCTTCATGGAGCACGGCCACATCACGGTCGATGGGCCGCCCGCGCAGTTGCTCGACAATCCGCCGAATCAGCGTCTGCGCGATTTCCTTCAACACGTCGAATGATCATCTCGAACTCATGTCTGCAATTGGATTCATCGAAATCTCCGGCTCGCCGTTCGACGCGGGCGAGGCGTTAGGGCGCTTCGGCGCGTTGGCCGTGCATCGCCACCTGGTGCAATCGGCCGCCTGGCGCGACGTCATGCAATGGCGTGGCACGCCGCTCGCCGCCGCGCTTTGCGCACATACGCAGCAGCGCTTTCCGCGTATCTGGGCGGAATTGCAGGGGCTTGCCAATGGCCTCGAACTGCCCTTCGACGATGTGTTCCTGTGGAACTGTCGCGGCGACCTGTGGGCTGCGTCGACCGACGGATGCACGACGGTGCAATTGCCATCGGCTGATGGCAAGCGCATCACTCACAATGAAGACGGTGACCCCGGCTTCGCCGGGCATTGCGCGATTGCCGCGTGTCGGATCGACGGCAGTCCGGGCTTTGCGGCGTTCGTGTATCCGGGCTCGCTGCCGGGCCATACGTTCGCCGTGACGGACGCGGGTCTTGCCGTCACCGTGAATAATCTGCGGGTGCGCCAGACCGAGGCGGGCGTGCCGCGCATGGTGCTCACGCGCGCGTTACTGGATGCGCGCGATCTCGATGCGGCGGTTGCCGTGGTACGCGACAATCCCCGCGCGGGCGGCTTCCATCTGACGCTTGCGCATCAGGCGAGCGCGCCGTTGCTGAGCGTCGAGTACAGCGCGCACGGTTGTTCCGTGCAGGAGATCACGCAGCCGTCGTTGCATGCGAATCACGCGATTCATCCGCCGATGCGCGGCTTCGCCCAGCGCGTGACCGATTCATCGCGTAGTCGGCAGACGCGCGGCGATCGGCTGTTGCGGGACGCACGCGAAGCGGGGCATGCGCCTGAGCCGCTCGCGATCCTCGCCGACACGCACGACGCATCGCTGCCGATCTACCGCGCCGACCCTGCCGATCCCGACGACGAAAACACGCTCGCAACCGCTGATATCGTGATCAGGGCGTCTCACATAGAATGGGACGTTTATGAGCAACCCGGGGCGCCGCCGCGATATCGATTGATCAATGGACACAAACCTACGCACGAAGCGCCGCAAGCCGGCGAACAAGGACGAGGCGAGCGCGCCTGAAGCCGTCGCCGACGCGCCGCGCAGCGTCGATGCGCTGCGCGAACTGGTGGTGCGCATCGGTCGCGACGAGGCCGGTCTGTCGCTCGGCGGCAAGGCGCACGCAGTGCTCGCGTGGCTGCTCGAACGGCCGGAGGAAGTGGCCGTGCGGACCATCACCGATCTGGCGACGGCACTCGACGTCAATGCGTCGACGCTGACACGGCTCAGCACGAAGCTCGGCTATGCAGGGTTCGCGGATTTTCAGAGCGTGTTTCGCGATTCGCTGGCGGAGCGTCACCGGCATTTCTATACGAATCAGGCGGAGCGGCTCGTTGCAGGGAAAAAGCAGCGTGCGCACACGCCCGTCAATAGCGGAACCTCGCCCGAGGTCGAGGTCGTCGTGCAACTCGCGCACGAATCGATCGTCAATGTGGAGACGTTCCTCGCGCGGCTATCGGCTGACGATCTGCGCGGTGCGGCCGCGCTATTGGCGGGGGCGCCGCGCGTGCGCGTGCACGGCTTGCGGCAGTTCAGCGCGCTCGCCAGCTTTCTTTGCTATGGGCTCGGGATGATCCGCACCGACGTCGCGCTGCTCGATGCACAAGGGCTCGGCGTGGCTGAAGGACTCGCGCAGTTGCAACCGGGCGATGTGGTGGTCGTCACGAGCGTCTCGCCTTATACGCGCAGCGTCGCTGAAGCTGCAAAGGCCGCCGCCGAGGCGGGTATGACAGTCATCGCGATCACGGATACGCTCGCGTCTCCACTGGTGCCGCCCGCGCGGCACGCGTTCCTGATTCCACACGACAGCAGTTTCTTCAGCAACAGCATGGGCGCTTATCTGATCTTTTGCGAAGGCCTGCTCAATCTGGTGGCGACGCATCTGGGGAAGCGATCTTTGCAGGCGCTGTCGCGGCGCGAACGGTTGATTACCGCGTTGGGGATCGAGACGGACTGATATCCGGTCAATGGTGATTGTCGAGATCGGCGAGTGGCCGCTGACGTGACTGCCGCGTCGAGTTTTACTCGCAACTAAGGACACTAGTATGGGCGCCGGGACGAGACGCCCTTGTATGCTTACAAAGCGCTTGCGTCCGCAGGTGCAGTCGATTTCATCGCAGGAACGATGGATAAAAACGAGAATAGTTTGTGGGACGACGGCGGGGACTGGGTCAGGAAGCTGCAGGGCTCGATGCGTCGTCGCGCCATAGGGCGACGCGCACAGGGTACAAAGAAGAACGCCACGAAAAGCGATTTTCGTGGCGTTTTGTCATTGGTGCGCCGCTGGTGCGGTCTCGGCGAAACGCGCCCGGATCTAGCGCTCGCCGAGAGCGTGCGGCCGTCCAACCAGCAGAAAGTGGACGAACGCAAGCAGCGGGAATGCAAGGGCAACGCCAGCGACCAACGGCCACCCACCGCGCTCGAAGAGCGTGCTCGCAAGCGCGGACCCGATCGCGCCGCCAACGAAGATGCTCGTCATGTACAGCGCGTTGAGGCGGTTACGGCTTGCCGCGTGCAGCGCGTAGATCTCCCGCTGGCCGAGCACCATGTTCATCTGCACGGCGAAGTCGAGCGCAATCCCGGTAACCACGAGGCCGAACACTCCGGACGCCGGATGGACGAGTGCCGGCAGATAAGACAACGCGGCCACGATCAGCGCCACAAACGTGGCGCGAATGGAATGTCCCGCGTCCGCGAGGCGGCCTGCGACGGGAGCCGACGTCGCACCGATTGCGCCGACCAGTGAGAACAGCGCGATCGCCGACTGTGACAGGCCGTACTGGCGCGTGAGTTCAACCGGAACCGCAGTCCAGAAAAGGCTGAACGACGCGAACATCAAACCTTGATAGAGCGCACGATGGCGCAGTACCGGCATGGTTCGCACGAGCACCAGCAGCGAGCCGATGAGCTCGGAATACGTGGCGCTATGGTCCGGTTGCCGGCGCGGAATCGTCAGCGCGAGCACGGTCGTCACGAGCGCCATCACGACTGCGGCCGCGGCAAACACGACGCGCCAGCCGAAGTGGTCCGCGACGATGCTCGACAGCGGTCGGGACAGCAGGATGCCGAGAAGCAGACCGCCCATGATCGTACCGACGATACGGCCTCGGGAATGATCAGGAGCAAGGTGCGCCGCGAGCGGGATCAGGATCTGCACGGCCACGGAACTGAAGCCGATCAGCAGCGACATCAGCAGAAACCAGCTGGGCGTGTGCATCAGCGATGCGGCGGCGAGACTCGCGATCGACACGACCGCGGTCGTAATCATCAGCTTGCGGTTCTCGAGCAGGTCGCCCAAGGGCACGATGAAAAACAGACCGAGCGCGTAGCCGATCTGCGTGAGCGAAACGATCAGGCTCGCCGTGCCACCCGACATATGCAGCGCCGGACCGATCAGCTCGGTAATCGGCTGCGCGTAGTACAGGTTTGCAACGATCGCGCCGCAACTGAATGCGAATAGTGCAATGAGTCCCTGGGTGAGCTTGACGGGCCGCTCGTTGCCGCCGAGCGTGCGCGAGGGAGTGGACATGATGGCTCCTTGAGCGAAGAAATTATTTGACGACTGGGCCTTTCGACTTGCTATGCAGTCCGCGGCTTGGCGTCGGGTTGTGCGACAGCCAAACTGGTGTTCGCGACTGCACCAAGGTTAGGCGCGAGCCGGTGCATCCGGAATACGATCGGCGCGCAATCCCCCATTGCGCGCTACGCAACGCGAGGAGCGGCGCTCGACAGCCAAGGTCATGATGACGGTAGGCTGCCATCACGCACCTGAAAAGTCCTGAGCCCGCCATTAATCCTTGCGCTTGATGAAGGCACGCAGAGTGCGAACCGCCCGATTTCCGCTGGCATAATCCCCCGCATGGACAAATTGCTCGCGCTCAACACCCTGCTCGAAGTGGCTGATGCCGGCGGCTTCGCGAAAGCCGCCCAGCGTCTGGGCGTGGCAACATCGTCGGTCACGCGTTTGATGGACGCACTCGAAGACTCGCTCGGCACCGCGCTGCTGACGCGAACACCGCGGCGTGTCAGCCTGACCGATGCTGGCGCGACGTATGTCGAGCAGATTTCCAGGCTGCTCGACGAGCTTGCCGGGGCCGACGAAAGCGTGCTGGACAGCGGCGCGGCGCCCGTTGGCGCATTGCGCGTGACGGTGCCGTCCACGTACAACCGCATCGTCCTCGCGCCGCACCTCGCCGCTTTCCTGCGTGAATATCCTCGCGTTGCGCTGGACGTCGTCGTTGCGGATCATTTCGTGGATCTCGCGCTCGATCGCATCGACGTGGCTGTGCGGATCGGGCTGCCCAGCGGCGATCCGAATCTCATCGTCAGGAAGATGGCCGACAATCCGCGCTTCGTGGTTGCGGCCCACGAGTACCTGAAAAAGGCAGGAATGCCCGAGGAGCCAGCCGAGCTCGCCGAACGCGAATGTCTGCGCATCGCCTATGGCGGAAGCTATCGGGCACGCCAGATCTGGACCTTCGGGCGCGGGGAGGAAATTGAAAAGGTCAACGTGCGCGGGCGACTGATATCGAACAGCCTCGATATGCTCCTTCAAGCAGTCCTCGCGGAGCAGGGGTTCGCACTATTGCCCGACTGGCTGGTGAACGAACACATCGATTCCGGCCGCCTGATGCGATGCTTCGCTGACTGGAAGGTGACGCCGCAGAGTGGCGATGTCGTGGTCCATGCGGCATACCTGCCCAATCGCAGGCATTCGACGAAAGTGCGGGCCTTGTTGCAGTTTCTTGAAGCGCGCATCGGGCAGCACCCGATCTAGCCGCAGCGGTGGTGAGTTCACGGCCGCCAGTCGGCTCTCACCCGCAAAAATATTTCCATGCGATGACAAAAGTTAGAGTCGTCGCACCTTCGATGCCGCATTCACCGCGCGTTTTCGCATTTTCAGAACTCTTCAGATCGCCACAAGGACTTTGAAGAGTCGCGTTCTTAAGCTTCGTCCTGCATGCGGCGCTCCTCGATCCAGTCGAGGTCCGCGCCGCGTCGCTTTCCACGCAAATGCGAACCTCATCGCTAACCACACGCACAGCGATGCAACGACGGAGAAGCACCATGAATACGCAGAACATCGATAAGTCCATTCCTTCGACCACACGCCGTCGCCTGCTTTCCGCCGGCGCCGGCATGGCGGGTGCCGCGGCGGCCATGGCCAGCTTTTCCGCCAACGCGGCCGGCGCGGCAAGCAACGCGGGAGCGGCAGGCGCATCGCACGCGCATGGCACGGGCCATCATCATGGCGGCGGCTATGTGAACGCCAAGGACGGCACGCCGATCTACTTCAAGGACTGGGGCACCGGCACGCCGGTGGTGTTTTCGCACGGCTGGCCGCTGAGCGCCGACGCGTGGGACGCACAGATGCTGTTCCTCGTGAATCAGGGCTACCGCGTGATCGCGCACGACCGTCGCGGCCATGGCCGCTCGGGCCAGCCCTCCGAGGGCAACGACATGGATACCTACGCCGATGATCTGGCCGCCGTGCTCGACGCGCTCGATGTGAAGGGCGCGATGCTGGTCGGTCACTCCACGGGCGGCGGCGAAGTCGCGCACTACATCGGTCGCCATGGCGAGAAGCGTGTTGCCAAAGCCGTGCTGATCGGTGCGGTGCCGCCGCAGATGGTGAAGTCCGCGAACAACCCGAACGGTCTGCCGATGTCGGTATTCGACGGCATCCGCGCGGGTGTGGCCGCGAACCGCTCGCAGTTCTATCTGGATCTCGCGACGCCGTTCTACGGCTTCAACCGTCCCAACGCAAAGGTCTCGCAAGGTCTGGTGCAGGACTTCTGGCGCCAGGGCATGGCCGGTTCGATCAAAGGCCAGTACGAGTGCATCAAGCAGTTCTCGGAAGTCGACTACACGGAAGACCTGAAGAAGATCAGCGTGCCCACGCTGATTCTGCACGGCGATGACGACCAGATCGTGCCGATCGACGATTCCGCGAAGCTCTCCGCGAAGATCGTCAAGAACGCCACGCTGAAGGTCTATGCGGGCGCTCCGCACGGCATGTGCAGCACGCACGTCGACCAGGTCAACGCGGACCTGCTCGCCTTCCTGAAGGGCTGAAGCCCGCTCTCGCGCGCTCGCCTCGGCTGACCTGAAGCGTTCATAACGCTTCAGGTTTTCCCAAGGACTTTAAGGCGCGCGATCCGTAATCTCCACCCGTTCGATGACCGCTGCGCGCGTCATCGCTTATCCGCACTCGTACCTCACTGGAGCAACCATGGCTTTTGAACTGCTGACCCCCGAGAACTGCGCACTCGCGCTGATCGACCACCAGCCGCAGATGTTCTTCGGCACGCACTCGCACGAGCGCACCACCGTCCTGCACAACGTGCAGATCCTCGCGAAGGCCGCCAGGCTGTTCAAGGTGCCGACGGTCCTCACGACGATCGCCGCGGACTCGTTCAGCGGCCACCTGCTGCCCGAAGTGCAGCAGGTGTTCCCGCAGATCAAGCCGGTCGACCGCACCTCGATGAACTCGTGGGAAGACGGGGGCTTTCGCGCGGCGATCAAGGCCATGGGCCGCAAGAAGATCGTGATCGCCGGTCTGTGGACGGAAGTGTGCGTGGCGTTCCCGACCGTTCAGATGCTCGCGGAAGGCTTCGAGATCTACGTGCCGACCGACGCATGCGGCGACATCACGGAAGAAGCGCACGAGCGCGCGATCCAGCGCGTGATCCAGGCCGGCGCGGTGCCGATGACCTCGCTGCAGTTCATGTGCGAACTGCAACGCGACTGGGCCCGTGGCGAGACCTACGAAGGCTGCATGGACATCTTCAAGGCGCACAGCGCGTACGGCATCGGCGTGCGCTACGCGAAGCAGATCCTCGGCGAACACGCAAGCGAAGCGGCTTGAGCCGCTTCGCGTTCCGGGCCGCGCAGACCTGCGATGAAAACTACGATGAAACGTCCTGATACTTCCAACGCCGCCGATGTCGCGCTGCTGTTTTTGCGCGTCAGCGCGAGCGTGCTTCTGCTGATCGTGCATGGTTTGCCAAAGGTGCTGCACATCGGGGCGCAGCTCGGCGCGATCGAGGATCCGCTGCACCTGGGCAGCGCTTTCACGCTGGCTTTCGCGATTTTCGCGGAGGTCGTGTGTCCGGTGCTGATGATCGTCGGCGTTTTCACGCGGCTCGCCGCGCTGCCGATTCTCGTCGTCACCGTGGTTGCCCTCACGCTCGTGCACCCTGACTGGAGTCTCGAGCAGGCTCAGTTCGCGTGGATGCTGCTGATCCTGTTCGGCACGGTCGCGATCGGCGGAGCGGGGCGCTACCGGATCACGTTGGGCCGGGACGTTCCCGCGGACGCGCGCACGTCAAACTTTTAACGGCGACCAATGGTTCGCCCAACAACAAGGAGATCGACTCGATGAAACTGCATTCGAAACTCAAGCCGGCCGCGGCACTCGCCGCCATCGTTCTGTTCACGGGCTACGCGGGCAGCGTGTTCGCCGACGACGCGGCAGTCGCTTACGCACCGTCCGTTCAGGTGCATCCCGCCGCGCCGAAAGATCCGGCCAACGCACAGCGCAAGGCCGAAAGGAAGGCCGAGCGTGCCGTCGACCGCCATCTCGCCACCAACGTGCGCAAGGCGATCGTCAAGGCAGGCGGCGTGGACGCTTCGCACATGACGGTTGTCGCGAAGTCCGGCGCCATCACGCTGGAAGGTTCCGTGCCCGAAGCGGCGCAGATCGACCTCGCGCAGCAGCATGCGCAGCAGGTCGCGGGCGTCACCGGCGTGACCAACCGTCTGAGCATCGCGACCGCGGGTCATTAAGCCAACGGCTGTATAGCGCGCGTCCGCCTCGCGCGGACGCGAAGCACGAGGATCGCAACATGACATATCTGATCTCGCTGGGAGCGGGCCTCGTGGTCGGTCTGCTCTATTACATCGCGCGCGTGCAGTCGCCCGCACCGCCGCTGATCGCGCTGGCCGGCCTGCTCGGCATCGTGATCGGTGAACACGCGATTCCATTCGTACAGGCGCAATGGCGCGCACCGCAGGCGCAAACTTCGAGCGCGCCGCACGAGGCCGCCGCCGCTTGCGCCAACAAGGTCGACTCGTCATGCAGCAAGCAGCCATAGAGTTGGGCTCGCCGCAGGCGAAGGCGGCGCTCGAGCCGCTGCGCGGCGAAAACGCCGTGCTCGCTTTCGTAGCCGGTTATGTCGACACGCTCGGATTCGTCGCGCTGTTCGGGCTGTTCACGGCGCACGTCACCGGCAATTTCATTCTGATCGGTTCGGGGCTCGCGGGCGCGGGCAGCGGACTGCTGATCAAGTGGCTCGCGTTTCCCGCCTTCGTGGCGGGTATCGTCGGCGCGCGCCTGTTCGATGACAGGCTGCGTCAGCGCACGCATGGCGTGCGCGTGGGCGCGCTTTATTTTCTGCAAATCGTCTTGCTCGCGGCGTTCATGGGCGCGGGTCTCTTTGCGGTACCGATCGTCAACGCGGACGCGCCGCTGACGATTGCCTGCGGCCTGCTCGGCGCGGCCTCGATGGGCGTGCAGAACGCGCACGGCCGGCTGACCGCGCGCAGCGTGGTCGCCAATACCGTGATGACCGGCAATGTCACACAGGCCGTGATCGACGTGTTCGATCTGTTCGCGCCGGGCACCAGCCAGGCGGAACGCGCGATCGCGCGGGGCCGCCTCGCGACCACGCTGCCGCCGGTGCTCGCATTCGCGGCCGGCGCGGGAGCAGGGGCGGCGGGATGGCTCGCCGCGTCGTTCTGGGCGCTGTTGCTGCCGCTCGCGATGCTCGCGCTGGTGGCGACGCTCGCATGCCGCAAGGCCGATTCGAAAGGCACGCTCTGAGCGCCCGGCCGACCGCACATTTTCTTCAACAGGAACCTCACGTGAAACTCATTCGTCTCGATCGTCCCTTGAGAGCGCTAACCATTGCGCTCGCGATGCTCGGCGCGGCGCTGCCCGGTGCTCCGGCTTTCGCCGATGACGGCCAGTATCCGCTCGCTTCGCCCACGTCGGCGGTTGCGCCGGTCGTCTCGGTGGGTCCGCAATACGACACCACGCACGTCTATGTGTCGAACGAAGACATCGACGCATTCGTCAGCAGCTTCGTCGCGACCTTCGGCGGCAAGGCCTCGCCGCGCGCGGTGTTCACGGTCACGCCCACGGCGAGCAAAACCGCTTCGCAATACGTGCAGACGCCGGTCGGCATGCTGTCGGTATTCGCGTTCCAGACGGCGGTCCCTTACCCGTTCGGCAACGAACGCACGGGCTACCTGGTGACCGATATCGACAAGGCCGTGCGTGCCGCGCACGCAGCGGGCGCGGACGTAGTCGTCGAACCGTTCGACGATCCGATCGGCAAGGACGCGATCATTCAGTGGCCGGGCGGTCTGACGATGCAGCTGTACTGGCACACCAGGGCGCCGTCGTATGCGGCGCTCGAATACGTGCCGGACAACCGCGTCTATGTGTCGAAGTACCAGGCGCAGGACTTCATCAAGCGCTTCGTGCGCTTCTCGCACGGCAAGATCGTTTCCGATAACCGCCATGCGGATGGCGCGGAGATCGGCAAGCCGGGCGAGACGATCCGCCGGGCGCGAATCCGGTCGGGCTTCGGCAACATGCTGGTGTTCGTGACCGACGGCAAATTGCCGTACCCGTATGGCCGCGAAACCACCGGTTACGAGGTGGGCGATCTCGACGCCACGCTCGCAAAGGCGCAGGCCGCCAACGTGAAGGTGCTGGCGGCGCCGGCACCAAACGTCGAAGGCCGCACGGCGATGGTCGAGTTTCCGGGCGGCTACGTCGCGGAGCTGCATCAGCGCGTGAAGTGACTGGCATGAGAACTCGCGAGTTATCACGCGCCAAACGCAGGACGGCGCTCGCGCGTGCGGTGCGCACGAACGTCATGTTCGCCGCGCTCGCCGCTTGCGCAGGGTTGCAGGCGGGCGCGGCGCATGCGCAAACCGCGCAGGCGGTGGCCGCACCGTCCGTCGCCTGCGATGCGCAACGGCCGGTTCCATCGTTCAATCGCTGGCAGGAGGACTGGGGTGCGCTCGCGAATCCGTGCGTGCCGCGCAAGCCGCTCGATGCGTTGAAGTACATCCCGCTGTCGGGCGACCCAAGCTGGTATCTGTCGCTGGGCGCGAATCTGCGCGAGCGCTTCGAACTGAACAACACCCCGTTGTTCGGCCTCGGGAGCCAGACGCCGGACAGCTGGGTGATCCAGCGTGCCGAGGTGCATGCGGACGCGCGCTTCGGCTCGCACGTGCAGGCCTTCTTCCAGTTCGTCGACGCGCGGCCGTTCGGCAAGGATTCAGTCACGCCCGTCGACCGCAATCCGCTCGACACCGAGCAGGCGTTCATCGCGTTCGTCGGTGGCGTGGGGGGCGGTACCTTCAAGGCGCGCGTCGGCCGGCAGGAAATGGCGTTCGACTTGCAGCGTTTCGTTTCGGTGCGCGACGGTCCGAACGTGCGCCAGGCGTTCGATGCGCTGTGGGCCGACTACGAGCTAGGCAAGTGGCGCTTCATCGGTTATCT
Organism: Burkholderia sp. JPY481; assembly: GCF_038900515.1. Taxonomy (NCBI): domain Bacteria; kingdom Pseudomonadati; phylum Pseudomonadota; class Betaproteobacteria; order Burkholderiales; family Burkholderiaceae; genus Burkholderia; species Burkholderia sp. JPY481. The sequence goes on from NZ_JAYMRT010000002.1 coordinate 388,309, forward strand.
GACGCAGCCTGTCCAATATCGCGACGAGCGGGTTTTCGACGACGTGTCGAACGGTCACCTGACGTTCAGTGGCGTGCGGGTGGAGCGCGCGAGCGTGGGGCCGGGCGATCTGTCCGCTTACTGGTCGCGTTATACGCGCGACAACGCACGGTTTCTCGACGCGGCCGGCACCGAGCGGCGCGATGTGTTCGATGCGCGTTACACGGGCAAAAACGCGTCGCTCGACTGGGACGTGGAAGCGATGCTGCAAACCGGCCACGTGGGCACCGACACGATCGGCGCGTGGGCATTCGGCGCGCTGGGCGGCTACACGTTCGCCGCGCTGCCGGGCAAGCCGCGCATCGGCGTGCAGGTGGACGGCGCGTCGGGCGACCGGCATCCCGGCGACGGCCGCGTCGGGACGTTCAATCCGCTCTTTCCCAACGGCTACTACTTCACGCTCGCGGGCTACACCGGCTACAGCAACCTGATTCATGTGAAGCCGTCGGTCACTTTCAGGCTCGCGCCGAAGGTGACGCTGCTCACCGCGCTCGGCTTCCAGTGGCGCGACACCACGGCCGATGCGATCTACGGCCAGGGCATGGCGACGGTGCCGGGCACGGCAGGCAAGGGCAATCTCTGGACCGGCATGTACGGGCAGGTTCGAGCGGACTGGAGCGTCAACGACAACGTCGCGCTCGCGCTCGAAGCGGTGCACTTCGAAGTCGGCGATTCGATCCGCGCGCTCGGCGCGCGCAACGCGGACTACGTCGGCGTGGAAGCAAAGTTTAGCTGGTAAGCACGCGGCTCGCGCACAGCTTGCCGCGAGCACGTTCAAACGAATGAGGGAACGCAGATGAAATTTATCGACACGGCCGACGGCACGTCGCTCTACTGCAAGGATTGGGGCGCGGGACGTCCCGTGGTGTTCATTCACGGCTGGCCGCTCAATGCCGACATGTGGGACCCGCAGATGCTGCATCTCGCCGCGCACGGGTTTCGTGCTGTGGCTTACGATCGCCGCGGCTTCGGCCGCTCGGATCAGCCGTGGACAGGGTACGACTACGACACGCTCGCCGACGATCTTCACGCGGTGCTGGAGACGCTCGCGCTCGAGGATGCGGTGCTCGTCGGATTTTCGATGGGCGGCGGCGAAGTGGCGCGTTACATCGCAAGACATGGGGCCCGCCGCGTCTCGAGGGCGGTGTTCATCGGATCGGTGACGCCGGGCCTGCAGCGTAGCGAGAACAACCCGGAGGGCGTCGACCCGGCGGTGTTCGAAGGCATGCGCGACGCGCTGCGCCGCGACCGCGCGAGTTTCGTCGATGCCTTCAACCCGCTCGTGACGGGCGGCAACCGGCCCGATTCGATGGTGACGAAGCCGGTGCACGACTGGTTCTCGAACATGGCGATGCAGGCTTCACTGAAGGCGACGATCGACTGCGTGACGGCATTTTCGGCCACGGATTTCCACGCCGATCTCGCGCGGATCGATATCCCCACGTGGTTCGTTCACGGCGGCGACGATCAGACCGCGCCGCTCGATCTGACTTCGCGCGCGGCGGCGCGGCTCGTCAAAGGCGCCACGCTCGACATCTATGACGGCGCTCCCCATGCGTTGATGCTGACCCACGCGGAACGCCTGAACCGCGATCTGCTCGCGTTTGCGGCGACCGCCTGAGCTGGCGGTCCGGTTTCAGCCGCGCATTTGATCCCCCGGTAGACGTTCGGAGACGGAGTGACGACGATGTTCGTAGAAATGAAAGTACAGGACACGTGGGCTCGAATCGTAGGATCGCTCGCGAGAGCCGAGCGGACTGACGATGAACAGCAGATGTCTCTCTCGAGGAAGCTTCGCGATGCCGATCGCTCGGCCACGCGAGCCGGGGGCGGTCACGCGACCATCATCGTGGTCGAACGGCCCACCATGACGAGCGCCACGATCGAGTGGCGCGATTCGACGAATTGCTATTACGGCGCACAGCTGTGGCGTCTGGTGCGCGCCCGCAAGTCGGGCGTTTGCGCGCTGAGCGGTGAGCCGATCAGCCGTGGGGACGAAATCTTCAAACCATGTGGTCGCACCGACGCGGTCAATGCGGACGCGATGATCCGCACGTCCGCGATGCGGGCTTACCCGGCGCGCAATAGCTGAGCGCCGTGCGCCGGGCGCTGATGCCAGCGTCCCGGGCGCTTTCTCTGACGCGCGCTCGCGCGTCGACTTCAGGGCGCCGCCTTGACGGCGGTCGCGGCGTGGCTCGCCGGGTCCGCATCGTAATTCAGCGGAATCCACACGTAGCTGCCGCCCTCCTTGCGCACGTGCCCGAGACCCGGAAACGAAATATGTGCGGCCGCGATCACGTCATGTTCGCGCGCCGCACGGTCGAGCAACGCGAGGCGGGACTGCCTGGCCGCGGCGGCGTCCGAGTCGTACTCGACGGAAGTCTTTGGGTCGCGCAACTGGATGGCCGCGACATGGATGATGTCGCCCCACACGATCAGCGTCTGCTGCCCGCTTTTCACGACATAGCCCGTATGTGCCGGCGTGTGACCCGGCGTGGCGAGTGCGCTGATACCGGGCGCGATCGCGGCGTTGCCGTCGAACGGCCGGAAACGTCCCGCCGCGATATAGGGGGCCACCGATTGCGCCGCCGAATCAAAGAACGAACTCAGAAACGACGGCGCGGTTTTCTTGTTGCCGGCGTCGAGCCAGTAATCGGCCTCCCGTTGCGACACGCGCAGAACCGCGTTGGGAAATGCCATCTGGCCGTCGCGAATCACGCCGCCAACGTGGTCCTTGTGCATATGCGTGAGCAGCACCTGGTCCACCTGTTCCGGCTGGTAGCCGGCGGCGCGCAGGTTCGCGAGCAGATGGCCGCAGCAATCGCCGTAAAGCACGCCCGCGCCGGTATCGACCAGGATCAGCTGGCTGCCGGTGTTGATCAGAAACGCGTTGATCGAACCTTGTAGCGGCAACGCGAGATCGTCTTCCGCGAGATCATGGTCGATCACGCGGCGCGGCACGTCCGTCATCACGGTATCGACGGGAAACGGATGTGTGCCGTCGAGCAGCGCCGTGATTTCGTAGGAGCCCAGCATCATGCGATAGAAGCCGGGGCCTTGCGTGCCGACCTGCGGCGCGGCCGCATGCGCGAGCGCGGCATGCAGGGCAACCAGCAGTGCGGCGAGCCATGCGAAGACGGTCGGCGCCGCGCGGCAGCGCTCGCGGTGTCGAGCGGCAGGGAAGACTGAAGATTGGGTATCCATAGTGGTTGCTTCGGGGTGGTTGAAGGTTGCGCAACGTGCGCCTTACTCATTCTCGAATTCGAACTGGCTCGATGCCTAATGAAGCGTTCTTAAAGTTTCGTCGCGGGCAGGACGTTTAAGCTGCCGTTCAGAACTCTTCAGGTTCTGGACTGGACTGCGCTTGGGAATTGAAGCCGGCTGGCATAATGCCGCCGACATTCCCGAAGACCATTTCGGCACGCCACTTCCCGATCGCACCCGATCGAGTGCGTGAGCTTCCTCGGTAAGGTGCGAGAGTCCGTTGATGAGCCCGTCCTTCTTTTTCAATTCCGGCGACAAGGTGTATTTGCAGTTCGTGCTCGAAGAGGGCGATCGCGCGCTTGGCCGCGGCTGGCATCTCGCGCCCGACGGTCGCCGCGAAGAGGTGCTGGCCGTGTGGATTTCCGCATCGCGCGCCGATCCTTCCAGCGCCGCGCGCCTGACGCACGAGTACAAACTGAGGGACGATCTGGCCGGCGCCTGGGCCGCCACGCCACTGAAGCTGCTGCGAGAACATGGCCACACCGTGCTGCTGCTGAGGGATCCGGGCGGTGAGCCGCTCACGGCGCTGCTGGGCACCGCCATGGAGACGGACCGGTTTCTGGACCGTGCGATCGGCATCGCTTCGGCGCTGAGCCAGGTTCATCAGCGCGGCCTGATCCACCGGGATCTGAAACCCGCACATATCTTCACGGACGAGGCGGCCGGAACGACAGCCATCACTGGCTTTGGCGTCGCGTCGCGGCTTTCCCGCGGTGCCGAAGCGCATTCACAAATCAGTGCGGTCACGGGCAACCTCGCTTACATGGCGCCGGAGCAAACCGGACGTATGAACCGGCCGGTGGACGCTCGCAGTGATCTATACGCTCTCGGCGTGATGTTCTACGAGATGCTGACGGGAATATTGCCCTTCAGCGCCGGCGATACGGCGGATTGGGTGCACAGCCATCTCGCCCGGCAGCCAGCCTCGCCAGTCGTACGTGTGCCGACGATTCCCGTCGCTCTGTCGGACATCGTGTTGAAGCTTCTCGCCAAAACGCCCGATGAACGCTATCAAAGCGCGGCGGGTCTTGAAGCGGATCTGCGCCGCTGCCGCGCGAGCCAGACCGCCGATGGAGGCATCGAAACCTTTGCGCTCGGACAACAGGATTTCGCGCATCGCCTGATGGCTCCTGCGCGCCTTTATGGACGCGAGCCGGAAATCGCAACGCTGCTCGCGGCTTTCGATCGCGTCGAGCGGGAAGGCTGGCCGGAACTCGTTCCGATTTCGGGCTATGCGGGAGTCGGTAAGACCGCCGTGGTCACCGAATTTCAGCGGCAGATCGCCACGCAGCGCGTGCGGTTTGCCAGCGGGAAAGTGGACCAGTACCGCAGTGAAATACCCTATTCGACGCTCGCGCTAGCGCTGCAGACGCTGATCCGCCCGCTGCTCGCATGCAGCGAAACCGAACTGGCTTCGTGGCGCGCCGTGCTCGACGACGCGCTGGGTCCCAACGCGAGTCTGCTGGCCACGCTGATTCCCGAAATCGGACTGATCCTTGGGCAACAGCCGATCGTCAACGATCTGCCTTTGCAGGACGCCCGCCATCGTTTTCAGCTTGCGTTCCGCAGCCTGATCGGCGCGTTCGCGCGTGCCGAGTCTCCGCTGGTTCTCTTTCTCGACGATGTGCAGTGGCTCGACGCGGCGACCCTCGATCTTATCGAGCACCTTGCGACGCATCCGCAACTCAGACACGTGCTGTTCGTCTGCGCGTACCGCGACCACGAAATTGCAGCGGATCATCCATTGCCACGATGCCTGGCCTCGATTCGCCGGGCTGGAACCCGAGTCAGCGCGATCGCGCTCGAAGGCCTTCGCAGCGATCAGATGAGCCAGATCGTCGCGGATGTTCTCCGTTGCGACGTGCAAAGCAGCGCGGCGCTGACGGAATTGATGCAGCAGAAGACGGCCGGTAATCCGTTCTTTGCGATTCATTTTCTGAACACGCTGCTGGACGAGGACATGCTCGTGTTCGACCACCGGACGGCCCGCTGGTCCTGGGATCTCGATCAGATTCGCGCGAAGGGATTCACCGACAACGTCGTGGACCTGATGCTGACCCGGCTGGGACGTCTTCCCGAGCAAACCCAGGACGTGTTGAAGCTGATGGCGTGCGTTGGCAACGAAGTGCCGGTCGACGTTCTCGTTATCGCGCGTCACGGGACGCTCGCGGATCTCGATGAGGCGCTGCGACCAGCGGTTACCGCGGGGCTCGTGTTGCGCAAAGACGCGTCCTATCGATTCCTGCACGACCGCGTGCACGAGGCGGCCTACGCCTTGATTGCGCCATGGGCGCGCGCCGAAGCGCATCTCGCGATTGGCCGGCGCCTCGTGGCGGAGTTGTCGCCCGACCATGCGCGGGAGCTGGTGTTCGATATCGTCGGCCAGTTGAACCGGGGCGCGGCATTGATTACCGAGGCCGGCGAGCGGGAGCGGCTCGCCGAACTGAATCTTCTCGCTGGCAGCCGCGCAATGGCATCCGCGGCTTACCTCGCGGCGTTGACGCATTTCACCACCGGCAGCGCGCTGTTGGGGGAAAACGCGTGGGAAACCCGCCCTGAACTCGTCTTCATGCTCGAGTTGCGGCGCGCGGAGAGCGAGTTCCTGACGGGTGCTTCCGACGCGGCGGAAGGGCGGCTTCACGCGCTTTCCCAGAGGGCAATCGGGCTACCCGATCTCGCCGCGGTCACGCAGTTGCGACTCGAACTGTTGATGGCGTTGGGGCGGCGCGAGCGCGCGGTCGAGGTGGGCCTGGAATATCTGCGGTGTGCCGGCGTTGCATGGGATTCGCAGCCGTCCGCGGGCGAAGTGCAACGAGAATACGACAGTATCTGGAGCCGGCTCGGCGAGCGGCCGATCGAGTCTCTGCTCGATTTGCCGAAGATGACCGATCCCGTTGCCGCCGGCACCATGGCGGTCCTGACCGCGCTGATGCCGCCCGCCTGGTACACGGACGCTTCACTGCGCGCGCTGGTCATTGGGCGGATGGTCAACCTCAGTCTGGAATACGGCAATGGCGAGGCGTCATGCCTCGGGTACGCCTGGCTGAGCATGATTCTGGTCCCGCAACGCGAGCATAGCCAGGCGGATTTCCGGTTTGGCCGGCTCGGTTTCCAGCTCGCTGAGCGGGACGGCGAGGATCGTATCCGGGCGCGCGTCTATCAGGTGTTCGGCGGGCACGTGATGCAATGGACGGAGCCGATCCGAAACGCCCGGGACATCCTGCAGCGTGCGATCGATGTGACCGAGAAGCTCGCGGACCGAACCTTTGCGTGCTTCATTCGCAACAACCTGCTGACTCATTCGCTGGCAAGCGGCGAGCCGCTCGGAGAGGTGCAACGCGAAGCCGAGGCGAGCGTCGAATTCGCGCGTCAGACGGCTTTCGGTCTCGGCGTCGATCGGATGATTCCGCAACTGCAACTGGTGCGGACGCTGGCGGGCCTCACGCCGGCATTCGGTGTGTTCGACGACGCGAGTTTCAGCGAGGCGGAGTTCGAGAGCCGGGTCGGCAGCAATCCGAGTCTGTCTTTTGCGTTCTGCTGGTACTGGATTCGCAAGCTGCAGGCGCGCTACTTCGCGGGCGATGCGATTTCGGCTCGCGCCGCGGCCGAACGCGCCGAGGCTCTGCTTTGGACGTCACCGTCGTTTTACGAGCAGGCCGAGTATCAGTTTTATGCGGCACTCGCGCGTGCAGCCTTTTGCCACGCCGAACTTCAGCAGCCCGGGTCCGATAACCTGCGGATTCTGGCGGCCCATCATCAGCAATTGTCTTTGTGGGCGGAACATTGCAAGCCGAACTTCGGCAGCCAGGCCGCGCTGGTCGGCGCGGAGATCGCTCGCCTCGAACAGCGGTCTTCCGACGCGATGCAGCTCTACGAAGAGGCAATCGGTCTCGCGCGCGACCATGACCTGATCCATCATCAGGCGCTTGCCAACGAACTGGCGGCACTGTTCTATGCGGAGCGCGGCTTCGAAAAGATCGCCCGCGTCTATATGCAGGATGCCCGGCAGGGCTATCTGTGCTGGGGAGCGCTGGGGAAAGTCCAGCAGCTGGAAGCCCGCTACCCCTATCTGCGGGAAACCGGGCGGATCAGCACCGCGGGCGGCGCGATCGGCGCGCCGGTCGAACATCTCGATCTGGCGACGGTCATTGCCGTCTCGCAGGCGGTGTCGAAAGAGGTGATCCTCGAAAACCTGCTCAATACGCTGATGCGTACCGCGATCGAGCAGGCCGGCGCACAGCGCGGCCTGCTGCTCCTGATCCGCGACGGCGAGCCGCGCGTCGCGGCCGAGGCGACCACGGCCGGCGATGCCGTGATCGTATCCTTGCGCGACGGCCCGATCGAACCCGATACGATACCCGTGGCGATTCTCAACTACGTGCTGCGGACCAATGAGAACATCATTCTCGACGACGCGTCGGTCGAAGGCCTGTTCGTCGGCGATCCGTACGTCCGCCGGCATGGCGCCCGATCCGTGCTGTGCCTGCCGCTTCTGACGCAAGCCAAGCTGATCGGCGTGCTCTACCTCGAGAACAATCTCGCGGCGCGGCTTTTCGTACCAGCGCGGACGGCCGTGCTGAAGCTGCTTGCTTCACAGGCCGCGATCGCAGTCGAAAATACCCGGCTATACCGGGACCTGGGGCAACGCGAAGCGCGGATTCATCGCCTTGTCGAGGCGAACATCATCGGCATCTGGATCTGGCATCTGGACGGCCGGATTCTCGAAGCCAACGACCTGTTTCTGCGCATGGTGGGCTACGAGCGCGACGATCTGCTATCGCAGCGCCTGCGCTGGACCGACCTGACCGCGCCGGGCTGGCTGAACGGCGACACGCGCATCGCGGAGGCGTTCAAGCTGAACGGTACCGTGCCGCCATTCGAGACTGAGTTCCTTCATCGCGATGGCAGCCATGTACCGGTTCTTCTGGGCTCGGCCAATTTCGACGAGAGCGGCGAGCAAGGTGTGTCCTTCGTGCTGGATCTGACGGAGCGCAAGCGCGCTCAGGAAGACTTGCAGCAGGTGCAGGCGGATCTGGCGCACGTCACGCGCGTGACCACGCTGAATGCGCTGACCGCCTCCATCGCGCACGACGTCAATCAGCCGCTTGCGTCGATCATCACGGACGCGAAGGCGGCGCTGCGCTGGCTGGCCCGCACGCCGCCCGATCTCGGCGAACTGAAGGAGACGGTGGAGCGGATCGTCGAAGGCGGTCACCGCGCCAGTGCGGTGATCGCGGGCGTGCGCGCGCTGCTGAAGAAGAGCTCGCCGGACGCCACGCTGGTGGATCTGAATGATCTGATCGAGCAATCGCTGGTACTGCTTCAAGGCGAAATAGTCCGCCACCACGTTCAGCTTCGTATCGAACTCGAACCGTCGATGCCGTTGGTGACCGGAGATCGCGTGCAACTGCAGCAGGTGCTGATCAATCTGCTGATGAACGGAATGGAGGCGATGAAGGACATGATGTATACGCCGCGCCAACTGTGGATTCGATCCCGAACCGACAGTGCCGGTTCTGTGCTGATCGAGGTGCGGGATTCGGGACCGGGTCTGTCGCCGGAGATTTGCGAGCGGGTATTCGAGCCTTTTTACACCAGCAAGGCCGAGGGTCTCGGCATGGGGCTCGCGATTTGCCGGTTGATCATCGGCGCGCATCGCGGACGGTTGTGGGCGAGTACCGATCAGCGAGGCGGTGCATTGTTCCGGTTCTCTCTGCCTGCGGAGATATGCCATCCGGTCACGGCCGGGGCGTGATCCGGCCGGTGGGCGCTGAACGCTCACCCGGCCGTCAGAAGGTCAGAAGGTCTTTTCCGCGGGCTCGATGCCAAGCGCTTCGGCCATACGAACGAGATCGGGCAATGTTCTCGCCTTCATCTTCTTCATGACCTGGCTGCGATGAACCTTCACCGTGATCTCCTGAAGGTTCAGGGTTGCCGCGATCTGCTTGTTCATCAGGCCGGAAATCACGAGAGTCATCACTTCGCGCTCTCTTGGCGTAAGCGACTGATGAGCACGCGATACGTCGGCGAGCGAACGCTCGCGCTCGAGGCGTTGTTTGTCGATCGCGAACGCGCGCTGGATCGCATCGAGCAGTTCGTGGTCCTCGAACGGCTTGGTCAGAAAGTCCAACGCTCCGCCTTTCATCGCGGTCACCGAGCTTGCGACGTCGCCGTAGCCGGTCATGAAGATCACGGGAATGCCGAGCCCCGCGTTGCCGATCTTCTGCTGCACGGTCAGTCCGTCCTCGTCTTCGAGCCGCATGTCCAGGATCAGGCAGCTCTGCACAGCGGGGCGGGGAAATGCGAGGAACTCGCTGGACGTCGCGAAAGTCTCGACGCGAAGGTCGTACGAGCGCAATAGCGAACTCAGCGAGCGTCGTAGGATTGCGTCGTCGTCGATCACATAAACGATGGATTCGGCGCTTTGCTTCACATGGTCAGTTCGCGCGGCAGATTCGGAAACGCGCATAGTCGTGTTGCCCGAGAGGATGGACCCGTTATCACAGGGCGCCAGAGATCCGCTCACGATGGACTCGCAGCGGAACGTTGGCGCGTTCCGGTTTCATCAATCAACGCCAATATCCTGTCGACCGAAAACGGCTTATGGAAGAAGGCGATTGCCCCTTGCCGGAGCGCTTTGTCGACCACTTCCTCTTCGCCGTGCGACGATATAAAAATGACAGGGATCGACGTTCCACGCTCGATCAGCGCCCGTTGCACGTCGAGGCCGTTCATGCCGCCGAGCTTGAGATCGAGAAGAATGCAGCAGGCTTGCGCCACGGTCTCCGACGCGAGGAAGGCTTCTCCCGACTCGAAACACGTTGCCGTATGACCGGCGGATTTCAGCAAGCCCGCCAGACTTCTACGGATCAACGCATCGTCGTCGACGATGTACACAATGGCCATGAATTATAGAGGTTTGAGCCCATTCAATAGGCGGAAAAAACAACAGCGGGTTTCACTTCGGCGCCATTATCCTATGGACAGTGGTGTTCTTGCGCTCCGGCGGGCTCAGGAAGCGAAATTGGCGGGTGCGTTGTCTTTCGAGGACACGTAGCGGAAACGGAAGGACGGCCATTCGCCGGATTCCATTAGCCGCTCGATCGCGTAGGCTTTCACGACCGGCAACAGCGAATAACTCTTGACCGGACCCTCGGTATGCAAAGTAAGCAATGATTTTTTCGCGAGGCTAAGGACGCTGGTAAGTGCGGCGTCCCGTCCAATGTCCGCGCAGGAAATGACGTCGCAGGCACCCGCGAGATTGAACCTGCGAGGGAATACGGCGAGCCGGCGCAATACCGCGCACTCAGCCTCGCTGAGCAGCGCGTAGCTCCACTCGACCGTTGCGCGTAGCGTCTTTTGACGCGGATGGGCGGTTCTGAGTCCGCCCGAAAGCCACAGTATCGATTTCTCGAGTTCGCGAAGTAGTCCTTGCACGCCGAGTAGCGCGGCCCGCGCGACGGCAAGTTCGATCGCGAGCGGCAAGCCGCCGAGACGCCGGCAAATATCGGCGATCACATTGAGCGTTCCCGGGTCGGCGGGAAAGCGGATTCCGGACGCCTGCGCATGTTCGAAGAACATCCTGATAGCGCCGCTCGCGAGCATCTCCGCTCCGCCGGCGTTTTCGTCGGGCAGTGTCAATGGCGAGATCGAGTAGACCCGTTCGCCCATTGCGCGCAACGGTTCGCGGCTCGTCGTCAGAATGACGGCATGGCCGTTCGATGCCGCGATGCATTCGCATAGCGAGGCTATGGCCTGGAGGACTCTTTCGCAGTGATCGAATACGAAGACGATTTGCCGGTTGCCCACCGTCTGCACGACATCGGCGATCGTCGGCGCATGACTGCCCGGAGCGCCGCCAAGCTTCTCGAGTACTGCGAGTAGACACGAGTGCTGGGTGTCGTGCCCGGCGAAGTCGACGTGGCATAGCTCGAAATGGTTGCTGTCGACCCATGCTCTCGCGACACTCAACGCGAGCCGTGTTTTTCCAACGCCGCCCGGGCCGCTTACCGTCACGAACGATCCGCGCTGTAGCATCTCGTACAGCATGTTGGCGTCGTCATCGCGGCCAACGAGCCGCCACGACCGCTGCCTGATGACACTCTCGACCGCCTTTTCGGCGGCAAGCTCCTGACTCGGTGCATGAGGCGCAGCCATATGGGACGGCGTGCGAAGCTGGTAGCCCCGGCCTGGTACAGTGCGAATCCAACCGTCGCCAAAGAGCTTGCGTAGTGCCGAAATATGAACCTGGATGTTGTTCTCGACCACGAACGTGGTGGGCCAGACGAGACGCATGATCTCGTCTTTCGTGACCAGTTTTCCGGCGGACCGGATCAGCAGTTCGAGAATATCGAATGCTCGCGCGCCGATCGGCTGAGCCTGACCGTCGCGAAACACCTGACGTCCGTCGAGGGAGACCGCAACTCGATCAAAAACGTACATGATGCGTCCTCCCTCCAGCAGGCCCGGATGGCGCATCTCGCCAAACCGCGGTGAACTTCAGATTTGCGCGTGATCGTGGAAATCACGCTGCTCTCGAACGTCGCACCGAATCGTAGGGTGGCACCGGGAAAGACGCCATTATCTATAGGTATAGAAGACGGCCGGCAATAAGCCGCCTCGGCCGCTCGCCGTTGTTCTGAAGCCCCGTTGAATTCTTCCTGATCGCGCGTCCGGCTCTCCGGTCAGCGGCGCCGATGGCTTCCTAGATCGCGCGATTACGCCACGCTCCGGGCGTTGTGCCGATTAGCCTGACGAACACGCGGCTCAGATGGCTTTGATCTGCAAACCCGCAAATCGCGGCGATTTCCGATAGCGTCATATCGGTCTCTTCCAGGAGTTGGCGCGCCTGTTTCGCGCGTTGTTCCAGCAACCACTGATGTGGCGTGCGGCCGGTGGACTTGGAAAACGCCCGGATGAAATAGCCGCGCGACAGGTTGCATTCGCGCGCAATGTCGGCAATGGAGATATCGCTGCGGTTGCTGTCGAGCAAAAGCTCCTTGGCACGAGCCTCGATGGCGCTGGATAATCCGCGGCTGACGCGCACGTCAGCCGAAGCAAAGTTTCCGTACCGCCTCGCGATATGCGTGCCGAGGCCAAGCCCCACCTGCTCGACGAAAAGTCGGCTGAGCGGGCCTGTCGCTTCGAGACTTGCCGTGAGTGCGCGCGAAAGATGCCCTAATACGGGATCTTTCTGCCCGTTGGCGCAGATTAGGCCCGAGATGCCCGGTGCGTGGTGTTCATTCTCGAGTCGTGTAAAAAACGAGCGGGATAATTCGACGAGGACAAAATCGAAATTGCCGTACATATCCGCTTGATAGTCTTCGGAGAAATCCCGGATGTAGATGGAGTCAAGGTCGAACCGGCTGACGAATGAGCGTGCGCCTCGAAGAATCCTTCTCTGATGACCGTTGCCGAGCGACACCCCTACCAGAAAGCCTCGCTCGTTTGCCGGCATGGCAATGCGACTCAAGTCAGGCTCGGCCATGCACTTGCGGTAGAAGGAGATATCGTTGCCGACCGCTTCGAAGTCTTTGCTGAGCTTACCCGCGACGCAACCCAGATTGTCCTTTGGCAGTTGCGGAACGCTGGCGGGAGATTCGCGCGAAATCATGGGAGGCGAGTAGATAGCAATAAAACCTGGGCAAGATCGTCCGGGAAAACGCGAATCGGGCTCCGTCGAATCCATCAAAAGGGTGACATTTATACCATGACAAAAGCGCCGGCGATCGACGGCCGTGGGGGATTCGGCGTGTCAACGGGTGTTTTGGAGGCGGCCGGTGTACCCGTTCCGAAATGGCGCGCAGATGAGTCGTCGAGATGTGAGCGCTCAAAGACAGGGTTTAGAGTGGATTTTTGTTCAATACGTACGCTTCGACGATTGATTACAATTTGTTGGCGAAAATGCAGAGAGCACGGGTACGGACTGGTTTCGAAGCCTATGTGTTTGTTGTTCCCCGGAATGGAAATGCAACCTGATGCAAGTCATCCAGTGCTCAGCCACGACCCCACTGCCTGGAGATGACCATGATTGAGATCGGCACTTTGAGTGTCGATTTCGACCAGCGCGAAATCAGACAGAACGGGCAGCCTGTACGGCTGGGCGCACGCGCGTTTGCGATTCTCGAAGAGTTGTACCGGGCGCGCGGCGCGGTACTCTCCAAGGATGAAATCATGGACGCCGTCTGGCCAGGCGTCATCGTCGAGGAGAATCGCCTTCAGGTTCATATGGCTGCGCTGCGCAAGCTGCTGGGTGCCGATCGCGATCTGATCAAAACGGTACCCGGCCGCGGCTATGTGCTTGTTCGGCCGACCGAGGGCGTTCCGGCCCGCGGCACGGACAGCCTTGCAGTCGCTGGGAAGGCAGCGCAAATGCGCGGTGAATTTCCCATCGGACGTGAAGACGAGGTTGCACGAATAATCGAACAGATCGGCTCGACGGCCGTCATCACCTTGGTGGGGGCGGGCGGTATCGGCAAGACCTGCCTCGCTCGCTACGTGGCGAGTGAAATGGAAAGCCGATACGGACGGCACGTATGTTTCGTCGAGCTGTGGAAGGCATCATCGCGCGATACGGTGCTCGCCACGCTGGCCGAAGCGCTTGGCGTGATCATGGGCCCGGACGATACATACGAGGCTGCGATCGCGGCCGCGATCGCAGCGTCCAATTGCCTTGTGATCCTGGACAACGCGGAGCACGTGATCGATGTGGTCGCGAGCCTCGTCGATGCGCTGGTAGCGCGCAACCCTCTGGCGCGTTTCGTGGTGACCAGTCGCGAGCCTCTGCATATCTGGGGTGAAACCGTGCTGCGCCTCGAGCCGCTTGCGGTCCCAGCGAGCGGAGAAATGACCGATGCGATACTCGGTTGCTCGGCCGTCGTACTGTTTCTGCGCCGCGCTTTTATCCTCGCACCCGAGTGTGCGCACGACGAGGCGAGCATTACGCTCGTCGCCGAGATTTGCCGCCGTCTCGGCGGGCTGCCGCTCGCAATCGAACTCGCCGCAGCGCGGGTGGCAACGCTCGGCCTCAAAGGTGTTGCCTCACGGCTCGACGACCGATTGAACCTGCTCACCGGCGGTTTGCGATCCGGTTTGCCGCGCCATCAGACCTTGCGGGCAACCTTCGATTGGAGCTACATGATGCTCGACAGCGCGTCGCAGGCGCTGTTTCGCAGAACCGGCTGCTTTTTCAGCACATTCAGTTTCGAGGCGGTGTGTGCAGTCGCGGCTGAACCTGATATGTCGGTTGCGGTGATCATCTCGAGCCTGTCGGAGCTGGCTACCAAGTCTTTGCTGAACGTCGAGTTTCGCGGGGCCATCGCGTTTTATCGGCTCACCGAAAGTACCCGCGCCTATGCGCTCGAGAAGCTGCGCGACGAAGGCGAGTCCCAGATCATTGCAGCGCGTCACGTGCGCTATATGCGCAGCTATATCGAAGGGAATGGGCCCTTCGTTGCGGGCGGCGACGACGAAGAGCCTGGCGCGAGCCCACGGTTTTCACTGGATGACGCACGCAGCGCATACGACTGGGCTTTTTCCGCGGAAGGCGACCCGGCTCTCGGCGTAGCTCTTGCCAGCGCACTTGTCGGCCGGTTGCTCGGGGCTTCGCATGTCAGAGAGTGCTGCGAGCGGGCGCGACGCGCATTGACTGTGCTGGATGGCCTGCCTGCCGGCGCCGTCGATGCCGAGTGCGAGATGAAATTATGCGCTGCGTACGCGGCGTCCCTGATCCACACCGGCGAGGACGTCGCTCGGGCGCCTTTGTTGTGGGAGCGCGTGCTACGGCTCGCACGCGCGACCGGCAACGACGAATTTGCCATCGATGCGCTTTGGGGGCTGTGGAATACCATGCTCACAACAGGCGACATCCATACCTCGATGCGCTACGCAATGCGGTATCAGCATGCGGTCTCAGGCGGTGATTCACCGTGGCGACAGTCCCTCGCGGAGCAGATGATTGCGATTTCGTTGCACTACCTGGGCGAACAGGAGCAGGCCGGTGAGCGATTGGAGCAGGCAATCGAATCTATCGCCGGACAGAGCCTGCCGATCTCGGCGGGAACATGGCTGACCATCGACCCGCTGATCTGGGCGACCGGTACCTTGGCACGGATCGCGCTGCTGCAGGGCAAGCCCGAGCGCGCAATGCGGCTCGTTGAACGTTCGTTGGACCGGATTCGCGGCGATATGCTCGAACCGTCGCTCAATCACGTACTCGCACTCATTGCCGTACCCGTCGCGCTCGAATCGGGAGAGCACCAGGCGGCGTCGAATTATCTGGCGTTATTGCGCTCGCAAGCTGCAAGTCACCGACTCGATAACTGGCGGGACTATGCGGAGTATCTTGCCGTCAAGGCAGACGTGATGGCCGGGCGAGACGACAACGTGCTGGAACGGTTGGAGCCCGTACTGCAGCGGCTCGTTGCTCGCGGATTCCAGCGGGTGGTCATGCCAATCTATGTGCTATATGCGGAAGCGCTGGGCCGGGGTGGCCGCATAGAAGAGGCCCGGGTACGGCTGGATGAGGCGCTCGCGTTTGCCAAGGTGAATGGCAATCGCTTTAACGTGCCTGAATTGTCGCGTGTTCGGGGCTGGCTCGAATTGCAGTGTGCCGCACTCGGTGAAGCACCCGCAGCCGAAATCGCACAACGTCGACAGAAAGGGGAACGCCTGCTCAGAGCGGCGATCGAGCAGGCGAATTCCGACGGCGCCCCGCTTTGGGCAATGCGCGCCGAATATCAGCTTGCGGAACACCTGCTCGATCGCGGAGAAGTTGCCGCTGCCAGAGATCTGCTCAGTGAACGGATCAGCCAGATCGACGTCGCATCGAAGGCGCCGGATTTTCAGCGTCTCGTGAGTCTGGCCGAACGTCTTCAGGGGTAGCCGCCCTACTCCCCTTCCTCCCGGACTGACGTCCACTCTTGCGCGCTCGCTTCAGGCGAGCCGAACCTTTCATAACGCTTCAGGTTTTCCCAAGGACTTTAAGGCGCGCGATCCGTAATCTGCACGCGTTCGATGACCGCTGCGCGCGGCATCGCTTGTCCGTACCTGTCCTTCACTGGAGCAACCATGGCTTTTGAACTGCTGACCCCCGAGAACTGCGCACTCGCGCTGATCGACCACCAGCCGCAGATGTTCTTCGGCACGCACTCGCACGAGCGCACCACTGTCCTGCACAACGTGCAGATCCTCGCGAAGGCCGCCAGGCTGTTCAAGGTGCCGACGGTCCTCACCACGATCGCCGCGGACTCGTTCAGCGGCCACCTGCTGCCCGAAGTGCAGCAGGTGTTCCCGCAGATCAAGCCGGTCGATCGCACCTCGATGAACTCGTGGGAAGACGCGGGCTTTCGCGCGGCGATCAAGGCCACGGGCCGCAAGAAGATCGTGATCGCCGGTCTGTGGACGGAAGTGTGCGTGGCGTTCCCGACCGTCCAGATGCTCGCGGAAGGCTTCGAGATCTACGTGCCGACCGACGCATGCGGCGACATCACGGAAGAAGCGCACGAGCGCGCGATCCAGCGCGTGATCCAGGCCGGCGCGGTGCCGATGACCTCGCTGCAGTTCATGTGCGAACTGCAACGCGACTGGGCCCGTGGCGAGACCTACGAAGGCTGCATGGACATCTTCAAGGCGCACAGCGCGTACGGCATCGGCGTGCGCTACGCGAAGCAGATCCTCGGCGAACACGCGAGCGAAGCAGCCTGACCTTGAAGCTGGGCCGCAGTCGAGCGAAGCGATGCGAGGCGAGCGTCGTTCCGCACGCTCGCCCGCATCTCACACCCTTTGCGCCGTCATGAGGCGCAAAGGGCAAATCGAATAGAGCACATAGGAGGGCGTCGATGAGCGCACCCAATCAACCTGTCCGCATCGCCGACCTGGTGATCTACAACGGCAAGATTGCGACCCAGGACGAGCGTCGTTCGTTCGTCACGGCGCTGGCCGTCGCTGACGGCAAGATCGTGGCGACCGGCAGTGAGCGCGATGTCATGCAATGGGCGCGTGACGATGCGCGCCGTATCGATCTGAACGGCCGCACCGTGATTCCGGGTCTGAACGACTCGCATCTGCACGTGATTCGCGGCGGCCTGAACTTCAACATGGAATTGCGCTGGGACGGAGTCCCGTCGCTTGCCGACGCGCTCGAGATGTTGCGCGCGCAGGTCGCGCGCACGCCGGCGCCGCAATGGGTGCGCGTGGTCGGCGGCTGGAACGAATTTCAGTTTGCGGAAAAGCGCGGTCCCACGCTCGATGAAATCAACGCGATCGCACCTGACACGCCGGTTTTCATTCTGCATCTGTATGACAGCGCGCTGCTCAACGCGGCGGCGCTGCGTGCGGTCGGCTACACGCGCGACACGCCGAATCCTCCCGGCGGCGAGATCCAGCGCGACCGGCGCGGCAATCCCACCGGCATGCTGATCGCGCGTCCGAATGCGGGCCTGCTCTACGCGACGCTCGCGAAGGGGCCGAAGCTGCCCTTCGACGACCAGATGAATTCATCACGCCAGTTCATGCGCGAACTCAACCGCCTCGGCGTGACGAGCGCGATCGACGCGGGCGGCGGCTATCAGGCCTACCCCGACGACTACGCGGTCATCATGGAACTCGCGAAGCGCGATCAGCTCACCGTGCGTATCGCCTACAACCTGTTCACGCAGAACGCGAAGCGCGAGATCGAGGACTTCGCGAAGTGGGTGAAAGCCACCCGTCCCGGCGACGGCGACGACTTCCTGAAGGTCAACGGCGCGGGCGAAATGCTGGTGTTCTCGGCGGCGGACTTCGAAGACTTTCTCGAGCCGCGTCCCGACCTGCCGGAAGGCATGGAGAAGGAACTCGAAGAGGTCGTGCGCCTGCTGGTGCGCAACCGCTGGCCGTGGCGTCTGCACGCGACCTACGACGAGTCGATCGAGCGCTTCCTGAACGTGTTCGAGCGCGTGAACGCCGACACGCCGTTCGACGGCCTGCGCTGGTTCTTCGACCACTGCGAGACGATTTCGGAGCGCAACATCGAGCGCATCGCGGCGCTCGGAGGCGGCATCGCCATCCAGCATCGGATGGCGTATCAGGGCGAGTACTTCATCGCGCGTTACGGCGCCGGGGCCGCGGCGCACACACCGCCCGTGCGCAAGATGCTCGAAGCCGGGTTGCCTGTCGGCGCGGGCACCGACGCCACCCGCGTGGCGAGCTTCAACCCGTTCGTGTCGCTGTACTGGCTCGTGTCCGGGCGCACCGTGGGCGGCACGCCGATGTACGCGCAGCGCGACCGTCTCGAACGCATGGAAGCGTTGCGCCGCTACACGGTGGGCAGCGCGTGGTTCTCCAACGACGAAACGAAGAAGGGCGCGCTGGTACCCGGCCAGTACGCCGACTTCGCGGTCCTGAGCGACGACTTCTTCACGATCGACGAAGAGTCGATCAAACATCTCGAGTCGGTGCTGACGGTCGTGAACGGCCGCGTCGTGTATGCCGACGCGGAGTTCGACTCGCTGAATCCACCTGCGCTGCCGGTGAGTCCCGTGTGGTCGCCGGTCGCGGAGTTCGGTGGCTATGCGCGCTACAAGCCCGTCGTGACGAACGCCGTGCTCGCGCAGTCGTGCACCGACGCGTGCGTGAACCTTTGCGGCGTGCACAGCCATGCGCACGGTTGGGCATGGCGCAGCAATGTGCCGGCCGGCGACGCCAACTCATTCTGGGGCGCGCTCGGCTGTAGCTGCTTCGCGTTCTGAGTGGACCGCGCGCGACACCTCATATCGACGCAAAGGAAATGGACATGCGACCACGCTCATCCGGAGCGGACGCAAATATCGTGGGTATCCGCATTCCGCGCACATCGGTGGCGCTCGCCGCTGCCGAGAGCGCTCATGCAGCGCTGCCGGCCGTGTTGCTCGGCCATGCGCACCGGGTGTTCGTCTTCGCGGCGCTGAACGCCCGCCGAGTCGGCATCGTATGCGATATGGATGCGCTCTACGTGAGTTCGATGTACGCGAACATGGGACTGAGCGCGGCGTATGCCCATTCGACCGCGCGCTATGAATTGGACGGCGCCGATGCGGCGCGTCGGCTTCTGCGTCATCACGGCGCGAGTATTCACGCACAGGACGATGCGTGGAACGCCATCGCGCTGCACACATCGCCGGGCATCCCGGAGCGCGTGTCGCCACTCGCGAAGGTGCTGGCAGCCGCGGTATGTACGGATCTCGTCGCAGCGCATTTCGAAACCCACACGGATGGGGAGCGCGCGGGAGTGCTGGCCGCTTATCCGCGCGGCAAG
This sequence comes from Burkholderia sp. JPY481, assembly GCF_038900515.1. Lineage (NCBI taxonomy): Bacteria > Pseudomonadati > Pseudomonadota > Betaproteobacteria > Burkholderiales > Burkholderiaceae > Burkholderia > Burkholderia sp. JPY481. The sequence continues at coordinate 407,882 of NZ_JAYMRT010000002.1, forward strand.
CACTTCAGGCAGGAGATCATCGGTGCGATCGGGCGTGGCGTTGCTCACCGTCCGCAGACGACCTTCGGTACGCGGAGCGCTGACATTCTCGATCGCCTCGATCCGGAATATTGCAGGAGCAATTTCTGCGGGCAGATTCTCGGCTCACGGTGGCAGGACTAGCAGGCGCTGCGCGGCCGTCAAAACCAATCAACCAAAGCAGGAAGATTCATGCCGAACAAAGGCAAGTGTCCGTTCAATCACGCCGCTGGCGGTGGTACGACCAACCGCGACTGGTGGCCCAAGCAGCTTCGGCTCGATCTATTGAGCCAGCATTCGCACAAATCCAATCCTCTCGACCCCGGCTTCAACTACGCCGAGGCCTTCAAGACGCTCGACCTCGCGGCGCTAAAGAAGGACCTCGCCGCGCTGATGACCGACTCGCAGGACTGGTGGCCGGCCGACTTCGGCCACTACGGACCGCTGTTCGTCCGCATGGCGTGGCATAGCGCAGGCACGTATCGCACGAGCGACGGTCGCGGCGGTAGCGGCCGCGGACAGCAACGCTTCGCGCCGCTGAACAGCTGGCCCGACAACGTAAACCTCGACAAGGCCCGGCGCCTCCTTTGGCCCGTCAAGCAGAAGTACGGCCAGAAGATTTCGTGGGCCGATCTGCTGATCCTTACCGGGAACGTCGCGCTGGAGACCATGGGTTTCAAGACCTTCGGTTTCGCCGGCGGCCGCGAGGACACATGGGAACCCGATCAGGACGTGTACTGGGGCAACGAAAAGACATGGCTGAACGGCGACGTGCGCTATGGCAAGGGCGCGCCTGCCAATGACGATGAACGCGTGGTCGTGGCCGCCACGGCGTTGCGCGGCCAGGAAACGAGCCATACCGACAGCGACCGCGATCTCGAGAATCCGCTCGCGGCGGTGCAGATGGGGCTCATCTACGTGAACCCGGAAGGTCCGGATGGCAACCCCGATCCTGTCGCAGCCGCGCGCGACATTCGGGAAACCTTCGCTCGGATGGCCATGAACGACGAGGAAACCGTCGCGTTGATCGCGGGTGGCCATACGTTCGGCAAGACGCACGGCGCGGGCCCTGCCGGCAACGTCGGGCCCGAGCCCGAAGCCGCCGGTCTGGAGAACATGGGGCTCGGCTGGAACAGCAGCTTCGGAACCGGCGCGGGTGCCGGCGCGATCTCGAGCGGACTCGAAGTCACCTGGACCAGCACGCCGACCCAATGGGGCACAGGCTTCTTCCACAACCTTTTCGCTTACGAATGGGAACTGACGAAGAGTCCGGCCGGCGCGCACCAATGGGTTGCAAAAGACGCGGAGGAAACGATTCCTCACGCGCACGACGCCTCGAAGAAGCTCAAGCCGACGATGCTGACGACCGATCTGTCGCTTCGCTTCGACCCGGCCTACGAGAAGATCTCGCGGCGCTTCATGGCGCATCCCGATGAGTTTGCCGATGCATTCGCGCGTGCCTGGTTCAAGCTGACGCACCGCGATATGGGGCCGCGCGCCCGCTACCTCGGTCCGGAAGTGCCTGCCGAGGAATTGATCTGGCAAGACCCGATTCCGGCCGTCGATCACCCGCTCGTTGCAGAACAGGACGTCGTCTCGCTGAAGCGAAGGATTCTCGACTCGGGGCTGTCGATTGCTGAACTCGTACAGACCGCGTGGGCTTCGGCGTCGACGTTCCGTGGATCGGACAAGCGCGGCGGCGCCAACGGTGCGCGCATCCGCCTCGCTCCGCAAAAGGATTGGGCTGTGAACGAGCCCGCGAAACTCGCGAAGGTGCTCGGGACGCTCGAAGGCATTCAGGCCGGGTTCAACCGTTCACAGTCGAACGGAAAGAAGATTTCGCTCGCTGATCTGATCGTGCTCGCGGGCGGTGTCGGCATCGAGGCGGCCGCGAAAAAGGCGGGTCACGAAATCACGGTGCCATTCGCGGTGGGTCGCATGGACGCGTCGCAGGAGCAGACCGACGTCGAATCTGTCGGCATGCTCGAACCGCTCGCCGATGGGTTCCGCAACTTCGTGAAAGGCAGCTACCGTGTGCCGGCTGAGGTACTGCTCGTCGACAAGGCGCAACAGCTCACGCTCACGGCGCCCGAAATGACGGTACTGGTGGGCGGCCTGCGCGTGCTGGGCGTCCAGGCTGGCGGCGAAGCGCGCGGCGTCTTCACGGATCGCCCGGGCGCACTGACGAACGATTTTTTCCGCAACCTGCTCGACATGGACACGCAGTGGAAGCCGCTGACGGTTGCCAGCGACGTGTTCCAGGGGAGTGAGCGCAAGACCGGCAAGCCGAAATGGATCGGCACGCGCGTGGACCTCGTGTTCGGCGCGAACTCCGTTCTGCGCGCGCTCAGTGAGGTCTATGCGAGCGAGGATGGACAGCAGAAGTTCGTGCGCGACTTCGTCGCTGCGTGGGTCAAGGTGATGAATCTGGACCGCTTCGAGGCCGTTTGACGATGGAGCGCTGTCGGACCCTGTGGGTTCGGCAGCGCGGCGCGTAGATCACGGTTGGCGTGCGTCGTGATCAAGCTTAGCGGGGGACTTCAGGTTGGCGTGCGGAGGTAGGTGCAGCGCATATGCGGCTCGCTAGCCGCGGCCGTTGTGATCCGCCGCTTTCTGCTGGCTTTCAATATTTGCCTCTCGATCGGCGCTACTCGAGGAGCGCAAGCGCCGCTGGCGGAGCCGGCCATTCTTCGACGTATCCGAAAACAGGACGTCCGCGACGGCTCTGAGAGCAAGGTAGACCACGAATAGAAACGCGATCGTACCGATTATTCGTATAAGAGTCGTCATCTTGAACCTCACTTAAGTAACGCGACCTCAGTTGGCTCGATTGAAAAACCGATCCATCAGTCGGGATTCCCAACTCCCGGCCGCGCACCTCCGTTCAATGCAGCACAGTTGCGCTTGTTACTGAACGACTTTGCATCCTCTCACGCAGGTGTTTTGCCGATACTGTGCGGCGCCGCCGCTCGCCTTTTGCCATATGATACTTGGCCGTATTGCGAACGAATAGTACGCCTTTTTGCTAACTCCCATTACGGTGTTGTAACGCACGATGTTGGTCGAGTAGTCTGCGTCGCCGGCCGTGCCACCCGTCAGCAGCACCGAGGCGCCCATATCGGGCGCTCCATAGCCGTGAATTGCCCTCACGTCGTTGTATTCGATCACGTTATCGCCGCCCAGTTGCTGCGCATTGTCGTTCTCGACACCTACCGCGCAATCTATCAGAACATTATGTCCAATGTATCCGTGCCGATGCGCGACGAATACGGCGCCATAGTATCCGCAGCTCTCGAAACGGTTATATGCAATGATGTCGCCGCTGCCGCCGTCCACTTCCCCGTAGGTCTGAAACATCGCCTGGCCAAAAAATCGCTTGAAGGTGTTGCCGACAAGCGTGAAGTCGCTGACCCTGTCCCGCGTCTCGACGGGAATGTTGTAGTGCAGCGCATCGTCGTCGAGAATAAAACGTGGAGCAGCGGAATTGGTTCCTTCGAATACGCAATTGGCGATGCTGTCGCCAGTCAGCGTTTTCCCGTCCGGTGCGACGACGGAAAACATGCTGAATACCGGCCTGGTCTGCCTGAGCGTCGTGCCTTTCGCACATTCCATGTGCCGATGGCTGACCGTAATTTTGACCGTGTGGTCGATCACGCAGGTCCCAGCCGGCACCCGTACGTCGCCGGCATCCAGCGCGGCCTGAAACGCTGACGAATCGTCCGACACGCCATCGCACTTCGCACCAAAGTCAAACGGATTCACTGGGTCAACGAGGGCTGGTGTGACGATAGTGCGCGCAGCCGGGGGCGCACCCAGCAGATCGCTGGCTGGCGGCTCGCTGACTGCCGCATCGCCGCGATCCGCGAGTAGCCGCAATGACTGCGCTGCAATGAGCCCGGTGACCAACAGGCCGCAGACCCAGTAAGCGAACCTCATGAAAGTTGACTCCAGCGTTCGTTTAATAGCCGCAACCAGGTTACAGCCGGACGGACATTCGGCCTCCGCCAACTAGAACTGCGGAAAGCGTCCATCCCACGAGCCACCTCGCAAGTAGCGCAGAAAAACCGGGATGCCTGTCAATTGGGCGGCGAACCAGGTGGGTGACGCGTCGTCGGTAATGATGATCGTGCGCAAACGGTAAGGGTCGGTTTGGCTATCGTTCCAGCCAACGTCGCAGGTGCGCGCGGTCTTGAATCCCGCCGCCTTCACGTATTCGATCTCCCGCGCGCCGTAGTTGCCGTTCGGATACGCGAAGTGAGTGCACTCGCTATTCAGTAAAGCTCCAACCTCGTGCCGCGAACCCGCGATTTCTTCCTCACATTCGGATGCCTCACAGCGCGTCAATATCGGATGAAACCGCGTGTGCGCCTGAAAGTCCACGTAAGGTTTCATCGTTTGGATCTGCTCATGGGTCAGTCCCGACGGCATGTCTTCACCGTCCTGCGCGAATCCTCTCACCTCGAGTTCGGCCAGCCGGCGCGAATTCCCTAGTCGCTTCAGCCGCTCGATACCGGCCTGTTCCGCTGACGGATGCAACCACCAATGCCTGCGCCGGCGCGCGACGATTCGACTGCATAGGAAAATGGTCGGGCGAACCTTATGTTTTATGAAAACCGGCAGAAGATCAGCATTACCTGCGTGGCCATCGTCAAAAGTAACGACTGCACGAGGTCGGCCTTTGCTGGGCTCATTGAGAGCCGCGAGCGGAATCACATCGCAGATCTTCCGCAAATGGGTCAAATGGACATCGAGCGTTGCAGGGTCCGGATCGTGATACAGCAGGATCGCGACTCTGTCACGCCATAGCAAAGTTCGCGTTAGCCACGTCATACCGGAAAAGGACAAGCAGCGAGCCATGATTTCTTTCACGGCGCTGTTTCGCTGGGGCATCATCATTGGGCACACTCACTGAGTAGACAGTTGGCGTATCGATGAACCTGAGCTCGACACGATCCGCATGGATGGCGTTTAATGGTCTGCCTGATTCGGAATTGCTTCCGTGGCTGCTGCGGCGGGCGTCGTTCGCGGCGCAGGGCTATCGTGCCGATAACGCTTCAGGATATGCCGTGCAACCTGCGGCGCAGCGTATTTCGCTCCGTAGATGAATCGCATCACAGGACCAAAGCTGTATGCGGATGCGGGTCCAATCACATAGAGACCGCGAACACCGGTCTCGAAATGGCGCGTAAGCTCCGGCACACCGTCTTGAAGGGACATCGACTGGACGATTTCCGTTGAAAGAAATGCATGTCGACTGAGGTCGGTCTTGAACCCGGTCGCCGCGATCACGTGGTCGGCCTCTAATTGCGATTGCTGGTCTTTCATGGAGACCTGCAGGACGATGCGATTTCCATCAATGACCGCGTGACGTATCTGGCTGCCGACCGTCACGTCCACCTGGTCGACGACGCGATCGCGCAGCCACCATGCGCCAGACGGGCCCCACGTGGAATTTACGACCTGCTTCCGGCGCTGTGCGCCAAATGCGCGAAACACGAACGGCCATTCCGCGATGATATGGGCGCGCCAACCCGGGCCGATTCGCCCATCCGGCCTGATCAGCCTCGATATAAGGCTCCGGTTGTTCTGTGGTTTGTTGTTCCACGTCACGACAGGTTCACGCGCGAGCACGCGGATACGACCACCGTTTTCGTTCATGAGCGCGGCGAGGCCGAGTGCCGACTGTCCGCCACCCACGATAACGATATCCTTTCCTCGCACCCAATCGAGGTTTCCGTACTCGCAGGAATGGGAGACGAATTCTCGTGGCAGCCCTTGCAGAACCGGGGGCGTCTTTTCGAAACCCTTGAGCCCCAGCGCAAGCACCACGCGGCGCGCGACGATGGAAGTGCCGTCACTCAGCGCCAGACGGAACATCCCGTCCACGCGGCGCATATCGACGACATCGACCTGCTTTAAATCGTCGACGAGCTGTTGTTGAAACCACAGTCCGTAATCAATAAATGTTTCGCGTGTCAGATGCATGCCGATCGGCTGGTAGCGGATGCCCCTCAGCGCGCAATAGTCCTGAAGCGCATAACCGCGCTGCGGTGCATAGAGACTCGTGGACCAGCCGTCGGAGCGCATCAGCATGCCCGGTGGCGCGAAGTTTCTCCAGCCTTCCATAGGCGTGCCTAATACCTGGTGAGGCACGCCCGCCGCATCCAGGTGAGCCGCGAGAGACAAGCCATAAGGTCCTGCACCAATGATTGCGGTATCGGTCGTTGCCATTAGTTCCTCCCACTTAACAGATTTTCGGGTCGATTTGTGATCACATCTCTCTGCATCATCTGCCGCAGTCGGCGCAACGGATTTCCCATGCAGTACTGTCTCAAAGCGGGAAACGGGTCCTCGGTGCGAAAATAGCCGTCCACGATCTCCGTGATGCCCGTCAGCAGTTGAGGTGGCGGCTTGTCGGCGATTGACGCCCGCCACGCGACGCTCACACGGTTTGCAGTGGCCGTTGTCACAGGTAGTCCTAGCTCGTGCTGGTAGGCCGCGACTGGGATATTCGTCCCGCACAAGGTAGCGATTTCTTCCTGCCAGTCCGTTCTTCCAACGGTGGGTTCGATCATCACGAACTTCCGGCGATGATCGTCCCACTTGTATTCCATGCTGCCCATGCCGGCCATGCTCGCGCATTCCGCGAAAGCCAACGTGATGGGCTCGAGTACTTTGTGCGCGTCGGGCGCGGCAACACATACCGCTGTGCTACCTACGTTGCGGGGATAGCAGGAGAGCTTGCGGCCGGTGAAGGTTGCGATTGGCCGTCCATCCGCACCACGATAAAAGAGCGTGAAATAGATGTTGCTATCCGCCCCTTCGATCCATTCCTGCACCACGATTCCTCCCGGAGTCTCGAGCATGACGGCTGCTTGCTCGCGGGCCTCTTTTAGCGTTTCGATGCGAAGCGCGCGTTCCTTTTTTCCGCTTAATGCGCTTCGCTTGTCATCGGGTTTCATCACACATGGGAATTGCAGCACAGCCAGCAGTGCCATATCGGAGACACTTTCAAGAACGACAGTACGCGGAACCTCAAAATCGTTGACTTGTGCGAACACGTGGAAACTCGCCTTACTGCTCAGAAGCTTTACCTTCTCGTCGGTCGGAATCCGAACACGAAACCACTTCGATATTTCGTCGATGTTTTCTGAAACAGCATGAACCGCTGGTTCGGCCGTCAACATCAGAACCGGCGGCTCGCTCATTCTTCTGCCTATTTCAATCATGTCGTCGATGAATTCTCTTCCTTCGAGATTTCTGATTAGCCGGCCCTGCGTGTGGCGAGACCAGAAGGCAGCTCTACTTTCCATGTCGACAGTCAAGGTCCGAATACCGTGCCGGGCGAGCGACCTTACGACGCCAAGGCCGTTCAATTCGCCGCCAACGACAACTGCGCTGACGTTTGCACTGCGTGAATCCATACGCGCCATAATCGCTCCGGGTACGATTGCCTACAGAAAAAAATGACTAGGTCATTCGCACATTCGGCTTTGCACGATGAGGAGTGCACAGCCGACTGCAATGAGAATTTTTTGATGGAAGACTGGTCCGCTCTGTCCAGTTGATATGCGAATTTATTCTGCCTGGGATGGCTGCTCAGCGGGGTGATTAGCCGGTGTTTCGCTTGGAGCGGGCAACGAATCGCGCGGCATGTAAATCACGAGCCAGCGCGGTGCCCTGAATTTGACGATCGATACATACAGCCAGACGTAGACCGCCATGAAGGTTATCGCGGTCGCAAAGAGCGCTACTTCGTTATTCCAAAGGAACGTCGCCGGCACGATGCTGATGAGGCTAATCGTCCAAAGATATGGCGACGTTCTCGCGTTGCGCCTCGTGCGCTGGCGTGTCGTTTCGGGATGAGCTGCGCGGCGCACCATCCGCCTGAAGATCAACGTGTGCAAATGGATGCCGTCAGGCTCGCCTGCCGCGCAGCCGCGCACAATGCGCCGCCGGTAGATCGTGAAGACGGTTTCGAAGATCGGATAAATCGTCACGACGACAGCGTACCAGGCGGAGACATTCGGATGACGCGCTATAAGGAGAACGACGAGTTCGGCAATCGTAAAGCCGATGAAGTAGGCACCCCCGTCGCCGAGGAAGATCGCCGCGGATGGGTAGTTCCACACGAGGAAGCCCAGGATGGCGCCGATCATCGTCAGGGACACGCTGAGAATCAGCCAGTCGTCGACCTGATGTGCGACGAAACCAATCGAGGCCAGCATCAGAACTGCCACTCCACCGGCCAATCCGTTGAAGCCGTCGATTAGATTAAACGCGTTGGTCAAGCCGGACACCATGAGCAAAGTGAGGCCCAGCGCGATCGGCGAATAGACAAGAAGGGAATCTATCAGTGGAAGATCCACACGATCGACGACGGCCCCTAGCGCAAAATCGCCAATTGCCGCAGAAACGATTGCACATAGCAATCGCGCCGCTGGACTTACCTGCTTGGTGAAGTCCTCGATGATACCGCCGAGAAAAACTGGCAATGCGCATAGAAGCAATTTAAAAACCTCCATGCGCGGATTACTGCCGAGCAATGCGCCGAGCGCTAGTGTTAGCGCGACCGCGAGCGCGACCGCGATCCCACCCACGCGGGGCACCGCCGTAGCGTGCATCTTTTGCACGCCATCGAGTTGGTTGTCGAGACCAATGCCGCCACCTAGCCGAGCGCTTTTGACGACGATAAAAGTAATCAGAAAGCACACTAATAGGCCAAATATTAAGTTCGGCATCTCTCTCGCCTCGATGGTGTTGACCTGATGACTGTCTCTCACACACAAAACGCGAATTCCTCGACGATTAAAGCCATTTTGTGGCGAGCAGTCTTTTTATTAGTCCGGCATTTGCTACCGACGGGTACAAAAGGTACGGGAAAAAGGTACCCATCAATGTTCGTTTCCATACACAAACGGGACCGGCCCACTGGTACGTTCTACCGAAACGATTTTGGCTACCGTAGGCCTGCTGCGCGGCTGATCTGATGCTTCACAACGGACGGAGTGTTTCTGCGCGAAGCAGTGACTTATGGTGTCTGTCTGTCCTGGGGATCTCCATGAACGAAAAGCAGATATCGATGCCGTCGTCGGCGCTATCCAGCCACGGCAATCTTTCGCAAATACTCGATGTGATTTCGCGACGCCGGCTGACGATTGCAGTTACAACGGTTGTCTGCCTCTTTGTCGGTGGCGTCGTAGCGCTCACGTCGCCGGTTTATCAGTCGAACATTCTCGTCAAGATCGATCAGTTGCCTGAAGCGCAGCCCTCCTCGCGTCCGGAACTGATGTCGATGGTTTCGCCTGCGTTCGATGCAAGGTCGAAGACGACGGGAGAGATGCAGGTGATCCAGTCGCGCCAGACCGTCGCACATGTGGTCGACGAGCTCGAGCTCGACGTTGTTTCAGGACCGCGTCGCTTTCCTGTGATCGGCGCGTGGCTCGCGAGCCATGCAAGTGATCTCTCGAAATCGGTCTTTGGCTCCATTGGCGGCTACGCGTGGGGTAGAGAACAGGTCAAGATTGGCGCATTCAAAGTTCCTCGCGAGCTGGAAGACCGCAAGCTAACGCTGACCGCGCTGTCCGCGGGCCGATACGAGCTGAGCGGTAGTGAGCTCGACAGGCCCTTCGTCGGCACCGTGGGTCAGACCGAAACCGTCGCGACGACCAAAGGCGATGTGACGTTGCGCATCGACACGATCACGGCGGCGCCCGGTATCCGGTTCGATCTGAAGCGCTTGTCGCGCCAGGACGTGATTGACGATATGCAGAAGAATCTGCAGATCACGGAGCAAGGCGAAAAGTCGAACGTCGTGAGCGTCTCCATGCGCGGCAGTGATCCGGAGCTGCTTAGCCAGACGTTGAACGCGCTCGGCGCGCAATACGTGCGTGAAAATAACGACCGGAATGCGACCATCGCGGCAAATTCGCTGAGGTTCCTGGAGAGCCAGTTGCCCGCTATGCAAGCGCAAATGGTTGCGGCCGAGCACCGCTACACTGCGTATCGCAATTCGCTCGGTCTCGTCGATGCGACTGAAGAAGGCCGGCTAAATCTGCAGAGAGTCTCCGATGCCGAGGCGCAGTTGCTCACGCTGCAGCGCACCCGTGCCGATCTGGCAGCGCGATACGCGCCGTCCTATCCAGCCGTAGCGTCGCTCGATGCGCAGATCGCGATGACGAAGCAGTACCTTGAAGCGGGGAGAGCGCGCGTCAATGCCATGCCGACGGAGCAACAGGACGCGCTTGCCCTGATGCGCGACGTGAGAATGACGACCGACCTTTACACGGCGGCGCGGAACAATGTCGAGCAACTTCGGCTCATTCAGGCCAGCAAGGCGGGCTTCGCGCAGATCATCGATCCCGCGATCATCCCCGAACATCCGGTGCGGCCCGTGCGTTCACTAGTACTCGCTGCGTCGTTGTTGCTCGGCGTGCTTGCGGGCGTCGCGATCTCGTTTGTCCGCGAGTTGCTTTTCGCTGGGGTGACCGAGCCTGAACAAGTCGAAGCTCGCACCGGTCTGATGGTGTACGGAATGGTGCCGCATAGCGCAAAGCAGGACGAGCTTCAGGCCAAAGCGAATGCTACCGACGCGCGCGACCTGATTCTCGCCTGCCGGCACCCGTCCGATCCGGCGGCGGAAAGCCTGCGTTCGTTCCGCTCCGCCCTGCAATATATGTTGGCGAGTGCGCGCAACAACATCGTCCTGGTGGCGGGTCCGATGCCACAGGTCGGAAAGTCGTTCGTCGCCGCGAACCTTGCGGTGATCCTGGCGATGACCGGAAAACGCGTGCTGCTCGTCGACTGTGACTTGCGCAGGGGCGCGCTGCATCGCAGTTTTGGACTTCCGTCCGGCCACGGACTCGCGGAAGTTCTCGCCGACCCGTCACTGACTGTCGAGCGTGCCACTCGAGAGGTTTTACCGAATCTCGACATTTTGCCGTGTGGCGACTATCCCGCCAATCCGGCCGAATTGCTCAATAGCGTCGCTTTCGACAGCCTGATGCGGGATGCGTCGGCGCGTTACGACATCGTACTGCTCGATTCGGCGCCGGCGCTTGCCGTCTCGGACGCCGGCATTATCGCGCCGCACGCAGGATCGATCTTTCTGGTGGCACGGTTCTCGGAAACCCGTCTTGCGGAAATCGAGGAAACGGCAAGGCGCTTTGCCCAGGTCGGCACCCGGATACATGGCGTGATGCTTAACGGCTTCGCCGTACGCAGCGTGAAGTACCTGCATCCGGGGCGCTACGGCAGCCACATATATGCGACGAGCCAGCACACGGACCGCGTGAACTGACATCGTCGACACCTATCAGTTCGACTTCACGACGGTGAACCGGCTACTCGCGACGTTGCTCTCTTTAGCCGGTCTCGTGCTCGTGCGACAAACATCTCGTTACTCGCGTTCGCCGTAAAGGTGGCGGGCGACTTCGTGCTGGGCCGCCAATTCGGGCCAGTGGGTTTGCAGTTTTCAACCGCGCAACACGCTAAGCGTTTGACCGTTCCGGGGAGACAACGAAACGTGAAGATTGTTCTTGTCGTCAATTCAATGGGAGGACCGGGCGGCGCCGAACGGGTTGCCGCGGTGCTGTCGGCCGCGTGGGCCCAGCGCAATCACACCGTCACGCTCGTGCCGACCTACAGCAAACACGGTGGATGTTTTTTTCCGATCGACGAGAAGGTGCGGATGGTCTATCTGGCTGACCGCGTCAAGCATAGCCCGCTGCGACGGGTCAACTACATCGCGAGACTGGCGGAGTTGCGCAAGCTATTCGTGCAAGAGCAGCCCGACGTCATCGTGTCGTTTTTGACCAACGTGAACATCAACGTGATCCTGGCTTCACGGGGCCTGCGCATTCCGGTGATCGCCTGCGAGCACAACGATCCGGTGGCCGATGGCCGCCCGTTGCTGTGGAAGCTGCTTTGCCGGCTCACCTACCCGCGGGCCACCGCGCTCACGTTCCTTTCCCAGTCGATGGCAACGCCGTTCGAGAAGATGCGCTCGGGAGACACGCCTCGCATTGCCGTGATGCCGAATCCGATTCCGGACGAGCTTTTCAGCATGACCAGGCCGCAGCGCGTCGAAGGCAGAAAGCGCCTTATTTCGGTTGGTCGCCTGCAACCCCAGAAGCACTACGAGCTGCTGATCGAAACCTTCGCGAAGGTCGCGCACGACTTCGAGGATTGGGATCTGTGGATCTGGGGCGAAGGCCCCGAGCGGCCGATGCTCACCCGGAAGATAGCCGAGCTCAATCTGTCCAGGCGGATATTTCTGCCCGGCAGCACCCAGGCTGCATGGGATGAGATGGCCGCCGCGGATGCTTTCGTCCTGTCGTCCCGCTTCGAAGGGATGCCGGTGGCGTTGATGGAGAGCATGGCGCTCGGTGTCCCGGCGGTCTCGTTCGACTGCCCGAGCGGGCCGCGCGAGTTGATGCGCGACGGGCAGGACGGTCTGCTGATTCCACCGGGCGATGCAACCGCGCTTGCCGCCGGGCTGCGGCGCATGCTGTCGGACCAGGCGCTGCGCGAAGAGCTCGGCGTCAGGGGCGCGCGCTCGATCCGGGATCGCTATTCCGTTGCCCATATTCTGACGATCTGGGACCGCCTGTTCGCCCAGTTGCGGCTGGGTTAATCATTTTTCCGGAGGACGATAGTGCCGACGAATAAAGTCATTCTTCTCGCGAACACGGACTGGTATCTGTTCAACTTCCGCTTGTCACTCGCACAAACTCTGCGAGAGCGCGGCTTCGAGGTGATTCTGCTATCGCCCGACGGCAGCTATGGCCCGAAGCTTCGCGCTCTCGGCTTTACCTGGGAGGCGATTCCGATGGAACGGCGCAGCCTCAATCCATGGCGCGAGATCGGCCTCATTCTGTGGCTCGCACGGGTTTTCAGACGCGAGCGTCCGCTGCTCGTCCACGGCTTTACGATCAAGGGCGCAGTCTATAGCTCGCTTGCGGCGCGGCTGGCTGGCGTGACGATTCGCGTCAACGGCATCGATGGCCTCGGTTACGTGTTCACGAGCGATGAGCTGCGCGCTCGCATGCTGCGTCCCGTGGTGAGCAATCTCATGCGCTTCGCCTTCAATGGGAAACACTCCGCCGTCGTTCTGCAGAATTCGTCGGACGTCGCGCTCTTTAAGCAGTCGCGCATCGCTGCGGACCGGGCGGTGCGGCTCGTGAGGGGCGCGGGCGTGAATCTGACACGCTACCGGCCGCGCGAGCCGGCCGAGACGAAAAAAGGTGCGCCGTTGCGCATCGTGCTGGCGGCGAGGCTGATCTGGGAAAAAGGCATTGGCGAATTCGTCGAAGCGTCTCGGATACTGAAGAGCGAAGGCCGTTCGGTGATTTTCCTGCTGGCGGGCTCTCCCGACGAGGGCAATCCAGCCGCGATTCAGCGCAACCAGATCGAGGAATGGCACCGCGACAACCTGCTTACCTGGCTGGGGCACGTCAGCGATATGCCCGCCTTGCTTTCGGAGGTCGATGTGGTCGTGTTACCGAGCTACTATCGGGAAGGTTTGCCGACGACGCTAATCGAAGGCGCAGCGTGCGCACTACCGCTCATCACGACCGATGCGCCCGGCTGCCGCGAAGTGGTGAGCCGCAACGGCGACGATGGCATTCTCATTCCGGCGCGAGACCCCAAAGCGCTTGCCGACGCGATCCGCATGCTCGACGACGATCGCGCGCTCGGCGTCAAGCTGGGCCTTGCCGCGAGAGCGAAGGTGCAAACCGAGTTCGACGAGAACATCGTGCTCGGCAAGTTGCTGTCGATCTATCAGGAGTTGGGCGCCGCCTCGCCGGTCCCGGCGCCGGTGCCGGTGCCGGTTGCAGGCTTGGTGGCAACACCGCCGGAGGGGACATCGCCATGAGAATCGTCCATGTCATCTCCGGGCTGCGGGTAGGCGGAGCCGAAATGATGCTCTATCGGCTGATCCAGGCGTCGCAGCGAGACGGTGTCCAGCACACGGTGATCTCCATGTCGTCACTCGACACGATGAGCGAGCGCATACGATCGCTCGGTGTCGAAGTGCGGATACTCGGCATGTCGCGAAGTTTGCCCAATCCGCTCATGCTGTTTCGCCTCGTGCGCTGGCTGGTCGAACTGCGTCCTGACGTTGTGCAAACCTGGATGTATCACGCGGACCTGTTTGGCGGAATCGCTGCGCGGGTCGCCCGGATCGTCGCGGGGCGGGGCGAACCACGAGGCGGTACCTTCAGGCTCGCCTGGGGGGTGCATCAGACCGAGTTCCCATCGCTGCGTTCGGGCACGAAGCTGGCAATCGTCGCGAAGTTCTGTGCGTGGCTGTCCACGCACCTGCCCGACGTGATCATCTGCTGCGCTGAAGCGGCGCGCATCTCGCACGTCCGAGGCGGCTATTGCAGTACGCGGATGCAGGTGATTTTCAACGGGTTCGATCTCGAACTGTTCAAGCCGCGCCGGCGCGACAGCGATCCGTTGCGCAAGGCGCTCGGACTGGATCCCGCGACGAAGATTGTCGGCATAGTCGGCCGCTACGATCCTGCCAAGGACTATGGCACTTTCATCAATGCCGTAGCGAGGGTGTCTGCAATGGAGCCGGATTGCCGCTTCGTCATGATTGGCCGGGGCCTTGACGAGAGCAATCGGGAACTCACGGCGATGATCGACCGCGCGGGCATCAGGGACGTTTGTCGACTTACGGGCGCAAGCAACGACGTGCACCTGCTGATGTCCGCTTTGGACGTCTTCTGTCTATCGTCACGAAGCGAGGGACTGCCGACGGTGGTCGGCGAAGCGATGGCATGCGGTGTCCCCTGCGTGGCGACCGATGTGGGCGATACCGCGGCATTGATGGGAGAAACCGGCCGTCTGGTGCCGAGCGGCGATCCGGAGGCGCTTGCCGCTGGTATCGTTAGCCTGCTTTCACTCGACCGCGAGGGACGCGAACAGCTCGGCAGGCAGGCGCGTACGCGAATGGCCTCACGCTTTTCAATCGAGCGCTGCTGGGCAAGCTACCGGCACGTCTACTCGACGCGCGGCCAGGCGTTCGGGTTCGGGTTTGATCGCACGTGAGGGCAACACAAACCTCGCAGGCCGGGACGCGAGAAGATCGAGTACCGGCCGCAGATCGAAACTTATGGCGAGCGCGGCGCAAGTAGCAAATCCGGTTCTCCACCCTCAACATCGACATCCCGATGGCCGGCAGCCGAATGGGTATTGTCCTGCGATGCCCCCAGTCGCAATACAAGGGGCAGGAGCCCGAAGTAGAGAAGCGGCGAGGTGTACGACAGCTTTGATGACATCAGCAGACCGAAAAAGCACAGATTGGCAATGTCCTTTTTCATGACCAGGAATATGCCGATAGGAATTGCGAGTCCTACGATGCCAAGCTGCACGACGAAGAAATTGAGCAATCCTGCGTCGTTAAGCGATGCAACAAAAGTCGATGTGTGTTCCGAGACATCGAACAGGTCGTATTCGACGGAGAAGGGGCCGTAGCCCAGCAGAAAATCCCATCCATGGCGCACTTCGTAGACGTACGACAGCAGCCGCAATCGCAGTCCTGAATCCGCGTCGATTTTGAGCATGAAGCTATTGACGTAAGCCGCAATCAATCCCGGCGAGGCCACGGCGATCAATGCGAGTATTGCCGTCGCCCACGCTCTCGTGCGGCGCGAGTGCGTGACCATCAAGGCTGCAATCAACACCACCGCCTGTACAACCGCCGCAGCTGACTGCGTGATGAGCATGGATAGCACGGTCAGCGCGATGGGCAGCGTAGACGGCGTCTTTCCTCTCGCCCTGGAAAGCAGGATATAGCCGATAGCCATGGTTCCCACGGCCGCGGCGAACGTCGAAGGTTCTATATACAGACCCGTCGGCCGGAATGCGAAAACGGGATGCACGGACTCCCAATTCTGGTACCGCGACGCGTCACCCGTAATCGGCTTGGTAAAGTCGATGTACTGGCCGCTGATGAGCAGCGTTGCTGTCTGCAGGAACAGCACGGAGCAATTGAGCACTAGCAACCTCGAGACAGCTGTCGTGACTTCGCCGATGCGTGTTGAAATCAACGCAGCGAATGACGCAAGAAACCCGATGTCAAGCAAGAAGAAAATGTAGTTGTTCGTCGCGGATTTCTCGAGATTGTACGAAGCGTTCCCGTGTGGTACTGCGAGAAACCACAGATAGCACGCGGTAATGACAGTTGCGGAAAGCGACACAAGAGCCACGCATCGAATACTGAACAATGCCTCGCGGGCCTTCGCGTCGCTCATGCACATTGCCATAAGCAGCAGAATGCCTGTCATCACGACATATGGTCCATGGCTCGTCAGTGAGCACAGCAGCAGCGCGACGAACAACGCGCTGCGATGAATTGCGTTCGACCGCATCGTTATTTGCGTACTCATGCTATGGCTATTCGCTATTCCGGTACTTTCTGCGCACCCGGGTGAATGTAGAGGAAATAGGTACCTGTCAATGTGCGTTGTCAAACATTAATAGGGACGCAGTGACTGCTATGTTTCACCGACGTTTTGCGTGGCCGGACGCGTGCCGCGGCGGTCTAAATCCTGCGATTCGGAAGACCCCTAGGTGCGAAGCATGTGGGCTTCGGTCTTCGCGCCCTGAGGAACTCCATGAGCGAAAGGAAGGTGTCCACGGCGTCGTCGGCGCCGCGCAACCAAGCGCCAGCGGAAATACTGGCCACTGCGAAGTTTTCCGCACACGCAATTGGACGGCCCAGACGATGGTGAGCGCACTGATGTTCCAACTGACTCGCTGGCGCGAGCGCGTACTCAATACGCATCCTGACCATGCACGCATCGCACGAAGCCTGGCGCGCGTCTCCGCGTTCGTGCTCATCGGGAAATGTGCCGGCGCGCTGAAGGAAGTGGCGATTGCGTACAAGTATGGAGTCAGCAGCATTGTCGATGCGTATCAGTTCACGTTTTCGATGGTGAACTGGCTGCCAACCACATTGCTGTCCGTGGCAGGTGTGGTGCTCGTTCCGATGTTCGTCAACCTGCGCGCGCAAAAGAAGGAAGACGTGGCGCAGTTCGTCGGCGAGCTGGAAGGGGCGGCGCTAGTGAGCGGTCTTCTGGTTGCTATCGTCCTATACCTCTGCTGGCCGTTCGTGATGCAGCACCTTGGGTCGGATGCGCCGTCGACGACGCGCGACTTGTCCCGGGAAATGATGTACTGGCTTGCGCCCACAGGTTTACTGACGCTCGGCGCAGGCATTTATGCCGCGCGGCTTCAGGCGAACGAAAAGCATGTGAATACATTGCTCGAGGGGCTGCCTGCCGCCGTGATTCTGGTGAGCGTGCTCGTGGCTTCGCCCGGCGCGGGCCTCGTGTCGATCGTCTTCGGAACTGTCGTCGGCCTGGCGCTACAGATGCTTTGTCTCAGGTGGCTTGCGGGACGCACCGACGGCGTGTCGAGCCGGGTCAGACTCTCCATGCGCTCTCCGCATCTGGGCGAAGCGTGGCTGTCCATGCGCACCCTCATGGTCGGCCAGGTCGCCGTCTGTTTCGCCGGACCGCTCGACCAATACCTGGTGGCGAATCTCGAAGCGGGGTCGAATAGCACGCTTGGCTATGCGAACCGCGTACTCGCGTTGTTGCTCAGTGTCGGGGCGATGGCTGCCGCGCGCGCCACCCTGCCCATCTTCTCCGACATCCGCAGGCAGGGAGATGTGCGGCGTGCGCGCCGAACGGCCCTTTTCTGGGCGCTCGCTACGCTCGCTGCGGGTCTCGTTTGTGCGGTGGTGTCGTGGTTCCTCGCTCCGACTGCGATCGCCGTTCTGTTTCAGCGAGGTGCCTTCACGCCAGAAGACACGGTGAGGGTGGCAAGCGCATTTCGTTGGGGGCTTTTGCAAGTGCCGTTCTATTTTGCGTTGATGGTGGTGTGGCAACTCTTTGCCAGCGAAGGACGCTTCAGGCTGGTGACAAATATCTCGTTGCTGGCGTTCGCGGTGAAGGCAGGGGCCAGCTTCATGCTAGTTCACCTATTCGGGGTCGTAGGTGTGCAGATTTCACTTGCTTTGATGTACGTGACCGCATTCGTGTTGGCGATCTGCATGCTGCGGGGCAGTTCAACTTCGCGGCACGACAGCGAAATGCGCTAGGCCATCGACCGTTCAAGAGACTACGAAACGTGAAAATTGTTCTTGTTGTCAACTCAATGGGTGAGCCGGGCGGCGCCGAACGGGTTGCCGCGGTGCTGTCGGCCGCGTGGGCCCAGCGCAATCACACCGTTACGCTCGTGCCGACCTACAGCAAACACGGTGGATGTTTTTTTCCGATCGACGAGAAGGTGCGGATGGTCTATCTGGCTGACCGCGTCAAGCATAGCCCGCTGCGACGGGTCAACTACATCGCGAGACTGGCGGAGTTGCGCAAGCTATTCGTGCAAGAGCAGCCCGACGTCATCGTGTCGTTTTTGACCAACGTGAACATCAACGTGATCCTGGCTTCACGGGGCCTGCGCATTCCGGTGATCGCCTGCGAGCACAATGATCCGGTGGCCGATGGCCGCCCGTTGCTGTGGAAGCTGCTTTGCCGGCTCACCTACCCGCGGGCCACCGCGCTCACGTTCCTTTCCCAGTCGATGGCAACGCCGTTCGAGAAGATGCGCTCGGGAGACACGCCTCGCATTGCCGTGATGCCGAATCCGATTCCGGACGAGCTTTTCAGCATGACCAGGCCGCAGCGCGTCGAAGGCAGAAAGCGCCTTATTTCGGTTGGTCGCCTGCAACCCCAGAAGCACTACGAGCTGCTGATCGAAACCTTCGCGAAGGTCGCGCACGACTTCGAGGATTGGGATCTGTGGATCTGGGGCGAAGGCCCCGAGCGGCCGATGCTCACCCGGAAGATAGCCGAGCTCAATCTGTCCAGGCGGATATTTCTGCCCGGCAGCACCCAGGCTGCATGGGATGAGATGGCCGCCGCGGATGCTTTCGTCCTGTCGTCCCGCTTCGAAGGGATGCCGGTGGCGTTGATGGAGAGCATGGCGCTCGGTGTCCCGGCGGTCTCGTTCGACTGCCCGAGCGGGCCGCGCGAGTTGATGCGCGACGGGCAGGACGGTCTGCTGATTCCACCGGGCGATGCAACCGCGCTTGCCGCCGGGCTGCGGCGCATGCTGTCGGACCAGGCGCTGCGCGAAGAGCTCGGCGTCAGGGGCGCGCGCTCGATCCGGGATCGCTATTCCGTTGCCCATGTTCTGGCGATCTGGGACCGCCTGTTCGGTCAGCTGCGCCTCGGTTGAAGAGTTTTCTGGAGCACCAGGATGCCGATGAACGAAATCGGTCTCCACGGCTGTATCAGGCACTGCTTGACTCGGAGGACGGATGAGCAAGGTCTATAGGTACGTCGCCAGGGCGACCGGTTCGGACGCCGTTGCCAGGAGCCTCGATGTGGTCTCCCGATTCCCTCTTTCCTGTGTCGCCATGGCCCTCAAGCTGACAGCCGACGGCAGAAAAAAGCCAATGGACAAAGTGTCTTTGGAGGCACGCATACAGAAACTGAGACCGTATCGACCGTCAGTTCCTCAGCAGTTGGCCTGCACGAACGAGGACGAGGGCCTATGGCTTTCCATCATCGTGCCCGTGTACAACGCGCAAGCCTATCTGCTGAAGTGCATTGACTCGATTCTGACCCAGAACACCTCACTCGCCTACGAACTGATTGCCGTCGATGATGGATCAACGGACGATTCTTCGGCCATTCTCGATCGCTACGCGAATCGCCCCCGCGTGACCGTGGTGCACATCGCGAACAGCGGCGTGGCCCTTGCCCGCAACGAAGGTCTCAGGCACGCAAAAGGCAAATACGTGATGTTCGTCGACGCGGACGACTACCTGCCGCCGGACTGCGTCGAGACCCTACTCGTTCCCGCACTTCGACACGACGTCGATATCGTGCAAGGCAGTTACTGGGTCGTCGACGTGACGGACAGAATACATAGGACGCAGGTCTTCGGCGATTCGGTCGCGACTCGCGCTGATCCGGATGTCTTCGATCTGTCGGGTTATCCGTGGGGAAAAGTCATCAAGCGCGAGCTTTTCAAAAGCGTGCAGTTTCCGGTGGGCATGGCGTATGAAGATTCGCTCGTCGCGCTGGTCCTGCTTCCGCTGGCCAATGGCTATGTGAGCCTCAGTCATCCGGTGTACTTTTATCGCGAGAACCCGCGCGGCCTGACGGCTGTCTTGACCAGGGATCCAAAGACACTGGATGCCTATTGGATCGTGTTGAAGCTTCTGTCGGACAGACGTTCATTGGGCCTGCCGACTGACAACCGCGTCCTCGGGCAAGTCAAGAGTCATTTCGGCGCACTGCTCTACGGGAGGCTCGCCAATTTCGACAATGAGGTAAAGCGAGCCGTCTTCTATCTATGCTGCCTTCAACTGGAAGCGTTGCGAAGGGAATGCAGCGTTGGCACAAGCAGCGGCAAGGGCGATGAGCTCGATTGCGCTTTCCGCACACGAAATTTCCTGCTTTGGAAGTTGCTTTGTTTTTTCGAGTTGTAAATTGGCGATCATGTCTCGCGTTGCGCGGTCTGTACCTCACGGTTGACGCGCATCGCGATCCAACCCGGCATCCGGCCGGCTTATGAATCGATGTGCACCGACACTCCGATAGCCGAATAGACGGGTGTCGCCTTCCGGCCGTCGATCGTGATCGTAGTGCACCGCTTGGTCGCCCTGTTGCCATCGATCAGATCGATGGTGTCGCCGAGCTTGGGCGAACCCCTAAAGCCAACCCTTTACCGTCGCCACTCGCCAGACGACAAACATGACGAGGCCCACCGATGCGGCGGTCAACAGAATGAAGTCAATCGAGCGCGCTAGCTTTTTCATATCAAAGTCGGATCGGACGTGCGACGTCCGCATGTGAACAGGGATTCGGGCATTCCGCGTGGATACGAAGTTACGCCCTGCAAGCTTAAAAGCCGCTTATCCCGAGCCTGTCCCCTTGACGACCCCGGGTTCTCCCGAGTCGCCCGCCGCTGTGCACTGACGCGCCACAACGGCGAACATCCACACCCGTGGCAAACCGTGCCATCATGGCGAGCATTCAGCAGATGTTTGCGAGCGGACGGAAGCCACGTTTGTTGCAAGCGCTTCATCAGTACCGCACGCTCCGACGCGCAGCACTGGCCAGCCAAAGCGGGATGCCCAGCCGGCGGCATCCTGCCATGCTCTACAGCCGCGCTGCTCCGTCTATCAGCCGGACGAGGAGGTCATCATGCTCGCAGTTCACAAGGCGGTGTTTCCGGTCGCGGGAATCGACACGCGCTTTCTGCCGGCCACGAAGGCGAGTCCGAAGGAGATGCTGCCGGTCATCGACAAACCGCTGATTCAATACGCGGTCGAAGAAGCGGTTGCCGCGGGCATCACCGAGCTGATCTTCGTCACCGGTCGCGGTAAGCGCGTGATCGAAGATCATTTCGACAAATCCTACGAAGTCGAACACGTGCTGCGGGCGCGCGGGCTGCAAAGCCTCGCCGAACTCGTGCAAAGCATCAAACCACCGAACGTCAACTGCATCTATGTCCGGCAAGCCGAGCCGCTCGGACTCGGGCATGCGGTGTTGTGCGCGCAAAAGCTGATCGGCGACGACCCGTTCGCGGTCGTTCTCGCCGACGATCTGCTCGAGGGTCAACCGCCCGTTCTCGAGCAGATGGTGCACATCTTCAGCCATTACGATTCGTCGGTGATCGGGGTCGAGGAATTCGAAGCGGACGGCGCTTGTTCCCACGGCGTGGTCGGCGGACGACATTGGGACGAGCGCGTGATCAATGTGTCGAGCATCGTCGAGAAGCCCGCGCCGGAAAAAGCGCCTTCGTGCTTCGGCGTCGCGGGGCGCTATGTGTTGATGCCAGCGGTGTTCGACCATTTGCGCGCGCAGCGGCCCGGCCTTCACGGCGAGATTCAACTGACGCCCGCCATTCATTCGATGCTCGAGGAAGAGCAGGTGCTTGCCTATGAATTTGTCGGCAAACGCTACGACTGCGGGACCAAACTCGGTTACCTGCAGGCGACCGTCGACTTCGCGCTGCGGCATAACGAAGTACACGATGCATTCGGTGCCTGGTTGCGCAAGCGGCTCGACGGCGAGACGGCCGCGCCGGGCACTGAGCATTAGCGCCGCGCATTCGACGACCGAACGGTCTGATCAAAGTAGCGCCCGGTAAATCTGTGCACTATCGCACCCACGCCGGCGCATCGCATGTCCATGATTTACCGATGAACGTCATTCCTGTCAGCCGTTCCGGAGCTGCCAGCCGGACTGATTTCGATGGGTGTCAGCATGGGCTTGCGCGTAACGCGCTATATTTGAATTCTCACTGCGCGATGCGGCGGTGCGCTACTTGCCGCGCGAGTATGCGCCGCGAAAGCTTCATCTATCGTTGTGAGCCTTGGTGATTTCCAATCCCCGAGATTAACCGGGCTCGTGTTGGACCGTTGCAGACTGGCCTCGCTCGGGTCTTCCGCTTAACCACGACTTCACAGGACGGCAATATGTCACTTCGTATCAATGACACCGCGCCCAACTTCACCGCGCGGACCACGCAGGGCACTATCGATTTCCATGACTGGATCGGCGACCAATGGGCGGTCCTGTTCTCTCATCCGAAAGACTTCACGCCGGTTTGCACGACTGAACTGGGCTACATGGCGAAAATCGAGCCGGAGTTCACCAAGCGCAACGCGAAGCTGATCGGGCTGTCGGTCGATCCGGTCGAAGACCACGAAAAATGGGCCAAGGACATCGAGGAAACGCAAGGCGCCGCCGTCAAGTACCCAATGATCGGCGACACCGACCTCTCGATCGCCAAGCTGTACAACATGCTGCCGGCCGACGCGGGCGATACCAGCGAGGGCCGCACCGCCGCGACCAACGCGACCGTGCGCTCGGTTTTCATCATCGGTCCCGACAAGAAGATCAAGCTGACGCTGACCTACCCGATGAGCACCGGCCGCAACTTCGACGAAATCCTGCGTGTGCTGGATTCGATCCAACTGACCGCCAAACATAGGGTCGCGACGCCGGCCAACTGGAAGCAGGGCGAAGATGTGATCATCACGTCCGCGGTCAGCAACGAAGAGGCGCAGCAGGTGTTCCCTGGTTTCAAGACCATCAAACCGTATCTGCGCACCACCAAGCAACCGCGCTGATAGGTCCGGTGCGGCGGCCGTTCGCGGCCGCCTCGCCGATCTTCTTAAGAGATACAGATGATTTTCCGTCAGCTGTTCGATCCTGTTTCGTCGACCTATACGTACCTGCTCGGCGACAGCGGCGAGGCAGTGCTGATCGATCCCGTCTACGAGCAGGTGCCGCGCGACCAGGCGCTGCTGCGCGAGTTGGGCCTCTGGCTGCTCACTACGCTCGATACCCACGTGCACGCCGATCACGTAACCGGCGCATGGCGCATGCGTTTGCGTTGCGGCAGCGAGATCGGGCTTGCCGCGGTCGTCGAGGCGGAAGGCGTGACGCGGCCGCTCGCGCATGGCGATCGGATCGACTTCGGCACGCGTCATCTGACCGTGCGCGCGACGCCTGGCCATACGAATGGCTGCCTGACCTACGTGCTCGACGATCAGAGCATGGCCTTTACCGGCGACAGCCTGCTGATTCGCGGCTGTGGCCGCACCGATTTCCAGCAGGGCAGTCCGCAGCAGTTGTTCGCGTCCGTGCGCGAGCAGATCCTGTCGCTGCCGGACGGCTGCCTCCTTTATCCGGCGCACGATTATCGCGGCATCACAGTGACGAGCGTGACCGAGGAGCGGCGCTTCAATCCGCGTCTGGGCGGCGACGTCGACGTTGGCGATTTTGCCGGGTACATGAACAACCTGAATTTGCCGCATCCGAAGCAGATGGCGGTCGCGGTGCCCGCGAACATGCGTTGCGGGCAGCCGGAAGGCGGCGCCGAAGTTGCGACCGAAACACCGGATTGGGCGCCGTTGACGCTGCGCTTTAGCGGCGTGTGGGAAATCGAGCCGATGGCGCTGCTCGAGCATGGCGCGAAGTTTCAGATCGTCGATGTACGCGAGGCGCCCGAGTTCATCGATCGTTTGGGGCATCTGCCGGACGCGAAGCTGGTGCCGCTGTCGCAATTGACAGGGCGGCTCGAAGAACTGGATCGCGAGCGGCCGGTGGTCGCGGTGTGCCGGTCCGGCGTGCGCTCGGCGCAGGCGAGCGTGTTGCTGACGAAAGCCGGGTTCGGCAAGGTGGCGAATCTTGCCGGTGGGATGCTGCGGTGGCGGACGGAGGGGTTGCCGGTTGCGTCGGACAGCGTTTGACGCGAAGCCGACGCTACCGAGCCCCGCAAACTCAGCCTCGACCCTGAGAGCCCACTGCGACACCGCCCTTCGAATAGCCAGCGCCCCGTTGCGCCGAGCGCGTAACCAGCCAGATCCCCCCGCATACCAGCACCAGCGCGACGAGATTCTTCAATTCCATGATGTTCTCGTTCAGACAAATCGCGGACAGCACGGTACCGAACACCGGCACCAGGAAATTGAAAACGGTGACTTTGCCGACCTGGTTATATTTGAGCAGAAGACTCCACAACGTGAAGGCCGCTGCGGACAGCAACGCGAGGTAGGCCAGCAAGGCCATCGATCCTAGCGTGAACGCGTGCAACGAACCACCGGTCGCGTACCCCGCCGCAAGCAGAACGACGCCGCCAAACCCGAGCTGATAACCCGTCATGACCATGACGTCCATGCTCTGCGAAATGCGCTTTCCGTAAATCGATGCAGCGGATAGCACGAATGCGGCAATCACGATAAAGCCTTCGCCAAGCAAGGTGAACGCAAATTCAAACAGCCCGTCGCCGAAATTGACGACCATTACGCCGACGAATCCGAGCAGGCATCCAAGCGCTTTGCGTGGCGAGACCTTATCGTTCTTATAGATGAAATGGGCAAGCAGCACGCTGAAGAAGGTCGTCGTCGAGTTCAGGATCGAACCGCGAACGCCGGTAGTGTAGGCGAGACCGATATAGAAGAAAACATATTGAATGGCCGTTTGCGTGAAGCCCAATAGCATCAGCTGTCCGCTATTGCGCCGATTCAATTCGAAAACAGGCTTCTTCGAAAAGGCAGCAAGAATCAACAACAACAGCCCTGCGAGCACGAACCGGTAGCCCGCGAAAATCAGCTTCGAAGGAATATCGTTTTGTGTGATTCTCAGTAACGCGTAGCCGATTTTAATTGCCGGGTATGAACTGCCCCAAAGCAGGCAGCATAGCGTCGCCACGATGACGAGCACTTTCGGTTGAGTGAAAAACCGCGCGGAATCGCGCGATCCTGTTGTGGCTGAAGGCACGGACATTTTTCGAGTGATGTTGTCTTTGTGCACTGTGTGGGCAGGCAACAGCAGTGCTTTTTTATTGCGGTATCGCTTATTTGCTTTTCAGTGATACCGGATGAAGGCTTTGTGAAATTATACGCAAATGCAATTGTAATGTCAGGGAGGAGCGGCTGCGTCGCGTCTCGCCATGCGTCGCACGTCGACACTAAATACGGTGCTAATACTCATCGTCCATTGCACGAAAGGCCACGGGCGACCGGACGTTACGCCGGCTGCTATGTTCGCATCACTGTGTCGGGCGATCTTCCGACCATACGCTGGCGAGTGGTGCGCACCTTCACACCTGCGGCGCAGGCGCCCGTGGGTCTGTTCATTCTGCGCTGATCGCGCGATGCCCGCTTGCGCGGTTCCACGCAGTCCGCACGCCGACTATCGATACGCGTGCGTGTCGCTCGACATAGAGATAAACCGATCAGGTTCATCGACGTTCGAGTATGCGCGAAGCTTCCGATCAACGCGTCCGAACGAAGCCTACTTCTTCTTCACGTCCCGCGCTCGCCTGCCACTCGTCGCCGTATCCGCGAACAGGTCGATCACGACTTCGCGCAGCCAGCGATTGCCTTCGTCCTGATGGACCCGTTCGTGCCACAGCAAATGGATCGGCGCGGCGGGCAGCGTCATCGGCAGCGCGCGCAGGCTGAGCGAGAACGGCGTGGCCAGCTCGAGTGCGAGGCGCTCGGGCACCGTGGCGATCAGGTCGGTACGTTGCAGGATGTAGCCCACGCTCATGAAGTGCGGCACCGTCAGGCGCACCTGACGCCGCACGCCGCGCCGTTTCAGCCACTCGTCCACCTGACCGTGGCCGGTGCCGGCCGACACCACCACCAGATGCTCGGCTTCGCGCCACGCGGAAAGCGTGAGCGGCGCGTCCTCGAGTGGGTGGCCGCGTCTGAACAGACAGACATAGCGCTGATCGAACAGACGCCGCTGATAGAAACCACCCTTCAACTGCGGCAACAGTCCGATCGCCAGATCGACGCGGCCGTCGGCCATTTCGTTGCTCAGATTGACGCTCGTATTGCGGACCGTATTCATCGCGACGCCCGGCGCGACGCGCGACAGTCGTTCCAGCAATGCGGGCAAAAACACGACTTCGCCGATGTCGGTCATCCCGATCGTCATCGTTCGCATTGCGCGCAGCGGATCGAAGCCCGTCACCGGATTGAGCGCGGCGTGCAAGGTGGCAAGCGCCTGCGAGACCGGTTCCGCGAGACGCAGCGCGAACGGGGTAGGCACCACACCGCCCGGCGCGCGCACGAACAGCGGATCACCCAGCAGGCGGCGCAACTTCGCGAGCGCATTGCTCACGCCCGGCTGGCTCATGTTCATTTGTTCCGCGACGCTCGCCACGCGGCGCTCCTGCATCAGCCGCTGGAATAGCAGCAGCAGGTTGAGGTCGAGATCGCTCAGTTCCATGGCTTCGGCATGACTTAAGGTCATTCATTGGGGTGATGAAGGAGATTCATTTCATCTTATTGAGCAATGAAGGTCTAGTGCTGAAAATACCGACACGGTATCCGCATTGCGACGCGCCGAGCGCGCGCCGGAGCGAGCCGAATCGATAACCCGCATATCGGAGACACAATCATGACCCGGATGGACCTGAGCATCGCGATCGTCGGCGCCGGCATCGGCGGCCTTACGCTGGCGCTCGCACTACGCGAGCATCGCATCGATGCGCAACTCTATGAGCAGACCGACGAGTTGCGCGAAGTGGGCGCGGCCGTCGCGCTGTCGGCCAACGCGACGCGCTTTTACGAGCGCATGGGACTACGCGCCGCGTTCGACGACGTGTGCTCCGAAGTACCCGGGCTCATCTATCGTGACGGCCGCAGCGGCAGCGTGATTGGCCATCATCGCGGCATGCCCAGCTATCGCGAGCAGTTCGGCGGCTCGTACTGGGGCGTTCATCGCGCCGATCTGCAGGCGGTGCTGTCGAAGGCGGTCGGTCTCGAGCACATCGAGCTCAGCCATCGGCTGGTCGATCTCGTGCAGCATCCCGATCGCGTGAGCCTCGCGTTCGACAACGGGCGGCGCATCGATGCCGATCTCGTGATCGGCGCCGACGGCGCCCGCTCGATCACGCGACGCTGGATGCTCGGCTACGACGACGCGCTGTATTCCGGTTGCTCGGGCTTTCGTGGCATCGTGCCGGCCGGGCGCATGGACCTGTTGCCCGATCCGGAAACGATCCAGTTCTGGGTTGGGCCCGGCGGCCATCTGCTGCACTATCCGATCGGCGACAAGGGTGATCAGAATTTCCTGCTAGTCGAGCGTCATCCGTCGCCGTGGCCGTCGCGCGACTGGGTCATGCCGTCGACCGAAGGCGAACAACTGCGCCTCTTCAAGGACTGGCATCCGGCTGTCGTGCAGATGATCACGGCGGTGCCGATCAGTCAGCGCTGGGGCCTGTTTCACCGTCCGCCGCTCGGCCGCTGGAGCAAGGGTCGAGTGACGCTGATCGGCGACGCCGCGCATGCGCTCGTGCCGCATCACGGCCAGGGCGCCAATCAGTCGATCGAAGATGCGGTGGTGCTGGCCGCGCAACTGGCCAAGGCAGGCCCAGACAACTGGCGGGAAGCGCAGGAGGGCTACGAGCGTCTGCGCCGAGGCCGCACGCGCAAGGTGCAGTACGCGTCGATCAGTACCGCGGACGTGCTGCATCTGCCGGACGGCCCCGCCGCGCAGGAGCGCAACGCGCGGCTTGGGGCGCGCGATAGCATGCTGCATCACCTCGACTGGATTCACGACTTCGATGCGCTCGCGCAGGAGCCGAGCGAGCGGCAAGGGGGCACGTGGCTTTGAGGCTGTCTTTTAGGCTTCGATAGTGACGCGGTGGCCGCGTGCGACGGACATACGCTCATCCACCGCAA
The DNA here is from genome assembly GCF_038900515.1 of Burkholderia sp. JPY481. Lineage (NCBI taxonomy): Bacteria > Pseudomonadati > Pseudomonadota > Betaproteobacteria > Burkholderiales > Burkholderiaceae > Burkholderia > Burkholderia sp. JPY481. The sequence goes on from NZ_JAYMRT010000002.1 coordinate 436,143, forward strand.
CGAGTCTCAGGCAACGCGCAACTTCGCCGATCTGCGGCTTCCAGATGCGAGCCGTAAATCCCGGCGTACACGCGTTGCCTTAAAACCCGCACAGCATTGGACCGCGTAGATCTGTCGTATCAGCTAGCCTCACGGTCATTTTTGCCAGCTGTTAATGGCCGGTAGCGGCCGGCGATACCACGCTCGGGGTCGCCAGCGTGTTGTTGCTCTTGGGCGCGGGGGTGGCCGACGTCGAGCCGGTGTCGTTGCTCGGCAGGCCCGAATTCGGCGCCTTGGCGCCCATGCCGCTGTCCGAGTTCGTGTTGCCTGGCATGCCGTAGCCGCCCGACGACGTGCCGTTCATCTGATTCGACGGACTCGCGGTGCTGCCTGCGTTTCCGGTCGAACCGCTGCCGCTCTGACCTCCGGCCATCTGCGCGAGAGCGCCGCCCGACAGCGAGAGTGCGGCGACGGCCGCGACGAGTGTGATGGTTGCCTTGCTCATGATCCGCCCCTCCTTGATTGGACTGGAAGATAGACGCAGACGGTTGTCGCCTGCGCTACAGGAATGTCGCAATCAGCGTGCCGCGTGCTTTCGTACGCGCCGAATCGACGCTTGAATTTCACGCAATGACGGCTCGATCCAAGTTTTTGGCCGCACGCATGGAATAGTCACGCCCCGTATTCGTTGCGTACTAATCGCTTTTGTCTCGACGAATTCGACCATTGCGATCGCACCAGATCTGCCGCGAAATCAGCCGCTCCGCCGGAATAAACCCCATGCCGTGCCCGTTCATTGAGCGTTAGGTCCTTTGGGGCACAACAAGGAGTGCGGTCATGAAGTCTCTACTCGCTATATTCGGCGTCGTTGCATGCGGCGCGGCCGTCGCGACTCTGGTGTCATGCGGCGGCGGGGGCGGCGGTAGCTCGAATTCGAGCAGCACGAGCCCGCCCGTCCAGTCGTCGTTCACAGCGACGGCGCTCGTATCCGATGGCGCGGTGCCGGCCGCACACACCGACGCAAATCTGAAAAACCCTTGGGGCGTCGCGTTCAATCCCAAAGGTTTCGCCTGGGTCGCGGACAATGGCACCAATGTCGCGACGCTCTATGACGGTAATGGCGTGCCGCAATCGCTGGTCGTCACGATACCCGACGGCAAGAACGGCTCGGCATCGCCGACGGGCATCGTTTTCAACGGAACACAAAGCTTCCTCGTCACGGAAAACGGTAAGTCCGGAGTCGCTGCGTTCATCTTCACGGGCGAAGGCGGCACCATCACCGCTTGGGCGCCCGCCGTCGGGCCGACCAATGCGTTCGTCATGTACGACGATGGCGCCGGTGGTGCCGTCTATAAGGGCCTCGCGCTCGCCGCAATGAACAACGGCAACTTTCTCTACGCGACGGACTTCCATAACAACAAGATCGACGTCTTCGATAGCTCGTTCACGAAGGTCTCGATGCCCGGCGCCTTCACGGACCCGGCGATGCCAGCGGGCTTCGCGCCGTTCGGCATTCAGGCGATCGGTTCGAATCTGTTCGTCACCTACGCGATGCAAGACGCAGCCAAACACGATGATGTCGCGGGCGCGGGGCTCGGCATGGTCGATGTGTACGACACGGCGGGCAATCTGAAGCAACGCTTCGCGACAGGCGGTCCGTTGAATGCGCCGTGGGGCATTGCGCAGGCGCCCGCGAGTTTCGGCTCGATGAGCGGCGCGATCATAATCGGCAATTTTGGCGACGGCATGATCAATGCGTTCAACGCATCGACCGGCCAGTCGATGGGACCGATGAGTGGACCGAACAACAGCCCGATCGTCGAACACGGCGTGTGGGGCATCGGGTTCGGCAACGACCTCAGCAATCAGCCTTCCAGCACCCTCTTCTTCGCGGCGGGTCCGAATGACGAAGCCGATGGCGTCTACGGAAGAATCGATCTGAATGCAACAACGTCGGGCTCGGGCACGACCGGGGGCACGGGGACGGGCACAAGCGCGGGCGGAGGGATGAGCGTTGGAATGTAGTGCCACGCGCGCAATACACAGGCGCCGCTCTTGATGCGGGAGCGGCGGGATTCTTTATCCTCGACCCGCGAGAGCGGGCTCGATCTCGTTGTGTGTCAGGCCGAATGCGGCCATGCGGTCCCGATGGTCCGGTGAGCCAAGATATGAACGAAGTGCCTGGTTTACCGCCCGGATCAGATCGACGTTACTTCTTTTGAACGAGAATGCCCCGAGCGGCGGCTTCTGCTGCTGGCCCTTGGTTGCCGGTTCGTGCTCGACGGCCTCCAGCATCGAGCCTCCGATCCGGTTCGCCACTATCCGATTCCCCAAGGCCGTGCTCGCATATGCATCGATGGCGCCGGAGAGCACCGCTTCGATAGCACCGGCTTGATGCTCGAAGACGGTAATCTTATCCTCGCTGACGCCAGATGCTCTCGCCGAGTCGTGCTGAACCTGTCCGGCTATGATGCCAAGGCGCGCGTCAGCGCGTTTGGCGAGTGACGCGTAGCTGTCGAGCGCTTTCGGGTTTCCAGTCCGAACCAGAAAACCGTCTGCGATTCCCCATACGGGGACGCTGAACGCGACCCTATCGGCGCGTTCACGCGTGGTCGCAAACCTGTTACGCATTGCATCGCGTGAATCGGCAGTTTCTCAGGGAAAAACTTTTCGCGCTCGCCACAATATTCGCGCTGCTGAAACGTCTTCAAGCGCATGGAACCGCCACCCACCTCGCACCCGATGACCGACCGAGACAGCGACATCACCGCGACCGTGGTGCGTGAGCGCACGAGGCTCGTCAATTTTATCCGGCGTAGGATCCGCGACCCGGACGATGCCGAGGACATCCTGCAGGATGTGTTCCACGAATTCGTGCAGGCTTACCGGCTTCCCGCTCCAATCGAACAGGCGAGCGCGTGGCTTTTCCGCGCGGCGCGCAATCGCATCATCGATCGTTTTCGCAAGAAGAAAGAGCAACCGCTGGCGGAGTTGTCGGAGGCGGAGGACGACGCCAGCGGTGAATATCGCCTCGACCTCGCGCTACCGGCGCACGATGCAGGTCCCGAAGCCCTCTACGCTCGCGCTGTATTGCTAAAGGCTCTGCAGGATGCGCTCGATGAATTGCCGCCGAATCAACGTGAGGTATTTATCGCGCACGAACTGGAGGGGCGGTCCTTCAAAGACATGGTGGCGGAAAGCGGCGTCGCGCTCAACACGCTGCTCGCGCGCAAGCGCTACGCGGTCTTGCATCTGCGCGCCCGACTACAGGCCATTTACGACGAACTGGATATTTAGAGGAGTCGACGGATGAAGTTTCGAATCAGATGCGTGGGTAAAGCGCTGCTCGTGGTGGTCGCCATAGCCGTGCTCGGGTTGGTGGTCATGACGCTATGGAACTGGGTGATGCCGGCGCTATTCGTGGGCGCCCGCGCGATCGATTTCGCGCATGCGTTGGGCTTGCTGGTTTTGAGCCGCATCCTGTTTGGCGGATTCCGCGGACATGGCGGCTGGCGCGGACGGCGTCACTGGCGAAAATGGGAAGCGATGACGCCAGAAGAGCGCGAGCATTTCCAGGCGGCCTGGCGATCGGGCCGCGACCGGCGCGACGGAGACTGAACATGCGCGAGGAATCGACGGTCGACTGCAAACAGCAGCCGGGCGTGATTGCGCCGGTCGTCGACCTGAAGCGTTGCGAAGGCAAGGGCGATTGCCTGGAGGTTTGCCCCGAGAATGTATTCGAGGTCCGGCGCATCGATGACATCGACTATCTCGGCCTCGACTGGATGCATCGCCTCAAGCTACGCGTGCATGGAATGAAAGTCGCCTATACACCGAACGCACAGGCCTGCCGGTCGTGCGGTCTATGTGTGGCGGCGTGCCCTGAAGGTGCAATCAAGCTCGCCAGAACGGCATAGCGGTACACGTCAAGGAGCGCATATGGTTTCATCAACCACAGATCTTCTGCGACGGCTTCACGAACAGAGTCAGACAGAGGTGATGGCGCACGCACGCGCGCAATTCCGGGGATCGAGTGAGGAGTTTCTGACTCTGTCGGAGGATTATGAAACCCTCGCGCCGCGACTCCGTGGACGATTTCTCGAAACGCTCGGACTATCCAGCGAAGATTTCGAATCGTCGCAAGGCACGCCTTTATCGTTAGCAGTGTCGGCGGAAACGGGAAGGTTTTTACGCAACATGGTGCTTTCGCACAAACCAGTTCGGATCCTCGAACTGGGCAGTTCCTGCGGGGTGTCCACGCTGTATTTCGCCGAGGCTCTTCGCATGTTAGGCCGTGGCATGGTTGTCGCGACTGAACTCGATGCTGGCAAGTGCGCACAACTTCGGGCCCATGTCGGAATGGCGGGCGTAGACGCTTATGTCGACGTGCGGGAGGGCGATGTATTCGAGACCGTTGCCGGACTGGATGGTACTTTCGACATGGTGTTCATCGACGTATGGGCCGACAGCTATCTGAATCTGTTCAAGCGGATCGAGCGCCTACTGAGGCCGGGGTCGATCGTTCTCGCCGACAATATGTACACAGCCGAGGACGCCGTTCGGCCATACAAGCGCTACCTCGACGACGATTCGCGCTTTTCGACCACGACGTTGAACTTTGAATCGGGGGTCGAATTTACCGTTGTCGTGTCTTAGGCGGACTTCGGTTCATGTGCTTGAACGAAAAGGCATGCAGGCGAAAACGCTCTTTCCCGGCGCGGAAAGGGCTTTGCCGGGTATTCCGCGGACGCCTTACTCAAACACACGCCAGCGGGCTTACGGAATAAGCCTCCCACCGCACACGTTTACTGCACGTATCGCGCAATGCACAAAGCGCTCATGCCATCGCACAGGCAGGGGTATCTGCTTGTCCGATGAATTGGCCGCGGCAATCGTTCGACGTCGGGCACGCGCGATATATCGCTGAAAAGGAGGGCGCCATGTATGCCACTTACAGAATCACCATCCTCGCAGGTGTGTTCGTGCTCGGGATGACATCGCATGCAAGCTGGGCGGAGCAAACCGTTGACGCAACATTGCTATCGGACTCGATCCAGCTCGGGACGCACACCGTCAAGGCGGGTCGCATCACGCTTGAAGTCAAGAATGCTGCGGGCAACAACATGGAACACGAACTCGTCGTGCTCAAGACAGATCTCTCGGACGATGCACTCCCCGTCAGCAAAGGACAGGTGCTGGAGCGCAGGCTGAATAAGATCGGGGAAGTCGAAGACATCGCGCCGGGCAAGAGCAAGCGCGTGTCCTTCAGGCTTGCGCCTGGCCACTACGCGTTAATCTGCAATAAGGCGGGACACTATGCGGCGGGAATGCACACGGCGCTCGTCGTCACGCCGTAGAGCATGCTTACTCACGAGCGAGCCACCGCAAACGTGTTCGCCTTCATTAGGTGACAGCCGCTGCGGACCCGTGGTTCTGTGCATATATGGCTGGGCGCAGAATAAAGAGCCAGCGTTTGATCAAATCGCAAAAAGGACTGCGGCTACGCAAAGTATCATGATGACCAGGCTAGCACGGTTCCTGAACGCATACACGATCGGGTCGTCATGCATCTGTCCTCGGAACGCTACCATCCAGACGCGGCTGATCCAGTACAGCACGAGAACAAAGAAGATCCAAAGCCTGTGGGGATGACGATACAACCCCGTGACGGCGTCAGAACTCATGTAGAGCGCAAGAACGAGCACCGCCACATAGCCCGCTGCGGGTCCAAACGAGCGCACGATGCTCATGTCCGCCGTGAGATAGCCTCGGCCAGACGTGGAGTCCGTGCCCTCCCGCTGCATTTTGTCGAGTTCGGTATAGCGCTTCACCAACGCGAGACTGAGGAATATCATCACCGAGAACATGATTAGCCAGTCTGACGGCACGACATCGACCGCCGCGCCCCCAGCCACGATGCGGGTGGTATAGAGCGCAGCCAGCGTGAAGACATCCACGAGCATCACCCGCTTCAGGTGGAACGAATAAGCGAGCGTCATCGCGACGTAACACGCCAGCACGAGCTGAAACGACGGCGGCAGGAAAACCGCCGCGAGGCTCGCCGACGCCAGCAACAGGACGAACAACATGCCAATGCCGCAAACCAGCGGCAACTCGCCTGAGGCAAACGGACGTTTGCACTTGCGACTATGGCGCCTGTCCGCGTCGAGATCGAGCATGTCATTCAATATATATACCGAAGACGCGCATAAACAGAACGAAAGAAATGCGATGCCGGAAACCTTCAGTGCGTCGAAGTTCGTGAAGCGATGCGACGCAAGAAGCGGCACGAAGATCAGCAGATTTTTCACCCACTGATAGACGCGCATTTCCCGTACGGTCAGTCTGAAGAGAGACCGTTTGTTATCGAAGATGACCGTGGTTTGATTCACCTTCCGCGCGGCCGACTGAATGCTCTTTCCTCCAACGACGATCGCCGTGCGCGCCTGCTTCCACACCGGCAGATCGGCTCGCGCGTTTCCGCAATAGTCGAACCCTTGTACGCCAAACTCGGCCGTCAAAGCCGACGCCTTGTTCGTGCCTGTCAGATTGATCGACTCGTTACACGCCATCACCCCTTTGAAGAATCCGAGGTGACACGCGATCTGTTCGGCAAACCGTCGATTCCCTGCAGTGCAGAGATAGAGGTCGCGGCCGGACGCGCTCTCTTTCTTCAGGAAGTCGATCAGGCGTCGGTTGTATGGCAGGAGTGACACGTCGATTGCGGCCCGCTCGGCTATCTGCGCTTTCAGATAACCCTTTCCATGCAGCATCCATTCCAAACAATAAAGCAGATAGAGCGGATTTCGTTTGACGAGGGCGAGAAACGACTCGATCAGAAGATCGCTGTACGTCAGTGACCCGTCCAGGTCAACACAAAGTGGAATGGCAGCCATGGTGACCTCGATGGACCTGAATCTGCATCAACCTTCCTAAGTTTGAGCAATGCAAAGCCGCGCGACCCATTTCTGCGTCGTCGTCCGCTCGGTCGGGTTCTCAACTTTCATGGCGTTGTAGAGGAGTCGCGGGCCAAATCGTCGGCTCTGCCAGCCACGAAGATCTACTGATTCCAGTGAATTTTTCGATTTGAGAAGCGCAACTCCGCCTGGAACCCGGCATGCTGCAGTGAAGGGCGGGCGAATGCTCCCTGCATGAAGATCGTGATCGTCATGCACTCGACCGTTGTCTGATCGCATCGACCTGTCGATAGCGTTAGCACGACAGATTCGTGCGCGGACAATGAAGCCAATCACAGGCTATCGCCTGCTCGCTGCGCCGCAGCGAAACGTTAGAACCTGCAGCGAGCATAGACCCGCCGGCTCTAAGCGTTGTGACAGGGGCCTGGAATGTGGTGATATTGGCCGATAACGTGGAACACACTCCACGTGCGGGTGCACGCCTCGACTTCGAGCGACCACCATCGATTTTCGTTACTTGTGCGGCGCTCAGACAGCAGGAAAGTGCCTTGGCTGTTCGCGCAATGCGAGCTTGTGCAGCGCCATACAAGTGCCCATAATCGGCATTGTTCGACATCGCTATCGTTTCTCTTCTACTTCGTTCATCCCAACCCCGGCCTTTTGTGTTGTCGTGGGCATGCTTCGACGCTCAGAGTGGTGACCTTGGTAGAGGGCGAGCATGCGTCGACGAACGAGGGTCTCCATCAACCAGAGAAGGCCCGTATTTCCACGATGACGAAAGACGCCATTCAGCGTGTGAACTCCACGCGGAGATCGATGAGGATGCAAGCCGCCCTCGAACGTGTGAACTGGACGCAGCTGTGCGACCAGATTCTCATCTTCGTATTCGGCTCGTCACTATACGCAGCTATCCTCTACAACTTCGACATCAATAGCGGCGTGCTGGCAGGAATCTGGGCCTTTGCCATCGTTGTAGCCGTAGTCATATACGGCTATGTTTCCCGTTTCGAATGGCGCACCACGATCGTTACGATACTATTCATCGCGGTGGTGTTGTTTGCGTTCGGATTCCTGCGAGAATTCAGTTTCGACGGCTTGAACTACCACGTCGCGACACCACTATCGATAGACCACACCCTCAACGGCATTGCCGATACCGACGCACTGGGCGGAAGCTTCTGGGCCGAACACTACCCCAAAGCATTTGAGTATTTTGCGTACACGGCCAAGGTTCTGGCTTCGCGATTCAATAGTGGAAAGTCATTTACGCTATTGCTCAGTGTTCCTGCCTGCGTTGCTCTAATGCGTTTGCTCCAGTCGGCGGGAATATCTGCGAGAGCTTCGCTGATTGCCTCGGCTTGCTGCGTTTATAACCCGGTAGTGCTCGGCCAGGTGACGAGTTTCTATGTCGACGCTGCACATTACTTCTGCTGGGTCATCTTTTCTGTCCATTTGCTTTTCGCGCTCAAGCAAAGGCCTTATTCCAGAGTTCAACTAGGTATCGCACTCGTGCTTCTAATCGGCTCCAAGCTGACAGGGCCCGCCTTCGCCGCCATCTCGATTGCTGTTCTCTTCACTGCGGCGTTTATTGGCGGCGAAAAGAGACGCTTTCTGACTCAGAACCGCGGAGTTATCGGACAGCTGGCCATCTGGTCTCTTGTCGCTGTTGCAGTGATCGGCTATTCGCCGTACGTGGAGAACATAGTCGCTGGAAAACACATTTTCTACCCCGTGCTGGGCAGCGACAAGGTCGATATCATCGGTGGAAAAGTGTCAGCAGACTTTCTTGCGATGGATCCTTTGCAGAGGATTTTCCTGTCGTATTTCTCGCTGCCGCTGGATTGCAGGCCGTGTGAGAACGCGGAGCCTACCTTTGTCCCGTCATACACCCACTTACGCGACGCGTTTATCGCACTGCATACGACTGCTTCACGTTTCGGAGCATTTGGGCCCTTCTTCGGAGTTATGTTTATTGCATGCATCGCTTCTTTGTTCTGGAGGAAGAGAGGCGGCGGTGAAATTGTGAAGATATTTCTTCTCGCAACGTTGGCGAGCGTCCTGCTACATCCGCAAGCGTGGTGGGCCCGCTACGTCCCGATGTTTTATTTGGTCCCATTTCTGGTCATTGCGGGATTTTCATCCGCTCGAAAGCCATTTCATATAGTAGTCGCCTTCGGCATAGCGAACTCGCTCCTCGCTGCGGCAAGCGTTACGGGCTACCTCCTGCTGAAGGAGTCGCACTACAAAAACCAGGTGGCTGCGGTGCGCACGATGTGCGGTGAAGAACCAGTATTGCTGGCATCTTCGGAGATGAATTGGGAAGCGGATTTGCGTGACGACCGTCTAGTTGTTATCGCGGCGGGAAGGCATCCGGCCGATTCGGGTTGTCCCGTTAACTTCGACGAGATGATGGTAATGAAGAAGTAGGCTATTTGAGCCCCAAACGCTGCCTTACTAACTTATGCAACTCAGGAAGAGCTTTCCGGCGCACGAAGGATTCCGGGTCCTCGATGTCGATTTCGTGAAGAGTCTGATCGGGCCCGGCTACGGGGACTGAAATCGGCACCCCGGACCTTGCGTTGTGCGGCGGTATCCAGGTTCCTACTAATCTGCCTTTTTGGCTGATGACCGAGATTTTCGACATTTCAGCTCCAGTCCTGGATATTCAGATTGTGCGGAACCGGACGCGGACCGGGATTTGTGATCGTAATCGTATAATTCAGACCGCTATTAGTCGCGATCACGCCCTGATTGACGGTCACAAGCACGTCGCTGCCAATCACATCGTCGATGATATTTGGCGCTTGCACAACGACACCTCCGTCGAGGCCGCCGCCGATTGCCGTGGTCCAGGTGATCGTTTGCTCTGGCTCCAAAGTAAAAAGCCCGCCTACTGAACGATATTGAGCCATGGTGTTAGGGCCTCCAATGCTCGTTTTGCGGATATGCAAAGATCATAGTTCATTCCAGCGACAATAGATGTCGAACGCTCGCGCCTGGCCGGGCTGAGTCCGATGCCGTCCGATTCAGCCTGCCCGCGGGGCTTCTTTGTCAATCGGATTTAGGGCTCTACAATCCAATCGCATTTCAACAAAGCAAGAGAAATTCACTCCTACCGCATTCTTCAAGCGAACAAACGCGTATGAAGCTCTATTTCAGCCGCAACTACAATCCACGTCTGGCCGTTGCCGTGGCGCGCTATTTGAACTCGCCGGTCGAGTATGAATTCGCTTCTCCGTTCTCGCCCGGCGAGCGCGAAAAGTTCATCAAGCTCAATCCAAACCTGAGCGTTCCCATTCTTGTCGAAGGGGAGGCGACGCTGTGGGAAGCGGACGCGATTGCCTGCCGGCTTTCGCGCTTCGCCGGGTCAGACTTCTGGCCGACCGGCGACACCATGCCGGACGTGATCCGCTGGATCAGTTGGGGCTACTGGAATTTCGTGCGTGCCTGCGATCAGGTTCATTTCGAACGGGTGACGAAGCAGCGTTACGGCCTCGGTCCGGTTCGGCGCGACGTGGTGGAGGCGGGGCTGAGCGAATTCGCGTCGTCGGCTGCGATTCTGGAGCGGCATCTGGCGGCCCGGGATTGGCTCGTCGGCGATGAAGTCACCTATGCCGATTTCCGCCTCGCATGCGTACTCCCGTTCGCCGATCTCGCCGGCCTGCCGCTTGCCGATTTTTCACGCGTGGAAGCGTGGCACGCGCGGCTCATGGAGATTCCCGCCTGGAAGGATCCATTCGCCGGGCTCGACGCGCCTGAACTGCCCCCGGTCGAGTCGTCTTGACAGGACGCTGTCGTCCGCGGCATCGAACGCAATGTTCGTATTGTCATCAGCTGGGGCTGTTGCCTTTTAGTCTCGCGTGTCGGTGGATTGCGTTTGGCTCTTCGCGGGTAGTGTCTATCTGGATCGAAAGGAAGTCCGTGGAAGCGCTTTGGGCGACACAGCGACACGCAGACCAGCACATTAACGTTTCTTAGTTGAGTTTAGCTAAATTAGCTTTTCTCATTCCGCCGTTGCCCGCACACTTGCGACATCCGACTTTTCATGTCCCCGATCCGACGCCGCAATTGATCTGATCCAGTGGACGATCCCGTCGACCCGTCTTTGCACCTATGCAAGGTGAGGAGGCCGTCATGGCTATCTATACCGGGAAGTTTGCCAGGTTCTATAGCGCAATTCATCATCGCCGTGAACCGGTCATCTACGCATCCACGATAGATGCCAGCAATAGACTGGCACTCTTTGCAGCGCTTGCTGAAAATCCGTCGTCGGCAGAAGAGCTTGCAGACATAACCAAAACAGAAGTCTGTTGCGTGCGCGGGTGGTTGGCCGACTTCGCCGCTTCTGACTATCTCCAGTACGATGCCGCTAGCGAGCGGTACTGGATGACCGAACAGCAGGCATATGCGCTCGCCGACAAACCCGGCAATGCCTACATCAAAGACGCGTTTGCAGCGTGGCGCAAATCGCAGCTATTCGGGAGATGACGCAAAGCGATCGTCAACGAACTGATTAGGCCCGTCTCAGCTAGAGATAGCTCGTACCTGTCGCGATGCCGCCTGCATCCGTTGTAACTTCTGTTTTTCCAACCATTGCAGCGATTCCTGCACGACCTCGGGCGGAACTTCATTAAAGGACGCGTTGCGAATCAGCGCTTCGCTTGCGGCAATGTCGTTGAACTGCCCCAGCTGGTTCTGCACGGACGTCAGTTCCTTGATGGTGCGACCGTGTCCGCCTTTGATAACCGGTTGAAAAAACTCCAGCAGGTACCTCAGTTTTTTGCCTGCTTTTCTGACATCGTGGAGATCCTCCTCGTGGGTTTCCACGCTAAGTGCAGCGCGTTTGCTGCGCTTTTGAAGTGCGCGCTGCGCTAAACGGACCCGCTTTTCGGCGAACGCCCGAATGGGTAGACCGTCGCAGCGCGACAGCAGTGTGGTTTGCGCGCGAAGCAGGGCATCGTTCAGGAACGCTTCGACATCGTCGCTTTTGATCATTGTTTGACTATGCACTACCGCCTGCGCTCGCCTCTCGCGCGCCGCGGCCACCAGCGGTTCGATCGAGGCGCCGGACTGCTGGGCGGCTTTCAACAGATCGCCTGCTATGTCCCAGTCACGCGTTCCGCCTGCGACGGCCGCAAGACGCTTGAATTCTTCTGTGGCTCGAGCGGTCGATTCGTCTCCGAGGTACGGGGAGTACGCCCAGTACAAAGCCCGAAGCTTTCTGAAAGCAACGCGAAGCTGATGAAACCCTTCTGCGTCGCTCTGCGTGGATAGCTCTTTTGCCCTTTGCACGGCTTCAGCCACCACCGGCGTCGCGAGCGAGGAGAAGGTACTGGCGATGGAACTGGTTTTAGACAGTGATGAACCGGCCGTCCGGCGGTTGACCTTGAAGAGCGCATTCGGCCGTGGCAAGGACCAGTCACCATCCATATCCATTGCAGCCTCGAGTCGGAAAAAAATATACTGCCGAGACCTTACCACAGGGAGCTTCGACCGCCGCGATTGTGACGCGCTGATGACAGGCTTTGACGTGCCGCGCGTTCACAGTCCTCGCTTCGAAAACATCACCGCATTCTGCGGTTCTGTATTAGCATGCTCAACTATGTCTGATAACGCCCGATACGCCGCCGCGTCGTGAGCGTCTTGAGAGCATCCAGGGCATAAGTGGGAGTTCGGTTTGAAGAAGCGCGCCACCGTGATCTGTCGCAGAGGTAAGCGAATCCTTCTGGTCGCACGTAGTGCATCAAAGTGGGCTTTGCCGGGCGGGATTCTTAAGCGCGGCGAGCACCGCACCGACGCCGCACTTCGGGAACTCAAGGAAGAAACACAACTCTCCGGGAAGTCGGCGAAGCACCTATTCGACTTCCGCGGCAAGCAGAAGCACCATCACGTGTTTTTCTGCGAAATTCCAAATCGCGCCAAAGCTCGCCCGAGTAACGAAATATCCAGGTGTCGCTGGTTTCACCTGGATGATATTCCTCGCCTCGTGACTAGCGGGCCGACAACCGATATCGTGAAGCTGATGAATCAGCGGCGCAGGAAGTAGCCCTGCCGGCAGTCAGGCGAGCGAGACCGGCGCACCAGCCTCGCTCCAATTTCAAAGTCCCGCCAACTACGCCGCCAACTTCAGCGCCTGCGCAAAATCGGCAATCAGGTCGTCGATATCCTCGATGCCTGCCGAGAGCCGTAGCATGCCGTCGGAAATGCCCATCGCCTTGCGCGTTTCCGGCCCGGCTTCGAAAAAGATCGTCGGCGCAACGGGAATGATCAGCGTGCGCGTGTCGCCGAGACCGGTCGCCTTGACCGGCAGCTTGAGCGCGTTGACGACTTCGATCATGCGATCCGCGTTGAGCAACTCGAACGACAACAGCCACGACGCGCCTTTGAACAGCGTCTGAGCGATCTCGTATTGCGGATGGCTCTTCAGGCCAGGATAGAACACTTTGCCGATCGCTTCGTGCCCCTCGAGAAACTGCGCGAGCGCGAGCGCATTGTCGCTGCTCTGTTTCACGCGCAAGGCGAGCGTTTCCGCGCCCATCGCGATCGAGTGCGCCTGCTCGGACGACAATGACGCCCCCATGTCCCGCAGGCCCTTCTTGCGGATCTGCAGAAGCCCCTGATCCTTCGCCGCCGAGCGCCGATAGTCGTCGGCGATATTCGGATACGCACTCCAATCGAACAGGCCCGTATCCGTCACCGCGCCACCGAGCGCGGCGCCATGACCCGCGATGGTCTTTGTCAGCGAGTTGATGACGAGGCTCGCGCCGACCGCCTTTGGCTTGAACAATGCGGGCGAGGTAATCGTGTTGTCGACCACGTATGCGATGCCGCGCTCGCGGCACGCGTCACCGATGCCTTGCAGATCCGGAATCTGGGTGCCCGGATTCGCGATGGTCTCGACGAACACCATGCGCGTATTCGGCCGGATTGCGTTCTTCACGTCGTCGAGGTTGCACGCGTCGACGGTCGTGACTTCGACGCCGAGCGCCCGCAATGTGCCGAACAAACTGTTGGTGTTGCCGAACACGTAGCGGCTCGACACCAGATGATCGCCCGCGCGCAGCAGCGTGAGGAACGTCGCGGTGATGCCGGCCATGCCGGTGCTGAAGCACACCGTGCCGACGCCTTCTTCGAGGCTGGTGATTTTGCGCTCGAGCGCGGCGGTGGTGGGGGTGCCCTGCCGTGCGTAATTGAAGCCGCCTTTCTTCGTGCCCTGGAACACGCCGATCAGGTCCTCGACGCGCTCGAAACCATATTGCACGGACGTATGAACTGGCTGGCGCAAGGCGCCGTGCTCAGTGCCCGCGATTCTGTCGCCGTGAACGATGCCAGTGGTGAAACCTTGCTTGTCCATTCCTTCTCCGCCTTTTTCAGATCGATTGCTTCCGACCGATTATCGCCTGTAACCGTGCGCCGGCGAAGTCTTTAGCGTCCCGCCGGGCGGCGCCGGGCGCTCCGAATGGGCAAAACGCGCTCGGCGATGTTGCGCTGCGGGGTTGACTAGCCCCGGTGGCACGCACAGGCTTTAAGTCTCCATGGATCAGCACTGGAGGAAACGTGGCCATGCCGGATCATCCAGGCAGCAAGCCGAATACGGCGCGCATCATTGCCGCACAGGCGAGTCCGTGCGACGAGCTCGTCATCCGCACACAGCCCCTCACGATTGACCGGCCGTGCCGGCGCAAGCGGCTCGCGCTCGCCGCGACCATCGCTGGTTCGAGCATGGCGTTCATCGATGGCTCCGTCGTCAACGTCGCGTTGCCGTCCATTCAAAGCGAACTCGGCGCGAGCGTCGCGGCGATGCAGTGGGTCGTCAACGCGTATCTGCTGTTTCTCGGCTCCCTCGTGCTGGTCGGCGGATCGATGGGCGACAAACTCGGCCGGCGCACGGTGTTCATTGCGGGCGTCGGGCTTTTCACGCTGGCGTCGGCCGCTTGCGGGTTTGCACCGAATGCGTCTGCGCTGGTCGCCGCGCGCGCGGTTCAGGGCATCGGCGCGTCACTGCTCGTGCCCAGCAGTCTCGCGATTATCGGCGCGGTGTTCGACGACGCCGCGCGCGGACGGGCGATCGGCACCTGGGCCGGCGTCGGCGCGAGCACGTCGGCCGTGGGGCCGGTGGCGGGCGGCTGGCTCGTCGACGCGTGGTCGTGGCGCGCGATCTTCTTCCTGAACGTCCCGCTTGCGGCGCTGACCATCGCGCTCGCGATATTGGCGGTGCCCAACAGCCACCGGGCCGATGCGCCTCGACAGCTCGACTGGCCCGGCGCACTGAGCGCGGCCACGGGACTCGCCGCGCTGACCTTCGGCCTGACCGAGGCGTCGGCGCGTGGCTTCGCGCATCCGCTCGTATTCGGTGCGATTGGCGCCGGCGTGCTGATACTCGCCGCATTCGTGATCATCGAAGCGCGCAGCCCCAACCCGATGGTTCCGCTCGACCTGTTTCGCTCGCGCGACTTCACCGGTGCCAACCTCGTCACCCTGCTGCTTTACTTCGGCCTTGGCGGTGCGTTCTTCTTCCTGCCGTTCACGCTGATCCGCGCGCATGGCTTCACCGCGACCCAAGCGGGCGCGGCGCTGTTGCCGGTGCCTTTCATCATCGGATTGCTATCGCGCTTCACCGGCGGTCTGACGAGCCGCTTCGGTGCGCGTGCGCTGCTGACCGTTGGCCCGGCCGTAGCCGGAATGGGCTTCACGCTGCTGGCGCTGCCGTTCGTGCGCGGCAGCTACTTGACTGGATTTTTCCCCGCGCTCGTCGTGCTCGGGCTCGGCATGACGATCACCGTCGCGCCGCTCACCACGACCGTGATGGGCGCGGTGCCGAGCGACCGCACAGGCGTGGCGTCCGGCATCAACAACGCGGTTGCGCGCGTGGCGGGCTTGCTGGCGATTGCGGTGCTCGGCATCGTCTTCGTGTGGTCGCATCACGCGGCGCTATCGGCGCGCCTCGACGAACTGCACGTACCGCAAGATGCGCGCCAGAGCGGTCAACTGCTGGCGCCGGTCGACCAAGCGGGAGCGCCAGCGGGCGCCTCGCCTGCGCCGCGCGACGCAGCCGTGGCGCGTGCGCAAGCCGATTCGATGACCGACGCGCTGCGCGCCGTCGCGCTCGTCTGCGCCGCGTGTGCGTTCGCCGGAGCGGGGCTGGCGATGGCCACCCTCCAGCCGATGAATCGGGCGGCGGTAGCACGCCCGCAGTGAAAGTCGAAACTCAGTGGTGAACGGGCCGTGCCGGCGACCCCGTCGGCCGGATCACCGCGGCCGCTCGCGCCTCGATTCTTTCCGCTGACGAAGTAGGCTGATGCGGAATGGTTGCGCTGTCGTACCCGTTCATTTGTTCATCGATGACGAAGTCCGCGACTCTCATCGCGTCCATCTCGTTGCCATCCACGTCGTTCCACTCGCGAATCGCGCGATTGACCTTGGTTAGCGCGGTGACGGCGAGCAGGATCGCGTCGGTCTCGGTGATCTTGCCTTCGAGATCATCGACGAGGTAATCCGCAACCCGTAGCGCCGCGCCGATCAGATTGCTGTCGTCGCTCAAGTCCGTCAATACCGCATGAACCACTGCGAGGCAAGCATCTTTGCGTGCAAGTGCGATGTCTGTCATGAGGTTCTCCAGAGTCGAGGTGCCAGCACAATTTACTCCGAGTGCTCGCGGCATGTCGAATGCGCCCGCGGCGAAGCCGCCACCGCGTTGCCTTTACCAGCGCTGGTGGACGTGGGGCGCGATATGGTGCTGATAGATTTCCCGGACCCGCTGCATGAGCTCGTCGGACAGCGGCGCGAGGTTCGCGGCCGAGACGTTCGACGCCGCCTGTGCCGCGTTTTTACTGCCAGGGATGATGACGGAGACGGCATCCTCCATCAGGATCCAGCGCAGGGCCAGCTGCGCCATGGAGGCGTCCACGGGTACGAGGCCGCGCAGTTCGTCGACCGCCTTCAACGCGACGTCGTAGGGCACGCCGGAGAACGTTTCGCCGACATCGAACGCCTCGCCATGCCGATTGAATGCCCGATGATCGTCCGACGCGAAAACCGATTCCGCAGACAGCTTGCCCGTGAGCATGCCGCTCGCCAGAGGCACTCGCGCGATCACCGCAACGTCTTTCTTTTGCGCCTGCCTGAAGAACAGATCGGCGGGACGCTGACGGAACATGTTGTAGATGATCTGCACCGAAACCACATTCGGATATTCGATCGCCTTCAGCGCTTCTTCGACCTTTTCGACCGACACGCCGTAATAGCGGATCTTGCCGGCGGCGACGAAGTCGTCCATCGCGTCGAACACTTCGGGACGGTAGTAGACCTCGGTCGGCGGGCAATGCAGTTGCACCAGGTCGAGCGTGTCGACGCCGAGGTTCGCGCGGCTCCGGTCGATGAACGCTTCGAGTTCGCGCTTGTTCAGATAGCCGCTGGTCACATGCGGGTCGAGTCGGCGCCCGAGCTTCGTGGCGACGATGGGACGTTCGCCGCCTCGTTGCCGCAGCACGTCCCGGATGATCCGTTCCGAGCGACCGTCGCCGTAGACATCGGCGGTGTCGATGAACGTGACACCGTTATCGAGCGCGGCGTTCAGCGCGGCCTTGGCGTCATCTTCCGCAACGCTGCCCCACGAGCCGCCGATCGCCCATGCCCCAAAACCGATTTCAGACACATTCCAGCCGGTACGACCAAATTTTCTCGTCGAAAGCGTCATTTGGATGCTCATCCTCTGTATTTGCGAAGTTACGTCGCAGGTGCTTCATTACCCTTGCGGGAGTGCCGGCGACCTTGGTACGTAGTGTAGCAAGCGGACGGGGGGCGTATGATTGCCACGGCATCGAAACGGCCGCTCTGACAACAGGACGTGGAACCGGAATAAAGGTGGCGCAATGACAACCAACGCAGGTTCTGACCACATCGCGAACGAGGCCATCACGCCATCGGGAACCGCGCTCATCGTGATGCACTACCAGACCGACATTCTCGGACTGTTTCCATCGGTCGCGCCGGCGTTGCTCGCCAATACGCGCAGGTTATGCGACGCGGCCCGCGCCAAAGGCGTCAGCGTCTATTTCGCCAATCTCCGGTTCAGTCCGGGCTATCCGGAAGTCAGCCCGTTGAACAGGAATGGGCAGGGAATCAAAAGACTTGGCCTGTTCCTCGAAGACCGGACCGCGCCGGAGTTGGGCCAGCAGGCCAACGAACCGCTCGTCATCGCGCATCGTGCGAGCGTGTTCTTCGGCACTGATCTGGAGGCGAGACTTTCCGCGCAAGGTATCGATTCGCTGATCATGGTCGGCATCGCGTCGACCGGAGTCGTGCTTTCCTCGGTCGCGTACGCGAGCGACGCCGACTTCCGCCTGTACACGGTCAAGGATTGCTGCTACGACCCGGACCAGGTGGTCCATGAACATCTGTTTGCAACCGCATTCGATTCACGCACCACGGTGCTGTCACTGGCGGACGCTTTACTGCTGCTCGCGTAGACCGATACCGACGACTCGGCCCGTCGCCTCGGCATGTGATTTGCTGATCGAAACCGCAAGACCAACCACCAGGCGACAAACCGTGGCGCCGAAAGCATCGGACATCAGCTCGTTTCAGATTTTCGAGGGCGTCGTCATCCGCCTCTACGACGGCGGGGTGCTATCGCCGGCCGTGCTCGAACGTGTCGTCGGCGCTTTCGCACAAGCGAATGTCGACTGGCGTGGCACCGTGCAGGGCCGTTCCGTAGATGGCCGTTCACTGCACGAAATCGTCGCGCTGACGATGCTGCCCGGACAGCCGCTTCGATCGGCATCGGCATCCTTCATGTCCGTGATCGAACACATCGCGGGCGTCGCCTCGCAAGCCGAACCGAAGCCCGCGAGACGCGGTAGAAAAGCCGTACCGCCGGCGGATGAAACGGAAGCGGAAACGCAGGCGGAAACGCGGACGGAAACGGCAGCGGAATCGCAAGAACTGCTTGCGCAATTGTCCGGCAACGAACCATCCGGCAAGCGCCGCCGCGCGAACCAACAACCGGATCGGCCCGCGAGCCCGCACGGCTACAACCCGTTCGTCAACGCCCGGCCGCCGCGCACGAAGAAGCCGTGAACCCGGGCGCGGCTCGCTTCGCAAGCGCCTGGCGCTGGCGAGCCTCGATCCCGATTCCCACGCTGCCGTACACTATCCGCTGGCCGCATCGCCCGCGGCCGGCCAGCGCAAACCCATGCTCACTCCACCCGATCCCGCCAACTGGCTAACCGCCTGCCGCGATGCCGAAACCGGCATCGAAAGTCTGCGCGCGCATTTCAGCGGCCATGCGTACGATCCGCACGATCACGACGACATGTTGATCGGCTACACCGAGCAGGGCGTGCAACGCTTCCAATGTCATCGGTCGTTGCACACGAGCGTGCCGGGCCGCGCGATCCTGATCGAGCCCGGCGCACTGCATGACGGCCACGCGCCCGAGGCGGGCGGCTTCACGTACGCGATGCTGTATCTGCCGCAAGCCTGGGTCGAGCGCGCGGCGCGCCGGCTCGACTTGCCGGGGCTGGCCGGCGTCGAAGCGGCATTCGGCCATACGCTCGTCGATGACCGTGCGCTCGTCGATGCGATCCGCCAGGCGTTCGTCGCGATTCACGGCAACGAGGGCCGGCTCGCGCGCGACCAGGCGCTCGATCGTCTGCTGCTGCGACTCGGCGCACAGTTGCGCGACGCGCCGCTCACCGGCGACCCCGCCGCGTCGCCCGCGATCGCGCGGGTGCGCGATCTGTTGCACGAACAGATGGACGGCAATCTCGGGCTCGACGAACTCGCCGAACTTGCCGGCATCGACCGGTTCAGGTTGACGCGTCTGTTTCAGCGCGCGTTCGGCACGTCGCCGCACGCGTATCTGGTGCGCCTGCGCCTGCGCGCCGCGCGGCGCCTGCTCGCGGCCGGGCGCACGCCCGCTCAGGTCGCGGCCGAAGTCGGCTTCGCCGACCAGAGCCATCTCGGCCGCTGGTTCCGTCGCGCGTACCGGATGACGCCAGCCGCGTACCGGCAGATGTGCACAAACGTTCCAGACTGATCGCGCGGCATCGTCGATCATGAGCGGCTCAACGAGGAGTCATCATGTTCGATACCAAAGTGGCGCTGATCGTGCGCAGCGATCTCGCGGTCTGGCAGAAGCTCAATGTGGTCGCGTTTCTCGCGACCGGCGTCGCGGCCGCGGCGCCCGATGCGCTGGGCGAGCCCTACGAGGATGCCGCCGGGCACCGCTACGGCCGCATGCTCGGCCAGCCGATGATGGTGTTCGCCGCCGACCGCTCCGGTCTGCAAGGTGCGCATCGGCAGGCGCTGTCGCGCGAGCTCAGAATCGTGCCGTATGTGCACGCGATGTTTTCGACGGGGCATGACGCGGCGAACCGCGCAGTGTTTCGCGCCGAGGACGCGGCGAATCTCGACCTCGTCGGTCTTGCGCTGCACGGACCGAAGAAAGCCGTCGACAAGGCCGTGAAAGGTTTGGCCTTGCACGAATGAGTCGACGAGTGAAAAGAGAAACGTTTGCCGCGCCGGACGTGAATTGCGTTAAAACAAAAAAAAGCTTATTCGGCGAATGCACAAGGCATCAATTGCCGCTTCATTTCACATCGTTTCGAGTCTCGAAGCGGTATTGCGTCAAAGCGCCGGTCTATCCAACGGGCATAGATCGGAAAGGCGCAAGTAACGCACCCCCTCTATAGCGGATCGTGTCGCCGTCGTGGTAATGCGATTGCAAGTCTTTGTCGGGAAACGAATTGTCGGCGATTGCGCCAATGCGGTCGCCAACTCGTTTCAAACTATTCTTTGCAAAAACGGCTTTCTATAGCATGGACATGCTCGCAAGAAAACCTTGCGTATACGTTTCAACCTGAATTTAACCTCAGTGAGAATTGAATCTGTTGATGTTACACTGCAAGCCGCTGGAGCCATTCTGGCAAAGGGCTTTGGTGTTTCCGGCTCAATTTTGGTTTGAAACGCGTCCACGACTTGTCGCTGGTGTCGTGCGTGCGGCAGCCATTCACTGGACTTCTCCAACACCCTGCTGCGTTCCCGGATTCCTCAGGTACTAATACCGTGTACTCTCAAACGCAAATCGACCCGGTGGTCAGCTTCCGCAACTCGCAGCGCGAGCATGTGCGTGGGACGATCATTAACCTCCAGAGAAAGTCTTTGGTCATGGAGGTCTATAACCCCTATTCCATCGTGCAGGTCAGCGAGGTCTTAAGCGAGCTGAGCGTGCGCATGGGCACCAAGAATGCCTATCTCGGCAAGGCGGTGGTGGTGAGTCTGGTGAACACCGGTCTGACCGCGGTGGTTTCACTGGCACTCATCGACGAATGGCGCGAGCTGAGCGTTCTGCCCAATGAAGCGAAGTCGGTCGGCCGGGAAGCAGAACTCTTTATTAGCGACTGGGACGCGCGCTTCAATATCCGCCGCGACTATCAGATCGTCGTGAACGAGATGCGCGCGTTCCTGTCGGAAGTGTCGCGCTGGGTGGAGCAGGTCGACCTGACCGAGAGCTTGCCGAAGAGCGAAGGCGGCAGGCTGCGCGAGGACCTGTTCTACGAGCTCGCCACGCCGATCATGCTCAAGATCAAGTTCTATCTCGACCGTCTCGAGGAAGAGGCCGAGCGCGTCGACGCGGAGATCGCACCCGTGCATCGCACGTACGCGCAATCAGCGCTGCATCCGTTGCTGCTGCGCGCGCCGTTCGTCTACCGCACCTTCACGAAGCCGCTCGGCTATGCCGGCGACTACGAGATGGTCAATCAGATCCTCAGCGATCCGCAGCAGGGGCCGACCACTTACTTCCAGATCGTCAATACCGCGTTCCTGCAGGCGGCGGTCGCAACCGCGCACCGCAACCGCATCAAGCTGCTGATCGACTTTCTGACGCGGCAGGCCGAGGCGGCGCGTGCGGCCGGCAGACCGTTCCGCATCCTCAACGTCGGTTGCGGGCCCGCTTTCGAGATCCAGCGCTTCGTGCGTGAGTATCCGCATCCGGAGCTGCTGTCGTTCGAGCTGGTCGACTTCAGCGAGGAAACGCTCGCTTTTACGAAGGACGCGATCGACAGCTCGGCACACGCCGCGGGCCATAAAGTCTCGGTGCAAATGGTGCATCAGTCGGTGCACGACCTGCTCAAGCGTAAGATTTCAACGGACCCGTCCGCGCGCGAATTCGACGCGGTGTACTGCGCCGGTCTGTTCGACTATCTGTCGGACAAGGTCTGCGCACGTCTGCTCAGTTACTTCGCCGCACGCACGCGACCCGGCGGCCACTTGCTGGTCACCAACGTCCATTCCGCGAATCCGGAGAAGTACGGGATGGAGCATCTGCTCGAGTGGTACCTGATCTATCGGAACGAGAGCGGCATGAGCTCGCTGCTTCCCCCCAACTCCACTGACCAGAAGCTCTACGTCGACGAGACCGGGGTGAATGTGTTCGCGGAAGCAACGATCCTCTGAAACCGTGTCGACATCCCTGTCCATGACTACCAGTCCCCTGCAGAGCGGCTATCAAACCGAG
This sequence comes from Burkholderia sp. JPY481, assembly GCF_038900515.1. Taxonomy (NCBI): domain Bacteria; kingdom Pseudomonadati; phylum Pseudomonadota; class Betaproteobacteria; order Burkholderiales; family Burkholderiaceae; genus Burkholderia; species Burkholderia sp. JPY481. The sequence goes on from NZ_JAYMRT010000002.1 coordinate 458,559, forward strand.
CTGGCCGACTTTCGCGTCACGTTCAGCCGGGGCGGCGCGTGCACCGCGATTGCGCTCGTGCTGCTCGGCGTGGGGCTGGATTACGCGCAGTATCCGCAGTATCAGACGTCGTTCGCGCTCGCGCGACTGCTCGTGTCGTTGATGATCGGCGGTATCGTCGCCTTGCTCGACACCGACATGGGGCGACGGCTTACTCCATGGCTGACGCTGTCCTGGCTGCTGCTGCCGCAGGCGATGATTTCATGGATGATCTGGCGCACCGACGGTGTTCTGTCGCCCTACTACATGGGCCTGAATCTGGCCATTTTCGCGTCCGGGATTGCGTTGCCATTCGGCTTGTGGCAAAACCTCGTGTTCGGCGTGCTGTCCTGCTTGCTGTATCTGCTGGCCTGCCTGTTGCCTCCGCATGGCGGTGTGCCGCTCGGCACGATGACCGTCAATGTTCTGCTGCTTCTGTTCGCCGCGGCCGCGAGTGCGGTCTACACGTTCTTCAACGAACGCGTGCGCTTCATGCTGTTTCGCCTGAAGGCCGAGGTGTCCGAGAAAAACGCGGAGGTCTCCGCGAAGAACGCCGAGCTCGAAGTGATCAATCGGCAGTTGCTCGACATCAAGGGCCAACTGCTGCAGCAGGAAAAAATGGCGGCGATCGGTACGCTCGCGGCGGGCCTGCTGCATGAAGTGAACAACCCGGTGAACTTCTGCCTGATGGCGATCGAGGTTGCGCTGGAGGAGCCGATCGCGAAGAAGGAGCCGACGCTGCAGGAATGCCTGGTCGATGCGCGGCAGGGCATGCAGCGCATCCAGCACATCGTGTCGGACCTGAAGACGTTCGCGTATCGCAAGCCCGGCGCCGAGGCGGAGCTGGGCACACCATTCCTGTTCGAAAAAGCGCTCGATTCGGCGATCCGGCTCGTCGGGCATGAATTGCGCGGCGTCACCGTAACGCGCGAGCTGCCCGCGGATACGCTGGTGCAGGGCGACGAGGCGGCCATCATCGGCGTGCTGATCAACCTGCTGTCGAACGCGGTGCTGGCGATGCGCAAGGCGGGCACGCCCGCGCCGGCGATTCACGTCAACGTCAGATGGACGGAAGAGCGCCTGCACGTGACGGTAAAAGACAATGGGCCGGGCATCGCGCCGGAGAATATCGCGCGCGTGTTCGAACCGTTCTTTACCACCCGCGAAGTGGGACAGGGCCTGGGCCTCGGATTGTCGATCAGCTATGCGGTGATCGAGCGCCATGGCGGCCTGCTGTTTGCTGAGAGCGAGCTGGGAAGTTGGGCTGCGTTCAGTTTCGATTTGTCGCCCGCACCCTGAGAAACACCATGAACGACATCCGACAGACCCAGCCCACTCTTCTCTACGTCGATGACGAAGAGTTGGCGTGCAAATATTTCGCGCGCACCGTCGGTGCCGATTACGAGGTCCTGCTCGCGACCAGCAGCGACGAGGCCATCGCTATTCTCGAGCAGGACAGTGCGCGCATCGCGGTGCTGGTCACGGACTTCCGCATGCCGGGGCGCGACGGCGGCGAACTGTTGCGCCAGGTGGCGCTGGAATATCCGCACATCGTGCGGATTCTGGTCACTGCTTATGCCGACGTCGAGATGCTGTTGCAGACGGTCAATACCGGCGAAGTGTTCCGCATCCTCGAAAAGCCGCTCAAGCCGGCGGCGGTGCGCGATACGCTGCAACTGGCGTTCGATCGTTACCACGAACGCGCGATGCAGAATCAGCGTCTGATCGCGATCGACGAAACCCTCGCGTTCATCGCGCACGAACTGAACACGCCGCTCGCGGCGATCGCGTTGAACGCGCACAGCATCGAAGATCGCACCGACGCGGAGCGCGATGCCGAAGGCGAAATTCTCGGCGCCGCGAAATCGATGCGCGAGAGCGCGCAGTACTGCATGGCGGTGGTGTCGTCGTTCTGGCGCTCGGTGCACAACGGGCGGCGCCGGCAACAGGAGGGCGATGAGGCGCGTATCGAGAGCACCGCGCATGGGCTGATCTCGGCGTTGCTCGATACGTATCCGTTTACGACCGCGCAGCGCTCGTGGGTGCAGGTCGACGTCGAAAGCGACTTTGCCGTGCTCACGCAGCCGAATTGCGTGGCGCTCGTGCTGTCGTCGCTGCTGTCCAACGCGTTGCGCGCGCTCGCGGATGTGCCGTCGCCGTCGGTGCGCTTTACCGTAACAACGGAACCCCACCCGAGCATCGGCATCTGTGACAACGGGCCCGGAATTCCGCCCGAGATCAAAGACCGCCTGTTGACGGACCCAATTACAACGCACGCGAAATCCGGGGGGAACGGCTTGGGCCTGATTCTATGCAACCGTGTCATGCAGTCCTGTGGCGGCGGACTCAGGATCGAGTCCACGTCGGGGGGAGGCACCACCGTAGTGCTGGATTTCCCCCATATCAAAGGTCAAACGCACAGGAGTTGTTGATGAACGAAGCAAAAGCCACAGAGGAGTTGGCGCCGGCGATCATCTTCGTCGATGACGAAGCTACTGCCGTAAAGTACTTCCAGCGTGCCATCGGAAGCCTGGCGCCGGTCCTGACTGGCGGCTCGGTGGAAGAGGGCAAGGCGCTGCTCGACGAGCACGGCGACCGGGTCGGCGTCCTCGTCTCCGACCAGCGCATGCCGGGCGAGTTCGGCAACGAGCTGCTGCGCTATGCGAGCGAGCGCTTTCCGCATGTCGTGCGGATTCTGACCACCGCGTATTCGGAAATCGATCAGACCGTCGCGGCCGTCAACCTCGGCCATATCCATCGCTACATCAAGAAGCCGTGGGACATCACGGCGCTGCGCATGGAGCTGAAGCAGGCGCTCGAACTGGCCGAGCTGCGCAAGGAGCGCGACACGCTGGTGCGCGAGAAGCTGGGCGTGCTGCAAAAGCAGGTGGTCGCCACGCGGATTGGTCTGGTGCGTTCGCTGTCGGCTACGCTGATCGGGCCCGAGCGCTTCCAGCCGGTCGAGACGTATCTTGCGGCGGCGGTGCTCGCCGAAGTGCCGAACTCCGAGCCGGACTGGCTGCTGCAGGACTATTCCGACCTGATCGCGGCCGAGAGTGCCCGCAGCGGCGCGTTCGGTCATGCCGTCGCGGCGCATCTCGCCACGCTGCGCAACCGGCACGGCGGCGCGAACGTGACCGCGAGTGACGCGCTGACGGCGCTGGCCGGGGCGTTTTCCGAGGCTGGCATCAATGTGCGCCGCGCAGGCGATGGTCTCGTGTGCGACCAGCCGGCCACGCTCGCGGAGTTTCTCGCGGAGCCGGGCAACAACGCGGTGTCGAGCGGACACGCGGCATGGCTGGCGAGCCTGCTGTGGCTCGACGGCACTGACGGTGCATTGCAGCCGGCACGCGAAGGCAATGCGATCGCGTTCCGGCCGGCGCAACGCGGTAGCGAGTTTGCCGCTGACCGCCTCGCCACATGGATCGAGCAGTTCTGATTAGCTTGCTTCGAGGGCGCGGCGTCTGACGTGCCCCTACTCGCACTGGCTTCGCGCTGCAGCCTGCCTCGGCTAGCAGCGCGAAGCTGACCAAGGCTCGCGCGAGCCGTTCGGACTTCGGTCGATCCTTCTCAAGCCTGAATGCGCGGCACAAACCGCCGCGTCCGAATCCACTTGGTCGCCACCCACTTGTCGCCGCTGCGCAGCGGCGTGCTCGCGTGCAGCGAGCTCGGATCGCACATCCCGTAGCGGTTGCCGTACTCGAAGTAGAGCGCATGCCCGCGCTGCGGTACCACCGACCACCCGAGCTGCGGAAACACCGTCTCACCGCCGCCTTCCACGTCCTTCAGATACATCAGCAGCGTGCCCATGCGCTGGCCGCTGCGCGCGATCGACTCGCGATTCGCTGCATTGCCCGTCATCAGATAGTCGACGTGCGGCGTCGACTCCGCGCCTTCCTCATAGTGCAGCATCTGCAGGCCCTCGCCGTTCTCGACCGGCGTCGCCGTCAGTTCCGCGATGCGTGCCTCGATGCGCGCGATCAGCGGCGTCTCGCCCAAACGGAAAAACATCCCGTGACTGCTGCGATGAGCGGCGATCACATCGCGGCCGGTCACCGGATCGACGACGGCCGAGCGGTCGAGCCGCGGCTGTGCCAGCGCGATCAGCTGCTCGCATTCGTCGGCACTCAGGAAGTTGGCGAGGTGCACGGCGGCCGGCCGTTGCAGCCGCGATAGCACGCGCACCTTGCGCTCGCCGAGCTGGATCAGCGGACCGTCGGGTACGCGCAGCGGCTCGGGCTGGTAGCTGAGCGGCGCGCCGCCGACTTCGAGCTTGTCGCCGGGCAGCGCCATGCCGTGCACGAATGCCGACGCGACCGCCTCGACCATCGCCGCGGCCAGCTCGGCCGCGTTGTTGCGGCTCACCAGTTCGTTGACGATCGCTTGCGGCGCGACGCCGCGCGAAAGATTGGCGGCAATCCAGTCGCGGACTTCGGCGGGGAAATTGACGGTGATGGACATCGGGGCGAGATAGTGGGGTGTCGTGACAGTCGCGGCGCGCGCAACGTTGGCTCGCGATCATATCGGACGAATGTGACGATTCTGCACGGACGGACCGGTTTTCGTTTGGCTGTCGTCTGTTACCGCATGTTGCGATGCCGCGCCGCGCTCAACCCTCGGCCGATGCGGATGTCCGCCGCCCGCGCGCCGCGTGATCGACACCCCCGATCCTTTCACCCGCCAACATGTTGCACCCCTGTAACTCAAGCCCGGCGCAAGCCGGCTACATTCACGCATGCCCCACACCGAAGCCGCGTCCTGGTTTCTTACGTCTTCATAACAGCAGGACCCGAGGGCTTCGACTGATGACAACGCGCGCGAACCGTGTCACTTTTGCGCAGTCCCGTCAGAGGGCGAGCTTCCTGCCGAAGCTCGACACCAATATCCGTTCCCGGAGATCAACATGAGCGAAACCGTGTCCCCGCCGCCAAAGCGCTCGCGACGCGGGCTCATCATCTTCTCGGTTGTCGTGCTCGTGCTGGTCGCGCTCGTCGTGGTTCATCTGCTGACGCGCAAGAAGCCGGCGCGCGAGAACGCGGCGATCGTCGTCACCGTCGCGCAGGCGACGCTCGGTTCGATGCCGGTCACATTGAGCGAACTCGGCACCGTCATTCCGATCGCGACGGTGACCGTGCTGCCGCAGCTGAGCGGCTATCTGACCGAAGTTGGCTATCACGAAGGCCAGGAGGTGCAAAAAGGGCAATTCCTCGCGCAGATCGATCCGCGCCAGTATCAGATCAGCAAGCAGCAGGCGGAGGCGACGCTCGCGAAAGACCGCGCTTTGCTCGCGCAGGCGCGCGCCGATCTCGAGCGCTATACACAGTTGAACGAGCGCAAGTCGATTGCGCAGCAGACCTACGCGGATCAGCAGTTCCTCGTGCAGCAGGACGAAGCGGCGGTGAAGGTCGATCTCGCCAACATCGCCCAATTCGATCTCGACCTCGCGTATTGCCGCATCACCGCGCCGATCGCGGGCAAGGTCGGCTTGCGGCTCGTCGATCCGGGCAATTACGTGACCGCGTCGTCGACGACGGGCATCGTCGTCATCACGACCGTGAAGCCGACCACGGTGCAGTTCACGGTGCCGCAGGATTCGCTCGCGTCGATCGTGCAGCGTCTGTCCACCGGCGCGAAGCTGCCGGTCACCGCGTATTCGAGCGACAACTCGCGCGAGATCGCAACCGGCACGCTCTACGCGGTCAGCAACCAGATGGCGACCGCGACCGGCACCGTCACGTTGCGCGCGACCTTCGCGAACGACGACGAGGCGCTGTTCCCCAACGAGTTCGTCAACGTGAAGCTGCTCGTCGACACGATGCAGAACGCGGTGCTCGTGCCGAGCGCCGCGGTGCAGTCCGGCGCGCCGGGCGACTTCGTCTATCTGGTCAATCCGGACAGCACGGTGTCCGTGCACAAGGTCAAGCTGGGCCCGAGCGACGGCAGGAATACGGTGATCGAGTCGGGTCTCGCGGCCGGCAACCAGGTCGTGACGGACGGGACGGATCGTCTGAATGACGGCGCGAAGATCCAGCCGGCGCATCCGAAGTCCGCCGCCGCGGCAAGCGGCGCGGCCGGCAACGGCCCGAAGGCGCCCGCCGCGGCGTCCGAAGCAGCGCCGGCGTCGAGCGCGCCGGCCGCGCCTGCGCCGGCCGCGTCAGAAGCCGCTTCGTCGTAACGGACCGCCGCGCCGATGAACATTTCCCGCCTGTTCATTCTTCGCCCGGTCGCGACGCTGCTGTTGATGATCGCGCTCGTGCTCATCGGTCTGATCGCGATGCGCGTGCTGCCGGTGTCGTCGCTGCCGAACGTCGACTATCCGACGATTCAGGTGCAGACCTTCTACCCGGGCGCGAGCCCGACGGTGATGGCGACCACCGTGACCGCGCCGCTCGAAGTGCAGCTCGGCGAGATTCCGGGCCTGCAGCAGATGACCTCGTACAGCTCGGACGGCGCGTCGGTGATCACGCTGCAGTTCGATCTGTCGCTGAACCTCGACATCGCCGAGCAGAACGTGCAGCAGGCGATCAACGCGGCGAACAGCTATCTGCCATCGGGCCTGCCGGCGCCGCCGACCTACGCGAAGGTCAATCCCGCCGACCAGCCCATTCTGACGCTCGCGGTCACGTCGAAGTCGATGTCGCTGACGCAACTCGAAGACGTCGCCAACAACCGCCTCGGCACGAAGATCTCGGAGGTGTCAGGCGTCGGCGTCGTGACGACGAGCGGCGGCAACGTGCCCGCGATCCGCGTAGAAGCCGACCCGCACAAGCTCGCCGCCTACGGCCTCAATATCGACGATCTGCGCACGCTGCTCAGCTACGTGAACGTGAGCCAGCCGAAGGGCAATTTCGACGGCCCCGATCTCGACTACACGATCAACGGCAACGATCAGATCACCGACCCGAAGGACTATCTGGACACGGTGATCGCGTATCAGAACGGCTCGCCGGTCTACATGCGCGATGTGGCGCGCGTGAGCCAGGCCGCGCAGGACGTCGAGCGCGGCGCGTGGTACAACGGCTCGCCCGCGATCGTGCTGAACGTGCAGCGCCAGCCCGGCGCGAACGTGATCCAGACGGTCAACCAGATCATGAAGGTGCTGCCGCAGCTCGAATCGACGCTGCCGGCCGGCATGAAAGTGACGGTGGTGTCGGACAGTACCGGCGTGATTCGCGCGTCGGTCGCGGACGCCGCGTTCGAGCTGATTCTCGCGATCGTGCTGGTCGTCGCGGTGATCTTCGTGTTCCTGCGCAACGTGCCCGCCACCGTGATTCCGAGCATCTCGGTACCGGTCTCGCTGATCGGCACGCTCGCGGTGATGTACCAGCTCAACTATTCGATCGACAACCTGTCGCTGATGGCGTTGATCATCGCGACCGGCTTCGTCGTCGACGACTCGATCGTGATGATCGAGAACATCGTGCGCTATCTGGAAGAGGGCATGTCGCCGCTCGAAGCCGCGCTCGAAGGCGCGGGGCAGATCGGCTTCACGATTCTGTCGCTGACCATTTCGCTGATCGCGGTGCTGATTCCGCTGCTGTTCATGGGCGGCGTGATCGGGCGCCTGTTCAGCGAGTTCGCGGTGACGCTCGCGGTTACGATCGTGATTTCGGCGGTCGTGTCGCTGACGGTGGTGCCGATGCTGTGCGCGCGGATGCTGCGCGCGCAGGCCGAGCGGCATCCGAGCCGCTTCGAGCGCATCAGCGAGCGCCTGTTCGACAAGACGCTTGCCGCCTACGAGCGTGGCCTGCGTTGGGTGCTCGACCATCAGACGCTGACGCTGATGGTCGCGGTCGCCACCGTCGTGCTGACCGGCATCCTGTACGTGGTGATTCCGAAGGGCCTGTTTCCGGTGCAGGACGTCGGCGTGATCCAGGGCATCAGCGTCGCCGACAACTCGGTGTCGTACGCGGCGATGGTGAAGCGGCAGAGCGCGCTCGCCGATGCGGTCCTGAAGGACCCGGACGTGGTGTCGCTGACGTCGTACGTCGGCATCGACGGCACCAACGCGACGCTGAACAACGGCCGCTTCCTGATCAATCTGCGCGACAAGGATCAGCGTTCAGACAACGCACAGGAAATCGCGCGCCGGCTCGCGCAGGAAGTCGCGCATGTGCCGGGCGTGAAGCTTTTCATGCAGCCCGAGCAGGACCTGACGCTCGACACGACCGTGTCGCCGAACCAGTACAGCTTCGTGTTGCGCGGACCGAGCCAGCAAGCGTTCCAGAAGTACGTGCCGGAACTCGTCGCGCGTCTGAAGCAGATTCCGTCATTGTCCGACGTGCAGAGCGATCTCAATACCGACGGCCTCAGCGTGAATGTCGAAGTGAACCGGCAATTGGCCGCGCGCTTCGGCATCACGCCCGCGACGATCGACAACGCGCTGTACGACGCGCTCGGCCAGCGCATCGTGTCGACGATCTTCGAGCAGTCGAGCCAGTACCGCGTGATTCTGGTTGCGAAGCCGGAGTCGATGCCGACCGTGCAATCGATCGGCAATCTCTATCTGCCGAGCCAGACCAGCAGCACGGGTCAGGTGCCGCTGTCCGGCATCGCGAAGATCGAGATCAGGAAGGCGCCGCTCGTGATCAGTCACCTCGCGCAGTTTCCGTCGGTGACGGTGTCGTTCAATCTCGCGAAGGGCGCGTCGCTGAGCACCGCGGTCAAGGATATTCGCGAGGCCGAGCAGGCGATCGACCTGCCGCCGTCGATCACCTCGTCGCTGCAAGGCGCGACCGCGGCGTTCGAGGATTCGCTATCGAGCGAGGTCTATTTGCTGATCGCCGCGCTCGTTGCCGTGTATATCGTGCTCGGCGTGCTATACGAGAGCTTCATCCATCCGGTCACGATCCTGTCGACGCTGCCGTCGGCCGGCATCGGCGCATTGCTGTCGCTGATGCTCGCGGGGATGGATCTCGACGTGATCGGCATCATCGGTATCGTGCTGCTGATCGGCATCGTCAAGAAGAACGCGATCATGATGGTCGACTTCGCGCTCGACGCCGAACGCAATCACGGCAAGGCGCCGCGCGAGGCGATCTTCGAGGCGTCGCTGCTGCGTTTCCGGCCGATCCTGATGACCACGCTCGCCGCGATGCTCGGCGCACTGCCGATGCTGCTCGGCACCGGCACCGGTTCGGAACTGCGCCGCCCGCTCGGTCTCGCGATCATCGGCGGTCTGACGCTGAGCCAGGTGCTGACGCTGTTCACGACGCCGGTGATCTATCTGTTCTTCGACCGGATGGCTACGCGCGTGAACCGCTGGCGCGCCGAGCGCGCTAAGCGCAACGGCGGGCGCCCGCCGGAAGGCGGCGCGGAGGGCACGCGGTGAACATCCCGGCGATCTTCATCCGGCGACCGGTCGCGACGACGCTGCTCGCGATCGCGATCCTGATCTCCGGCACGCTCGCCTATTTCCGCATGCCGGTCGCGCCGCTGCCGAACATCGCGTTTCCGGTGATCGTCGTGCAGGCCAACATGGCCGGCGCGAGCCCGAACATCATGGCGTCGACGGTGGCCGAACCGCTCGAGCGGCGGCTCGCGACGATCGCCGATGTCGAGGAGCTGACCTCGATCAGCTACGTCGGCTCGTCGATGATCATCGTCGAGTTCGGATTGAAGCGCGACATCAATGGCGCCGCGCGCGACGTCGAGGCGGCGATCCAGGCCGCGCGCGCCGATCTGCCCACCACGCTGCGCAGCAATCCGAGCTACCGCCAGTACAACCCGGCCGACGCGCCGATCGTGGTGCTGTCGCTGACCTCGGACACGCTGACCAAAGCGCAGCTCTACGACTCCGCCGATTCGGTGATCCAGCAGCAGTTGTCGCAGGTGCAGGGCGTCGGCCAGATCACGCTCGGCGGCGGCGCGTTGCCGAGCGTGCGCGTCGAGTTGCAGCCGGGCAAGCTCAATAGCTACGGCATCGGCATGGAAGACGTGCGCGCGGCGATCAGCGCGGCCAACGCCGACAGCGCGAAGGGGCATATCGACGTCGGCGATCAGCGCTACGTTGTCACGTCGAACGATCAGATCACGCACGCGGCGCCGTATCGCGATCTGGTGGTCGCGTATCGCGACGGCGCGCCGGTGAAGTTGCGCGACGTCGCCCAAGTGCGCGACTCGAACGAAAACATCCGCAATGCGGGGCTCTTCAACGGAAAGTCGGCGATTCTCGTGATCGTCTATCCGATGCCGGGCAGCAACGTGGTCCGCACCGTGCAGCAGATCCGCAACGTGCTGCCGGCGATCGAAGCGACGCTGCCGAGCAGCGTGCACGTGGAAGTCGCGATCGATCGCTCGCAGTCGGTCACGTCGTCGGTCGGCGATACCGAGCGCACACTGTTCATCGCGGTGCTGCTGGTGGTCGGCGTCGTGTTCATCTTCCTGCAGTCGCCGCGCGCGACGCTGATTCCGGCGGTCGCGTTGCCGCTGTCGATCGTCGGTACTTTCGGGCCGATGTATCTGCTCGGCTATAGCATCGACAACCTGTCGCTGATGGCGCTGACCATCGGCACCGGCTTCGTCGTCGACGACGCGGTCGTCGTGCTCGAAAACGTCGTGCGGCACATGGAGCTGGGACTGAGTCCGAAAGAGGCCGCGGTGAAGGGCGCGGGCGAAGTCGGCTTCACGGTGATTTCGATGAGCCTGTCGCTGATCGCGGTGTTTCTGCCGATCATTCTGTTTCCGGGCATCGTCGGACTGATGTTTCATGAGTTCGCGATCACGCTGTCGATCGCGATCCTGATCTCGCTGGTGATCTCGCTGACGGTCACTCCCGCGATGTGCGCGTACGTGCTGAGCCGCGACAACGCCGGTCATTCGAAAGCGCGCTGGGCGCAGTGGGTCGAGCGGCAGTTCGATCGTTTCAAGGACATCTACGCACGCTCGCTGACGGCCGTGCTCGATCATTCGCTGCTGGTGATCCTGCTGCTGTTCGCGCTGCTGGTCGGCAACGTGTTCATGCTGAAGCTGGTGCCCGCCACCTTCTTTCCCGAGCAGGACACCGGCATCGTGATCGGGCAGATCATCGCCGACCAGAGCATCTCGTTTTCGGCGATGCAGAAGAAGCTCGCGCAGTTACAGTCGATCGTGCAGAGAGATCCGGCGGTTCAGTCGGTTGCGGGCTTTACCGGCGGGCGCGCGCTCAATACCGCGAACGTGTTCATCGAGTTGAAGCCGCTGTCGCAGCGGCACGCGACGGCCACCCAGGTCGTGAACCGCCTGCGTCCGAAGCTCGACGAAGTGTCGGGCGCGCGGCTCTTTCTGCAGGCGCAGCAGGATTTGCGCATCGGCGGGCGGCAATCGGCGGCCGAGTACCAGTACACGCTGACGAGCGACGATTCCGCCGCACTGTTCGCGTGGACGCCGAAACTCGTCGCCGCGTTGTCGAAGGAGCGCGGGCGGCTGCTCGACGTGAACTCCGACTTGCAGCAGAACGGCCTGCAAACCTACCTGACGATCAATCGTGCAACCGCCGCGCGCTTTGGCTTCGCGCCGAACCAGATCGACAATGTGCTGTACGACGCATTCGGCCAGCGCACCGTGTCGACGATCTATAACCCATTGAACCAGTACTTCGTCGTGATGGAAGTCGCGCCCGAGTACTGGCAGTATCCAGAGACGCTGAGCCAGATCTATCTGAGCACGTCCGCGGGCAATCCGACCGGCACGGCCGCGACGCAGATGCCGCACGGCACGGTGTCGGCGACTAGCGCGACCACGGCCAGCGCATCGTCGAACACGAATTCGCGCAACTCGGACGCGCAGTCGAACGCGACCAACAACAGCATCGCCAACAGCAAGGGCGGCAGCTCGACCGGCAGCGCGGATAGTACGGCGGCCGAAACGATGGTGCCGCTTTCGGTGCTGACGTCGTACAAAAACAGCCATACGTCGACGCAGGTGAACCACCAGAGCGGGCTCGTCGCCGCGACGATCTCGTTCAATCTGCCGGCCGGCGGATCGCTGAGCCAGGCCGGCGCGGCGATCAACGAAACGATCCGCGACATCGGCGTGCCCGCGAGCATTCACGGCTCGTTCGCGGGCGCGGCGGCGGCCTATTCGCAATCGATGGGCGTGGTGCCGCTGCTGATTCTCGCGGCGCTAGGCGTCGTCTACATCGTGCTCGGCGTGCTGTACGAAAGCTCGATCCACCCGCTGACGATCCTGTCGACGCTGCCGTCCGCGGGCATCGGCGCAACGCTCGCGCTGCTGATCTTCGGCACGCCGTTCTCGGTGATCGCGATGATCGGCATCATCCTGCTGATCGGCATCGTCAAGAAGAACGGCATCATGATGGTCGACGTCGCGATCCAGTTGCAGCGCCAGGAGCGGATGCCCGCGCGCGACGCGATCCACGCGGCCGCGCTGATCCGTCTGCGGCCGATCATGATGACGACGTTCGCGGCCGTGCTCGGCGCGGTGCCGCTCGCAATCGGCATCGGCCAGGGCGGCTCGCTGCGCCAGCCCCTCGGTATCACCGTGATGGGCGGGCTGGTCCTCAGCCAGATGTTCACGCTCTATACGACGCCGGTGATTTATCTGTATCTCGACCGTCTGCGCGCACGGCTGGTCAGATGGTCCGCGGGGCTGCGCTGGAACCGCGACGCGACGCCGGGACAACCGGATACGAAGGCATGACGATGAAGATTTCTTCTCAACGAATGACAGGGCCGAGCGCCAGGTTGCCGGGCGTCGCGACGCTCGCCGTCGCGCTGCTCGCGCTGTTCGACTCAGGCTGCATGGTCGGCCCGGACTATCACCGGCCGCAGGTCAGCGTGCCCGCCACGTACTCGGAGCTGCCGGGCTGGACCCAGGCCGAGCCGAACGCGACCGGCCCGAAGGGCACGTGGTGGACCTCATTCAACGATCCGCTGATCGACGAACTCGAACCGCTGGTCGCGGTGTCGAACCAGACCGTGCGCGCGGACTACGCGAACTACCAGCAAGCGCTCGCCGAAGTGCGCGCCGCGCATGCGGCGCTGTTCCCGACGATCGGCGCGACCGGCTCGGCGACGCGCGAGCGCGCGGGCAGCGGTTCGGTCAGTGCAGCGGGAAGCTTCGTCAATGGCACGTCGACGCGCATCGTCAATTCGGGTTCGGTGGAAGGCAACGTGAGCTGGGCGCCGGACCTGTGGGGCCAGGTACGCCGCACCGTCGAGGAAAACGCCGCGAGCGCGCAGTCGAGCGAAGCGACGCTCGCGAATGCGACGCTCTCCGAGCAGGTTGCGCTCGCCACCGCGATCATCGAATTGCGCACCAGCGACGCGAACATCGACCTGCTGCAGCAAACGGTCGTCGCGTATCAGCATGCTCTCGACGTCGTTACCGAGCAGGACCGCGCAGGCACGATTCCGCCGAGCGACGTGATCACCGCGCGCAGCCAGTTGAATACCGCGAAGTCCAATCTGATCGCGCTCGGCGTCGCGCGCGCGCAGCAAGCCCATGCGATTGCGGTGCTGGTCGGCAAGAACCCGGAGGAGCTGTCGATCACGCATAGCACCGCGATGCCGGCGCTGCCGTCGGTGCCGGTCGGCGTGCCGTCGACGCTGCTCGAACGCCGGCCCGACATCGCCGCCGCCGAGCGCAGGATGGCCGCGCAGAATGCGGCGATCGGCGTCCAGGTGGCTGCGTATTACCCGGACATCTCGCTCTCGGCCGCGGCGGGTTTCACGCAGTCGCCGCTGTCCGGTCTGCTGAAGGTCGCGAATTACGTGTGGTCGCTGGGCGGCAGCGCGACCCAGACGCTGTTCGACGGCGGCCTGCGCAGCGCCGACGTCGACGCGGCGAAGGCGGCCTACGACTCGGCCGTTGCCAACTATCGCGGCACGGTGCTGGGCGCGTTCCAGAACGTCGAGGACGATCTGTCCGGCCTGCGCATTCTCGCCGAGCAGGCGGTCGTGCTCGAAACGGCGGTGCGCGACGCGGACCGTGGCGCGGAGATCGCGTTCAACGAGTACCAGGCGGGCACCGTCGATTACACCACGGTCGCGACCGCGCAAGCGACGCAACTGACTACGCGGCAGACTGCGCTGAACGTGCAGGAATCGCGCTTGCTACACGCGGCGTCGTTGTTTGGCGATCTGGGCGGCGGGTGGTCGGCCGATGAGCTGCATGATCCGCGGCATCCGGCGGCTGCTTTAGCAGCTTCCTCGCCTGCGGCCGCGTCTGTTCCATCGGCTACGTCACCGGCGACGTCTGCGGCTATCATGCCGGGTGCGCGGCAAGCGCGGCACGACCAAAACGACTAGGGACGAGTATTGGCCAAAGGCATCCACGGGCACCACGTCGGCGACCCGGTATCGACACATGAAGGCGACGCGCCACGCCAAACACCGCCTCGCGAAGTGACCTCGCTGGGCCTCTTTCTGATCTTCGCTCGCATCGGTCTGACGAGTTTCGGCGGCGGCTTGAGCGGCTGGTTCATGCGCGAGTTCGTGCACGACCGGCACTGGATGAGCGAAGACGAATTTCTCAACGGCCTCGCGTTGTCGCAGGCTCTGCCCGGCGTCAACGTGAAGAATCTGGCGATCTGGATCGGCTACCGGCTGCTCGGCTGGCGCGGCGCCGTCGCGGGATTCTGCGGCATCATTTTTCCGGCGGCCGTCGTGATCATTCTGCTCGGCGCGTTCTTCTCGGCGATCGCGTCGTTTCCGCTCACGCATATCGCGCTCGCCGGCGCCGCGGCCGGTGCGATCGGGCTGTCGCTGTCGATGGCGATCACCGCCGCGCGCCGGCTGCCGCGCCGCGGGTTTCCCTATCTGGTGCTGCTCGCGACGTTCGCGGCCGCCGCGGTGTTTCGCGTGTCGCTGGTGTGGACCGTGCTGATCGCCGGCGCGTTGAGCGTTGGCTACGAGTACGTGCGCGAGGCGCGCCAGCCCTGATCGGCTTGTGTCGCCACAAGTCAAACTCCACTAAAGCTTCCGCCGTGCTCAGAACTCTTATCGCGCTGTTTTCGGTTTTCGCGCCGCTGTCGATCGTCACCGTCGGTGGCGGGCAGGGGATCATCCCCGAAGTGCAGCGCCAGGTCGTCGACGTGCATCACTGGATGACCCATGCGCAATTTCTCAGCGACTTCGCGATCGCGCGGCTCGCGCCCGGTCCCGGCTCATTGCTCGCGACGCTGATCGGCTATCAGGTCGGCGGCGTCGGCGGCGCGCTCGTCGCGACCGTCGCGCTATTCGGTCCGACTGCGTTTCTGATGTATGGCGTCGTGCACATCTGGAATCGGCACGAAGGCGCACGCTGGCTGAATGCGTTGCAGGCTGGATTGCGCCCCGTGGCCGCAGGGCTGATTCTCGCGGCCGTTTATGTGCTGATCAAGGACCTGGAAGGCGGATGGATTGCGTGGCTCACCGCGGCCATCGCGACCGTGCTCGTGATGAGGACGCGTATCAATGCATTGGTGCTGATCGCGGGAGGGGCGATCGTGTTCGTGCTGATGCATTTTGTGGGGTTGCTGTAGCGCGCGGTGTGGCGACGGTGCGCGTGAAACTCTGATCGGACTCACACGAGAGAACTTCGCTATCCAGCCCCACATTTTTTCGGCCCGATTGCTCTAGGACAATTATTTTCCGCCCCGTTTTTGCCTCACTATGGGAGATCAGGCAAGACGACACGACTTCAAACGGAGCCGGCGTCGCGATAAACGGAGGAGCAACGGTGATCGAGCAATGGCGCGAGGCCGTGCGCGCGGTGCACGGCGTGGAATCGAAATACAAGCGGCTGGTCAAGGCGATTGCCGGCGACATCGAGAATACGTCGCTGCCGCCGGGCGCGCGCCTGCCGCCGCAGCGCGACGTCGCCGCCGAACTCGCGATCAGCGTGCAGACCGTGACCAATGCGTACAAGGAACTGGAGCGGCAAGGGCTGATCCGCTGCGAGGTGGGGCGCGGCAGCTTCGTCGCGGCGCGCGTCACCGAAACGATGTCGAGCTACATGCTCGATACGGCCGAGCGCTCGGTGGTCGACTTTTCGATCGCGCGCATCATTCACACGTCCGAGCACGATGCGATGTGGCGTAAGGTCTGCGCGACGCTGTCGACGCTCGACGATCAGCCGTGGATTCGCGCGTTCCGGCCGATCGCGGGCTTCGAGCATCATCGCCAGGCGGGCATTGCGTGGCTCGCGTCGCTCGGCATGCCGGCTTCGGCCGATACGCTGCTCGTCACGAATGGCGCCGCGCACGGCATCTTTCTCGCGCTCGCTTCGCTGGTGGGCCCGGGCGATACCGTACTGTGCGAAAGCCTGACGGATCACGGCGTGATAGGTTCGGCCAACGTGCTCGGCTTCACGCTGAAGGGCCTCGAAATCGACGAGTACGGCATACACCCCGAACACTTCGAGGAGATGTGCGACAGCGAGCGTATCTCGGCGCTCGTCTGCACGCCGACGCTGAACAATCCGACCGTCGCGTTGATGCCCGATTCGCGGCGTCGCGCGATTGCGAAAATCGCCGAACGCTATGGCGTCTACGTGATCGAGGACGACGTCTACGGCCCGTTGCCCGCCAAACATTCCACGCCGATTTCGAGCCTCATTCCAGATCTCTCGTTCTATTGCACGAGCTTGACGAAGTCGGTGATGGCCGGTTTGCGCATCGGCTATATGACGACGCCGCGCCGGCTCGCGCTGCGCGCCGAAAGCGTGCTGCGCGTGAGCAGCTGGATGGCGACGCCGCCGATGGCTGAGATCGCCACGCGCTGGATCGTCGACGGCACGGCCGCGCGGCTCGTCGAAATTCAGCGTGAACGGCTCGGGCGGCGTCAGGCGCAATTGCAGCAGACGCTCGGTAAATATGTCCTGGGCGCGCACCCGCAGGCGCTGTCGGCATGGTTGCGGGTGCCCGATCACTGGCGCACCGACCGGCTGGTGCGCGAGCTGCGCAACCGCGACATCGCGGTGACGTCGCCCGATCCATTCCTCGTGCGCGACGCGGACCGGCCTAATGCGGTGCGCGTTTGCGTCGGCGCCGAGGTTAGCGAAGACACCTATAAAGCCGCGCTCGAAACGATGCACGATGTGTTCGAGCAATACCCGCAGGTGCACGATTTCACCTGATCGCACGGGTGCGCGAATTGCGTGCGCGCTGACCGAAATGAACTAGGACAATAAAAATCCTTTTTTAGAACACTAGACTGGGCTGCATGGAAAGCGATGCGGCCGCGAATCACTGCGTTTATCTGCGACAGCCGTGCCCGCATCGAATAGCGAATCGACCACTTTGATGCAGGGCCTCGCGCATGTCCGTTCCACCGTCAGCCGATCTGTCGTTAGCCGACATTTACCGCGCGC
Organism: Burkholderia sp. JPY481; assembly: GCF_038900515.1. Taxonomy (NCBI): domain Bacteria; kingdom Pseudomonadati; phylum Pseudomonadota; class Betaproteobacteria; order Burkholderiales; family Burkholderiaceae; genus Burkholderia; species Burkholderia sp. JPY481. Next base: position 475,869 of record NZ_JAYMRT010000002.1, read on the forward strand.
GCAGCCGTATCGACGGCCGCGTGTGCCGTACGCCGCTCGTCGAATCACCGAGCCTGTCGGCGCACGCCGGCACGCCGGTCTATCTGAAGCTCGAAACCGTGCAGCCGACCGGCAGCTTCAAAGTGCGCGGCGCGACCAATGCGCTCGCGCAACTGGCCGACGAAGGCTGCACTCGCGTGGTGACCGCATCGACCGGTAATCATGGCCGCGCGGTCGCGCATGCGGCGCGCGCGCTCGGTATCGACGCAACCGTGTGTCTGTCGCGCCTCGTGCCCGCCAACAAGGTCGATGCGGTGCGCGCACTCGGCGCGCATGTACGGATTACCGGCCAAAGCCAGGACGAGGCGGAGCACGAAGCATTGCGACTCGCGCGCGAAGAAGGTTTTGCCTACGTCCCGCCATTCGACGATCCGCGCGTGATCGCCGGACAAGGGACGATCGGGCTCGAAATCGTCGAGGCGTTGCCCGATGTCGCGAACATCGTCGTGCCGTTGTCGGGCGGCGGGCTGTTTGCAGGCATCGCGCTCGCCGCGAAAAGCACGAGTGCCACGATCGGTTTGACCGGCGTGACGATGGCGCGCGGCGCCGCGATGCACGCGAGTCTAGCGGTCGGTCAGCCGGTGCTGGTCGAGGAAGTCGATACGCTCGCCGATTCGCTAGGCGGTGGTATCGGACTCGAAAACCGCTACACGTATGCGCTGACGCGCGATCTGATCGATGAAACCGTGCTGCTGGATGAGGCGTCGATCGCGCGCGGTATCGCGCATGCGTATCGGCAGGAACGGCTCGTCGTCGAAGGCGCGGCGGCGGTGGGGATTGCCGCGGTGCTCGATCGCGCGCTGCCCGCTGAGCGCATCGCGCGCGGGCCGCTCGTGCTCGTCGTGACGGGCGCGAACATCGATATGGATCTGCATCGGCGGATCGTCGGCAACGAAAATTCGCAAGCCCTACCGTCACCGAACCCACATACCGCATCCGCATCATGACCTCGATCACGCTCCTTGGCGAAGCCGAGCTTCGCAAACTCGTGCCGCTCGATCTCGCGGCCATCGACCAGATCGAAGCGGCCTTTGTCGCGCTCGCGACCGAAGCGGTTGCGATGCCGCCGATCCTGCGGCTCGATCTGCCCGCGCATAACGGCGAAGTCGACGTGAAGACCGCATGGTTGCCGCGCCTCGACAGCTTCGCGATCAAGGTGAGTCCGGGCTTTTTCGATAACCCGTCGCTTGGTTTGCCGAGCCTGAACGGCCTGATGCTGGTGCTGTCGGCGAAGACCGGATTGACCGAAGCGGTGCTGCTCGACAACGGCTATCTGACCGCGATACGCACGGCGGCCGCCGGCGCGGTCGCGGCGCGCTGGCTCGCGAAAGCGCACACGCCGCGGGTCGCGGTGATCGGCGCTGGCGAGCAGGCGCGCCTGCAATTGCGGGCGCTGATGCTGGTGCGCCGCGTCGAACACGTACGCGTGTGGGCGCGCGACGCGGCGAGCGCGCTACGTTTCTCCGCCGAAGTGAACAACACGCTCGGCGTGCGCTGCGACGTCGCGGCCAGCGTTCACGACGCGCTCGCCGAAGCGCACGTCGCGATCACGACGACGCCGAGCCGCACGCCGCTCATCGAAGCCGCCGATCTGCATCCGGGCCTGCACATCACCGCGATGGGCTCGGACGCCGAACACAAGAACGAAATCGCGCCGGCGGCGCTCGCGGCGGCGCGCTACGTGTGCGACCGCGCGCAGCAAACGCGCGTGCTCGGCGAACTGCATCACGCGCTCGCCGCGGGCACGATGCGTGCCGATGCGGCGATCGTCGAATTGGGTCAGGTGATCGCGAAACAGGCGGCGGGCCGCACGAGCGACGCCGACGTGACGATCTGCGATCTGACCGGAACCGGCGCGCAGGACACCGCGATTGCCGCGCTCGCCTTGCAGCGCGCGCGTGCCGCGAAGGCGGGAACGACATTTGGCAACGGCGCGCCGCTGCAATGACGCGCGATCAACGGTAAAACGCCGCACAAGCGGCTCACGAAGGAGTAGCACAGATGCGGGCATCCCCGATTCAACCGACGGTCGATTTCAACGCCGACGGCGAACAGCATGGTTTCCTGAAGCTGCCTCATTCTCACGACGTCTCCGCGTGGGGCGCGGAGATGATCCCCATCACCGTGATCCGTAACGGCGAGGGACCGACCGCACTGCTAACGGGCGGCAACCACGGCGACGAATACGAAGGGCCGATCGCGCTGTCGAAGCTCGCCGCCACCTTGAAGGCGAGAGACGTACGCGGGCGCGTGATCATCGTGCCCTTCATGAATTTCCCGGCGTTTCGCGCGGGCACGCGCACGTCGCCGATCGATCGCGGCAATCTGAATCGCAGTTTTCCGGGCAAGCCGGACGGCACCGTGACCGAGAAGATCGCCGATTATTTTCAGCGCTATCTGCTGCCGCTCGCCGACTATGTGCTCGATCTGCACGCGGGTGGCCGCACGCTCGACTTCGTGCCGTTCGCCGCGATTCACGTACTGCCCGATGCGACGCAGCAGGCGCGCTGCGAAGCGGCGATGCGCGCGTTCGGCGCGCCGTACTCGATGCGAATGCTCGAACTCGATAGCGTCGGCCTTTACGACACGGCCGTCGAGGAAGCCGGCAAGGTGTTCGTGTCGACCGAGCTTGGCGGCGGTGGCACGGCCACGGTGCAGAGCGTGGCGATTACCGAGCGCGGTGTGCGCGGCTTTCTGCAGCATGCGGGGATCATCGAGCATGACGAGTCGAGTCGTAACGCACCACGCACGACGACGCTGCTCGATATGCCCGACGGCACCTGCTACACGACGAGCGAGCACGATGGTCTGCTCGAATTGTGCAAGGACCTCGGCGAGATGGTCGATAACGGCGAGGTGATCGCGCGGGTCTACGATGCGAATCGCACCGGCGCCGCGCCGGTCGAATATCGCGCGCGACGCGCGGGCATGCTGGCCGCGCGGCATTTTCCGGGGCTCGTGCGGATCGGCGATACGGTTGCGGTGGTCGCAGACGTGCTCGAACGTGGCATACCGGTAACGGTCTGAACGCGCGATGAAATTCGACCGCTACGATCTCGCGATTCTGCGCATTCTCGCGCGCGACGGACGCATCACGAAGTCGCGCCTCGCCGAGGAAATCAATCTGTCGATTTCGCCGGCATGGGAGCGCGTGAAGCGCCTCGAAGAAGAGGGCGTGATTCGCGGGTATCGCGCGGATATCGATTGGGTGCGCGCGTTCAAGGGCAGCCGCGTGGTGGTCGAGGTCACACTCGCGCGTCATACCGCGCCGGACATGCGGCGCTTCGAGGAGCGCATCGCGGCCGCGCCGGAAGTCGTGCAATGCCTCGCGACGGGCGGCGGCGTCGACTATGTGATGCACGTGCTGTCGCGCGATATCGACCACTATCAGCGCTTCATCGATGCGTTGCTCACCGACGAATTGGGCATCGAAAAGTACTTCACCTATATCGTCACGAAGGTAGTGAAAAGCGGCGCCGAAGGACTGCCTGATTGGGCGGAACAATCGATTGGCGAGAACGGTTGAATGGCGCGGTAAATGCGGTCGAAACACGGTCAAAAGTCCCGCCCGAAAAAACATCAATCACACGGCGAATTGCAGAAAAAACGCGGTCTTCCAACCGCGACAACAAAAAAATCCGCAGTGCCTCAGGACCTACAGTGATAGCAGAAACATCGCACACAGGAGGTCGTCATGTTGCTGGGTCATCCGGTCCTATTCAAATCGCTGTGCTACGTGGATGGACGCTGGGTTCATAGCGCGAGCGCCGCGAGCGTCGCAGTGCAGAATCCCGCGAATCAGGAAGTACTCGGCCATGTGCCGATGCTCGATGCGGCGCAGATTACCGCAGCGGTCGATGCCGCGCAGCGCGCGTTCGACACGTGGCGCTGGGTGCCGGTCGCCAAACGTTCGGCGCTGCTATTGCGCTGGCATGAGCTGATCCTGCGTCATCAGCAGGATCTCGCTGCGATTCTGTCGCTCGAACAGGGCAAGCCGCTTGCCGAAGCGCGCGGCGAAATCGCGTATGGCGCGAGCTTCGTCGAATGGTTCGCGCATGAAGTGCGGCGTTTGAATGGGCGCACGATTCCGACGCATATCGATGGCGCGCATCTTGGCACGATCATCGAGCCGGTCGGTGTCGCCGCACTGATCACGCCGTGGAATTTCCCGTGCGCGATGCTCACGCGCAAGGCCGCTGCCGCGCTCGCCGCAGGTTGCACGGTGGTCGCAAAGCCCGCGCACGAGACGCCGTTCTCCGCGCTCGCGCTCGCGCAACTCGCCGAAGAAGCGGGCTTTCCGGCGGGCGTGTTCAACGTCGTGCTCGGCGAGCCGCAAATGGCGATGGAAACGCTGGTTTCGGATAGCCGCGTGCGCTCGGTCAGCTTCACCGGTTCGACGCGCGTCGGTGCGCTGGTGATGCAAACGGCCGCGCAGGCAGGCATCAAGAAGACCGCGCTAGAACTGGGCGGCAACGCGCCTTTCATCGTGACGGAAGATGCGGACCTCGCACAGGCCGTGCGCGTCGCGGTCGCAGCGAAGTTCCAGACCTCGGGCCAGGACTGCTGCGCGGCGAACCGGATTTTCGTCGCGCGTCCTTTGTATGAAGCATTCGTTGCGCGATACAGCGATGCCGTGAAGGCGTTGAAAGTGGGCAGCGCATTCGACCCGCACGTGGACGTGGGCCCGCTGATGCACCAGGCCGCGTTCGACTCGACCGTGCAGCGCGTCGCCGACGCGCGTGAGAAAGGCGCGCGCATCACGGTAGGCGGCGCGGCGCACGAGCGCGGCGGCTGGTTCTTCGAGCCGACCGTGGTGGCCGATGCTGCGCCCGGCATGCGCATCTACGACGAAGAGAACTTCGCGCCGATCTCGGCGGTCTCGCCGTTCGATTCGCTCGACGAAGTGGTCGAACGCGCGAACGACACCGAGTACGGACTCGCCGCCTACGTCTGCGCGAAAGATCTGAACACCGTGTTTCAACTGATCCGCCGGCTCGACTTCGCAATGGTGTCCATCAACGGCGCGAAGTTTACCGGCGCGCCGATTCCGTTCGGCGGCATCAAGTCGTCGGGGCTTGGACGCGAAGGCGGCGTCGAAGGCTTCGAGCCGTTCGTCGAGACACGCTATTTCTGCCTTGGCCAGCTCGGCTTGCCGGTCAGCGACAGCGCCCCCGCTCGTGCCGCGGCACACGCGATGGCGACGGACGCAACGGCCTGAACCTACTGATTCATTCATCGAGACATCACACGAAGGAGCGACCCATGACTAAATTCGATCAACTGCTGAGCGCCGATCGCGCGCACTTCATGCATCCGTCGACGCACGCGCACGATCACGCGAGCGGCGCACTGCCGGGCCGGATCGTGACCGGCGCGAAAGGCATCCGTATCGAGGACCATCAAGGCAAGTCGTTTATCGATGCATTTGCCGGCCTTTACTGCGTGAACATCGGCTACGGCCGCACCGAAGTGGCAGACGCGATTTACGAGCAGGCGAAGAAGCTCGCTTATTACCACACCTATGTCGGCCACTCGACCGATACGATCATCGAGCTGTCGTCGCGCATCATCGACTGGTCGCCGAAGGGCATGAAGAAGGTGTACTACGGCCTGTCGGGTTCGGACGCGAACGAAACGCAGATCAAGCTCGTCTGGTACTACAACAACGTGAAGGGCCGCCCGAACAAGAAGAAGATCATTTCGCGCGACCGCGGCTATCACGGCTCGGGTATCGTCACCGGCAGTCTCACGGGCTTGCCGAGCTTCCATCAGTTCTTCGATCTGCCGGTCGAGCGCGTCAAGCACACCGTGTGTCCGCACTGGTATCGTCGCGCGCCGGCGGGCATGAACGAAACGCAGTTCGTCGCGTATTGCGTCGATGAACTCGAAAAGCTGATCGCGCGTGAAGGCGCCGATACGATCGCGGCCTTCATCGGCGAACCGGTGATGGGCACGGGCGGCATCGTACCGCCGCCGGCCGGTTACTGGCCCGCGATCCAGCAGGTCCTGAAGAAGCACGACATTCTGCTGATCTGCGACGAGGTGGTGTGCGGTTTCGGCCGGCTCGGCTCGAAGATGGGCGCGCAGCACTACGGCATTCAGCCGGATCTGATCACCGTCGCGAAGGGTTTGACGAGTGCGTATGCGCCGCTGTCGGGCGTGATCGTCAGCGAAGGCGTGTGGGATGTGATCGATAAGGCATCGCAGGAATCGGGCGCGCTGGGGCATGGCTGGACGTATTCGGGCCATCCGATCTGTGCGGCCGCGGCGCTCGCCAACCTCGACATTCTGGAGCGCGAGAACCTGACGCAGAATGCGGCGCAAACCGGCGCTTATCTGCTCCAGCAATTGCATGCGGCGTTCGACTCACATCCGCTCGTCGGCGAAGTGCGCGGCGAGGGCATGCTGGCCGCGCTGGAGTTCATGGCCGACAAGGATCTTCGCACGCCGTTCGATGCGGCGCTGAAGGTCGGGCCGCGGGTGTCGGCTGCGGCGATGCAGCGTGGACTGATCGCGCGGGCGATGCCGCATGGCGACATTCTCGGCTTTGCGCCGCCGCTGGTGACATCGCGCAGTGATGTGGACGAGATTGTGAAGCTGACGCGCGAGGCGGTGGATGAGGTGGCGTCGCAGGTGTTTGCGCCGGCTGCTTCGCTTTGATGAACTGAGGTGTGAGAAAGCCCCGGCTGCCGTTATGCGGTAGGTGGTCGGGGCTTTTATTTACTTCGGGCGGAATTGATGTCAGGCGGTTCAATTTCGATAGAATCCAAGGTTTCGCTGACCGATCGTGTTTCGCGCAGATCACCGCCCACGATTTCGTGCCGGTGTCTGTCGAGAAATCGGATCTTCGTGTCGATTATCAACGTAACTGGGACGTCACCGTGGGAGCTATGCCACACGGCTTGAAATTTATACGGTCCCATCCGAGCGCCGCCCATATGCGGCATTGTCGCGCTATCTATCCTGTCTCCCCATCCCGTATCCGTAACTGAAAAGTTTTCAGTTATGAACTGTTCAAATTGAGCGCGCGGCTTGAGCATTGGAACAATGTCGCCGTGAAAACTGACCGATCCATCCGCATAAGCGGTCGGAATCAATAGCGCTCCGACGAGCGTAGCCATAAATCTTTGAACACAGATCCTTTTATTCACGATTCAGGATCCGGAAGATCTGGAAGAGCATGCCTTTAAATCTATGCCGTGCTTTAGTCCTCCCGGAACGGACTCCGGTTGCCCTTGTTCCGCGGGTCCTATCGTCACGCTATCGATATGCTCTTCAATGCGGACTGCCTTAAGCAAACTTCCATTGACCTTCCTGCCGCGCGAGTCGATGAAATCTATACGCGTGTTTATCGTCAGAACTACTGGTTTTGAACCTGAATTCTTGCGCCAGTTTGCCCACATCGAGTAAGGCCCGATTCTGGAACCTCCTAAAGCTTTAGATTGAACGTCTCCAATTCGCGTTCCCATTGAATCGCTGACGATATCGAAGTTGCAGCGAACGAGTTCTCTTAAGTCTGCGCTCTGATTTAATAGCGGCATGATAGATGAATCAAAATCGACTGAGCCCGTACCATCTAGTGCGAAAGCAGCAAGCGGGAGACACGACAAGAGCGGAAGCAGTCTTTTCATTTCATAGCCCAGAAAATTTGACCCGGCGAGAGCCGACAGCGTTGTGACGATGCATTGGCACGCTCCTCCTCGGATAGCGGCGGCTTCGCGCCGCCTTGTCACTGACGGCTGTAGGTACATGGACCCGCATCAGAACCGCTGGAAATTGTGCTTGCTCGGCAAGATGCTGCTTCGTAGCGACCGCTTCTTTGATTGAAGCGAAACTGGGTTGTGTAACACGTTATCGCCGTACAAGCCGTCTCTGCGATGTCTCGCATTCCATCATGCTCCACTTGCAAGATCTGAAAAACATCAGCGTTTCCTTCATGCAGGATACGCCCGTTAGAAACAAGCCAGTGCTGGAATTGATGGGCGCCATAGAAAGGTGCGAAATATGGGTCCAAGGTGGGCCGCACGAATCGGATTTCCCGCCCCCTAAGGCTAATTGGGACGGTCTTCCATACGAGCCTTGTGCTTGGGTCCTTCGGTATCTCGCCCGCTTGTGCATAGCCAGTTAAATCCTGCGCTCGCTCTTCATGTTTCATCAATGCGCTTGCGAACGCATGAGTGACGTGATCCCATCCGCTCGTTGGGTCTTCAGTTCGATTCTCGAACAAGATTTCTGAGGCAACTGTATGACCAGCCGTAAGGCCTGCGAGTAGTAGCGCGATAGCAGTATTTTTCATTTTGGTGTCCCACCGCCCGCAATAAACCAAGCCTTCAGAGTCGTAAAGTCATGAACCTGAAAGGACACCCATTCATGAGGCTTTAGCTTCTCAATGGCATGCTTAATGTTCCCGGCCATCACCGAGTCAATTACATTGTGGACGCGAACGTCTTCAACCGCGATAAGGTCCTGAGTGTGCGGGGAAAAATCGTCGAGACCCATCGCCTTCTTGCCATGTTCGGTCCACGCGGCTCTGTTAATCTGGTACAGACCGGCAGCGGTAGTGTGCCCATCTTTACCCGGCCCCGGGTGAGTTGATTCGTCGGTAAAGGTCCACGTCGTATTTCCCGGATACCACCCGTACTTCGCGTGATAGTCGCCGCCTTCAGATTTCCCAATCATATAGAGGAACGCCTTGACGTTGGCATCTTTAAAATATTCCTCGTTCTCTTCGAGGCGCGTCTTCTGTCGTGACGCAACGCGAACCTGTTTCGCGGCGCTGTCGGCGGTACTCGTCGTCATTCTTCGCGCGGCATGGTTGAGATGCTTACCCGACGGGGAGATTACGGTCTTAGGCATGTTTCGCCCCGTTGCAATAGATATTGATTTCTTCAGCCGAACTGGTCATGGAAAGACGGTGCGTATAGCCGCTCGCGTCGGTCATTCCATGTTCTATATCGCCGCTTGCCCGTTCGATCGCATATTCAACGCTTGCTAAAGGCTTACTTGTGTGAGTGTCGAGGAGTTGGAATTGCTCGTCATAACCGGTTGATAGCGAACGCAGCCGGTCAAAGGGAAAGAACTCTCCGGTTTCTGCATTCAAAGCCTGTGCCGACGGCATCGGCGGGAAGTTGGCGTAGATCGAATAGGTAATGCGACAAAGGTCACAGACCTCCTCGTCTTGGGTCTGCTTTCCAGTGCCTTCCCGAATCTGCTTCTCCATTGGATTCCTCATGAATTTCCAGGCGATGTCGGATACTTACCCATCGAAACGAACCACGTCAACAGCTTTAAATCGAGATAAGACTGTCTTGAAAAACATTGACGACGACTGCTACGCGCGAAAAAGAAAGCCCGCCATGAGGGGCGGGCTCGGAGGGTGACAGTATGCGGCTAGAGCTGGGAAGGGCCGTAATGCATCGGCCGGTGCTTTAATCGCAATGAGAGTTAATGTGAAGCTTCGTCGCCGTAATGCCGATCCGGAACAACAACGATATTCCCCACGAAGCGCTTTTCCATAAACCGCGTCTGCGCCTCATGAAACTTCGACAGCGGATAAGTCGCCGCGAGAACCGGCCGAATCGTACCGCTCTGAATATAGTCGAGCACGCGTCTGAACGCGCCGCGCGTGCCCTGCGACGATCCATTCAACTGCAATTGCTTCAGATACATCGTGCGCAAGTCGAGTTGCACGACCGGCCCGGCGATCGCGCCCGCGGTCGTATATCGTCCCTCTGGCCGCAGCACGTTCAACAGCTTGCCGAACAGCGCCCCGCCAACCAGATCCGCAACCACGTCGACGGGCCGGCCGCCGGTCATCCGTTCGACGTCCGCGATGAAGTCGCCGCTGTCGCGCAGCATCACGCCTTGCGCGCCGAGCGCGAGCACCGCTTCTTCCTTGCCCTTGCTGACCACCGCATACGGAATTGCGCCGCGCGCGCGGCATAGCTGGATGATGGCCGAGCCGACGCCGCCGGACGCACCGGTAATCAGCACCGCTTCGCCGCGCTTCACGGCTGCACGCTCGATCATCTGCTCGCCGGTGTGATAAGCGCACCAGAACGTCGCGAGCTCGGCGTCGGAATACGTGGAGTCGACGCGATGTGCGTTTTCCGCGGGCACGGCCGTGTATTCGGCGTAGCCGCCGTCGCGGCCGTGACCGATGTAGTCGATATCGGCGAGGCTGTCGTCGTCGCGGTTGTAGATCGACGCGTCGACGATCACGCGCTCGCCGATACGCGCATCGCTGACGCCGCGACCCACCGCGACCACGCGTCCGACGATATCCGCGCCCTGAATGCGCGGAAACGTCAGCGTCGAGCGGCCGCGTCGCCACGTCGAGACCGCTTGTGGGTCGTCGTCGGTGCCGTAGGCGCCCTGGCGGACCCACACGTCGGTATTGTTGAGACCGCAGGCGGTCACATCGATCAGTACCTCGCCGGCCGCGCAGGACGGCACCGGCACGTCGTCGCGATAGACCAGTTTGTCGAGACCGCCGTGCCCGGTCAGCACGACGGCCTTCATCGTTTTCGGAAGCATGGTTCCCCTCTTGTCTGGACGGGCATCGTGCTTCGCGAGTCGATGCGGGCACGACGCCCGTGCGATTACGGTTTGACGAACAGCTTGCGTGGCGTCCGGCAGAAGGTCTCGACACCGGTCCTGGTGATCAGGATGCTCTCGGTGATTTCGAGGCCCCAGTCGTCGAGCCACAGGCCCGGCATGAAGTGGAACGTCATGCCGGGTTCGAGGACGGTCTTGTCCCCGGGACGCAGGCTCATCGTGCGCTCGCCCCAGTCGGGCGGATAGCTCGCGCCGATCGGATAGCCACAACGGCTGTTCTTCTCGATGCCGTATTTATGCAGCACCGCGAAAAACGCATTGGCGATGTCCTCGCAGGTATTGCCCGGTTTCGCCGCGGCAAGCCCGGCCTCGATTCCTTCGACCACCGCGCGCTCGCCCTCGATGAAATGCTTCGGCGGTTTGCCCAGATACACGGTGCGCGACTGCGGGCAGTGATAGCGCTTGAAGCAGCCGGCGATTTCGAAGAACGTGCCGGCGTCCTTCGCGAACGGCGTGTCGTCCCAGGTCAGATGCGGCGCGGCCGCGTCGGCGCCGGTCGGCAGCAGCGGCACGATCGCCGGATAGTCGCCGCCATGACCGTCGATGCCGGTAATGCCTGCCGAGTAGATCTCCGCGACAAGGTCATTCTTGCGCATGCCCGGCTCGATTCGCTCGACGATATGCGCGTGCATCTTCTCGACGATGCGCGCGGCCACGCGCATGTACTCGATCTCGCGTAGCGATTTGACCGCGCGCTGCCAGTTGACGAGGCCGGTGGCGTCCTGCCATTTCGCGTCCGGCAGATGCGCGACGAGCGAGCGATAAGCGGCGGCGCTGAAATAGTAGTTGTCCATTTCGACGCCGATCTTCGCGTTGGCCCAGCCGCGCGCCGCGATCACGTCGCGCGCGAGATAGTCCATCGGATGCCGCGCGGTGGATTGCACATAGTGATCCGGATAGCCGACGATCTGGTCGTGCTGCATGAAGACGGTGCGCTTTGCACCATTCGCGTCCTGACCGCGGCCGAACCAGACTGGCTCGCCATCGAGCGCGAGCAGCACGCACTGATGCACGTAAAACGACCAGCCGTCATAGCCGGTGAGCCAGGCCATATTGGTCGGGTCCGACACGATCAATAGCTCGATGCCGGCCGCCTGCATCGCCTTGCGCGTCTTGGCAAGACGCGCGGCATATTCGTCGCGTTCGAACGGCAGGCGCACGACGGGCACCTCAATTCGCGATTCCTGTTGCGTCGTATCTGACATCTTCCCCTCTCTCTGAGCGTGACGTCGTTGCGGGAAGTGGCGCGCGGTGCACGTGAATGCGGCGCCACGGGTATTTCTCGCCGCAGTCTAATGCCGCGAAAAAACGCCTCCGAATGTGCTAGTTCAATGTTGGTGACGTTATCGAAGCATGCTTGTGGTCTTGTTGCAGTGCACCCTTCGCTCGCCTTGGTCCGCGCGGAAAAAAGAATTGTTCTAGAGCAATCTGGTTTGCAAATATGGCTGCGTATTCTGGTTCGCATCACTGGCATTTCCGGCGCCGCAGCCGCATTCCATTGAGTCAAATCACGTACGACGAACGGGATCGAATCGATATGAACACTGCGCGAGTTACCGATCTATTGAGCGCTTCAGGCATCGCCCCGGCAAGTCTTTCCTCGGAGCGTACGGCGACGCCCGCAAACACTCAGGCGCGCCGCGACCAAAGCCCAGCGAATAAGCCGTTGATCCGACTCGACCGGATCACGAAACGATATGGCGCGCTGACCGTGCTCGACGAACTATCGCTCGACGTGATGCCCGGCGAGAAGCTGGCGCTGATCGGTCCGTCGGGATCGGGCAAGACGACGATCCTGCGCATCCTGATGACGCTCGAGACGATCGACGGCGGCCATATCGAGGTGGACGGCGAACAACTGTTTCATATGCCGCGTGGCGGCCAGATGGTGCCCGCGAACGAAAGGCATCTGCAGAAGATGCGCGAAAAGATCGGCATGGTGTTTCAGCACTTCAATCTGTTTCCGCACAAGAGCGTGCTCGACAACGTGACGCTCGCGCCGATGCTGACGAAGGGCGAGAGCCGCGAGTCGGCGGAGAAGCGCGCGCTGGAACTGCTCGACATGGTCGGCATGGCCGACAAGGCGAAAAGCCGTCCCGCACAACTTTCGGGCGGGCAGAAGCAGCGCGTGGCAATCGCGCGGGCGCTCGCGCTCGCGCCGCGAATCATGCTGTTCGACGAAGTGACGTCCGCGCTCGACCCCGAACTCGTCGAGGAAGTCCTGAACGTGATGCAACGGCTCGCGCGCGAAACCGATATGACGATGCTGCTCGTCACGCACGAAATGGGCTTCGCGCACGATTTCGCCGACCGCGTGCTGTTTTTCGATCGCGGCAGGATCGTCGAGGAAGGCAAGCCCGAGGACATCTTCACGCATCCCACGCACGAACGGACCCAGACCTTCCTGCGCAAGATCCTCGCCGCGGGGCATCGAATCTGAGCCGAGCCGCAACAGATTGTTTTTCCCATGCTGCACATCACCCACTACTACGTCATACCACTACGCCATAGGAGCCAGAGATCATGAAACTGAAGGGGATTCTGATTGCGGGAGGGTTGTCTCTGCTGACGCTCGCGAGCGTCGCATATGCCGCCGACGACAAGCTCACGCAGCTGCGCCAGCAAGGGTTCGCGCGCATCGCGATCGCGAACGAACCGCCGTTCACCGCAGTCGGCGCCGACGGCAAAGTGACGGGCGCGGCGCCCGATGTCGCGCGCGCGGGGTTCAAGAAGCTGGGCGTCAACGACGTCGTCGCGTCGGTCTCCGAGTATGGCGCGATGATTCCGGGCCTCGCGGCCGGGCGGCATGACGCGATTGCGGCGGGGCTGTTCATGACGCCGCAGCGTTGCGCGGCCGTCGCCTATTCGCAGCCGGTGCTGTGCGCGGTCGAAGCGTTCGCGGTCAAGAAAGGCAATACGAAGAGCATCAAGACCTACGAGGAAATCGCGAAAGATCCGAAAGCGGTGATCGGTGTGGAAGGGGGCACCACCGAGCAGAAGCTCGCGACCGCCGCGAATATTCCGACCGATCGCGTGATCATCGTGCCGGACGGGCAAAGCGGTCTGAAGATGCTGCAGGACGGCCGCATCGACGTATTCGCGTTGCCGCTTCTTTCGATCACCGATCTGCTTTCAAAGGCGAAAGACCCGAACCTCGATTCGATCGCGCCGGTGCAGAACACGCCGGTGCAATGCGACGGCGTCGCGTTTCGCAAGCAGGACACCGCGCTGCGCGATGCGTTCGATGTCGAGCTGAAGAAGATGAAGGATTCCGGCGAGTTCGCGAAGATCGTCGAGCCCTATGGCTTCTCGGCGAAGGCGGCGATGTCGGCGAGCCGCGAACAACAGTGCGCGGCGAAGAACTGAGGCCGCGATAGCACGCCATGCGCGCGGCACGGTCGCGCGCATGGCCTCCGATACATTGCGCGCGAGGTACGTCGATGAACCACTGGTCCGGTTATTTGCAGCTGATTTTGCAGGGGGCGCGGACAACCGTCGAACTGACGCTGATGGGCGCGGTACTCGCGCTCGTCATGGCGTTCGTCGCGGGGCTCGGGCGCCTGTCGCGCTTCTTCGTGGTGCGCGCGTTGGCCACGTCGTATATCGAGTTCTTTCGCGGCACGTCGATATTCGTGCAGCTGTTCTGGGCGTATTTCGTGTTACCGATGGCCGGCCTCACGCTGACGCCGCTGCAGGCCGGCGTGCTCGCGCTTGGGCTGAACGTCGGCGCGTACGGCGCCGAAGTGGTGCGCGGCGCGGTCGCCGCGATCGGCCATGAGCAGCGCAGCGCGTGCATCGCTTTGAATCTTTCCCGCTATCAGCGCATGCGGCACGTGATCCTGCCGCAAGCGTTGCCGCTGATGCTGCCCACCTTCGGCAACAACGCGATCGAGCTGCTGAAGGGCACGGCCGTCGTATCGCTGATTTCGCTCGGCGACATGACCTTCCAGGCGCAAGTGGTGCGCTCGCAAACCGGCAATACGTTGATCCCGTTCGCGACGATTCTCGCGCTGTACTTCGGCATGGCCTGTCTGATCTCGTTCGGTATGCGCAAGCTGGAAAGCCGGATGAGTTTCGGTCTCGACCGCATCAGGAGATAGACGAATGGAATGGGACTGGAGCTTCGTGCGCGAGATTCTGCCGATCCTGCTGCAAGGCCTGGAGATCACCGTGCTCGCTACATTGCTGGGCGCGGTGGTGGCGGCCGTGGTCGGCATGGTGATTGCCATTTTGCGGCTGGCGCCGAATCGCGTGGTGTCGCGCGGCACGTCGGCGGTTGCGGGCTTTATTCGCGGCACGCCGCTGCTCGTGCAGCTGTATTTCGTGTTCTACGTGCTGCCCGACATCGGCATCCGGATGCCGGCGCTCGCGGCCGGTGTGCTCGCAATTGGCGTGCATTACGCGACATACGCGGCCGAGGTCTATCGTGCCGGCATCGAAAGTATTCCGCGCGGGCAATGGGAAGCCGCGAAGGCCTGCAATCTGAGCCCTGCGCAAACCTGGCAGCACGTGATCCTGCCCGAAGCGGTGCCGCCGATGGTGCCCGCGCTCGCCAATTACCTGATCTCGATGTTCAAGGAAACGCCGTTGCTGTCGGCGATCACGGTCCTCGAATTGATGAATCAGGCGAAGATCATCGCGAATACGGACTACCGCTATCTGGAGCCGATGACGCTGGTCGGGGTGCTGTTCCTGATCATCAGCCTGATTGCGGTAGCCTTTGTGCGCGTACTTGAAAAGCGGTTTCCGGCTCCGGGGCATTGAACGATGCAAATAACTATTCGGCGGTTCGAGCGAGCGCCGCATCTGGTCGAACGCGCTTTCGACAAACGTATCGGCCTCGTGATTCTCGCGACCGATCACACCACCGAGCCGGATTTCGCGGCACTCGTTGCGAACGAGCATATCGGCATTTACGTGAATCGCGTGCCGTATGCGAACCCGGTCACGCCCGACAATCTGCGCGCGATGCAACCGTCACTGACCGCGGGCGCGGCGCTGATTCTGCCCGACGAAACGCTCGACGTCGTAATGTATTCGTGCACGTCGGCGTCCGTGATGATTGGTGATGCGCAGATCGAGAGCGCTATTCATGCGGCGAAGCCATCGGCCAGAGTGGTCACTCCAACGGCGGCCGCGGTCACCGCGCTCGACACGCTCGGCGCGCGGCGTATCAGCGTGCTGACGCCGTACACGGCACAAACGAGCGGGCCAATGGCGGAGTACTTCGCCGCGCAAGGCTTCGCGATCGATCGCTTCTCATGCGTCGGTTTGACCGACGACCGGGAGATGGCACGGATTTCGCACGACGATATCGTCGCCTTTGCGCGCGAGGCGACGGCGCTGGACTCCGACGCGCTGTTTATCTCGTGCACCGCGGTGCGAGCCGCGCGGATCATCGCGCGAATCGAAGAGGCTACGGGCAAGCCGGTGGTGAGCAGCAATCTCGCGACCGCATGGATGTGTTTGCGGCTGTGCGGCGAGAACGACGCGAGGCCGGAGCAGGGGCGTTTGATGACGCTGCCGTTGCTGATGCGCTGATGCGAATGACGTCGGGCTTTCAGCCACTCAGTGGCTTGCGCCCGACGTTCCCGACGTGAGCCGTTCGATCATGTTGCGGATCGCGCGCATCTGAACGCCTTGCTGATCGGCGAAATGTCGGCCGGTATATCCCCACCAGTCCCAGCATCCGTTCGGGTTGGTTATTGGAATCGATACCGCCTGCGGATATAGCACGACGATACGGTTGTTGTCCGCCCACTGCGTATAGCCCGCGTGCCGGACGAACGTGGTGCCGTAGGAGAGGCCGGTCGGCGAGCCGAGCGGGACATAGGCCTGACCCTGCCGACAGCCGTGCAGCGCAACGTGCAGCCGGCACGGCGCACCCGCATCGCATGTGCCCGGTACATACAGCCATCCGGTGGTGTCCATGCCCGTCCTGCGCAAAAAGCCCGCTGGCCGGTTGGCCGGTAGATAACGGCTCTGATCGAAGCGGATGAAGCGTCCCGGTGGCGTTGCCGCGGCAGGCGGCGCGAGCGGAGCAGGTCCGTAGATCCAGCCCAGTATCTGCTTCGCGCCATCGACGTTGCACTTGCCGATGAACGGCGATTCCCTTTTCGCGCAGGCCACGCCGTAGTCGAGGGTGGGCATCGTGTGGCCCGCATCGGCGATGCCGATTCGAGTCATGTTCTGTGCCGGCACGCCGAGCGCCGCATAGAACGCCTGCAACTGAGCGACGATGGGCGTAGGCACGGTCGCATCTTTCGCTCCCGATATCGTGACGATTCGTTGGCCCGCGATCCGGGAGATATCGTCAATCAGCCGATTGGCGGAAAACGTCCTGGCCATCGAGACGAGCCGCGGCACATTGGTGCTGTCAGGCGAGACCCGGCAGGCGCTCGCCGGTCCGATGGTGCATGAGCACCGGGTCGTGGCAATCAGAAGGCTGTTTTGCGAGCAATAGTACGGACCGGCCGCAACGACGCCCACGCCCTTGATGATCGACGAGTACGCGAGCGCCAGTTGCACCGCCATGAACCCTCCCGCCGAGAGGCCGGAGACGGAGGTCTGCGAGATATCGATGTTGAGCGCCGGCAATGGCGGATAGCTGGCAGCTTCGGCGTAACAGCCTGCCGACGGCATCGACAAAGCGGTGACACATATGCGGAGCGCTGCTTTCACCGGGTGGCCTCGCACTCGAATGCTTATCGGTAGAACGAACGACGGCTCGAAATTTTAAAGCGTCAGTGCATCCGAATCGTGTTGTTTTTCCCGATCGCGCGCGACTCATCGCCAACGCACACGTACGGATTACCGCATCCAGTGCGGGCTTTATGGAAAACCCCGATGCCTGCATCGTCCTAGAACATCGTTGCAGAAGTGTGCCGCCGGTATCGTGGATTCGGGCGACGTTGCCTGTGTCGCATAGAGACATCCCAGGAGGAGACATGCATTACGCACATTCATGGACCGCGCAGAGCGCGCAACCGCAAGCGCAAGCGCGCAGCTTGCTGCGGCGCGCGATCGCCGCATCGGCGCTCGGCAATGCAACCGAGTGGTTTGACTACGGTATCTACGCCTATGGCCTCAGCTACATTTCGGCCGCGTTGTTCCCCGGCAGCACTTCGCAGGCTACGTTGTTCGCACTCGCGACGTTCGCCATTTCGTTTCTCGTGCGTCCGTTAGGCGGCCTGTTCTGGGGGCCGCTCGGCGATCGCCTCGGCCGCAAGCACGTGCTCGCGTTGACGATCATCCTGATGTCGGTGGCAACGCTGCTGGTCGGACTCGTGCCGACTTACGCGAGCATTGGCTGGTGGGCACCGGCGATCCTCGTCGTGCTGCGAATGATCCAGGGCTTTTCGACGGGGGGCGAATATGGCGGCGCGGCGACTTTCATGGCCGAATACGCGCCCGACAAGAAGCGCGGCTTTTGCGGCAGCTTCCTCGAATTCGCGACGCTGTCGGGGTTCTCGCTCGGCGCGTTTCTGATGCTCGGTTGCTCGGTCGTACTCGGCAACACGGCGATGCATGCATGGGGATGGCGTTTGCCGTTTCTGATTGCGGCACCGCTCGGCCTGATCGGCTTCTATCTGCGCTCCAAGCTCGAAGACACGCCGGTCTTTCGCGAGCTCGAAGAAACGATGCACAAGGAGCAGCATAGCTGCGTCACGCTGAAGGCGTTGCTGAGCGACTATTGGAGACCTCTGATCCAGCTCGGCGGGCTCGTGGTTGCTTTGAATGTCGTCAACTACGTGCTGCTCGCCTATATGCCGACCTTCATGCAGAAGCAGCTTGGTATGAGCGACAACATGTCCCTGCTCGTGCCGCTGATCGGCATGCTCGCGATGATGGTGTTCCTGCCGTTTGCGGGCACGTTCTCGGATCGCGTCGGACGCAAGAACGTGTGGTGGTTTTCGTTGGTCGGCCTGTTCGTCGCGGCGATTCCGATGTTCCTGCTGATGAAGCTGAGCGTAACCGGCGCGTTCATCGGCTTTGCGGTGCTCGGGCTGTTGTACGTGCCGCAATTGGCCAGCATCTCGGCGATGTTCCCCGCAATGTTCCCGACGCAGGTCCGTTACGCGGGGATGGCGATTGCGTATAACGTGTCGACGTCGATCTTCGGCGGTACGGCGCCGATGGCGAACGAATGGCTGGTCGCGCATACGGGCAATGCGCTGGTGCCTGCCTACTACATGATGGCGGCGTGCGTCGTTGGTGCGATTGCGCTCGTCTTCGTGCCTGAAACGCGCGGCTGTTCGTTGCGCGGACAGGGCATTCCGGGGAAGCAGGAAGTGGTAGGTTGAAGTCAGCTAGCGTGGCCAGCCGCATATCGACGCGGTTTGGCCACGCATGTTCGATTGAGCGTTTATTTCAGCTGGCTTTCGCGAGCCTCGACTTCAGCAGTTCATATTTCTCACGCGACGTATCCGCGAACGCCGCCTCGCGACTCGAAAGCGTATCGTCGAATGGAATCGGCTCGGCAAACTGACTGACGGTCAGATCCCATCTCTTGCCGTCGATCAGGTTGTAGAAGTGTGTGCCGCCGGACGTTCGCGTCGTCAGAATCTCGCCACCGAAGCAGTCCTGCACGATCAGAGACGTCACGCTGCAATGATTCTGTGCCGGATTCGTCGACAACCAAGCGTGGGTCGGGCTCGACGTATCGCCGGCCCATACGCGCGCAAGGGCGCGGTAAAGGTCGATGGGCGTCGCAAAGTTCTTCGATACGGCAGGTGTCTGTGCTTCCTGTGTCATGGCGGCAATCCTTCGTTCGATGAGCGGATAAGGTCGTGAAAAACAAAAAGCCCCGTCGTTGCCGGCGGAGCTTTTTGGCGCATGTCGCTGCGAATGATGTCTAGCGGCGTATGCGTATGCGAGTCCCCACAGGCAGTCCCACGCGGGCATGCGCACGATGATGCTTTGCGATCGGGTGGGTCGTGAGGGCTTGCATAGAGAGCGAGTGTGCC
Source organism: Burkholderia sp. JPY481 (assembly GCF_038900515.1). Lineage (NCBI taxonomy): Bacteria > Pseudomonadati > Pseudomonadota > Betaproteobacteria > Burkholderiales > Burkholderiaceae > Burkholderia > Burkholderia sp. JPY481. The sequence goes on from NZ_JAYMRT010000002.1 coordinate 495,491, forward strand.
TTCGATCGCGCGACGCGTCAACGAATCACCGATAACTGCGTCGCACTGATCATGCTTACGACTTCGCGCCGCTCAGGATCGTGAGGCTTGGGCAGTAGTGCGTCGCGCTCAGATACGCGGCCTGTTGCGAGCGCACGCCTGCGCTGTTCGACGTCGGCGGATCGATGAACACCTGTGCATTGTTCGATCCCGCCGGTGCGGTCAGCGTCATCGTCACTTTCCACCAGTTGCCGGATTTGACCGCGCTTAGCGCCGTTGCTTGTCCCGCGCCCCACGTGCCGCGCACGATCGCGCCGGTGTTCGTGTTCAGTACCCAGCCGAACTCGGTGCCGCTCGGGTCGTCGGTCTGGATCGAGCCGCCGGGGAACACCGTTGCGTTGGTGGTGGCGAGCACATAGTCGGTGAACGTGTACGACTGGCCGCCCTGTACCCGGATCACTTCGTGGATGTTCGACACGGACGAACCATTCGTGCTCGTGACCGTCGCGGCGCCACGATTGACGCCGGAGATGTCGGTAGCGGGCACGGCGGTGCCGCCGTTCGACTGGAACCACGCATCCGGCGTCGCGAGACTGAGTGGCGAATTGATCAGGTTGTTCGCATAGCAGGCCGACGCGGCTGCGTCGGCCGGCGGTCCGTAGAAGCTGGCGATGCTGGACTGGATCACGTTATCGGTCGTATCGGACGTCGCCTTCGTGATGATCGCGCCTTCGAAGAACTGGATCGGCGCGGCGCTGCCATCACCGCCTTCGCCGAGCGACAGACCGCCTTGCCATTGGCCGTTGAATGCGTGACCGGCATCGTTGCCGAAGATCAGCGCTTCAGGCGGCGCCTGATCGTACAGCGACGTCAACACGTTTTGCGAGGCTGCCCCGCCTTTGACCGCGAACAGATTCGACGCGTTGATCGGCGAGTACTTCGACAGCACCGTAACGAACTTCTCTTGCGCGGGCTGCTGCGGGCCGTACAGATAGACGCCGGCTTCGGCGTCCACACCCGGCCAGTTGGTGTCGAGCGCATTGCACACCGGGTCTTTCACGTTCGACGGCTGGATCGAGTCGCCGTCGCAATAGCCGAACACGGCCGCATTGCCGTTCGAGAACGCGAGCGCGAACATTTCGCCTTCGATTTCGCCGTGCGCATAGGTGCTCGGATTCGCGCTGCTTTCCATGTTGCCGTAGGTGCCGCAGCAGGTCGACGATTGGCTGTAGTGCGCGCCAGCGACCATGTACTCGGCGATTTCGCTATCGCCGATCGACTGGTTCACCGTGCCGAAGCGTTTCCGATAGGCCTGCCCGGCGAGCGTGCCGAGAGCAGCAATCTGCACGCCGTTCGTCGTGACGAACCCGAGCCTGGCCGGTGTGCCGGGGAGCGCGGGCAAGTCGTTGCCGATCGTCAGTTGCTGCGTCGGCGCCTGTGCGGTCAACGCGGTCGGCGGTTGCAGCAGTTGCACGGTCAGGGTGCCGGCGGTGCCGGGCAGCGTGATCGTCGCGAAGCCGTTGAGGACCGGCACGGTGGTGGTTTTGCTGCCGTTCTGTACCGTCAGCGATTCAGTGCCGTCCTGGTTCAGCGTCAGCGTCGCCGGGACATTGCCGAACGCGCCGTTTTTCAGCGGCGCGACCAGATCTATCTGATCGTAGATGTAGGTAACCGAGCAGGTCGTGTTGTTGCAGAAGGATTGCGCGCTCTGCACATTCGCCGAGCCGACCAGCGAGCGGTCGCCGCCCTTCAGCGTGCTGTTGGTGTACGGATAGACGTCGAGCGTCGTGTTGTCGGACGCGCGTTGAATCTGGAACAGCGGGCCGGTGTAGTTCTTGGTCAGTAGCCGGGTCACGCTGTGCGCGGCGGAGCAGGGCGTGTTGGCAGTCGCGGCGGCGTCGCAGGGCAGTGGGGGAGTCGTCGAGTTGTTGTTCGCCGATGCGTTCGAATTCGATTGCGATGCGTTGCTGGATACCGCCGCGTTCGACGTGGCTGCGTTCGCCACCGGCGATGTCGATACGCCGCTATTGTCGCCATTGCACGCGGCGAGTCCGACGGCCATCGCCAGCCAGACCGCCACTAATCCTATTCTTCTCGACATCATGACCTCCTCCTGTTGAACCGCTGATTGGTTGGAAATACTTAGGCGTACGGATCGGGATAAAGAGTCGTTATGGTGTTGGTTGCTTCGCAAGGGAGCCCGTGGGGCTGGCGTCGAACCTGGCAGGTAATAATATTAGTCAAGAATATCGATTTGCTTGCATGGGGTAATCCCGCATGCGAGCATCGGCAGAATGAAAGAATCTAGGCTGTATGCGGCATACGCATTGCGCATACGTGCGGGACTTTACGAAATTATTACTAATATTTTGACCCGTGCGACACGCGGCGTGCTGCCGCGATGACGTGATTGCGCCCGCCGTGTCGAATCAGCGCGACGCCGTGAAGCGAGGGGAATAGAAGTGAAAGTGACGCGAGGCGAATCAGAACTTCACCCGCGCATGGCTTGCGCCGATGTACTTCAACGCAATTCAACCGCCGGACAGAACTGTGTCCTCGATTTCATAGCGTTCGTTACCGACCGAAATCAGATTGATGCCGGCATGTTTGCGCGTCAGCGTGTCGCCGGGCGTCGGCTGATCGCTCGCGGACGCGGCTGTGCCCATCACGCGGCCGTTTACGCCGAAGAAAATGGCTCGCGTCATGCCGTCGGGCCAGTAGACCACGACCGTTGTCGATCGATCGCTGTGATGCACGACGCCGAACTTGCACATCGTTCTGGTCTGTCCGTTGCCGCGCTCGCACGGCAGCGTGCCGCTCGCGCTGATCGCCGATTCCTTCGCGGGTACGTGGCCATTCTGCGAGCTGGTCTGAGCGCCTTCCGTGGAAATCGAAATCAGCGTCACGCCATCCGCTGCGCCGACCACGCGCGCGCGCCGCTGGTGCTCGACGATCGCGCGCACGGCGGCGCTGTCGCGCGGACCGGGGCAACCGACCAGCATCGCCATATGATCGAGATAGTTCGCGGTCGCGGCCGACTCGCCGAGCCGCCGGCAGACATCGCCCGAGTGCGGATAGCCATCGCCGAGCACGACGAACGAGGCGGGCCATTTGAACGGCTTGCCGGTGCCAGCGGCCTGCGCGGAAGTCGACGCGCCGCCGCTACCGAAAGCCGTCGCCGCCATCGCGGCATACAGCGCCAAAGCGAAAGACCGGGTTGCGCGTCGCATCGATGTTCTCCTCGGCATGCTCACGTTCGAGCCGCACCGGCTGCCAACGCGGCCTGCGCCCGCTGCAGCCACTCGCGATTGTGTTCGCGCGCGTGGCGCGGCCAATGTTTGGCGTCCTGCACGATTTCCGCGTAGAGCGCACCGGCGCGGCGGCGGTCCGCGTCTTCCGGTTGCGCGGCGAGCCAGTCGGCGAACACGCAGCGCGGCGCGACATCGGTTGCGCAGGTCAGCGAGTGTTCGAATGCCGCTCGCGCACCCGGCGCGTTCAGCGCAGCCAGCGTGCGCGCGTACAGCAGCGCCGGCTCGCCCTGATTGCGCGCGTGCGGATTGATCGAGAACAGATTCGCCAATATTGTATCGGCGGCCGTGTAGTTGCCGAGCGCGAACTGCGAGCGCGCGAGACCTATCAGTAGCGCTGGATCGTTCGCAAAGGGGCCATTCGCCGCGGCCTGAAAATGTTCGAGTGCTTCACGCGGATTGCCGGCCGCGAGCAAGGCCTCGCCGAGCCGCATCCGATGCTGCACGGTCGGCGAGCGCTCGAAAGCGGCGCGTGCTTCACGCAGCGCGCGATTCGGATCGACGAATTGGGTGATCGCCTGCGTGGCCACTCGCGCGCCGCGCGTATGGCGCAGACCCGGCAGATAGATCGCGAAGAAGTACACGACGCTGCCGAGCAGCGGAAAGGCAAACAGAATGAATAGCCAGTAGATGCCCTGGTTATTGCGCATCGCGTGAATAGCGAAAAAGATCGCAATGAAAACGTGAAGTCCAATTCCAAAGAAGTAGGGCATATCGATTCAACCTTCGAGCATGAAGAAAAGCGACGAAACTATAGCGCTCGGAATGGTAGCGGATGCGCGGCACATTCAGTTCGCCGAGCGTCAACGAGTCCCAGGTCTTGCCGCCGTACAGTAGCACGAGCGGACTGCCTCGGTGCTCGTCCTTACCCGGTTCGCAGCCGCACTCGCCCTTTTCAGTCCACGTTCAGACGCAGGTGGTGAGCAGCAGCGCGGGCCCGAAGGTGATCACGCTCGCGACCAGCGCCGCGATCAGGGTCGAGACGACGACGGTATGCATGAACGAGCTGATACGTTCGGGTCCAGGGTCGCGGGTCACGGCGCGATAGCGCCATAGCCAGCCGAGTGCGACCAAATGCAGCAGCAGAATGATCGCAAGACTCGCGCGCAGCGGGCCGGCCGGCCACGCGAACGCGCAGCCGATCGCATGCAGCGCATACAGGATCACGAACGCGAGGCACCAGATCGTGAAGCCGACAGCGAGCCACCACAACCGACGTGGCGAAAGCGGACGCGCATTCATGGTCTGGCTCCCAGCATGGCGACGAGGCTTGGCAACGCGAGCACGAGTCCGAGCGCGATGATGCCCGTCGCCAGCGTGTAATCGACCCACAGGCGCGTGAGGCGCAGATCGGTCAGGCGCCGCGCGGAAACGAAGCCCGCGCCGACGCGCAGCACGTTGCTGATCAGGAACAGCAGCCCGACGCCCGCGTGAACCGCGATATACGTGAGTAGCGCCGCGGCCGTCGCGCCGAGCGCATGCTCGCGCGGATTCGGTGTCACGCCGTCGATCAGCATCACGCAGGCGACGAGCGCGACGATCAGCGCGATCGCGGAGAGCCCGATCGTGCCGTGCGGTTTGCGTTCGGCGGCGGCCGCGCGTAACGAGCCACGCGTGGCGGCTGCGGCCACCGCGAGCGCGACGACTGCGACAAGTGCGAGCAGACGGTTCGGATGCGGCGCGACCGCGGCTGGCCAGTTCGGCGCGGCGATCCACAGATAGAACGTGCCGAAGACCAGCGACGTGAACAGCGTGCCGTCCGCGACCAGCGCGCAGATCATCGAAAGCCATGACGGCGCACCGGCCACCTCGGTATGCGGCGGGACGCTGACGCCGCGCCCGACTGACAGCGCGCCGTAATCGCGCGCGTGCCCCGCGCTCTGGCCTGCGTAGATGAAGAGACCGAACGTCGCGAACGCGAATGCAACCGACAGCAGATAGAACTTGAACAGCATTGCGAGCACCGCCGCCGCGGTCACGAGTGCGGTGGCGAGTGGCAGATACGTCGAGTTCGGCAGCACGATCAGCTGCTCGGGCACGCCCGAAGTCATATGCACGCCTAGCGCCTCCTGCCAGCCGTTGCGCGTGAAGCCGAGATAGCCTTCCCCGCGCGCGAGCGAGGTAGCCAGCTGGCCGGGCGGGACCTTTTCGGATTCGGCGTCGATGTGTGGGATCGACGCGAACGCATACGGCGCGGGCGGAATCGGCATCGCCCATTCGAGCGTGGTCGATTGCCACGGGTTGCGCCGCACCCGTTGGCCGAAACGCAATTGCACGATGATGTCGATCACGACGAGCGCAAAGCCGATCGTCATCACGAAGCTGCCCACCGACGACAGCAGATTGAGCCCGTTCCAGCCTTCGTCGCCGCTATATGTGAAGACGCGCCGCGGCATTCCGAGCAGGCCGGTCAGGTGCATCATGAAGAACGTCATATTGAAGCCGATGAACACGAGCCAGAACGCCGGCACGGAAAGCTTATGCACGGCGGTGCGCCCGGTCAGCAGCGGCAGCCAGTAATAGAACGCGGCGAGCATCGGAAACGCCAGCGCGCCGGCCACCACGTAGTGCATGTGCGCGACGACGAAGTAGGTGTCGTGCGCCTGCCAGTCGAACGGCACGATCGCGAGCATCACGCCTGTGAGCCCGCCGCACGTGAAAACGAAGAAGAAGCCGAAGATGTACAGCATCGGCACATCCCAGCGCGGGCGGCCGTGCGACAGCGTGGCGAGCCACGCGAAGAACTGGATCGCGGTGGGCACCGCGACGATCGCCGAGCCCGCCGAGAAGAATGCGAGCGCCAGATGCGGAATGCCCACCGTGAACATGTGGTGCACCCAGATGCCGAAGCTCAGGAACGCGAGCGCGATGATCGCGACGACGATCGCGCGATAGCCGATCAGGCGGCGTCGTGCGAATACGGGGATCATCGTCGATAGCACGCCGGCCATCGGCAGGAAGATGATGTAGACGTCGGGGTGGCCGAATAGCCAGAACAGGTGCTGCCACAGCAGCGGATCGCCGCCACGCGTCGGATCGAAGAACGGCAGGTTGAACGCGCGCTCCACCTCGAGCAGGATCGAGCCGAGAATCAGCGGCGGAAACGCGACGATCATCATCATCGCGGTGACGAGGATGTACCACGCGAAGATCGGCATCCGATCGAGCGACATGCCCGGCGCGCGCATCTTCAGGATCGACACGACGATCTCGATCGCGAGTGACAATGCCGAAATTTCGACGAACGTGATGCCGAGCAGCCATACGTCGGCGTTCAACCCGGGCGTGTACACATTGGAGCTGAGCGGCGTGTACATGAACCAGCCGCCGTCGGGCGCGCTGCGCAGAATCAGCGACACGGTCAGGATCGTGCCGCCGAACAGATAGCACCAGTAGCCGTAAGCGGTCAGGCGCGGAAACGCGAAATCGCGCGTGCCGAGAATCTTCGGCGTCAGATAGACCGCGAAGCTTTCGACCATCGGGATCGCGAACAGGAACAGCATCATCGATCCATGCATCGTGAAGACCTGGTTATAGGTCTCGACATCCATGAAGGCCGCATGCGGTGTCGCGAGTTGTACACGCGTGAGCATGCCGAGAATCCCGGCGATCGCGAAGAACACGAACGACGTGATCATCATGCGCATGCCGAGGATCGTATGGTTGACCGCCGCGAGCTTCTGTACGCCCGGCCCGGTGCCCCAGATCGCGGCAAGCTGGCGATGCAGCCGCAGCGCGGTGATGCCCTGTGTTGGCGGCTCGACGGGCACACTCATTTCTTCACCTCCCCGTTGGCGGCGGCGCTCTTGACCGCAGCCGGAAAATCTTCCGGACGATCGACGATCACGGTGAAGTGCATCCCCGCGTGACCGATGCCGCAAAACTCGTTGCATTGTCCGGCGTACCGGCCGGGTTCGTCGGCCTCGATCCGAAGCAGGTTGTGGTGGCCCGGCACGGCGTCGATCTTGCCCGCGAAACGCGGAATCCAGAACGCGTGCACGACGTCCATGCTGGTCACGGTGATGTCGACCGGCGTGCGAGCGGGCAGATGCAGAACGTTGTCGGTTTCGACGTTGCCGAGTTCCGGATAGCGGAAGGTCCATCGCCATTGCTGCGCAATCGCCTCGATGCGCGGGGGCGCATGCGCACGCAGCGGCAGCAACAACTCGCCCGCGTACAGCGCGTAGCAGATCAACGGAATCAGGATCACCGCGGGCAGCACGAGACCGCCGAGCACGATCCAGCGCGCGGGCGGCACATGCGAGCCCCAGCCGGGCCGGAACACCGTCAGCAGAAACAGCACGAGCACCATCGCGAACAGGATCGCGGCGCCGGCCAGCATCACCCACCATAGCCCGGCGATCGATGCGGCGGCCGGACCCGATGGTTCGAGCGTCGACAGCGGCCCCGTGCAGCCGGACAACGCGGCGAGCGATCCGGCTTGGACCGCCAGACGCAAGCAGCTATGATGGTTTGCAGCACCAGGCATTCGATGCGAGGGCACGCCACCATGGCAAACAAACGTAATGCTGGAAACGAGACGCGAAGCGAAGTGATGCTCGAGCTGTTGCGGCTCGACAAGGGCTCGGCGGTGGCGCTCGTCGGTCATCCGATTCACGTGATGATGGTGCATTTCCCGATCGCGTTCGTCGTCGCGACCTTGGGCATCGACGTGATCTACTGGTGGACCGGCGACCCGTTCTGGATCCGCGCCGGCTTGTGGGCCGCCGGCTTCGCGTTCTGGAGCGGCGTCGCCGCGAGCGTGGTCGGTACCGCCGAACTGCTGCTGGTGCGCGGCATCCGCCTGAAGGAAGCGAGCTGGTCGCATGCGGTCGCCGCGATGACGCTCGTCGCGCTCGCGGGCGCGAACTGGGGTGTGCGCCTTTACTACCCCGATGAGATCCTGCCGCATGGGCTCGTGCTGTCGGTGCTCAGCTCGGTGATGACGGGCTTCGCCGGCTGGCATGGGGGCAAGCTCGTGTTCGATCATGGCGTGGGGATTCTCGTTTCGCCAAAGGAGTGATGCAGCCAGCGGCCAAGTCCCCCGGGCTCGAACAGATGCGGGGCCAGCAGGTTCGAGTCGATATGGGGCTTGGCCAGCACGATCCAGATGATCGCGACGATCACGACCAGATAAGCGATGGTCAGCGCAATCGCCGAGGCACGGCCGAACCGGCCGTCGGGCAGATACAGATCGTGCAATACCAGCCCGGCCAGCACGTGCAGCATCGCCATGATGCCGACGAACACCATCTTCGCGGTGAACCATTCAACGAAGGTAGCTTGCAGAAAAATCAGCGCGGTGCCACTCGCAATCGCGACGAAAGCGGCGGGCGAGGTCAGTTCCACGAACACGAAACGCGTGATGCGGTGCAGCCGGTCGAGCTCGGTGCCGGCCGCGAGCCCGCGACGCTGCCGGAACAGATACGGCAGCACGAGCAAACCGGCCGACCAGATCGCGATGGCGGCCAGATGAATGAACTTCAGAAGGGTCGTCACAGCGCCGGCTCTCTGACGCGCAGGCTTGACCAGACGAGTGAAAGTCCTGCCGCGAGATAAGGGATCATCGCCAGTACCCACATCAACAGTCCTGCGAGTTGCTGGTCGGCGAGTGGCGTGAGCCCCCATGCGGCGGTGGTCGCGAAGTGTGCGACATAGAGCGGCACCGGCGCGAACACGATCAGCGCGCCGAGCAAACCCATATGGCCGATGGTCGCGACGAGCGCCATCAGCGCGGGGCCGGTCGGCAGCAACGGCGATAAGATGCTGCGCCACATGAGCCATGCACTGCCAAGCAAACTGATCTGCATCAGCCAGTAGCCCGGCACGCTCGACAGTCCCCACGCATAAGGTCCCGGCGCATGCCACAGCCAGATGATCACCGCATGCGCTGCGACCACCGGCACGAGCGGCGGATGCGCGAGGCGCGGCAGCGGAAACGCAACGGCGAGCAGCGGCGCTACTGCGGCGATCAGAATGACGTGATGAGTGACGCGCGCGGAGAACAATGCCGAGGACAACGCGCAAAGCGGCGACACGAACACGAGAGCCATCAGCGCGACGGCGCCCCATCCCGCCCGTGCATTCGCCGAGCGGCCGCTTGCCACGACCCATGCGAGCGCCGCGAGCGCGATCAGCAATGGCGGGTCCGTATTCCAGCGCAACCACAGGCTTTCGGGGACAGCCGCGGGACCACAGTAGGCGACAGGAAAATATGGCATGGCGCGATGTCTTCAACGAGTCCAGGTGCTTCTTTAGTACACGCAAGCAAAAGCGTGACAGATAACACCTTTGAAATGTCGGGACGGCTCACGATCCAACTGATCGCTTGTGTACTCTAGCGCAAATAACCTGTTTAGGGATGGCTATCTGATTCGTGCAAGTTTTTGCGTGACAGAATGTTTTCAATTTGTCGCTCGCACTCGTTTTTTGCCAGCGGGATAAAGGCTAATGTAATGGCGGCGATAAGATTGCAATGGTGCGGCGCAATACTTCACGCGCAGTCTGCCCAGCATACTATGATGAAATCATGTGACGGAGACCCGCCATGTTTCATGATCCCATTCGAATTCCCGCAATCATCGAATTGTCATTGCTTGCGATCGTGCTGATCGTTGTCAGCATCCTGCGCGTGAGGCAGCAAAGGGAGCGGGCGCGAAACCGGGCAATGGCGGAGAAGCGACGGTCTGATAAAACACGAATGTAATATTCGCTTTTACTGCATCTTTAATGCTTCTCTATTCAGATATGTTGCAGATCTTTGCCACTTCTATTGACGGTTTTTCGACGTGGCATGCAGCCACGCCGATCGAGTTATAGCGCTGGACGCTCCAGTTGGACCCACTGCTGCACGCTTGCGCGCTGCCATTGTTGCATGGCGTAGTCCTTGAGCTTGTGCGGAACGGGATCGGCATTCAGCACGAGGCGATTGAGCATCAATGCGAGGTCCATATCGGCTATGCACCACTCGCCGAACAGATTTGGCGAATCGGCTGGAAGCAATGCGTCGGCGGCGGCGAAGAGTTTTTGAGCCGCTTGCTGTGCGCGCGACGAAAGCGGGCCGCTGCGCGATCCGTAGAAAATAACTTCGGTGGAACGCTCCTCGCGAATCGGCAGCAGATCGCTGCGCAGCCAGGCCTGCACCTGGCGCGCTCGCGCGCGCAGACGCCGATCCTGCGGATAGACCGGAGGATCCGGGAAAGTCTCGTCGAGGTACTCGGTGATCGCGGACGACTCGGATAGCGCGAAGTCTTCGTGTATCAGCGTCGGCACACGGCGTGTCAAGGAAAGGGTCGCGTAGTCGGTGGCGAGATTCGCTTTGCTAGCGAGATCGATGGTCGAAAGGTCATATGGCAAGCGCTTTTCGTGAAGCGTCACGAAGACGGACATCGCGTAGGGGCTCGCGAATTGGGTGTCGGTGTACAGGTGGAGGCGGTCTTGTGGCATACGGGCTCCGTTTCGTTAGTCAACGATGTCGAGATTGGAATACTAACCGCCCGTTGCGCGCTGTGCGGCGTTTCACCAGTGCGGATTGGCCATCTCGCAGGCCAGCAGACAGCCTAACGCCGACACGGAGCCGCCGAACAAAATCGCGCGAGGGGCTTCAAAAAAATAATTTAGCTGATACAATGGCGCCCCTCTGCCCAGGTGGCGAAATTGGTAGACGCACTATCTTGAGGGGGTAGCGCCGAAAGGCGTGTGGGTTCAAATCCCGCCCTGGGCACCACGACGCATTAACAATAATATATTTCCAAGGCGTATACAAGTAAAAACAAAGCCTTACGCAGCGCCCATCTCAGCCGGTTTAGGCTCAAATAATCCCCATTCGACCAAATGTGTACAATGAAGTCCCCATTTGCTCCCCACGGGATTACGCACGATGGCTTCAATCACCCCCCACAAGGAAGGCTGGCGCGCCCAGGTGTATGTGAAGGGCACGCGCGATTCGCAGGTGTTCCGCAATAAGCGCGACGCTACCCGATGGGCAGCAGCGCGCGAGGAAGAGCTGCGCAAGAAAGCGATCCGGCATTCCTCCAAACAGCACACACTGCGTCAGATGCTCGAACGCTATGATGAAGACATCATTCCGGACAAGCGCGGCGCGCGATTCGAATCGCTGCGGCTGCGATCGTTTCTGAAGCACTTTCCCGATCTCGCTGCGAAGAATCTCGACGACGTCCACACGCCTGACCTTGCGGCATGGCGAGACGCGCGCTTGCGCGGCTTCGTGGGGAAAGATGGGGAGAAGGTTCCACCAGTCACCAACGCGGCCGTCACGCGCGATATTAGCTGGCTGAGAAACGCGTTCAACATCGCCCGCAAGGAATGGCATTGGATGGAGTCGAACCCGTTTGAGGGGTTCAGGCTTCCGCAGGTGACGCCCGCGCGCGATCGCCGCGTGCTGCCGTCCGAAGTCCGCCTGATGTGCCGCGCGCTGAACTATCGCAGTGGTGTTGCGCCGCAGACGATCTATCAGGAAGTGGCGCTCGCGTTTCTCGTCGCGCTGCGCACGGCGATGCGAGCTGGCGAGATCGTGTCGCTGGGAAAACGCACGCTCGACACACGGCGCCGCATCGCGCGAGTGCCGCACAAGATGCAGCACTTGACCGGCCGGCCGCGCGAAGTTCCGCTGACGCGTCACGCTTTGCGACTGCTGAAGCCTGTCGCGCATCGCGAGTACTGCTTCACCGTGAAGGCCGATTCGCTGAGCACGATATTCAGGAAGGTCCGCGAACGGCTCGCCGTCGCGTATCCGTCAATCGCGGATCTACATTTTCATGACGCGCGCGCGGAAGCTCTCACGCGGCTATCGAGAAAGGTCGATGTGATGACGCTGGCGAAAATCAGCGGTCACACCGACCTGAACATATTGCAGAACACCTATTACCGCGAGTCTGCAGAAGATATCGCAGCGCGGCTTTAGTGCGGCTCGAGAGCGGCATCGATCTGCTCGATCGGGATCATGCCGCAGTGGTTCAGCTTGAACGTCCCGAAGCGGACCATCTTCGCTATGGTCTGCCGGCTCAGCCCGAGCATCTCGGCGGCCTGTTTCATCGTCACGTGCGGCGGCCGCGGCTTGCGTTCCGCGTAGAGCTGCACCGCACGCGCTGCAATTTCGATTTCGCTCATTTCACACCCCATGCATGCTTGGTTGTGGCAACTATCCGTTCGGCTGCTTCGTTCAAGCTACTGCCTCGCTTTCTACTTCCATCGATTGCCGATAAATTCGCCCGGTCTGCGCGGCTTGCGGCGCTTGCACGAGGCCGGCGGCGGCAAGGAATGGATTCACTCGCTTGACCGACCGCTGGCGCTGCGCTCCGGGTGGTTTGATGGCGTCTGGCAAGTTTCCGAGTCCATACAGCGGTATTACGCTGCCGAACGTCTCGGGCCATTTGTAGTCAGCGATGTACCATTCGCCCGGGTTCTCTTGCAGCAGCTCATGCACGCGAGCGCGAGAGATGCGCATCTTTGTCTGAATCTCCGCTGCCGAGTGAAAGCGTTCTTCTAGCAGCGCCTTCACTGCAGTCCACGTTGGCTTCTTCCTCACGACCGGGCGTTTCAGTTTCAACACCCTATTGGCATAGCCGGTAACGGAATTCTCCGTATGGCGCGGCAGCATCGCGAGCAGCTCGGCAAGAGGCATTTTCGTCGGCCAGTGCGTGCGCAGCAATTCGACCTCATGATTCGTCCACTGGTTATGCGATTTTCTCATTGGTATGGTCCTCAGAAGAGTTCGCTCTGCGCTTGCTTGTTGCTGCTCGACGCAGCCAAGTGCGCGGGGCAGAAGTGGACGTCGGCGCCGACCTCGTGCGCATGCACCGCGCACAGATGGCGGTCGCACGTCTTGCCGTGGCCGATGCGGTGATCGCACTGGAAGCCGCTCGGCGCGTTGCAGCCATCGACCGAGCAGCGGTGCGTGCGCTTGCGGCCACGCGTGCAGATGATTCCGGTGACGCCGTCGGGAAAGCGGAAAGGTGTGCAGGGCATCTTCAGACTCGCTTGAATTCGATGATCCAGATCCATGGGTTCTTGTCCCACCCAAAGCCGCGCTCGGCGTTGAGGCTGTCCCATAGGTGCTGATACGCCTCGACGGCACTGTCATATTCCTGCTCGCCGCGGCCGAACTTCCAGCCGCCGCCTTCGCCTGGGAACAGGTAAGCGCCTTCGGCGCGCGCGTCGTCTTCGCTGATGTCCTGCAGCCGCTCGACGCGCACGCCGATGACTTCGAGCGTAATGCGCGAGCAGCTGCGCGGCATGTGGATAGACGGGATGCGGCCGAACTTCGGTGCCCACGGGCGGATCTCCTCGGGCCGATATTCCTTGCCATGCCATTCGTCGTCGTAGACCACGCATGGCGTATCGCCATAGCCAGGCGCATCGCAGCCCCAGAACGACTCGCGCACCCACAGACGGTCACCCGGGTCGCCGTAAGGGCAATACACCTTGTCGCTGTCATCGTCTGGATAGTCCGGGCCGCATTCGATGGCCACGCCGCGTCGATCCGGGTAGCTCGGGTGAGGAGGGAAATAGACGTAGGATGTCCAGCCCGGATTTTTGAGCTCGCGCGTAACGACGCGCCGCGTCTGCGTCTTGCGGCCGTCGAGGATCGCGCGGACCATCGCACCGCTGAAGAGAATCGGACGTTCTTTCATTCTTGGACCTCAAAAAGATCTGCGATCGCTTTGCGCGCGCGGCGCGTCGCGGCGGCGTTCTTCGCGTGGGGTTGCGCGTCGTAGCGCAGGTGGTGCAGCTGGCACAGCGCCTTCAGGTTCGACGGGTCGCAGTTCTCCGGGACGTGGTCTAGGTGCGCAACGGTCAGAACGATGCGCACAGCAGTGCCGCAATAGTCCGATTCGTGCGCATAGCCAAGCCACCAGCCGTTCTCTGCGTTGCGCACCGTGCCGGTGTCGGGCTCGCGAAACGTGCCTTTGTCGGTACCGAATCCACGCTGAATGACGACGTGGTTCTTGACGCGGCATTGCTCACACGCGTGCGCGGCGCGCTCGAGGATCTGCGCGCGGATCTCTTTCCAGTTGGCCGGGTAACGGCATTTGTTCTCAGGCTTTATTGGCATAAGAACCTCGAAAGGTTTTGGTGAATGCTGCGTCGACGGCGCGGCCGCGGAATCTGATCACGTTCGCGAGCTGCGCGCGATCGTGATGGCTCGCCGTGGCTTGGCGAAGCAGCCCGAAATAGGAATTGGCGACCTGCATCAGGTCGGCGGCCGGGGTGGCAGCCACGCGGTTCAGCGCTTCATTGCGCGTCCGCTTGCGGGTCGATCGCCGCCATGGCTTGATCAGGTGTCCGACGAAGTCGACGCCACGGTCGATCGGCTGGAGAATCGTCTTGCTCGGATTGATCCGCGCGCCGAGGCGCTTATGCAGGAATGCCGTCACGTCGGCGAGGATTTCGCTCAGGCGTGTCGGCGACTCATGCAGGAACACGAAGTCGTCGACGTATCGGATATAGTGGCGCGCGCCGAGCACGTGCTTCGCGCGCTGGTCGAGAACATCGAGGTAGACATTCGCGAAGAACTGGCTCGACAGGTTTCCGATCGGCAGGCCGAGGTGAGCCGGCTGGTCCAGCAGGCGCTTATGCGACGGCACGCGCTCCATCATCGCCGGATCGCCGCGGTAGACGAAGTCGGCCCGTGGATCGTGCATCAGCACGAGCTCGGTCAGCGCGCGCCAGAATGGCTCGTGGATCTTCGCGAACAGCAGCTCGAGCACGACGCGCTTGTCGATGCTGACGAAGAAGTTCGCGATGTCGCACTTCAGGTAGTACGCGGGCTGCGCCCAGTTTTGCGTAATGGACCGCACCTTCGCTTCGAGGCGCTGCGCCGCGTAAAGCGTGCCGCGCCCCTCGATGCAGGCGCACGAGTCGGCGATGAACGAGCGCTCGAAGCGCGGCCCGATGCGGTTGTACAGCAGGTGGTGCACGATGCGATCGCGAAACTCTGCCGCCCATACTTCGCGCGGCTTTGGTCGCGTGATGACGAAGCACTTCGAGCGGCCCGGCGTGTAAGTGCCGGACGCGAGCTCGTCGTGAAGGCGACGCAGGTTGCGCTCGAGGTTCAGTTCGAAGGCGAGTGCGGCGCCGGTGTTGCGCTTCGTGCGCCGGCAGTCGAGGTAAGCTTCGACCAGCTCGGCGAACGTGAAACCATTTTTCCAATCTGCGGACGGCGCGAGCGCGGAACTCGTTGTTGTGGTCGTTGTAGTTCTGGTTGCCGTTGTTGAAGTTCTGATACCAGGCCCAGCCGGAAGAATCGTGCTATCTACGTCGCCGGACCGATTGCTCAGCCCGGAAACTGCGCAGGACCTTTCCGCACACCGGCGGTCGGTTTCCTCTTTGCGCATGGCGGTGGCCTTGTGAGCCAGCGGCACGACCAGATTGAAAGATCGCTCAGCCATGGGAGCCTTGACCTCCACGGTGCGGGCGACTTGCGGCGTTTTTCCAGCCGTTGGCCTGCTTCCCAATGCTCGTCGTCTGCTCGATCGCGCCTGCGTATGCTTGACGCGCGATCAGTCGCTTGTCCATCCCAAGCCGAAGCAGCAACTCGATAACCTGCAGGCGCTCGAGCAGCTCGGCGAGGTGCGGCGACTTGTCAGTCGCCACGTTGGCGCGAAATACGAGGACCATGATCTCGATGCATTCCGCGCTGATCTTCTCGCCGATGCTGCGCTTGAAGTCGCGGGGCATGTTCTTGACCACGTCGGTCACGCGATCGAGCAGCGCGTAAGCCGCTCGATAAATGGGGAGTTGGGTGTGCAGAGCCACGGCGTTCTAAATGATCAAATTGCAGAAGGAATAAATCTGCGGACGGCGCGAGCGCGGAACTCGCTGTCGCGGTCGATGCAGTACTGGTAGCCGCTGCCGAAGTACTGACACCAGGCCCAGCCGGAGTTGGTCTCGTGACGCTCGCCAGACCAGTAATAGGCGCTCTCGAACTCGCTCTTCATGTTGGCGAACAGCAGCGACTGCTCGCGCCGCGTCGGCAATTCGCCGCCTTGTTCGACGGCCCATTCGACGGCGCGACCCCATTGCGCATCCTCGATCTCGCCGGGGATTAGGATCAGGTGATAGTCGGCAGTGCCGTCTTCGGCGAGAACGAGACCCGCGTAGCGCTCGCCGGGTGCGAGCGGGATCTTTGCGCCAGCGACCACGTACTCGGTTGCCTTCGGCTGCTTTTTGAATTGCTCGATCATCGCGGCAATTCGTGACTGTTGTTCGCTGATCTGTGCGTGCTGCTCTTCGATTTCTTCAAGCGTGATCATCATTGACTGCTCCGTTGAAAATGGATGAAGGGTTAAATCGACAATCTGCGGAGGGCGCGAGCGCGGAACTCGCCGCTGGGGGCGCCGTAGCCCTGGTCGCCGTCGCTGAAGTCCTGACACCAGGCCCAGCCGGAACCTTCCTTCTCGTTCGACCAGTACCAATCGCGCTCAAACTTGTCGCGGTGCTTCGCATAGGCGAGGGCGAGCTCGACGCGCGTGGGCAGATCTCCACCGATGCTCTTCGCCCAGTCCATCTGCGCTTGCCACGATGCGTCAGCGTTGTCGCCCGGAAGCAGGATGGTGTGCGTGACATCGCCATTCGAGTCGACGAAACCACCGAGGTAGATCTCGCCTTCCGCGAGCGGTGGGAGTTGAATCTGTTGCATGGTTTCTCCGTTTTTGAAAAAGGACCGGCCCATACAGGCGCCGGCCAACACACGCCGCGCTTGCCGCACGGATCAGGGGTAACTAGGGACGGACGGAACTGGGAAAGGGCCACGATCCATCGGGCTGCGGGCCACCCTTGCGCGACTTCTTCGTCGTGACCTTCGCGTCGCTGTTGACCTTGCCTCGCGCGAGCGGCGTATCGGCGAACGGATCTTCGCGCGGCGGCTCGCCGAGAACAGATGCCTCGGGCGCGGCGCTGGCCGCTTGCGGCTCCTGCTCGGTCTCGTCCTGCGCCGGTTCGTCGGTGCCTTCGTCGCCGTCCTCATCGTCGGCCTGCGCCTGCTCGCCGCTGCCGATCAGTTCGCCCTGCTGGGGCTGCTCCGGCGGCATGATCGAGATCTTCACGTCCGTCTGCAGCAGCTCGTCGATCTTGCCTTTCTCGTGAGCCGTCGGATGAACGATCGCCTTGCATTTGACGAGCACAATGCCGAGATCCTTTGGCAGCACTGCGAACGCGCTGACCTTCGCGTCATCAAGCACAATGTGCGACCGTTCCGTATTGCCGGTGTGCAGCGTGAGAAGCCAGCCGATCAGCTCGCCCGGAATATCAACCCATTGCTGCCACCACGAGAACTTCAACTGCGAGATACCGTCGGGCACATTCGACGTGTCGATGCTCGTCTGCTTCGTCTTCGGGTCGACGCTGGCCGACTGCGGCTTACGATAGAAGGCCTCGCGCAGACCGTTGCCGTCCATCTTGTCGAGAACGGTGTTGCTCATCGCGAACTCGAAGATGATCGAGTGCGCGGGCCGTTTCTTTTTCTTGCCGTGCTTCTCCATGATCGGCGTCACCGAAGTGATCTTCGCCATCGTCTGTTCGATTTCGACATACATGGGTCGTGCTCCTGATGGTTGTGAGGCGGTTACTGCTTCGGTTGACGCGCCGCGATATCGCGGATGCGGGCCTGGTACGCAGCCTCGATCAGATCGCCGTCGACGGCGTCGGTCGTTTCCGTGTCGAAAATGATTGCGGACATGGTTATGCTGCCCTCGCTGCGATGACGCTGTCTTCGAACACGCGCACGCCTTTGAGCGGGCAGTTCGCTTTGAGCGCGAGCGCGATCTTGTTTATCGCCGGCATGTTCGCGTCGAGTAGATCGACGTATTCCGGATGCTCGGCGACGTACTTGATGAGCTCGATCTTGTTGTCGACTTCCGCTTTCCAGACTTTGCGCGAGGACACGCCGCGCGATCGTGGAGCGGCCGCGATGACAGGTGCCGTCACCAGCGTGGCCGTCTGCTGCAGCGTCTCGACCTCGGCGGCGCCTTGTTCGACGCGGCTCTCTGCCTCCGCATTCAGTCGCGCAGCGGCTTCGACGTCGCCAGCAGCGGCGGCCTGGTCGGCCTGCTGCTGGATCGCCTGCGCCTCGGCCTGTGCGGCTGCTTCCCGTGCGGCAGCCTCGGCCTCGAGGCGCGCGCGTTCCTGCCGTGCGGCTTCTTCGGCCTTCGCCTGTTCGGCGAGGCGGATCTGTTCCTGCTCGCGGTCATACTTCGAAATCGCTTGCTTCAGCAGCGCTTCGGCTTGCTCGAGGTAGTCGGTCGGCACTTTGAAAAGCGCATTGACGGCGCGCAGCGCGGCGTTCATCGGTTGCGTGATCGCGGTGCGCTGATCCTCGACGCTCTTCTGATGCGTCTTGATCTTCATCAGGTCTTTCACCGCGAGCTCGCGCGTCTCGACGTTGTCGATCGTGTATGCCTTCGCGAGCGTGAGCATGCCGAGCGCGCTCTTGTTGAGAGTCGGCGGCGGATTCTCGAACCGAAGATTCACCAGCGGTTTCTCGTCGGTCTCAGGCTTCTGAGTGGATGCCATGTTTTTCCTTGAAATTGCGGAGGGTGAGCAGCGACAGGAACACCGGCCAGTCGCCTTTATCCGTGAACGGCACCAGCCGGTAGGTGCCATCGGCGCGCAGGCCTAGGCCGTAGCGGTCTTGGACGTCGACGCCGTTCTTGATGCAAAGCTCTTTGTAGGCAGCCAGCTGCACCCCAACGACGGGCTCGAGGCGCAGCATTTTCTTGATGTCGATCACGGATCGCCGGCCACTGACGAGGCCGGTGCGATCGAGAGTCCCGGCGAAGCCGAGCGCCGGGTGGTAAAACCGCTTTTCGATCAGCTCGGGCACGAACCCCGTTTCAGCGCGGAACTTGATCCACGCGGTGAGGTAGGGCAGCAGCTCGTCGGACAGGTTGTCCATGTCCAGATCGTCGAGGTCGTACAGCTCGGTCATCTTGTGGACGGCCGTGCCGAGGTCCTGCGCACGCTTGAGGACGTTCGCCGGCACCGCGGAGTAGTCGACGAGGGGCGCGAGCGTCTGCGTCACGCTCGGCACGCGACGCGTGCCAACCGTGTAGACGTGCCCGACCGGATCGAAAGTCAGCATCACGCACCCATCGGATCGTCGATCCAAGCGACGACGGCGTTATAGTTCGCGGTCGTCACGCCGTCGTAACCGAAGCCGAACTTCCTGCGCATGTCGGCTTCGCCGAGCGCCGCGGCTTCCATCTTGGTCTTGAGGATGCGGATGACGCTTTCGCTCGCGGGCTCGCCTTCGAACTCTTCATCGTCGGCGCCCGGTTCGCGCGACTGAAGTTCCGCCTGCTGCTGTGCTTGCGGTGCAGCTCGGCGCGTCGCGCGTTGCGGTTTTTGCTCGGTTTGTTGCACCGTTTCGCGCTGGCGCTGCGCCGGCATCTCGACGACGCCGTCTGCATCGGCTTGTTCGATTGCAGGCGCAGGCTGCGCACTGGCGCGCGCGCTGCGTGATTGCGGCTGCTGTACCGGCTGCACTTCGTCGGCCGCGCCCATGTCGCGCTCGACGATGCGCTGCGCTTCGTCTTCGTCGAACACACCAGCAAAGCCAAACGCGAGGCGAGCGCCCTGAACGAACGTCTTGTGGCGCAGCATCCGGTTCGGGTGCGACTGCCACGGTTGCATGCTGCGGCGAACCACTTCGTCAAAGTACTCGCGCACGATCACTGGGCGCTGACGGTCTTTGCGGTAGACGCGCACCTCCATCCAGACCGGGACGCTCTTGCCGGAGAACTCCGCGACTTCATCGGCATACGAGAACTCGAAGCCGTCGCATTGCGGATGCTCGTTGACGATCCGGGCCCAGCCGTCGACGCCGATCACCGGCACGATGCCGCCCTTATCCGGGAAGGCATAGATTTCACGCGTGAACGGGTTCAGGCCGTACTGGTCGGCGACGATCAGAAGCGCGGCCATCTGTTCGTTTGAGACTTCGCGATCGCCCTGCTGTTTGAAGCAGGTCGACTTGAGCGTGTCGAGCAGCTTGCCGGGCTCGACCGAGTACTTCTCGGCGAACTTCGCGACAAGGCTCTGGCGTTGTGTGGTGACTGCGGTGGACATGTATTCCCCTGGCTGTTGGAAGGTGTGAGCTGGTGTTACTCGGCGGCCGGTGCGTCTTCGATGCGCGTATACGGGTATTTCTTGTCGTACGGCTTGATGTGCTTGCCGAAGTGCGAGCCGAACGACTCAGCGTTGCGGAACGCTTCGAACGCCTCGGCCGGCACGTTCGAGTAGTGATAGAGGGACGTCGGCTCACCCGTCTTGAAGCTCTTGAAACGGATCGCGAGCGTGTTCGTGTTCGCGTCGTGGCCGATGCTATGGATTTGAGAGGACCCGACCTGCTGCATCGGGATCTTGGTCACTGTGTTCATACGGCACCTTTCGAGTAGTGGTGGGAGATACGATCGGCGCCCGACGGATCGAGCACCACGAGGGTGACGGCTGCTGCGCAAAGGACGACGACGATGTAGAACCAGATGCGAAGCAGCTCGAGCACGGAACGAAGGAGTTTCATGAGGTCCATCCGTAAGCGGCGCTATAGGCGAGCAGAACCCCGAAGACAATCGCGATTGCCCAATCGAGTAAGCGACTCAGCATGAGAACCTCAGATAGAACGTGAAGATAACCATCACACCGACGAGTGCGGAACACACGCCAGCAGTGAAGGCGAGCGCGAGGTCGGCCAGGTGAAGATCAGCGTCGGTCGGCGTGTTCATGCGCACCCCCGCATAAACGCGTACGCGCAGAAAAAGAGGAAGCCCCAGATGAGGCCGAGAATCACGATTCCGCTCATGACTGGCTCCCGGTGGCTTTCGCGATCGCGGCGCGGGCAGCGTCTACACGCGGTTGAATCGCTTCTGCGCATCCCTCCCACCGTGGGTCGCGCTTGGCCGCATCGCGCATGTTTCCTTGCGCGATCGTCATGTCGATGAGAAGCTGCTCGAGTGCGTTGAGCAGCTCGGGCGCCGCAGCACCAAGGCGTGCGTCCACCACGGAATAGAATTCGGCGATGATTCTCTTGCCGGTGACCTGGTGAGGTTCGTCGACGAGAATGGTCGTCGGCGCATGACGCGTCCATTCTTCCGCGCGCCACGGTCCTGGCGTTCCTTTGAATTCGCTCATGTCAGCACCACACCACGTCGTCGAAATAGATGGTCCGGAATGCCAGGTGAATCCGGTGCCCTGTGCTGCAAATCCAGTCGATGCTCTCGACCGTTGCGTACCGCAGGCCGCGGCAGTAGGAATGGGAGACCATGATCAGTGCTCCCATTGCGCAAGTTCACGGTCGATGCGATCCATCCAATCGTTCGCCATGACCTCGGAGTCCTGCTCGATGTAGACACCGATCAGCGAACGGACGTAGATGCCGACCATCTCGTGATCGCCTTTGCGCAGACTCTCGCTGAGCATTGCGGCCAAGCCTGCGCCGCAGCTTTGCAAACCAGCCTGCACGTCGTCAGCCGTCATCGCTGCCATACGCTGCTGGATCAGTTCAGCCTTGCGCGCCGCGATCAGCTCGTCGCGCGATTCCTCGGCGTCGATCGCCGCGTCGAGTTTTGCCTGTGCGCGATCGGTCGCAAACTCGGCCATCGCGGTCGCCTGTTTGGCGCAGTAGGGAAGGGTGCTCATCTGGTTCACCTCACATTGCTTGGCGAGCGACCGCGAGAGCTGCTTCCTCGCTCTGCGCTGCGATCTTCAGATAGCCAACGTGGCATTCGCCCAGGTTCGGGCTGCGGTAGAACTTCGCGATCATGAAAACGCCGTGGTCTTCGCTGATCGTCTTGTACTGGTAGGTCCGTTCCATCTGGTCACCTCGGGTGTGGTGTTGCTGTGAGGTGAATTATAGGCGCGCCGATATAGACGTCAATAGGAAAATCGATATTCGAGGCGAAAAAAATCCCCGCCGAAGCGGGGACCTCTTTGCGGTCTGCTACTACGCTGGTTTCTTGCAGGCGATAAGCATGGAGCGGGTGACCGTGGTGGTCCCGAAAAACGCCGACGAGCCGCCGCCCATCGCGGCGCCTCCCTCTGCGCCGCCGCCCAGAACGTCATAGCCGCGCTCGCCGCACAGCTCACCTGCCTTCTCGTAGCAAGATCCCCACGAGTGCTGAACGCCGGAGCAATTCAGCGTATAGGCCGGGCGCCCATCGGGCCCATATGTCTGCGTCGCGGTCGTGCAGGCACCTAAGGCCCAAGCGGCGCCGATGACAATGAAAACTGGCCTCATCGCTTCCCCCGGGGTGGTGTCTTGTTCGTCTGCGAGGCCGCGAGCAGGGCAGCGTTCAGAAGCATCTTTACGTGCTCGAGCTGGCGCTGCCTCGCTTCGCAAACTTTGCAGCCCCCGTCAGCCGCGTGTGAAGTTGTCGACTCGGTAACCAGTCGAAGCGGTTTTTGTTGTCTGGCAGTCATTTCTAGAAAGCCCCCTCATAGTCATGGAAATTGGCGACGGAGGGTCACTGCTAGGGGCCCTCCGTATGCCGTCCGGGTCTCCATGAGAGGGATCGTTCTGCGCCATTTATTTCACCTTCTTATGAGTTTTTGCGACGGGGACAGATTGAAGGGTGTAGCCAATGCCGGCAATCGTCATTTCCCGAACCACACCCCCCTCCCGATCGGCTTCAACCAGCTTATCGATTAAGTTCCGCATCTCTGTGGAGACGTCCATCAAATCTTCTGCAAGCAATCTAACGCGGGATTCTCTGACCGAATCCAGGGAAAGAGGCCCTTCCTGCTCACTATTCGGGAATTTGACATTCTCCGCTGAACCTGCTTGCGGGGTCGGTTGCCCGCGCCCCGTTTTCAGCCAGCGGACATCGACCGAATAGAGTGTCGCCAGTTCGACGAGACTGGTCGTCCCCTTCGTATTGTCGTTCTCCAGATCTGAAAGAGTCGGTTGCGAAAGGCCGACAGTTTTCGCTGCCGCCGCCTGCGTCAGTTTCGAGTTGCGCCGCGCCCATCGAAGCCGGGCGCCCAAGGTATCGAGTTTGTCCATATAGGAATTCTTATTCATGTTGGCATAGTTGTTCCTATTGCCTTCTGATATAGATTCATCTATATTCAAGGCGCTTAACCCTATTGCCGAGACCATGGAACCAATCCTTCAGATCGAAGAGCCCAACCTGCAAGCGCTGGTGCAAAAACTCCTTGCGGCCGGACGTACACAGAAAGCGATCGCGGATCGCCTTGGCTGCAGTCAGGCCAACATTTCTGACATTGCGACCGGGAAGGTAGGCAAAGCCAAGCCGTCTTACCGGCTTGTTCGCGGGCTTGAGATCCTGGTTCAGGAAATCTCGCCTGCCTGACTAACTTTTCCTGTCGGGGACATCACATGGCACGCCGTGCTCAATTCCGAAACGAAGTCAAAACACGCCTGCGCGACGAGGTCTACACGCGTTTGCAGGACTTCAAGACACTCAACTTCATCGACAGCGATTCGGCCGCTCTCGCTCGACTGGCCGAAATGCTGTTGTGCGGAATTGTCCCGGCGCAGCGCATGACCGTCAGTGACGATTCTGACCATCGATCCCCACTCGGGACGATCCGGGACGCTGCATGAATGACGAAAAAAAGCAGGTTGCGGTCGAGTTGACCGCGGGGGAAGTGCAAAGGATCGATGAGCGGGCCCAAAAACAAGGCATTTCGACGCCGGACTTCATGGCGTACTGCGTTCGGGCGCTTTCGTTTGGGATCAATTACGCAATCGGCATGCTCCCCAACCAGGGACAAGCTGGGACGGATAAGTCGGAGTAGGACATGAGCGATCTGCTCGTCTTTGGCATGGCCGCGGTGATCGCGCTGGCGTTCATTGGCGCGTGGAGGTGCGTGTGATCGAACAGATCGCGATCGGCCTCTGTGGAGTGGCCGCAGTGTTTCTCTCGCAGGATCGGCGCGCGAGCTGGCGCCGCTATGCGTGTCTCTTCGGTCTGGCCGCGCAGCCGTTCTGGTTCTACACGACGTGGCGCGCGCAGCAGTACGGGATCTGGGCCGTCTGCTGGCTCTACGCATTCTCATGGGCACGCGGGTTCTGGACGAATTGGATCCGGAGGGCTGCGTGACAGATCTCCCGAATCCCCTGACCCCGGAAGATTGCGACCTGCGCGACTTTCCGTATATGCCGTTGGATGTCCAGCGACTATGCGATAGCGATCTGGCCGCGCTCGAGTCTCCTGAAGCGTGCTGGGCCGCATTGCTGCTCTGGTGCAAGGCATGGCACCAAGTGCCGACCGGGTCACTGCCTGATGACGATCGCGTGCTGGCGAAATTCACCGGCTATCAGCGCGCTCCCGAAGCGTGGATGGCTATCCGTGAAGGCGCTCTGCGCGGCTGGATCAAGTGCTCGGATGGTCGCCTCTATCATCCGGTCGTCGCCGAGAAAGCGAACGAGGGATGGTTCGCCAAGCACCGACAGGCGCACGACAAACTATGCGAACGCGTGCGCAAGCGCAACAAGATCCGTGTCGATTCCGGCCTCGTTCCGCTGGAAGTACCGGAACTTGAACAGTGGATTGACATGGGTCGTCCGCTGGAAAAATCTCTTTTTCCCTCAGAATTTAGTACTCCTTCCGCCGGAAATAAAAAATGTTCCGGCGGAAATTCCGGAGACTTCCACCGGAATGGTGGAGAAATTCCACCGGAAAACGCTCTTAAAGGAAAGGAAGGGAAGGGAGAGGGAGAAGTTAACCCCAGTGGTTCTACACACGCTATCGGTACACCACCGCGCGAGCGGGCGAAACCCGCCGAGCTGACAGTGGCCATGCGCAAGCACAGCGTCGAATCACAGCCCGGAGACCCGCGCGTCACCAAAGCCGCGAACGCGGGTGTCACCGTCGAAACCATCGAGGCCGCGTGTATCCACGCCAAGGCGAAGAAGAAGGGCCAACGCGTTACCGCTGGCTACGTGCTCTCGATCGCCGAAGGATGGACACAGGAGGCCGCGGCGCTTCCTGTCGCTGGCCGTCCAGCCGCAATTCCGATCAATTCCCGCGACGCGCGCCGACGCGCCGGCTGGGCAGAACTCACCGGCTCAAGCGAGTCGCCTCAATCCGCAACCGAATCCGCAGAGGTAGTCGATGGACATGCAAAGCTCATTGATTGAGCCGGCGCCCGAGGCATGGCCTCAGGACGGCGTTCCTGAATCGTGGGTAACCGAGCTCTTCCGACGCATGGGCCGCATGTGGGGCAATGCGTTCCTCGAGAAGTGGCCGCAGGACGATTTGCGCGGCGTGAAGATCGAATGGGCGCGCGGACTGCGCAAGCTGTCGACGGCCGAGCTGAAGGCTGGTGTCGATGCGCTGATGAGGCTCAAGTTTCCGCCGTCGCTGCCCGAGTTCTACGGCCTGTGCAAGCAGATGCGCCTTGTCGAGCTGCCGAAAGCGCAAGCGGTGACGGACCAGACGAAAGCGGACGCCGCCACCGTCGAATCGAACCTCGAGCGCATGCGTCGGATCAACTCGGCGTTCACGCAAGCGAAGGAACCGACGGCGGAATGGGCGTTCAGGCTCCTGATTCGCGGCGCGACCGCATCGGGCGGAAAGCTGGGCTACGAGGCCGTGCGCTGCGCGTACGACGCGGTCGTGTCGAGCGCCGGTCGGCGCGTGGTCGAGAACTGCGCGGACGAAGATCGCGAGGCCTTCACCGAGCTTTACCAGTCCTGCGTTGATGGTGCACGAGCTGCTGGCCAACCGCTGTGGGAGACGCCATGAGCCCGATTTCTTCCGCCCCCAAAGCCATCGTCGTGACGCTGCCCTATCCGATCTCTGCCAACCGCTACTGGGCCTCGCGCATCGTCAAGCCGAAGAGCGGCCCATCGTTCGTCTCGACTTACGTCACGCCCGAAGCGAAGGCCTACAAGGAGCAGGTCGGCTGGATCTTCCGCGCCGGTGGCGTGCATGAACCCATCGCGGGCCGCGTCGACGTTGCGCTCAAGCTCTATCCGAAGCGTCCGCAGGACTGGGAGTCGCGTAAGCGCAAGCTCGGCGCGAACTGGGACGACGGCGTCATGTGCATCGATCTCGACAACGCCGTGAAGGTGCTGATGGACTCGATCAAGGGCATCGCGATCCTCGAGGACGGCTGGCCTGTGCGTCGCATCCTGCTCGAGCGTGCAGAGCCCGACGGTGAAGCGCGCGTCGTGCTGACGATCACGCCGTTGAGCGCGCAGGAAGGCCCAGCGCAGGCCGAGCTGGTGCTGGCTGATCCGCTGGAGGTCGTATGAGCAAACGCAAAGTTCACACGTTCGCCGACGTGTCGATCACGATCCGCGTGCGCATCGGGGGGTTCACAGGCGACACACCCACGCGCGAGGTCTACGAGGTCGCCGAGCGTTGTGCTCGCGAGAAGGTCGAGAGGTGGTGCGAGTCGACGCGGGGCGTTGATGTCGTCAGCGTCGACAGGATCAAGCAAGTCGTCTGGGAGGCGACGTGAACATCCTCCAGCTCGCCGGCATGCTCCCCCGCGACCCGCAGTTCCGCGCGTTCGTCTCGCAGTACATGGTCCCGCCGCGCGAGCCGACCGTCGACGAGGCTGCGGCGTTCATTCGCGTCGCGTGCGAGATCGAATCGCGCCGCGAGCTGGCCACCAATCCCGCCGCTGTCGAGCGGCTTCATCGTTTCATTCGCCGGCCGTTCATCGCCTGGCGAGATCAGCAGCATCAACCCACGAGGAGGGCAGCATGAACACCGCAGTCATCACGCCGCGCAACGGCGACGAGAGCATCGAGGAGGAGATCCAGCGCAAGGGCAAGACCGCACCGCGCGTGACGCCGGCCGACATCGAGGCCGCGATCGCAAGCGAGCACTACTTCACGGCAGAGCAGGGCATGCGCGGCACGGCCGAATCGCTCGCCACCTTCCTGCAGAGCGGTATCCCATACGACCACTCGGATCTGCGGCTGCTCACCTTCTGCGTGCTCGTGCTGCGCAACAACCCGTAACACCAACCAGCATAGGAGCCAGCATGAAACACGGATTTCTCGAAGCCGCCCGCAACATGGGCATCAACCAGGCCGGACAGTCTCTCGGTCAGGCAGATCTGGGCGCCAACCAACTAGTCCAGCGTCAGCCCGAAGTGGAACGCTGCCGTCATTCGATTCGAGAACCTGCTGAAGAACCTCGAATGCGTGACCCAGAGTCTCGTTGAGCATCTCGCCCCCGTCCTGCGTCCAGCATGTGACGAAGGCACCAGCGAGAGGACAGCGGAGATCCGTCCGAGCAGGAGTCCGCTGGCGGATCACATCGAGTCTCTATGCGATGACCTCGCGTCAACCATCAGCCGTCTCGCGAATACCGACTCCCGTCTCGAAATCTGACCCATTCGTCCCGCAAGCACCAGGAGAACACGCAGTGAAAACTTTCATCGGCACGAAGATCATCAACGCCAAGCCCATGACGCGCGGCGCGTACAACATCTTCCGCGGCTGGACGTTGCCGTTGGACGAGCAAGCCGGCGACGAAGGCTATCTCGTCGAATACACCGACGGCGGCAAGCCGAATCACCACGACTTCGCCGGCTACATAAGCTGGTCGCCGAAAGAGCAGTTCGAGGGCGCGTATCGCGAGACGTCGGGCCTGCCGTTCGGCCTCGCGATCGAAGCCCTGAAGAAAGGTCATCGCGTCTCACGCGCGGGCTGGAACGGCAAGGGCATGTGGCTCTCGCTTAGCGGCCCGAATGGCCCGCGCGAAATCGCCTTCGAGAACTTCTGGTCGCACCACAACAGCGAATATGCGCGCCTCAACGGCGGCTCGGCCAAGGTGCTGCCGTGCATCACGATGAAGACTGCCACGGGCGAGATCCTGATGGGCTGGCTCGCATCGCAGACCGACATGCTGGCCGACGACTGGCAGATCGTCGAGTAACCCAGGCGGACCATGGACCTCCGAACCCTCGAACCGAGGCTTGAGAACTGGGCGCGCGCGCAGCGCTCGAGCGGATATGCGCCGGGTCGCGCGACATCGGCAGAGGGCATGTATCGCGGCGGCGGCTGGCGCGAAGCTCGCGCTGTGCCACCTGCGCCCGACTACGTCGACGCGTCGATCGTCCAGGCTGAGTGGCGTCTGCTCATGCCGCTCGACAAAGACGTGCTGATGCTGCACTACGTGTGGCGCGCGCACTCATCGTTCATCTGCCGTCGGCTGAAGCTCAAGCAGGGCCGCGGGCATTCGCACGTATGGGAGTTCGCGCTATACCACGCCCAGAACGCCATAGCACAGCGTTTGGAGAAAATCGAGGGGGAATTTGTAAACTCGCCGAAATCGGCATATACTCCGCGCAGATTACTGAATCCGGCATAGCCGAGTGAACTGGCCTGAAGGTCCGGGCCAGTCTCACTCCAAATCCGACCGAAGCCTGCAGGCCACAAGCCTCGCGGGCTTTTTGTTTTTCACCGTGTCTCCTCTCGGCCCTTCGTCGAGGTTCGCCCCAGTCGCTGCAACGGCTGGGGCATTTTTCTTTCTGGAGCCTGAAATGGCAAAGCTCAGCAGCGCGGCACGCAAGCAACTGCCGAAATCCGAATTCGGGCTCCCGGGCAAGCGCGCCTACCCGATGGAAGACGCCAGTCATGCGGCGAATGCCAAGGCTCGCGCGTCGCAGGCGGTGAACGCCGGCCGCATGTCCACGGGCACCGAGGCGAAGATCGACGCCAAGGCTGATCGCGTCATCGGCACGAAGCCCGAGCGCGGCGAGCGGACCGCGACGAACAAGCGCACGCGCGGCAACGGTCCGGGCGGCGAAGTTCGGCACCCGCAGAGCCATGCCGAATTCGAGGCGCTCGGCCGTGACGACTGACCTGCTGTATCGCCTGCTCGGCTGGGCGTCCGGTTTCTTCGGCGCGGCCGTGCTTGTGCTGCTGCTGGCGCTCGGCGTGCGGTGGGCCGTGTACCTCTGGCACGTCATCAGGAATCGCTGACATGGCCGGCCGTCCGTCCGCGTACAAGCCGGAGTTCGCCGAGCTCGCGCGCAACTACTGCCTGCTCGGCGCGACCGACGTCGATCTCGCCGGGTTCTTCCACGTCACCGATCGCACGATCAGGCAATGGAAGAAGCAGCAGCCCGACTTCCTCGCTGCGATGGAGTCAGGCAAGACGATGGCCGACGCGATGGTCGCGCGCTCGCTCTACAACAAGGCCACGAACAACGGCACGATGCAGGACGCCGATACAACCGCCTGCATCTTCTGGCTGAAGAACCGGCAGAAGCACGCATGGCGCGACAGCCATGCGATCGACCATAGCGGCAAGGTGGCAGTCGATCCGATCACGCTGCTGCTCTCGCAGGTCGAGGGCTCGCAGCTCAAGCCGAAGAAAACCGGCGACGATCCTGAGGCGGTGCCGGCATGATGGATTCGCGCGTCAACGTCGACCAGTGGAAAGATCCGCTGTGGAGGCTTCACAACCTCTACTGGATCACCGACAAGTCCGGCCAGATCGTCAAGTTCAGGCCGAACGCCGAGCAGGCCACGTTCATCGAGGACCTGCACTACCGCAACGTCATCCTGAAGGCCCGGCAGCTTGGCTTCTCGACGCTGATCCAGCTCGTGTTCCTCGACGCGTGCGTTTTCAATTCCAACGTGCGCGCTGGCGTAATCGCGGACTCGCTCGACAACGTCACCGTCATCTTCCGCGACAAAATCAAGTTCGCATACGACCGCCTGCCCGAAGGCATTCGCAACGAACGCTATCCGTTGCAGGACAGCACGTCCGAGCTGCTGCTGTCGAACAACTCAAGCGTGCGCGTGGGCACGTCGATGCGCTCCGGCACGCTGCAATACCTGCACGTGTCCGAGTTCGGCAAGATCTGCGCGAAGCATCCGGAGAAGGCGCGCGAGGTCATCACGGGCGCAATACCGGCTGTCGCGCCCGATGGCTTCCTGTTCGTCGAGTCGACGGCCGAAGGCCGCGAAGGCGCGTTCTACGACATGGTCGAGCGCGCGCGCAAGCGCATCGGCCAGCATCATCTGCCGGTCGAAGAGAAGTTCCATTTCTTTCCATGGTGGGGCCGCGCCGAGTACGAGCTGGACCCGACCAACATCGTGCTGTCGTCGAAGGATCACGAGTACTTCGACAAGATCCAGAAGAAGACGGGCGCCGAGATCACGATGCGCAAGCGCGCCTGGTACATCGCGACGCGCATGATTCTCAAAGAGGACATGAAGCGCGAGTACCCGAGCACGCCGGATGAAGCGTTCGAAGCATCCAACGAGGGCGCGTGGTACCGCGAGCAGTTCGACATGCTTCGCCGCGATCAGCGCATCTGCCGCGTGCCGTACGAGCGCAACGCGCCAGTCAATACGTTCTGGGACCTGGGCGCGAACGACACAACGGCCATCTGGTTTCACCAGCTGGTCGGCCCCGAGCATCGCTTCCTGAAGTTCTACGAGGCCAACGGCCGCACGCTGGATCACTTCGTGCAGCAGCTGCGCGACACCGGCTACAACTTCGGCAAACACTTCCTGCCGCACGACGGCGATCACAAGCGCCTCGGCACCGGCTTCAAGAATCGATCGGTGAAAGAGATGCTGCAGGATCTGCAACTGCACGACATCGAGATCGTGCCGCGCATCGACGACGTGACGCTCGGCATCACGCAGACACGCATGGCGCTGTCCTCGGCCTACTTCGATGCCGAGGGCTGCAAGGAAGGCCTCGACCACCTCGAGAAGTACTCCAAGGAGTGGGACGAGCGCGGCGCCACGTGGAAGAACTATCCGAAGCACGACAAGCATTCGAACGGCGCCGACGCATTGCGTCAGTGGGGCCAACACTTCAAGAAAATCGCCGCGCGCAATGACTGGGGCGGCGACATCAACTATGGGCGGAGCGGCGTCGTATGAGCATCCAACTGAACGCGAAGGTCGATGCGTTGCAGGTCCGCATCGAGCAGCTTGAACGCACGTTGATCGAGATGAGAACGGTTCTTATCGAGACGCGCGAGCATCTGCTGATCGCGCGCGAACGCATCCTGAATCTCGAAAATCCGACACCGGCCAAACCAGCAGCCACGAAGAAGGGAGCCGCGTAAATGGCGCGCCCAATGTCCGACGACGAGCTGCTCGCGCTCATCGGCCAGTACGAGCGCGCGAGCCTCGGCTCATCCACCGCTGTCGGCCCGTCTGTTGGCGGCAACATCAAGCCGGCCGGCCAGACGATGACCACGCTTGAGATCGACCGCTACAACGCGCTGAACGCGTATTTCGGTCGTCCACTTGGCAACGAGGTCGAGGACCGCTCGCAGATCGTGCTGCCCGAGCTTCGCGATACCATCGAATGGATCATGCCGACGCTCATGCGCATGTTCGTCGGATCTGGCAAACCGGTCGTTTTCGATCCGGAGACGCCAGGCGACGAAGACCAGGCCGAGTCCGAGACGGAAGTTGTCAACTGGGTGTTCATGAAGCAGAACGACGGCTTCTTCATCCTGCACGATATGTTCAAGGATGCGCTGTTGCTGCGTAACGGCTACGTGACGTCGTACTGGGCGAAGAAGACCAAGACGAGCGTCGAGTCGTACACGGGCCTCAGCGAGATCGCAGTGACGGAGCTGCTGCAGACTCAAGACGAGATCGAGATTCTGGAGCAGGAAGAGAAGGTCGATGTCATCGTCGGCCCGGATGGATCCCAGCAGCAGTACACGTGCTTTGACATCAAGATTCGGCGCACGTCGAAGAAAGGCTGCGTGCGGGTCGAATGCACACCGCCCGAGGAAATGCGCATCTCGCCGCAGGCGCGCAAGGGCCGCCTCGACGAGGCACCGTTCGTGCAGCACATGCGCACGATGTCGCGCACCGAGGCGAAGGAGCTGGACTTCGATCCGGCGATCATCGACTCGATCACCGTCGCGCGGCCCGAGTGGCTCGACCTGATCAGCCTCGCGCGTAACGAAGTAACGGACCAGCTCTCCGAAGAGAATCCGAGCGATCCCGCGAGCCAGCTCATCGACGTGCGCACGAACTTCCTGAAGGTCGACCGGGACGGCGACGGCATCGCGGAATTCCGCCGCGTAGTGATCGGTGGCGACAAGATCCTCGAAGACGAGGAAATCGAGGAAGGCTCGTTCTCGTCGTGCTCGCCAATCCGCATGCCGCACCGGCACGTCGGCATCAGCTACTACGACCTGCTCAACGATCTGCAGGTCATCAAGACGACGCTCTTCCGTCAGGCGCTCGACAACATCTACATCTCGAACAACCAGCGCACCGCGGTGAACTGGCGCACTGTGAACGTGCAGGATCTGCTCGTATCGCGCCCCGGCGGCATCGTTCGTGTGGACGGCGCGCCCGGCGACAACATCATGCCGTTCCAGCAGCCGTCGAACCTGATGGACCAGATCCTGCCAGCGATGGAGTACTGCGACCTGCAGCGCGAGATGCGCACGGGTATCGGCAAAGACACGATGGGCGTCGACGCCGACGCGCTGCAGGACGTGACGAAGGGCGGCCAGCTCGCCGCGATGTCGGCCGCTGCGGCCAAGGTCGAGCTCGTCGCGCGGCTGCTGGCCGAGGGCGTGAAAGACATCTTCCAGAAGATCCACAACCTTCTGCGTCGCCATCAGGATCAGGAGATGGTGATCAAGCTCACCAACCGCGACGACTGGTTGCGGGCCAATCCGGCCGAGTGGCGCGAGCGCACCGAGCTGGTGGTGAACGTCGGCCTCGGTTCCGGCAACCGCGAGGAAGCGCGCGCGAACGTGATGCTGCTCGGGCAGGCGCAGAAGGAACTGGCAGCGTTCGGTCTGGTGGGTCCGAAGCAGGCGTACAACACGTTCCGGCGCGTGACGCACCTGCTCGGTTTTGAGAATCCGACCGAATTCGCCATGGATCCGGATTCGCAGGAGTATCAGCAGGCAATGGCGCAGCGCGCGCAGCAGCCGCAGGACCCGCGCATCGCGTCGGCACAGATCAAGGCGAAGTCCGATCAGGCGATCGCGAACGTGCGCCTGCAGACCGAACAGGTCAAGGCGCAAGGCGAGCTGCAGCAGTCTCAGGCCGAGCTCGTGCACGGCGCGCAGCAGAGCTCACAGGACCGCGATATGCAGATGGCACAAATCAGCTCGCAGGAGTGGCAGACGGTCGTCAAGATCATCGGCCAGATCGTGGCCTCGCAGCTCAAGCAGGACGCGGCGGCCGATGCTGGCCAGATGGTCAATCACGACGTGAGCGAGGTGCAGCGTGGCTCCTGAAGAAGAAATCATCCGCGGCGGCAAAGCCGCGCAAGTGCTCGATAACGAGATCTTCGTCGAGGCGAAGAAGGCCGTGCTCGATGGTATCCATCGGCAGATGGCCGCTGTTCCGCTGTCCGACCAGACGATGCACACGCGACTGATCACCGTGCTGCAACTGTGGAACACGCTCGAGTCGTATCTCGAGCAGGTCAAGCAGACCGGCGATATCGCGCAGTTCCAGCTCAACCAGCAAGAGGAACAGCGCAAGCGGTTCCGCATTTTCGGCTAACCACTCCCACTTTCGACAACAGGCTCGCTTCGGCGGGCCTTTTTTATTTGAGGCCAGCAAATGAGCGACGTACAAGCGACTACCCCGACTGACGTGGGCGCCGCATCAATGGATGCCGAAAGCCAGTTCCAGGGCTTGTGGGATTCGGGCGCATTCGATCCGAAGGGCATCCCGCCGCGCGAGGAAGGTGGACAGGACCATCAGCAGCAGCAATCGCAGCAGCAGGGCTCGCAGGAAGGTGCGCAGGACGATGGCGCGCAACGCAAGGGGCAGGAGAACGTCGAGGGTCAGGAAGGGCAGGAGGGTCAGCAGCAACGCCAGCAGGACGACAATAACACGCCGACGTATTCGAGCCTCTCCGAGCTGCTGACCGCGCACAAAATCGACCCCGAGTCGGTCATGGGCCTGCACGTCACCGCCAAGATCGACGGCAAGGAAACGCAGGTTCCGCTCGCCGACGTGCTCAAGTCCTACCAGCTCGAAGGCCACGTCAATAACAAGTCGATCGAGCTCTCCAACCTGAGGACGTCATTCGAGAAAGAGCAAACCGAATGGCGTCAGGCTCAGGAGCAGGTCTATCGGCAGCATCAGGCGATGGGCAATCTCGCGCTGAACATGCTCAATCAGGAATTCCAGAACGTCGACTGGAATGCGCTGCGGGCGAACAACCCGGGCGAATACGCGGCGCTCTACACGCAATACCAGCAGCGCGGCCAGCAGATCCAGAACTATCTGGCCGCCATCAATGAGGCGCAGCGGCAGGAAGCCCAGCAACAGCAGCAGCGCCAGCAACAGGAAATGCAGCAGGCCCTCCAAGGTGAGCGCGAAAAGCTCTTCACCGCGATCCCCGAGTGGCGCAACGAAGCAACGTTTCATCAGGACCGCGATGTGATGTCGCAATACGCCCGCAGTCTGGGCTTCAAGGATGCCGAGCTCAACCAGATATACGACCACCGCTACATGCAGGTTCTGCACGACGCGGCGCGTTATCGGGCGCTCCAAGCAGCCAAGCCCGAAGTACTGAAGCAGGTCCGGCAAGCACCCAAGGTGGTCGCCCCGGGATCACGGACGAATGCGAATCCCAACGACGCGCGCCGTCAGGCCGTCATCGACCGATTCAACCGCAACCCACGTGACGACGACGCCGCAGCGGCGCTGTTCGACATGATCGGGTAACCGGCTAAACCCAATTCCTTCGGGAGTAGAAAATGTCCGTACCTGCAAATACTTTTCAGACCTTCACGCAGAAGAACATCCGTGAAGACCTGATCAACGCGATCTACAACGTCGATCCGTTCAAAACGCCTTTCCTGAATATGTGCAAGAAGACGGAGGCGAAGCAGACCAACCACGAGTGGAACACCGATAAGCTCGACGCGCAGAACCTGAATAACGCGGCCGTCCAGGGTGACGACCCGACCGCGCAGGTCCTCGCGCCGACGGCCCGTATCGGCAACTACACGCAGATCTCGACGAAGGTCGTCCAGATCTCGGGCACGTCGCAGGCTGTTGTCGCTGCCGGCGGCTCGAACAAGATGGGCTATCAGCTCCTCAAGAAGTCGAAGGAACTGAAGCGCGACATGGAAGGTATCCTGACCTACAACCAGGCAAAGAGCGCCGGTTCGTCGACGGTCCCTTCGCTGATGGCTGGCCTGCCTGCCTACCTCGCATCGAATGTCGTGTTCCAGACTGGCGGCTCGCCGTCGGGTGCGAACCCGGCTGTTGCTGCGAACGGCTGGACCGATGGCTCGAACACGCGCGTCTATAACGGTACGACCGTGGCGATCACCGAAGCGATGGTGAAGAGCCTCGTGCAGAGCGTGTTCAAGAATTCCGGCGACTGCCCGGAATACGCGCTTGTGTCGCCGGCCAACAAGCAGAACATCTCGGCCTTCGCTGGTCCCGGCACGCGTTTCATCAAGGTCGAGGACAAGACGCTCCGCACGGTCGTCGACGTGTACGAGACCGACTTCGGTGACGTGAAGATCGTGCCGGACATCTTCCTCGCGCACTCCGCCGACTGCTTCTTCATCAACCCGAACTACGTGCGCGTCGCGTATCTGCGTCCGTTCCAGACGATCCCGCTCGCGAAGACGGGTGACTCGGACAAGAAGGAGCTGCTCGTCGAGTACACGCTCGAGGTCGGCAACGAACACGCACTCGGTCTGATCACCGACACGAACGGCTAATCGTGGCCTACCAGCGCGTATATCAATGGACGCAACGTCGCTTGTATTCGCGCTGGTGGCCACGGCATGTGGCTTATCTCGAACTGTTGGATAGTTGAAGGAGTATCGATCATGGCAGGCTCAGTCATCACTGCGGGTACTACCCGCACGCAAGCGGGCGCCACGCAGATCACCGCGGACGTCACCACCATCAACACTTCTACGGCCCCGGCGGCTGGCTCTTTGCTCGGCGACGGCGTTTTGCTCCCGCAGGTAGGCACGGGCACCGACAAGGTGTTCCTCATCAACAACACCGCGAACCCGGTTCAAGTGTACGGCTTCGGCTCGGACACGATCAACGGCGTTGCCGGCTCGACCGGTATCGCAATGGCTCCGAACTCGGCGGACGTGTATATCGAGGCCGCGCCGGGTGCATGGTCGGTCGATGCAGGCTTTGGCAGCTCCGGCCAGTTGCAGACGATGCTGACGCTAAACGGCATCACGGCGCACGCTGGCGGCGGTCAGGGTAGCGCGACGCCTCTCCCGGCCATGATTAACCGCGTCACGACGGTGGCGAGCGCTGGTGACAGCGTGCTGCTGCCCGCTTCGGCGCCGGGGCTGATGATCATGGTGGTGAATGCAACCGCGACGAACTCGATGAACGTGTTCCCGAACGGTACGGACGCGATCAATGCGCTGGGCGCAAGCGCTGCATTCGCAGTAGCAGCCGGCAAGTCGGTCGAGTTCTACTGCACGAACGCCGGTCAGTGGCATTCGATCCTTAGCGCGTAATACGTTCTCCATGCGGTGGGTGTTTGGGCGGCCTTTGGGTCGCCCTTTTTTATTCGAGGTCACACGATGAAATGGCTGCTAATCGGCCCATGGCGGCCAATGGCCGGAACTGGCCAGAACGTCACGATCGGCGCTTCGTCGACACAATCGACCGCGTTCGACGCGAACAATGAAGGCTCGCAGGCGATCCAGATTTCCGCCATCGGCGGTAACTGCCACGTGGCGATCGGCATGAATCCGACCGCGGCCGCGACCGACATGCTGGTGAAAGCGAGCGATCCTCCGCTGATGATCCGCATCGCGCCGGGCGAGAAACTGGCCGCGATTCAGGACGGCTCGTCGACCGGCACGCTCAATATCATCGAGATGACGCACTGAGGGCCGCCATGGAACAGACGACCGCACACGGCGCCGCGATCGAGCCGCAGGATGGCAAGCGCATCACGTATCACGAAGAAGACGGGAAGGTGATCCTGAACTATTCGCAGGACGTCGAAACCGTGATGAAGATCAACCATGAGCAACGCGCGGCCGAAGGCGCGTTCCAGCGCATGGGCGAGTTCAAGCACACGTTGCGCGTGCCGGAAGTGATCATGCTCGAGATCAGGATCAAGTACGGCTGGGACTATCAGAACCCGGATCACTGGCCGTACGTGAAGAAGATCCTCAAGGGCCCGGAATACGCTGCCTGGCGCACGACCAACAAGGCGATCTGATCATGCAGAAGTTCATCAATAGCATAGCTTCGGCGTCCGGCTCGCCGGTGGCGGGTGCGTCCGTGCAGGTGAACGTGTTCCCCGGCGCGACGCCCGCAACGATCTATTCAGACAACGGCGTGACGGTCGCGGCCAACCCGATCACGACCGATACGAACGGCGCGTTCGCGTTCTACGCGGCCGACGGTCATTACCAGCTCGTCATCAGCGGCACGAACATCCAGACGCAGACGATCAACGACATCCTGCTCGTCGATCACCTGCCAGCGGATCTGCCGACCACGCTTCCCGCTTCCGCCGGTCAGATCTGGAACAACGGCGGCGTCCTGTCGATCTCCTGAGGCGAACCATGCTGAGAAAACTCCTCATTGCGGTGCTGATTGCGCCGATTCTGGCGCTTGCCCAGAGCTATCCGTCTCCGACGTTCAACAACCTGACCGTCAACGGCACGTTCACCGCGACAGGAAAGGTCGGGCTCCCGAGTCTCGCCGCGCAGGCTGCGAATACGGTCGTCGCGAACGTCACCGGTTCAAGCGCATCGCCGACCGCGTTCGCGATGCCTTCGTGCAGCACGTCGACGAGCGCCCTTCAGTACACGAGCGGGACGGGATTCGCGTGCATTACAGGATTCGCGCCGCTTGCGTCTCCTAACTTTACGGGGACGGTGACGATCCCGGGCGGCACGATCAACAACGCGAGCGTTGGCGCCACGACGCCGAGCACCGGATCTTTCACGACGCTCGCCGCAAGCAGCACCGTCAGCGGTACCGGATTCAGCACCTATCTCGCTTCACCTCCGGCTATTGGTGGCACCGCAGCCGCGGCCGGTTCTTTCACCACTCTTTCCGCGTCAAGCACAGTAAGCGGGACGGGGTTCTCCAACTACCTTGCGTCGCCTCCGGCGATCGGAGGTACCACTGCGGCCGCTGGCAAGTTCACCACGCTGCAGGCGACGAGCACGATCACGCCGTCGAGCACGGCGGGCATTGTCGGCACGACGACGAACGACAACGCTAATGCGGGGAGCGTCGGCGAGTATCAGACAAACACCACTTCAGGGACGAGCCTCACGACTGCGACGGCAGCCAACGCGACTTCGATCTCCCTGACTGCTGGCGATTGGGACGTTTCAGGAGTGATCCGCTTCAATCCAGGCGGGTCCGCGACGACATCGAACATGACCGCGGGGATTTCCACCACCAGCGCGACGATCGGCGCGTTAGGGACATTCACTGCGAACTTGATCCCGTTTGGCAGCGTGTCGGGCGGAAACAGCGCCGTTCTGGCGCCGACCGTCAGGATTTCTCTGAGCACAACGACAACCGTCTATCTGATTGGTCTTTGCGTCTTCTCGGCCAGCACTATGACCGAAGACGGGTTCATTCGCGCCCGCCGGGTGAGGTAAGACCATGACCTTCTTTGTCCCGGCAATAGGCAGCGGCACGCCAGCAGGCGTAGCCGGAGTCTACGATTACAGCTCGCTGAAGCAGGCCGTCAACGATTGGTTCGCGCGCTCGGATCTGGGCAACTTTATCGACTATTTCATCCAGATCGCGGAAGCGGATATCTACCGCGACGTCTTCACGCAGAACCAGGGCAAAGGCGTCCAGCCGATGGAGGCTACGTTCAATTCGACGACCATCGGAACCGGAACGCCGCTGCCTGCTGGCTACGTCGGCATGAAGATCATGCTGCTATCGAGCGGCGGCCAGACGTTCGAAGTCGAGCGCAAGACGCCGGAGTTCATCTATACGCAGTATCCAGACCAGACGGGCGCGGGCGCACCGCAGTACTTCGCGCGCGTTGGGCAGAAATTCGTGTTCGGGCCTTATCCGGACTCGGCTTACACGCTTACCGGCACGTACTGGCAGAAGTCCGCGCAGCTCACCGTATCGAACAGCGTCACGTGGATGACCAACACGATTCCGACGATCCTGCTGGCCGCCGTCAACCGCGCCGCGGCGCGCTTCAATAAGGATCAGGAAGCGTTCGCCCTGTGGGAGACCCTCTATCAGCAGCAGATCGCGAGCTTCATCCTGGCCGATAAGGCCGAAGAGCTTTCCGGTTCTTCTCTCGCCATGGTGGCCGCCTGATGCTGCTCCCTATCGCTGATTTTGCACCGGACCTGCCGCCGAACAATTCGAGCGGCGCGTCCGCGAACATCGTGAACCTGTTCCCGCGCACGAGGGAATCCTGGGGACCGGTCGGCACGCTCTCGACGTTCAGCAGCAACGCGCTCGACTCGCAATGCCTCGGCGCGATCACCGCGATCGATTCGGGAGCGAACAACTACCTGTTCGCCGGCACGTCCGACAAGCTCTATGAACTAGCACCCGGAAACACGGGATTTACCGATGTGAGCAAGGGCGGTGGCTATTCTTTGCCGAGCGGCGAGCGCTGGGCGTTCACGCAGTACGGTCAGCGCGTCATCGGCGCGGCCGAGGGGCAGAACCTTCAGTCGTTCGTGCTCAACTCGAGCAGCGCCTTTGCTGATCTCGCGGCCGCGGCGCCGCAAGCCCGCTATATCTGGACCATCAAGGATTTCGTGATGGTCGGCAATACCTTCGACGGCACGAATGGCGCGCAGCCTCAACGCTTGCAGTGGTGCGCGATCGACGATCCGACGACCTGGCCCGTCGCGGGAAGCAACGCCGAGGCGCAACTGCTCGCCGGCTCGCAGATTATTCCCGGCGATCAGGGCTGGATCATGGGAGGCGTCGGCAACCTCGGTAACGCCGACGGTGCGGTCTTCTTCGAACGCGGGATTTTCCGCGTCGTCTTTCAGGGCTCGCCGACGGTGTTCGGGTTCTACCCGGCTGAAGGTGTGCGCGGCACGCCGTGCCCGAAGAGCATCGTGCAGCTTGGCGCGCTGGCCTATTACATCGGCGAGGATGGCTTCTATGCGTTCGACGGTGCGGTCTCGCAGCCAATCGGCGTTGATCGCGTCGACAAGACGTTCTGGGCCAACGTGAACGATGCGTATCTGGCGAACGTCGTCGGCGCCGTCGACCCGATTAACCGCCTCGTCATGTGGCTGTATCCATCGAACTCAGCACCGAGCGGCATTCCTGATTCGCTGATCGCGTTCAATTGGGCGCTCAACAAGTGGGGCTTCGCGCAGGTCAACGCGGAATACATCATGCGTGCGATCACGCAGGGCTATTCGCTCGATTCGCTTGACAGCACCGGTTACAGCCTCGACACGCTGCCATTTTCGCTTGACTCGCGAGTGTGGACCGGCGGCCAGGTGCTGATGGGCGCATTCACGCCTTCGCACAAGCTGGCGTATTTCACCGGCTCGCCGGCCAATGCGACGGCCGACACGGTCGAACTCGAACCGTTCGGGGGCACCGGCAAGCGCGCGTTCCTGAAGACCACGCGGCCGATGATCGACGGCGGCTCGCCGACGGTGCAGATCGGCATGCGTAATCGCCTGATGGACGCGCCGACGTTTTCGACCGCGAGCGCGATAAACGAGAACGGTGAATGTCCGGTGCGCGCCGACGCGCGCTATCTGCGCGGTCGCATCCAGACGACCGGCAGCTTCACGCACCTGCAGGGAATCGAGATCCCGCAGGACGCGCTCGATATGACGGGCTCGCGATGAGCAAGGGCTATCCGGGCGTCGTCCTGGCGCTCTCGAACGAGAAAGAGCATCGGCGCCAGCTCGCGCAGGCGCTCAACAACCAGCTGCAGGGCAAGCTGAATGTCGTGATTCAGGTGACGCTCGCGGCGAACGCGACGAGCACGACAGTGACGGATAACCGGATCGGCGCGAGCACGGGCCTCTTCTTCTCGCCTCTGACATCTGATGCAGCAGCGGCACTCTCTGGGCTCTATGTGAACGCGGCAGCGCAGACCAAGGGAAGCGCGACGCTGCAGCACGCCAGCTCAGCAAGCGTTGACCGCACCTACAACGTTCTTCTCATCGGCTAATTCCCATGCTCTACGGCATACAACCCACCGAGATCAATGCGGTGTGGGAAGAGGTGCGCCCGTGGATCGAAGCGGCGTGCAGGCGCAACCGGGGCAAGTACGACGCTGAAGACATTAGGGCAGGTCTTTTGACGGGTGAGGACCAGCTCTGGATATGGAAGTCGCCAACAGCTTTTGCCGTTGGCATCACCCGACTCGCGAACTACCCGAAGCAGCGGGTCTGCACACTTCGCATCGTCACCGGCAGGAATGCGGCCGAGTGGGAAGGCGAAGCGATGGAGACCATCGAACGCTGGGCCAAGGCGAACGGATGTCACGCGATGGAGCTTTGTGCGCGACCCGGATGGTGGAGACGACTCCGCACCCGGGGATTTGAAAACACACACCTCTATCTGGAGAAGTCGCTATGAGCAACGGCGGCGGCAATACCACGACGACCACGAACGCTACCCCGTGGTCCGGGCAACAGCCCTATATCTCGGGCGTTTTCGACCAGGCGGCGACCCTCTACGGCAACAATTCCGGGAACAACTTCGCGGGCACGGTCGCGGGATTCTCGCCGCTGCAAAGCCAGGCGATGGGGATCACGCAGGGCGTCGCGAACGGGACGAATTTCGGTAACGCCTCAACAGTGAACAACTCGGCCGGAGATTACACGACGAACCTGCTGAACGGCAGCTACCTGAATTCGAATCCGTCCAATGCGCAGCTTTCAACACTGGGCGGCAATAACGCTGGTAACAGCTCTCTGACCTCATTTGCCAACGGGTCGATGATGAGCAACCCCTACATGGCGCAGGCGCTTGGTGCGGCAAATGACGCGATCACGCGCTCGTATCAGACCGCCACAGCGCCGCAGACGGCGAGCGCGATGGAAGCGGCCGGCCGGTATGGATCTGGTGCCTATCAGAACGCGGTCGATCAGAACCAGCAGAACCTCACGCAGCAGCTCGGCAACGTCGATGCGGGCATGCTGAACAACATGTACCAGACGAACATGGGGAACATGCTGTCGGCCGCGGGCACGCAGTCAGGCCAGCAGCTCGGCGCGCTCTCGGGTCTCAGCGGCAACTACAACACCGCAGCGCAGCAG
Organism: Burkholderia sp. JPY481; assembly: GCF_038900515.1. Lineage (NCBI taxonomy): Bacteria > Pseudomonadati > Pseudomonadota > Betaproteobacteria > Burkholderiales > Burkholderiaceae > Burkholderia > Burkholderia sp. JPY481. Next base: position 537,949 of record NZ_JAYMRT010000002.1, read on the forward strand.
CAGTTGCAGGGCTCCTTCAACGCTCCAAACCTGGTCAACTCGGTCAATGGGGAGATCTCCAACCTTTACAACATGGGCGGCAATCAGCAGGCGCTGCAGCAGCAGATTATCAATGCACCGTGGCAGCAGCTCGGCAACTACTCGAACCTGATTCAGGGCAACTACGGTGGCACGACGACATCGAGTCAGCCGTATTACTCGAATCAGGCGGCCGGCGCGCTCGGTGGCGCGGCGAGCGGCGCGGCGATGGGCAGCATGTTCGGGCCCTGGGGAACCGGCGTCGGTGCGGTCGCGGGCGGCCTGATGGGTGCGTTCTCCGATCGTCGTTTGAAGCTGGACATCGAAAGCACGGGCTCGCGCCTCGTGAACGGCCTGCCGCTCTATCGCTTCCGGTATGTGTGGGACGCGCCGCACGTGCGTCGCACTGGCGTCATGTCGGACGACGTGCGCATCGTCATGCCGAGCGCGGTATCGCGCCACGCAGAGAGCGGCTTCGACCGCGTTGATTACGCCGCGATCGGCGCGCTGTGAAGGAGCGAACCATGAACTATCCGTACTTTGGCTTCCAGACGCCGGCCGCAATGCAACAGGCGCAGATGCAACCGAACCCGATGTTCAATCCCGCGACGTCGTATCAGGGCGCGATGCCCGCCGGACTGTTCGGTGTCGGCGCATCGCCGAGCGGCTCGGTTCAACAGGGCGCGACGGCGAACATGAACCTGATGGGACCGCTCGCGGGCATGGGAGCAGGTCTGCTCGCGCAATCGCAGAACCACAATCAACCGGTCAACATGGGGCAGGCTCTGGCACCGGCAGCCATGAGTCTGATGATGAAGAACCCGCAACTCATGCAGCAGGGTGCTCAAGGCTTTCAGGGGCTGATGGGCAACATTGGCAATCTGTTTGCTGGCGCAGGGAGCTGACATGGCAGATCTTTTCGACGGATCGCAGGGCGCGGGTCTGATGGGTCTCTACGCCAATCCGCAGACGGCTGGATTGCTCGGACTCGGTCAGGGGCTTCTCGCGGCCTCTGGCCCTTCGCGCATCCCGGTCAGCATGGGGCAGGCGTTGGGCAGCGGCGTTCAGGGCCTGCAGCAGGGCATCGGTAACGCGGTGCAGAACCAGCGGCAGATGCTCATGATGCAGGCGCTTCAGGGAGCCTTGGGCGGTCAAGGTGGCCAACCGGCGAGCGCGCCGACCATGACGCCGTCGCCGGCCGTCACCGGTGCGAGCAACACAGGCCCGATGTCCGGTCTGATGGCCGGCATGGGCTCTGCCGCACCGATGCCGCAGGCGGCCGCGCAGAACGCACAGGCGGCGTATCCGGCCGCTCCGCAGGGCGCCGCGGGCTCGATCTTCGGTAACTCGCCGCAGCAACTCTGGCGGCAGGGCTATGCACTGTCTCTCGCGGGCTTGCCGGTCGGCGCGGAAATGATGAAGATGGCCGCGCAGTACGATCCGACGCTGCAGGCGCAGTTGCCGACCGACGCGACGAAGATGGGCACGCAGGCAGGCATGACCGGGCCGCAGATCCAGCAGGCCAACGCTGATGCGCTCGCGAAGACCAACGCGCTGTCGATCCGCCCAGGCGGCGGTGTATTGATCGGCAACCGGTTCGTCACGATGCCGGGAGCGGCGCCGGCGGGCTACATGAACCAGCAGGGGCCGGATGGTAGTTGGTCCGTCGTTCCGGTCCAAGGCGGCGCCGAGGCGGTGCGCGGCAGCGCGGCGGCGCAAGCCGGCGGCAAGGCGCAATACAACCTTCAGCAGGTCTGGGACCCGACTGCGAACGGCGGCCAGGGTGGCTTCGTCTACCAGTCGACCGCGAACGTCGCGGATGCCACGGGCGGCAACGGCGCGGCGCCGACTGTACCGGTGGGCATCCGCAACAACAACTTCGGGAACATCAAGGGAGCCGACGGCCAGTTCGCGACGTATGCGACGCCGCAGGATGGCATCAATGCGGCTGATCAGACGCTCGCGACGTACGGAGCAAAGCACGGCATCAATACGATCGCGGGCATCGCCAACCGATGGGCACCGAAGGGCGATGGCAACAATGACCCGGCCGCGAAAGCCGCAGCGATCTCGGCCGCGAGCGGCGTCGGCGTCAATCAGCCGATCAACCTCAGCGACCCCGCGACGCGCGCGCGCATCCTGCCGGCGCTGTTCGACACCGAGACGCCGGGCTGGCGTAACGCGATGGGCGGCGGCGCACCAGCGGCGCAGGGAGCGCCCGCGCACGGGCCGATGGCGGCGCAGCCTCCGCTAGGCCAGACGTCCATGTCAAACGAGGCGCAAGCAGCATCGGCTAAGGTTATGGCAGATGACTATCAGAACATGCAGGGAGTGCGGCAGAACGCTCCGACCGTGCTGCAAGCCTACGATCACCTGCTCGACCTTGCAAAAACGGGAGGATGGCAGGGATGGGCTGCAAATGGTGGGCTCACAGGCAAGCTCATGAGCACCGACGCGGCGACATATGCTTCGCCTGCCGCTGCCGAATACGACAAGACGCGCGCATTCCTGATTAATGCAGGGGGCGCAGCAATGGGCGACCACAATACCGACGCGGCGCGCGCAAACCTCGATCGAATGATCCCGGAATTTGGCAAGCCGACGCAGGCAAAACTGGACGGAATCATGCAGGGGCGCAACCAGGTCGCGATGTCTGCGCTACGCGCCAATGTGATGACGCCGCTCTTTCAGTCCGGTGACTCAAAAGCCTATACGGGACTGGCCAATCAGTTCGATACGACGGTGAAGCCGGAGATGATGCCGACGATTGCGCCCATCATGCAGATGACTGGGCCGCAACAGCAAGCGGCTGTTCAAGCGGCCGTGAAGGCCAATCCTGCGCTGAAGCCGGCATTCGAAACGCTGTTCAACGCCGGGATGCTGAAATGAGCGCGTTCGACGATTACCTCGCCGCGCCTGCGAAGGGGCCTGCGCAGTCGTTCGACTCGTATCTCGGCGCGTCCGCACCTGCGGCACAACCGGCGGCGCCACCACCGCGAGCCGCGCAAACGACCACTGCGCCGACCTCGCAGCCCGGCATGCTTGCATCAGGGTTGATCGGTTTCGGCAAAGGGCTTGGCAACACCGTCGCGGGCCTCGAGCAACTGGCCGGGAAGGGGATCGGCGCAGTCGGGAACATGTTCGCGCCCGCGCCAACGATGTCTGGGCTAATCACTGGGCAGCAGCCTCAGAACCTGCTCCAGCGCGCCGGCAACTACCTGAACAACGACGCGAACTGGCAGCTCGGGCAGATCAAGAGCGGCACGGCAGCGGCCGAGGCCGCGCACCCGATCGCGACTGGCGTCGGCAATGTGGCCGGCCAGATCGCGGGCACCGCGCCGACGATGATGGTCGGCCCGGAGTATGCCGGGCTGTCGATGGCTGGCCGTCTCGGCCTTGGCGCGGCACAAGGCGCTGCAGGCGCGTCGATGATGCCGGTCGAGAATCCGGGCGATAACTTCTGGACGCAGAAGGCCGAGCAGGCTGGTCTCGGGGGTGTGCTCGGCGCCGCGACGCCGCTCGTCGCTGCTGGCGCACGTGCGGTAGGCAACGGCGTGTGGAACGTCGCGCGCCCGGTCATCCAGCCGGGGCGCTTCGTCGGCGAAGGGCTGGCCGGCGCGATGGATCCGGCGGAAGCCGCGACGGCGGCGCAGAACATCCGCAGCGCGCAGACCTTCGTTCCCGGCAGCGTGCCGACCACCGCGCAAGTGGCGCAAACGCCGGTCATGGTGCAAACGGAGAAGGCGGCCGGCAACATTCCCGCCTTCAAGACGGCAATGGCGCAGCGGGCGATTGATAACAACGACGCGCGCTGGCAGGCGCTTATGGGCGTTGCGCAGGATCCGCATTGGCAAGCTATAGCGGCGGCTTCATCTACGCCTCAGACCGCGATAGAAGCGGCGCAGGCCGCGCGCGACGCCGCTGCGACGCCGCTCTATCAGCAGGCGCACCAGGCAACAACGAACGTCGGGCCCGCGTTCATGCGCTACGCGCAGATCCCCGAGATGCAGCAGGCCATGCAGACGGCGCAGCAGAATGCCGCTCTGGATGCCGCTGTGGGGCGTGGCGTACCGCCAGTGTGGCCGCAGCAAGGCGGCAGTCGTCAGATCAACGGCTCCGCGCTCGATTACACCTCGCGCGCGCTCGGCGACATGATCAGTGACGCGCAACGCAATGGTGCGACCTCGCGCGCGGCGTCGCTGTCAGCGCTCAAGAGCAACGTCGACAACTGGACGCAGCGCTACATTCCTGGCGTTCAGGCTGCGAAGCAGGCATACGCGCAGGGTAGCGTGCCGATCAACACGATGGAGGTCGGCCAGCAAATCGCCAACGGCCTCGGCACGCGCGCGATGAATGCCGGCGGCGCTCCCGAAATCCAGATGATGCCGTTCCGCAGCGCGCTTACGCGGGCCATGAGCACCGGCAACGCGGCGACATATGGAATCGACGCGAACGCGCTGAACACGCTTCAGGGCATCGGCCAGGACCTGCAGCGCGCGACGGTCTCGAACTCGATCAAGTCACCCGGCAGCGACACCGCATACAACCTCGCGGCTAATGGTTGGCTCGCGCGGCAGCTTTACGGGCCGACATTCGGTGGTGCGGGGAACGTAGGGAAAGCGGCTGGCGCGATCGGCGCGTTCGCGCTTGGTCATCCAATGGTGGGACTCGGGATTCTCGGCGGTGGGAACAGGATTGGCCAGATGGTAGGGAACCGGCTTCAGGACCGGCTAACGGGTCTTCTGATGAACCCGGACACGGTTCTGCCGTACCTCGACGCTCGTGCCGCCGCGGCGGGTCAGCAGGTTCCAGGCGCGCGTATGCAAGGGCTCCTGAACTACGGTCGTCCAGCCGCCGTGAACGGGCTTCTTGGCGGCTTCCAGAATGCCCCCAACCAATGACACGAGCGCCACGATGCCCAGCTTGACCAGTCCGACGATCAGAACGTCGTGCATTAAAACCTCCGAACCCCGCCGCGTGCGGGGTTTTTCATTATAGGTGATCCGAAATGGCGATGTCTCAGTGGTCCACTACGCCGGCCAATAACGCGACGGCCGGATCGATAAATTGGGCGGAAGGTCAAGCGCCGTCGACCGTCAACGACAGCGCGCGGCAGATGATGGCCGACGTCGCGGTATGGTTTGCAGCGCCGGAATGGCTGAACTACGGCTTCACGCTGTCCTACGTGAGCAGCACAGTATTTTCTACGGCCGGCGACCAGCGTCAGACATTCACGGTCGGGCGCCGCGTTCGGGCTATTGTGACCGCTGGCGCGATCTACGGGACGATCGCATCAGTCGTCTACACGTCGTCTACAGCGGTCGGGGTGACCTGGGATTCCGGAGCGCTCGACAGCGGCTTGTCCGAAGTCGATATCCATATCGTCAATCCGGCGCTGCACCAGAACTTCTCGTTGCAGACGCTGACGCTCAATGAACCGGGCAACGGCAACAGCACATTGACGATCAACGGTGCGACCGACTCGATCGGCGCGCACATCAAAATGATCGGCAACGGTGCCACGGCGCCGAATAAATACCTCACGGTTCTCAACGGCGTCTTTCAGATCGTCAATAGCGCCCACAATCTGGGCCTTCTGACCATAGACGACAGCGGCAATACGACGGCAACCGGAACTCTCAGCGGCAGCAATCTCACCGCGTCTTCCGACGAACGCCTCAAGTGCGATTGGGAACAGCTTGCACCTGACTTTCTCGACTGCCTGGCGGGGCTCAAGAGCGGCACCTATACCCGCGTCGACACGAACGAACGGCAGGTCGGCGTCGGCGCGCAATCGCTGCACGCGTTTCTCCCTGAAGCGGTGTTGTCGGACGCTAAAGGGATGCTCTCCGTTGCATACGGCCACGCCGCTCTCGCAGCGTGCGTTGAGCTGGCGAAGGAAGTCGTTCGTCTGCGCGCGCTCGTGGAGGCGAAATGACGCTGCCGGCGAGTTTTCCATTGCGCATGGATCAGGTCGCGACCGAACTTGGGCTGTCGCTGCCACTATCGATGAATCACGCGTGGGTGCTCGCGCTCGCGCAGAAAAGCGGATTGCCGGTGAGCTTTAGCGATCTGCTTGGCAAGACGGGTCGGTTTGACGGCAACCTGGCGACCACTTCAGCTAATAATGTGAACGTCGCGTTTATATCGAATGCGCCATTTTTTGGCGGGACTATCGCCTTTATTAGAACCGATTTTGGCGTCAACGAGACAGATATAAGTTTTAACACTACTCCAAATTGGACCGGGCCGATTCTGATAACAAATCACTCGAGCGGCGTTTCGGCAAGAGTTCCATATGTTGGTTCTGGCAGTTGGTTTTTGAGCGGTGCAGTCGCCAATCTTATTCGCACAGGCGCTACCGCTGACGCGTTCACTATTCAACCTACCAGCTAACGGGGTTCTAATGGATCAGGCCATGCTCATTGCAGAACTGCGCGCGCGTCAGGACGCTGCGGACGGCGCTATTGAAAAGCTCGACGCGCGCGTCACGCGCCATGACGAGATCATCGGCGAGTTGCGTGAGGCCGTTGCCAAGGTCGCGACTAAAGACGACGTCGCCGCGCTGCGCAAAGACATCAACGAGACGTTCTACCAGCAGCTGAAGGAAGCGCACAGCTCGATCCCCGCGAAGATCGGCCTGCTGATCGCGGCAGCCGCGCTGATCGCGCCAATCGTGGCTCTCTTCGTCTCGCACCATGGATGAAATCACGGAAGGCCGCCTCGAGCTGCTCGAAAGTCGGCTTGACTTCCACGATCAGCGACTCGATGCGCTGGAGTCCGCAGAGGCAGACGAGAGCGCAGAAGAGAAGCACGCCGAAGGGATGCGCCTTAACTGGCTCGTCGTCGCGCTGTTCGTGCTCGAGGTGCTGACCGGCGCATTTCAGGTCTGGTGGGGAATGCATCATGCCTAGCCTTTCGCGCCTGTATCTCTCGTTTCGCCATCCCCGCGTATTCCTTGTTGCGCTCGTGACGTTCATTGGTGTCTCGCTGGTGCTGCACTTCGTGCGCGGCTACGACGCTGACTGGGGCGCCACAAACCTGACGCTGTCGATCGAAGCCTCGATCGCGAGTGCAGTACTCACGATGATGGCCGAGAAGGCTGCGGAGATGCAGCAACGCATCGCCGAACAGATGCGCCAGATGCTCGAAAGCCTGCTCGCTATGGCTGAAGCGGCGCGCGAGCGCGACGCCGAGCAGCTCGCGCTCATGCGCTCCATGAAGGAGGCCGATGAACGCCTCCTGAAGATTCTCACCGAAGGAGAACAGCAATGAAGTACTCACAGGACGGACTGCACCTGACCGAGCAGTTCGAGGGGTTCCGCGATACCGCATATCAGGACGAGGGCGGTATCTGGACGATAGGTTATGGCCATACCGTCGCCGTGCATCCCGGCATGGTCTGCACGCAGGAACAGGCGATCGATTGGCTGATGGATGACGTCTCCGCCGCCGAGAACGCAGTGAACCTGCTGGTCAAGGTCGGCCTGACGCAGGATGAGTTCGACGCCCTCGTCGACTTCACCTTCAACTGCGGCATCGGCAACTTCCAGCGCTCGACGCTGCTCGCGAAGCTGAACACGAACGACATCCAAGGCGCGATCGACGAGTTCGAGAAGTGGGACCAGTGCGACGGGAAGGTCGTGGCCGGCCTGCTGCGCCGGCGCAATGCCGAGCGCGCGCTGTTCACGCTCGGAGCCGATTTCTCAAAGGAGGTTCAACCTCAACCGGAGTCCGCGCAATGAATCAGACCTCACCCGTTTCAACGGGCGCATCGGCCGTTACCGGTGCAATGCTGGGCGGCTGCATCGTCTGGATCTGCCAGGCGGCGAAGCTCCCGGCGCCTCCCTCTGAAGTTGCTGGAACCATGGGCGCAATCGTGCTGACGGCCGCGCACTACGTCGTCAATCTCATCAACGCCCGCAACACCCCGAAGCAGTAACCCTCCCTCACCACTCCCGAAGGAACTCACCATGAAGATGCTGCGTATTGCGGCAGGCTTGGCCCTGTCCGCTTGCTTTGTCATGTTCGCCGGCTGCACGCCCCCTCAACAGGCTCAGGTCGCAAGCGCCGCGACCGCGATCAACGCTCAGGTGAAGAAGGCCTGCTCGGTGTTCAATCCAGTCGCAGATGACGTGACCGCGCTGTATGCGCTCAATCCGAAGGTCGACGCGGCGATCGACGGTGTGAAGGCGCTCTGCGTTGCGAATGCCTCGATCGATCCGACGTCGGTGCAGACGCTGTCGGATACGACGCTGCCTGCGGCTATCAAGGCGCTTGCATCGCTACCCGGCATCACTGCGGCGCAGATCCAGCAGGTCGGCGGCATCCTGACGCTCGTCAACACGACGCTCGCGATCGGCCTGCAGGTCTATGGCCAACCCACGGCGCCCGCAGCCGCTTCGGCACGAGCAGCCGCGAGCCAGTAATGAACGCGCGCGACTTCGCGCTGTTGGCCAGCGAGGCCTATACCGCGGCGCCGGACATCGGCAAAGCGGATAGCGCCTCGCGCGCCATCGTGCGCCAGACCGAAGCCGGGCTCGTCGTGGCCTTTCCGGGAACGGACAACGTCGCCTGCTGGCTCACGGATCTCGATGCTGTCCCGACGGCCGTCGACGGCGCCGGAGACGTGCACCGCGGGTTCTGGCAGGCATGGCAGGCTATCGCGGGCGACGTGACAGCGGCGATTAGCGGCGAGCCGGTGACGTTCGTCGGTCACTCCCTCGGCGCTGCGATCGCGATCTGCGCCGCTGTCTCGCTGATGCTAAACGGGCAGCAGCCGCTCGCGGTGTATGCGTTCGAGCCGCCGCGCGTCAGTCCCGGTGTCGGCGTGCGCACGCTGCTGGAGGGCGTGCCGCTGCATCTCTACCGCAACGGCAACGACGTTGTTCCAGACGTCCCGCTCGGCTGGCAGCACGCCGCGCTGCTCACGCGCATCGGGACGCCGCTGCTGCCGTTTCCCAACGCGCGCGACCATGCAATCGAGCGCGTGATTGCCGCGCTGTCGTAGGTCAGGCCTCGACGTACTGATCGGCCGTATGGTCGGAGAACTCGACGTCGCGCCGCTGTAGCGCTTTCGGCGCGATATCGAGCAACACATCCCGGTATTCCTTCGCGAACGGCTCGAAAGCGCATAGCAGCTTGTTCGTGATGAATGCGACCGGGCGCAGCTTCGTCGGGCCATCCATGAACCGCACGGCTCCGGTTATGATGCCGGGCCATTGCGGGTTCAGGATGTCGTCGATCGAAATGATGCCTTCTGGCGTGAGCGTCGCTTCCGCGAGCGCCAGATCGTTCAACAGCACGTCGCGCGTGTGGCCGCCATCAATAGAGAAAAACCGCACGCGGCCCATCTCCAGAATGTCTGCCGGCTTCACGTCGAGCGATGACCGCTTGATGATGCGAACAGGAGCATCCGGGCAGTACTTCCGCGCATTCTCCAGGAATGACCGTTCCGTCAGGCTGTGAATCGCTGACGAGCCGACTTCGTCGTATCCCTTCAGATCCAGGTTCTTCGCCTGCTCGTCGAACACGTCAATGGCGATGGCGCTCTCACCGGTCTGAACCGCCGTGGCGAGCCCAGTCAGATACTTCCCGTGATAGACCCCAATCTCCGCGATGTGGCCGCGATAGCCTTTGCCGGCCTGATACTGCGCCAGCGCTGCGGACATGAGCGCCGCCGTCGGCGATAGCCATCCTTCTATCCCATCGAGATCCCTTAGCCATGCCACCGCTCGCGGACTGAGATTTGTGCTCGACTCGCCGCTGATCCTGCGATGCGGCGCGCGACCCCGGAATTCTTCAGAACCGGAGACACCCATAACGAGATCGTAAGTGCTGTCGCACCGTTCGACCCACGATGCAATAGCCTGCTCGTTTTCCGGTTCGCGCTCAAGCATGAGCCGGTATGCGGAAACCACGTCGTCTCTTGTAATCATCGTCGTAATGTGGTGTAAGGGATAGGGCGCCAATTATAGCCGCCGCGTTCCTACGGTTTCTGGAACTGCTTCATTTCCCGTTGGGGCCAAGGTTGATAGCCGTCGATCAGCGAGGCATTCGGATCTGGCGACCAGTAGCTGCCGCCCATGCCGCTTGCGCCGGCCGCCGCTGCGCCGGCTGACGAACTCGACGAGCCGCCGAATGCGCCAGCGGCGGCGCCGACTGCGCCATTGTTGCCGCCACCGTGGTGGCCATGGTTGGCCGAAGCGGTCGAGGCGTGAGCGGAAAGGGATGCGAACAGCATCAAAGCGAAGATTACGGATTTCATTTGGGTTCCCCAATTGGCGTGTGGATTACCCATGGATTACCCACGGGTCGTCGCAGCACCGCCAGATAAGGAACTGAAATCCCGCCCTGGGCACCATTTCGAATCGTCGGTTCGAATCTTCAAGCGCTTCGCGCTTTCTTCAGACAACGGCGGCCCGTACCAGACCATCGCGTTGTCTCTGCTTCTTCTGCGGCTCACTTTCATCGCTCAGAACTCGTTCCGATAGGCAAATAGCCCCGGAAGCCCGCCGCTCATCACGAATAGAATCTTCTGTCCCGCAGAATACTTGCCCGTATTCACGTTTTCGACGACACCCGCAAATGCCTTGCCGCTATACACGGGATCAAGCAGTAGACCTTCCGTCGCTGCCATCAACCGAACCGCAGCGCGCATGTTATCGGTCGGAATGCCATAGCCGGGTCCAAGCTGCGCTTCGTCGATCGAGATCGCGTCATCACTCACGCTAAGGCTTCGATCGATCAGTCGAACCGTCTGATTCGCTTTCTCCAAAGTAACCGTGCGCGCATGGCCGGCATTCCCATACACCGTGAATGCGGCAAGACGTGACGGATCGAGGCCCAGCGCAACAAAACCCGCAACCAGTCCCGCATGCATGCCGCCGCTTCCGTTCGGCACCACGATGCGATCGAAAGCCACGTTTTGCGCGTGCGATTGCGCGACGATTTCAGCGGCGCAGTCTGCATAGCCGAGGCAGCCGACCGGGCTCGAACCACCCAACGGACACACATACACGTTACGGCCCTGCGCTCGCAATTCGCTCGCGCGTTCCTCGGCGAATTGCAGTGCGTTGGCCGTGCCGGGAAGATCATGTACGCGCGCATCGAATAGCGCATCGAGCAGCACGTTGCCGTTCTCCATGTAGTCGTGATCGGAACGGGGCACGGCTCTCGTCAGCACCAGTTCGCATTGAAGTCCGACGCGAGCCGCCGCGGCCGCCGTCAGGCGCGCATGGTTCGATTGACGTGCGCCGACGGTAATGATGGTGTCCGCGCCACACGCGAGCGCTTCGCCAATCAGGAATTCGAGCTTGCGCAGCTTGTTGCCGCCGCCACCCAGTCCCGTCAGATCTTCTCGTTTGACGTAGATGTCCGCGCCGCCGAGGCGAGCGCTCAGACGCGCAAGGTGCTGAATTGGCGTCGGGCCTTCGAGAAGCGCGTGGCGCGGAAACCTTGATAAATCGAGGCGGTGCGATGAGGCGGAGTTCATGGTCGTGGGCGGGCGAGAGGGTTGAAAGAGACGCTTCTATTCACTTGACCGACGCAAAGTTTGCATTGAGTACAGTACTCAATGCGTCAACGTCCGTATTCCAGCCAGCAATTTATCAACTTCGGCGTCGGTGGTCAGATAGCTAACCGATGCGCGCGCGATCTGCGTCAGCCCTCTGATCGTCATATCGAACGGTGTATATGCGACGCCATTCGAGCCGATCGTGATGCCCTGCGCAGCCAATGCGCGTCGCACCGACATGGCGTCGAGTCCGGCGACGTTGAACGACACCAGACCGGATCGTTCGACACCCTGGTCGAGTACGGACACGCCCGGCATCGCGGCCAACCGCTCGCGCAATGTCTGCGCGGTCCGATCGATCTGCGCGCGGATGTTGTCGATGCCGATTTCCAGCGCTTCGTCCAATGCATTCGCCAATCCGCAATGCAGTGCAATCGACGCTTCCGATGATTCGAGACGCGCGGCATCGTCGCGCAGTACCGGTTCGCCATTGGCGTCGAGCGGCGCGGAATAAGTGTCGACGAAGGCCGGCGTCAAGCGGGGCAGAAAATCCCGCCGGACGTATAACAGTCCGGTGCCGCGCGGTCCGCGCAGTGCCTTGCGGCCCACGCCCGCCAGCACATCGCAGCCGACTTCGACGACGTCGATCGGCAGTTGCCCGATGGCCTGCGCCGCATCGATGAAATACGGAATGCCGTGACGGCGCGCTACCTGCCCAATCGCGGCAGCCGGATTGATCAGTCCGCCATTGGCCGGCAGCCACGTGAGTGCAATCAGTCGGACCCGGTCGTCGAGCATCGCTTCGAGTGCGCGAGGATCAACCCTGCCGCTGGCATCGGAAGGAATCGTCTCTATCGATGCGCCCGCGTGCTGCGCCAGAAGACGCATCGTCGCGAGATTGCCGCCCCATTCGTGCCGCGCGACGAGGATGCGTTGCCCCTCGCGCCACGGACCAAACGCCGCGAAAGCTGCGCCCCATCCCGACGAGTTGCCGGTCGTCAGTGCGATCTCGGCAGGCTGAGCGTTAAGCAGTCGCGCGGCGAGCGTGCGCGCCCGCTCGGTCTGTTCGCCGGCAGCCGCGCCTGCTTCCATGGGTCCCATCGACGCTTCCCGCAACAGATGCACGTGAATCGCTTCGAGCGTGGCGGCCGACGGCAGCGACGCGCCCGCATGATTGAAATGCGTGGTACTGAGGACACCGGGTGTGCGGGCACGTATTGCGTCGATGGCTGCGGGCGACAGCGGAGAGGACATTGGCGGCTCCGAGTGTATGAGTGGAATTCAGGCATTCTTCAATGCGACAACCGCTTCGACTTCGACGGCGACTCCCGCCGGAAGCGACGCGACACCGACCGCGCTGCGTGCGTGACGGCCGACGTCGCCGAAGATTTGCACCATCACGTCCGACGCACCATTGGCAACCGTGCTCTGCGCAGTGAATGCCGGTGTGCTCGCGATGAACACGTTCAGGCGCACAACACGGGCCACGCGTTCAAGCCGGTCGCCTGTCGCCGCGACGATCTGCGCGACGACACCGAGCGCAGACAGCCGCGCGGCCTGAGCGCCTTCGGCGTCGCTGATATTGTCGCCGAGACGCCCGAGATATGCAGGCTGTCCGTTGTTGCGCGAAATCTGACCGGAAATGTAAAGCAGATTGCCTTCTTGCACGAAGGGCACGTAATTGGCGGCGGGTGCGGTCGCGGATTCGAGCGTCAGGCCGAGGCTGGCGGCGCGGGAGCTAATCGAGGAGGTCATCGGAAGGGTACCGTGTTAGTGACGGGAAAGCTTCGATGCTATCGATTCGCGCCGCACCCGACCAACGAATTATCGTGCCCGACGCATGAGCCAAACTAATGCGTTCAGCCGAGCCGGTCCTGCTGCGCCGTTTGCATGATCCACGAGCGGAACGCGGTCGCGGCGGCGTCGAGCTTGCCTTTGCGCGTGACGAGCCACCAGCCGATGCGCGGATCGTCGAGCACCGCGTCGGGCAATGCCGGCACCAGCGAGCCTTGCGCGAGCTGCTGCGCGATCAGCCGATGGCGGCCCATTGCGATGCCCTGTCCGGCCAGCGCCGCTTCGACGACGATGTTGTAGTCATGCAATTGCACGCGTTGCGCGTCGCCGAGAGCGAGGCCGGCATGACGCGACCATGCTTCCCATTCGAACGAATGCGTCGAATACGAAATCAGCAGCGGGAAACGCAGCAGGTCCAGTGCTTTGCGCGGACGCTTTCTGCCGGCAAGCAGCGACGGACTGCACACCGGCGAAAGACGCTCGGACATGAGCCTTTGCGAAGCGACACCCGGCCAGCCGCCGCGTCCATAACGAATCGCCACGTCGACTTCGCCGCCCGGCACATCGGCGAGTGCGATGTCGGGCCGCAATTGCAGTTCGATGTCCGGATGCGCGAGCGGGAACGTATGCAGACGCGACGCGAGCCAGCGACTCGCGAATGAAGACAGCAGGCCCACGTTCAGCGTTTTGCGTTCGGTGGAGAATGCGCGCACTTCGCTGGTGCCGAGCCGCAGCAGTTCGAACGCCGCGTGGACTTTCGCATAGTACGCGCGGCCGGTCCCGGTGAGTTCAATCGCGCGCGTTTGGCGCTCGAATAGCGCGATACCCAGATCGGCTTCGAGCTTCTGGATATGGTGGCTCACCGCGCTTTGCGTGACGAACAGTTCTTGCGCCGCGCGGCTGAAACTCAGGTGGCGCGCGGCGGCTTCGAAGGCGCGCAGCGAAAGCAGAGGCGGCAAGGGTCGGGCGGTGCGCATCGAATCGGGCGATAACAGCGTGAGCGAAGTCTGCCGTTATACGCCTGATGCGACGCAATTAGAACCCTTACCGTCGACCTTCATTCCTGCCACGCCGCGCCTTCCGGATACCAGTACTTGTCCAACGTCCCTTGAATCATCTCGATGCTATAGCCCGGCCGTTGCGGCGGCATGTAGTGCCCGTTGCGGATCACCACGGGGTCCACGAAATGCTCATGCAGATGATCGACATATTCGAGCACGCGATTTTCGAGCGACGCCGACACACAGATATAGTCGAACAGCGAAATATGCTGCACGTACTCGCACAAGCCGACGCCACCCGCATGCGGGCACACCGGCACTCCGAACTTCGCGGCCATCAGCAGTACGACGATCACTTCGTTGAGTCCGCCGAGCCGGCAACTGTCGATCTGGCAGAAGTCGATGGCTTGCGCCTGCAGCAGTTGCTTGAACATCACGCGATTGTGGCAATGCTCGCCGGTTGCGACGCCGATCGAGCCGAGCCGCCGGCGAATCGCCGCATGACCGAGGATGTCGTCGGGACTGGTGGGTTCCTCGATCCACCACGGGTCGAACTCGGCGAGACGACGCATGTTCGCGATCGCTTCATCGACGTCCCATACCTGGTTCGCATCCATCATCAGCTTCAGGTTCTCGCCGATCTCTTCGCGCAGAATGCGCGCGCGCCGCACGTCTTCTTCCAGGTCGCCGCCGACCTTCTGCTTGAAATGCGTCCATCCCTGCGCGACGCCTTCGCGCGCGAGCCGGCGAATCTTTTCGTCGTCGTAGCCGAGCCAGCCCGCCGAAGTGGTGTAGGCCGGATAGCCATGCGCGAGCATCTCCTTTTCACGCTCGCCTTTGGTTTTCGCATGACGATGCAGCATCGCAAGTGCTTCGTGCGGTGTGATCGCATCGGTCACATAGCGAAAGTCGAGGCAGCGCACGAGTTCTTCCGGAGTCATGTCGACCAGCAGCTTCCAGACCGGCTTGCCGACGGATTTTGCCCACAAGTCCCACACCGCGTTCACGACCGCCGCGGTGGCAAGGTGAATCGCGCCTTTGTCCGGGCCGATCCAGCGCAGTTGGCTATCCGAAGTAAATGCACGCCAGAAAGCGCCCATATTCGCGGCGATATCTTCGAGCTTTTTGCCGACGATCAACGGCGTGAGTGCATTCACGGCAGTCACGCAGATTTCATTGCCGCGGCCAATCGTGAACGTGAGGCCGTGGCCGGTTAGATTCGGCGTGTCGGTTTCGAGCGTGACGTAGGTGGCGGAGTAGTCCGGCGCGGCATTCATCGCGTCCGAACCGTCCAGCGAACGTGAGGTGGGGAACCGGATGTCCCGAACGGACAGCCTTGTGATCGTCGTCATCTGCGCACCCTCCGGGGCTATGGCTATCGGCTTGTCCGTCTGCGGACGCAGACGGATCGGCTACCTGCGCACGTCTCCATGCGCGCGTTTCTGCCGCGTGTACGGGTAAGCCCTCGGTTCCCAGATACCAGGCATCCCTAGGTATTCCCCAGGCATTTGTACGCGTTGACAACGCGGCATTCACTTTCTAGCATGCTAGCATGTTCTCTCGAAATCAAGGCCTCCGTGAACTCGTCAGCCGAACTGGAGAATGCCGCCGGCAGTCCTTATGTCGCACTGCAAAAAGTTGGCGGCGGCGAGCGCGGCAGTTTGACCGACGCGGTCGAGGCGGCGTTGCGAGAAGCGATTGTTACCTTGGCGTTGGAACCCGGCATGATGATCGACAAGATGGCCGTGTGCGAAAGGATGGGCGTGTCGCGCTTTCCGGTGTCGTCCGCGTTGGCAAGGCTTGCGCATGCGGGTCTCGTCGAGGTATTGCCGCAGCGCGGCACGCGCGTCAAACCGATTGCGCTCGACGACATCCGCCAGCATCTGTTCATCCGCAGCGCACTGGAAGTCGAGACGGTGCGCGGCGTGGCGCGAATGCACGACCGGGCGACGCTGGACGCGTTGGCCAGCAATCTCGACCAGCAGCGCAGTCTGGCTGGAAGTGGTGAACGTCTGGCGTTTCATGCGCTCGATCTGGCTTTCCATGAAATCCTGCTCGACGCGGTGAAGCTGCCGCGCGTGAAGGAAATCGTCGCGGTGTCGCGCAATGCGCTGGATCGCGCGCGGCAATTGCTCGCAAGTCCGGAACGGCTCGTGCATACGCTGGAAGAGCACGAGAGCATCTTCAAGGCCCTTTGCGCCGGCGACGGCGATGCGGCGGCCAAAGCGATGCACGATCATCTCGACCAGGTGGTCGCCGAATTGCACCGGTCCGCAAAAGAGAGGCCCGACCTGTTCGCGCCTTGAATGAAAGCTGCAATGAAAGCCGTTGTCGAGTCGTAAGAAGCTCCACCGAAAAAGCGTTGGTGATATAGGCAGCCGTCGACAGATCAGCACATGAACCCACTCATTTCCGTCAACAAGCTTTGCAAGAGCTTTCCGGGCGTAAGAGCACTTCATGACGTCCGCTTCGAACTCATGGCCGGCGAGGTCCACGCGCTGATGGGCGAGAACGGCGCGGGGAAGTCTACGCTGATGAAGATTCTTGCCGGCGTCTATACGCGCGATTCCGGCGAAATTCTCTTCGACGGCAAACCCGTCGACTTTCAAGGTCCGCGCGACGCGCAAGCGGTCGGCATCGGCATCATTCATCAGGAACTGCAACTGATGAATCATCTGAGCATCGCGCAGAACATCTTTATCGGCCGGGAGCCGCGCAAGGGTCTCGGTCTGTTCCTCGACGAAGACAAGCTGAATGCGCAGGCACGCGAGATCCTGGCCCGCATGCACGTGAAGCTCGATCCGCGCACGATAGTCGGCACATTGACCGTCGCGAGTCAGCAGATGGTCGAGATCGCGAAAGCCCTGTCTTTCGATTCGCGCGTGCTGATCATGGACGAACCCACCTCCGCGCTCAACGATGCCGAGATCGCCGAGCTGTTCCGGATCATCCGTCAATTGAGAGAGCGCGGCGTCGGCGTCGTCTATATCTCGCACAAGATGGACGAGCTGAAGCAGATCACCGATCGCGTCACCGTGATGCGTGACGGCGAGTATGTGGCCACCGTGCCGACCGAGGGCACCAGCGTCCAGACGATCATCGGCATGATGGTCGGACGCACGTTGGGCGACATGACGCCGGTCGAGAGCGCGCCGGTAAAAGGCGAAGTCGCACTCGAAGTGAAGAATCTCGTCGCGGGTCCGCTCGTGCGCGACGTCAGTTTCGAATTGCGCAAGGGCGAAATACTCGGCTTTGCCGGCTTGATGGGTGCGGGCCGTACGGAGGTCGCGCGTGCGGTGTTCGGCGCCGACCCGATCGAATCGGGCGAGATCTTTGTGAAGGGCGTGAAGGCGTCGATCAAAAGGCCCAGTGATGCGGTCAAGCGTGGCATCGGCTACCTGTCGGAAGATCGCAAGCGCTTCGGCCTGGCTACGGGAATGGATGTCGAATCGAACATCGTGATGTCCGATCTCGGCAAGTTCCTGTCGCTCAATATGTTCCTGCGCAGCGGGCAGATTCGCAAAAGAGCGCAGCACTTCATCAAGCTGCTTGCGATTCGCACGCCTTCGGCGACGCAGCAGGTTCGGCTCCTGTCGGGCGGCAATCAGCAGAAGATCGTGATTGCGAAATGGCTCGAGCGCGATTGCGATGTCCTGTTCTTCGACGAACCGACGCGCGGCATCGACGTCGGCGCGAAAAGCGAAATCTACAAGCTGCTGCGCTCGCTGGCGGCGCAAGGCAAGGCGATCGTGATGATCTCCTCCGAGCTGCCCGAAGTTCTGCGCATGAGCGACCGCGTCGTCGTGATGTGCGAAGGGCGCATTACCGGCGAACTGTCTGCCAGCGAAGCGACGCAGGAGCGCATCATGCATCTCGCGACGCAGCGCGAATCCCTGAAAACGGCACAAGCCTGAAGAGGTCTATGACATGACAATGCAAACGGATACCGCGGCGCTGGACAACGAACGGCGCACTTCCGGGCTGAAAGCGCGAATCTTTGCGCCAACCGCCGTGCAAAAGATGCTCGCGTTCGCGAGCCTCATTCTGCTGCTGGTGTTCTTCAGCTTCGCGTCACCGGCCTTCATGCAGATGGACAACATCCTCGGCATTTTGCAGGCGACTGCCGTGAACGGCGTGCTGGCGATCGCGGCCACGTTCGTGATCATCACGGGCGGTATCGATCTGTCGGTCGGTACGTTGATGACGTTCACCGCCGTGATTTGCGGTGTATTTCTCACGTACTGGCATCTGCCGATGTGGATGGGCGTACTCGCGGCACTGGCGACGGGCGCGGTGTGCGGCACGATCTCGGGCACGCTGACCGCGAAAATGAAGATCCCGCCATTCATCGCGACGCTCGGCATGATGATGCTGCTCAAGGGGCTTTCGCTCGTCGTGTCGGCCGACAAGCCGATCTATTTCACCGATACCGAGAACTTCTACCGTATTTCCCAGGACTCGCTGATCGGCTATTTTCTGCCGAGCGTGCCGATTCCGAATGCGGTACTGATCCTGTTCTTTCTCGCGATCGTCAGTTCCATTACGCTCAATCGCACCGCGCTCGGCCGCTATACGTTCGCACTCGGCAGCAATGAAGAGGCGGTGCGGCTCTCGGGCGTCAATGTCGATCGCTGGAAGATCGCAATTTACGGCGTGGGCGGCGCGATCTGCGGCATCGCGGGTCTGTTGATCGCGTCGCGGCTCAATTCCGCGCAGCCGGCGCTCGGTCAGGGCTACGAGCTCGATGCGATCGCCGCAGTCGTGATCGGCGGCACGTCGTTGAGCGGCGGTTCGGGCACGATACTCGGAACCATCATCGGCGCTTTCATCATGAGCGTGCTGACCAACGGGCTGCGCATCATGTCGGTCGCGCAGGAGTGGCAGATCGTCGTGACGGGGTTGATCATCATTCTGGCGGTGTACGCGGACATCCTGCGGCGCAGCCGGGGAAGTTGATGTAGCAGCAAGGAAGCAGCAAATAAGCAGGGAACGCAGGAGCAGCAGAGAGAGGGCACGTGAAGGCTCCCTCGAAAGCTCGATAGCGGCTTGAAAGCCCAACCATTGGAGGAGGCCCCATGTTGAAGAGAAGACTAATCGGTATCGTGGTCGGTGTCGGTGCGCTCGTTGGCGGAAGCAGTCTCGCGTATGCGGATGAGCCGTATATTCCGCTTATTTCGAAAGGCTTCCAGCATCAGTTCTGGCAAGCCGTCAAATTGGGTGCCGAGCAGTCCGCGAAAGCGAACAACGTCAGGATCACGTTCGAGGGACCGGAAACGGAAGCGATGGTCGACAAGCAGATCGACATGCTGTCGGCCGCGCTAGCGAAGAAACCGCAGGCGCTCGGTATCGCGGCGCTCGACAGCAAAGCGGCCATCCCCTTGCTCAAGCGCGCCCAGAACGACAAGATTCCGGTGATCGCATTCGACTCTGGCGTCGACAGCGATATTCCGTTGACGACCTGCGCAACGGACAACGTCGCCGCCGCCGCGCTCGCCGCGGACAAGATGGCCGAGTTCATCGGCAATTCCGGCGAAGTCGGTGTGATCGTGCACGACCAGACCAGCCGCACCGGTGTCGATCGTCGCGACGGTTTCGTCAATCAGATCAAGTCGAAGCACCCGAACATCAAGATCGTCTCCGTGCAATACGGCGCCGGCGACCACCTGAAGTCGGCGGAAATCGCCAAGGCCATGATCCAGGCGAATCCGAACCTGAAGGGCATCTTCGGCGCGAACGAAGGTTCCGCGGATGGCGCGGCGATTGGCATCAAGGAGTCGGGTAAGAAACTCGTGCTGATCGGCTTCGACTCCGGCAAGGAGCAGAAGGACAACATCATGTCGGGCTTGATGGCCGGCGCGATTACGCAGAATCCGGTCGGTATCGGCAAGTGCACGGTCGACTCGGCGGTCAAGGCACTGCATGGCGAGAAGCTGCCGAAGAAGATCGATACCGGTTTCTACTGGTACGACAAGACCAACATAAACGATCCGAAGATCGCAGCCGTGCTGTACGACTAAGCAAGGCCGGCGATCGCGACTCGGGAAGCCGGGAACGCGGAAATCATTAAAGAGGAAGAGCCACGCTCTTCCTCTTTTTTATTGCCTTTGCGCAACATCGGAATGACGTCGCACCGAGCAGGGCGCTGCGCCGCAACAACGTGCTATCCGAAACGACCGCACCGGTCGCGCGACTGCGCAATAGCGGCGGTCCAGTGCTTTAAAAACGCGGCTAATAGTCATTTCACGCCATTGCCCGCATTAATCTGATATTTTATGTTTATGTAATCGCCGCACGAGCCGTCCATTCGCATGCCGATTCGGACCCACTAACCGTCGAATGCGCAGGTCATGGCTTTTACCGAACCAAGGTCTCCATTTTTCAAGTGGCTCGTGTCCTCGGCTCAGAACCTGAGTCCGGACAACCGGCAGATTCTGCTTGCTAATCTGTTTACGCGAACCGCTTCGATCATATTCGCATCGATTTGCGAAATCAGCGTTTGCGCGACTGCGTATTATCTCTATCCAATACCGCTGTATGCCGCGTGGGGCATTGCGGTCGTCGCATTGCTGATCGCGCGGCTCCTGTTGATCTGGCTATGCCGCACGCGCGCCGCAAAAGGGCTACCCACACCGACTTCCGCGTTTCTTTTCGCGAGTCTGTTGTGGAGCGCGCTATTCGGTTTCGGCACATTTCTGTGCAATATCAGCGGGAGTCCCACGCTTTTTCTGCTTGGAAACGTTTGCGCGGTCGGTGTGATTGGCGGATTGGCCGGACGCAATGCGAGCACACCGCGGCTTGCGTTATTGCAGATCGTTTTTATTCTGAGCTTTCTGAGTATCGGTGCGGCGATGTCGCCGGGCAATGGCAAGCTCGTGTTGCTGTTTCAGGCACCGTTTTGCGCGGCCGGTTTTTTCACGGTTGCGCTGCGCAGCAATCGCGACACCGTCGCGCTGCTGCTCGCGCGCGAAAACAGCCATCGCCTCGCGCGCCAGGACAGCCTGACCGGCTTGCCGAATCGCGCGCGCATCAGCGAGTTGCTGCTCGAGCGCACCGGCGAGAGTTCGACCGGGCAGGGCGGAGCGTTTGCGGTGCTGCTGATCGACCTCGATGGCTTCAAGGCGATCAACGACAGCCTCGGTCATGCCGCCGGCGACCAGATCCTGCAGGAAACGGCGACGCGTTTGCGCGACCTGCTGCCAAGCGGCGACCAGGTTGGCCGCCTCGCGGGCGACGAGTTCGTGGCGATTTCGGACGACACCGGGCAGCTTCGCGACGTGCGCGTGCTGGCCGATCGCATCGTCAGAACGCTGGCGCGGCCGTTCGTGCTGAGCGAAGCGCTCGTGCATATCGGCGCGAGCGTCGGCATCGCGCTGTACCCGGAGCATGCCAAAACGGGTCCGCAATTGCTGATCTGCGCCGACCGCGCGCTGTATGGCGTCAAGCGCAGCGGCAAAAGCGCGTTTGCGATTTTCGATGCCGAGAAGCACGTATCCGACGAAAGCCTGAGCCTGCTGCGCAGCGACCTCGAAGGCGCGCTGAAGTCGTTCGATGGTTTGCGCATGGAGTATCAGCCGATCATCGATCTTCACACCGGCGCGGTGGCGGGCCGCGAGGCGCTGATTCGCTGGGCTCATCCGACGCGCGGCGAGTTGTCGCCGTCGGCGTTCATTCCAACCGCCGAGCGCACCGGCCTGATTCTCCTGTTGGGCGAATGGGTGCTGCTGCAATCGTGCATGGCGGCGTCGACGTGGCGCGACAAGGTGATCGTTGCGGTCAACGTATCGCCGGTGCAGTTGCGCGAGGAATCGTTCGCATCGACGGTGACGGCAATACTTCGGAAAACGCGGCTACCGCCGACGCGGCTCAATCTCGAAGTCACGGAAACGGCACTGCTGAACGACGACGAAGTGACCCGCCGCAATATCACCCGGTTGCGCGCGTTGGGTATCGGGCTGGCGCTCGACGACTTCGGCACCGGCTTTTCGACGATGTCGACGCTGGTGCGCTTCTCGTTCGACAAGCTGAAGATCGACAGCTCGTTCGTGCGCGAGGCCGTGCATGGTCGCGAATCCGCGGCCGTGGTGCGCGGCATCGTCGCGCTCGCGCGCGAGATCGGCATGCCGACCACGGCCGAGGGCATCGAAACCCAGGAACAGCTCAACTTCGTGCGCGTATGCGGTTGCACGCATGCGCAGGGTTATCTGCTGGGCAAGCCGATGAGCAGCGAAGAAATCGAGCAGTGCGAAGCCGTGCTCGATGCGCGTGTCGCCGACAAGGCCGCGCCCGCGGACTTTTGATAACCGTTACCGATGCGATCGAGGTCGTGATGTCATCTCCCTTGCAATTCCAATTGCGGATCACTGCGTCGGCGGCGCTCGCCGACTCGCTGCGCGCGGACCCTTCGTGCGCAGCGCATCCCGCACTTCGTGCCCTTTTGCAAACGCATCAAGCAACGCTCAAATGCCAGTTCGATGCATTCGCCGACTACGTGAGCGAAGCGGAAAGAATGGGCGCTGAAAACTACCCGCTTTATCAATGGACGCGGCAGACCATCGAGAACCCGGAGAAGAAAGCGAAATACCTGCAGTCGTTCACGCTCTATGTGAATAGCGACGAAGTGTATGACAAGGATGTCGCCGATGCGCTCGAAGTCGGCTTGTCGAAATTGATCGACGCGAACGGCATTGTTCGTGTGTCGAGGTTCGACACGAATCCCGCCAACAATCCACAGCCGCCCGCGCGCATGTGAGGCGGCCGTTTAAATTTCACTCTGAAAGCTTCACGGTCAAGCGACTTAACATTTGACGACACGCCACGAAGTTCGTGAGACGATGCCATTTCACTTATTTTTGTGGGAGTGCGACATGGGACTTCTGGACGAAGTGGGCAAGATCGCCGGTGCGGTCGCCGCCGTTGAAGCCGCGGAGAAAGTCGATCCGCAAGCGGGTCTGCTGACCAAAGGCATCGCCGCTATCGCTGGATTCGAAGGCGCCGGCAAGCTCGAAGAGCTGGTGGAAAAGAAAGAAGAGGAGAAGCGGGACGACGCCGACAACGCTCAAGCCGCGGACGATACGAGTTCGCAAACCTGAGCGGCGCTCAGGCGGATTGCCGGTTGCATGCGCGTGATCGAATTGCGCGCTGCACCGGCAATTCGTTTTTATGAGCGGTTCAATCTCAATCCCCAGCTCCCGCTGTTCTCCCGATGTTTTCATCGGGCTGTCATCGCCGTCCGGCTACGATCGTCCGTCGCTTCACTTCCGCGCTCGCCCCGCGGGGCGTTGTTTTGCGCTGGCATTCTTCCACCTGAACAACCATCCGGACATGTCGAACAGAAAAATCGTCAAGACAACGCCTGCCGACGAGGGCCGCTCACCACGAGCGGCCCTTGTTTTTCGCGGTCACCGCAAAAAACAATACCCCATTCATTTTGTTACACGTCTTACCGCGATGGACTGTCGCAGTTACAAAGGCCTTTCGAAAGCCCCGCTATACTCGGCGCCGTCTCACTAAAACAAAGACCCGATATGTCCAAGAAGATCATCCAGATGGTTGCCGTGGCCGCATTGAGCGCCGCGGCGTCGTTGCCGGCCCTCGCCGGTGATATGAACAACATGCTCGGCGGCGCGCTCGGTGGCGTGGCCGGCGCGGCAGTCGGCGGCGCGGTTGGCGGCAGCACCGGCGCGGTGATCGGTGGCGCGGTGGGCGGTGGTGCGGGCGGCGCGGTCACGTCGAATCGTCGCGAACGTACCGGCGCGATCATCGGCGGCGCGCTCGGTGGCGGCGCGGGCACCGCGGCCGGCAACGCGATGGGCGGCCGCACAGGCGGCCTCGTCGGCGCGGCGCTGGGCGGTGGCGCGGGTTCGGCGCTCGGCGGCAACATCTCCCGCTCGAACTCGTACGCCGACGACTACTCGCGCGGCTACTATTCGGGCAAGCGCCATCACAAGCATCGCCATTACGACTGAGATGGCTTGACATCGACGGGACCGGTCCGCGTGCGCATCAAAAGCGGACGCGCCGGCCCTCGTCTATCACGCATGCAAGACCAGTTTCTGAACACGCCAGTTCAGCAACTCGGCAATGAATAAGACGTTTTCCGAAGGGCACGCCATCTCGTGAATCCAGCCGAACTGTTTCGGCTGTTTGCCCGCTTTGCCGAGTACGCCGAGCACTTTGCCATCGAGCGTCATCTTGTAGATGCGGCCCGGAAACGCGTCGGCGCTATAGAGCACCTGATTCGGTCCCGGCGAAATACAGATCGCCCAAGGCGAGCCCGGCGCGAACGTGCCCGCGGCGAGCTCCGCTTCGCTCGGCATGTTGCCGATCGCGGGGCGCGCGTCCGGCGGCACCGGCACGTCGATCGTGAACTGGCGCAGGAACGTGCCCTCGGTATCGAACACCTGGATGCGCCGGTTGCTGCGATCGGCCACGTACACGTGGTCGTGCGCATCGACTGCGATGCTATGGGGTGTATGGAACTGCCCTGGTCCGGTGCCGCGATCACCCCATGACTTCAGCCAGTTGCCGTCGCGATCGACCTTCGCGACGCGCGAGTTGATGTACCCGTCGCTGATATAGGTGTTGCCTGCCTTGTCCCACGCGACGTCGGTCACCTGGCGAAAGCGTCCGGGTTCGGACGGCAGCGGCGGGTTGGGATGCTTGAGCGGCGCGGTCTCTTCGTCCGATGCTTCCTGCTTGCGGCCGAACACCATCGCGACCCGTCCTTCCGGCGTGAACTTGATCACCATGTCCGAGCCCTTGTCGGTGACCCAGATGTTGTCATGCCGGTCTACCTTCACCGTGTGCGCGAACGACCACGCATACAGGTTGTGACCGATCTCGCGCACGAAGCGTCCATCGGGCGCGAACTCGAGCAATTGCGCGGCGGCCGCGCCATACGCGGGGCCGGTGGTGTTGCCGCGCGACAGCACGAAGATATGGCCATGCGAATTGAGCGCGACGCCCGAGCATTCGCCGAAATACGTGTCGTTCGGCAAACGTACGGGATTGGCAATCGAGTCATAAGCAATCGTGCGGACGTCGGGTGCGTCCGCGGCGAACGCGGACGGCATCGCGAGTCCGGCGGCGCTGCCCGCAAGCAGGCTCATGAAAGTCCGACGGCTCATCGCCCGGTGGTCGGGACTGCCGCAGCACGCACAAAACGACTCGTATCGCTCGCTCATTGTTTGTCTCCTTTGATCCATCGCTTGAAGTGTGCAAAGGCAAGCCTAGTGCACAAAACGCTTAATAGCTAAGTCGTTTTGCGATGCTGGAAGAGACAATTCCCGTTATGCGCGTCCCATGCTCTTTGCGGCGCGTCCTGTCGATTTCGCCGCGCCACGCACGAACTCGACGAAACGCGCGGTCACCGGATCGTCGCGTGTAGGCTCCCATGCGAGTCCGACGCGCCAGCGTGCCGCCACATCGCGTAGCGGTATGACGGTCGCATCGCGCAGCAGGGATTGCACCCGCGACGGCACGAACGCCGCGCCGACGCCAGCGGCGACGGTCGCGAGCACCGTCTGGATGTCGTCGGCTTGCTGGATCACGCGCGGCACGAAACCATGCGCGCCACACCACCGATCGATCTGCGCAGCCAGACCCGGCCCGCGTCCACGCGCGAGCGCAATGAATCCCGGCTCGTTCAACCGGTCCAGATTGGCAGGCAAGCGCTTGACGCTGGCGTTTTGCGGCAACGCGAGCGCCAGTCGTTCATCGAGCACGGCGAACGATGCCAGTCCGCCCTCGGCGGGCAAGCGTAGAAAGCCGACGTCGAGTTTGCCGGCCAGCAGCCGTCTGCTTTGCTCCGCCGACGACAGATCGTTGAGCGTGACGGAAACATTCGGATTGAGCCGCCGGAACTCGGCGATCAACGGGGGCGCGAAGTCGAGAGTGGAGAGCCCGAGCCCGATGCGCAATGCGCCGCGTTTGCCGCTGCCCGCCTCGCGTGCGCGCGCGAGAACCTCATCGGCATCCCGGATCAGCGCGATGGCATCGGCCAGAAACGCTTCGCCGAACGCGGTGAGTTCAGCGCCATGCCGGCCGCGCACGAACAGGCGCGCGCCGAGGCTCGATTCGAGCGCAACGATCTGCTTGCTCAGCGCGGGCTGGCTCAAGCACAGATGGTCCGCAGCGCGACCGAAATGGCGTTGTTCGGCCACCGTCACGAAAGCGCGCAATAACTTCAGTTCCATTCTCTTCGCCTATCGAACGGATCGAAATATTCATTTTACTTATCGATGTACGGCGGGTCCAATGAGGCTATCCGGAATCACCGTTTGTGAGGTATTTGACGTGTCTGCTTCGATGCTGCGTGTTGCCGCCGTTCCGTTGGAGTTGTCGTGCCGGGGGATTCCGCCACAGGTCACTCGCGTTTCGCTTGTCGCAGAGCGGCTTGCGCGTGCCGCGCGCGAAGGGATCGGGCTGGCGGTGTTTCCCGAAGCGTGTCTGGTCGAGTGCGCGAGTCTGGCGAAGCTGCGTCGGCGTGAGGTCGAAGCGCTGGCCGAGCCGCTCGATGGACCGTCGGTCAGCGCGGTCGCCGAGGCGGTCGAAGCGACGGGCGTCGCCGCCGGTGTCGGCCTGTTCGAGCGCGCGCCGGACGGGCGTATTTTCAACAGCTACGTGATTTGCCTGCCCGGCGGCATCCGTCATTGTCATCGCAAGCTGCATGCGTTCGAGCATCGGCGCGTCGAATGCGGCGACCGCTTCACCGTCTTCGACACGGCCTGGGGCGTGCGCATCGGCGTGCTGATCGGCGCCGACAACTATCTGATCGAAAACGTGCGCATGAACGCGCTGATGGGCGCAACGCTGCTGGTCGCGCCGCACCGGCGCTATCTGAGCGCGAGTCAATCCGACGAGCGCGATTCGATTGGCGCGCTGCGCCGCTGGATGCCAGCGCGCGCGGCCGATAACGGCATGTTCGTCGCATTCAGCGGAGCGACCGAGGGCGGCTGCGAGAAAGGCAACGAGAAAGACAAGGAGAAAGGCAACGAGAACATCGGCGAAACGGACGCCGCGTTGATCGTCGACCCTTGCGGCCGCGTTCTCGCCGACAGCGTCGGCCGTGAAAGCGCATTCGTGTCCGCCGAACTCGACACGGCGTTGATCGGTGAGAGCGCCGGCCGCCGATGGCTCGAAAGCCGCCGCCCGGAACTTTACGGTCCGCTGGCGCGGGCGGCTGGCGCAGCGCGGGCCATGCCACCGCATACCGCAGTCGCGGCGCGCGGCGGCGCGGTACCGCTCAGCGTCGCCGTGGTGGGTCGCGACCGGCTGACAGTCAGATGGAATGTGCGGTGACGGCAGGGCATCGCGAGCCAGCCCGCTTTGCTACCATGCAGGACAGCGACCGATATGGTCCGCTTTCGTCCCGCGTTGTTCCATCACACAAGGAGATTCGAATGAGCAAAGGTTATTGGGTGACGTCATACCGCAAGACAAACGATCCGCAGAAACTGGCCGCGTACGCGCAACTCGCCCCCGCCGCGGTGGCGGCGGCGGGCGGGAAGTTCATCGTGCGAGGTGTGGCGGACGAGGCGCGCGAGCAGGGCCTGAAGGAACGCACGGTCGTGATCGAATTCCCGACCTATGAAGCGGCCGTGGCCGCTTACGAAAGCGATGAGTACAAGAAGGCGCTGGCCGCATTGGGCGATGGCGTCGAGCGTGATCTGCGCATCGTGCGCGGCGCCGACTGACGCGCAAGCCGATGTCCACACTGCGCGGCATGCGCCGCGCAGCCACTCACTTCACCGCGCCGAGCGCGAGCCCCTTCACCATATAACGCTGCAACCACGCAAACACGATCGAAACCGGCAGCGTCGCGCCCAAGGTCGCGGCCATCACCAGATGCCATTCGACCACGTACTTGCCCGCCACCATATCGGTCACCTGCACGGTCAGCGTTTTGTTTTCCGGCGAGCGGATCAACGTATAGACGACCGCGAACTCGTTCCACGCATTGATGAACGTGAAGATCGCAGTGACGACGATCGCCGGCACCGCGAGCGGCAGAAATACCTTGAACACCGCGCGCGTACGGCTGCAGCCTTCGAGCCACGCGGATTCCTCGAGATCCTGCGGCACGGTCTGAAAGTACGACGACAGCATCCACACCGCGAACGCGATATTGAACGCCGCGTACGACACGATCACGCCGATCCTCGAATCGACCAGGTTGCCGTCGCCCCACGGAATCATCGCCGCGAGCCGGAACAGGCCGACCACCAGCAGGATCGGCGACAGCATCTGCGTGACGAGCAGGAACTGCCTGTACAGACCGCGTCCGCGAAACGGAAAGCGCGCGAGCGCGTAAGCGGCGGGCAGGCTCACCGCGAGTGCGAGCGCGGTGGACAGGCAACTGATGATCGCGCTGTTGCGCAGCGCGACGCCGAAGTTGGCCGCCTCCCACATGTCGACGAAATTGCGCCACTGCCACTGCACCGGCAGCCAGCGCGCCGGATAGACGAAGATCTCCGACGCGGGTTTGACCGAGGTGAAGAACATCACCGCGAACGGAAACAGTATGACGATCACGAGCGGCGTCAGCGCGATCCAGCACCACAGCGAGCGTTTGGTCTTCGCGCTGAGACTCATGACGGCACTCCTTCTTTCGTGCGTTGCAGACGCAGATAAGCGATCGAGAACGCGAACAGCATCACGAGCATGATCAGCGAAACGGCGGCCGCTTCGCCGGGGCGTCCGAGCCGGAAGCCGAGTTCGTACAGATAGGTGACGAGGATGTGCGTGCTGTTGTCCGGCCCGCCTTGCGTCATCACCCAGATGATCGGAAACGAGTTGAACACATAGATCACGTTCAGCAGGATCGCCATGTTGATGAACGGGCGCAGCAGCGGCATCGTCAATTGACGGAACTGCTGCCACGCGCTCGCGCCGTCGATCCGCGCAGCTTCGTAGATATCGCTCGGCACCGAAGACAGGCCGCCAAGAAAAATCGTCACCGTGAACGGAATCGACACCAGAATGCCGACCGCGATTTCGACGGGGAATGCGAACTCGGGCGTCGCGAGCCAGTGAATCGGGCCACTGATCAGGCCGAGCCGCTGCAGCGTCACGTTGACCATGCCGTAGTCGTCGTTGAAGGCCCAGCGCCAGACGACGGCGGTCATCGTCAGCGACACGGACCACGGCAGCATCACGATCGTGCGCGCGACACCGCGGCCGTGAAAGTCCTGATTCAGAATCAGTGCGACAGGTACCGAGATCAGCACCGTGCCACCCACCACGCACACGGTCCAGATGATCGTGCGGCGTACCGAAGCGACAAACACCGGGTCCTGGAATACGTTGATGAAGTTCTGCGCGCCGGTGAAGTCGCGAATCGCGCCGAAGCGCGACACCTCATGCAGCGATTGCCACACGATGTTGAAAATCGGGTAGCTGATGATGAACAGCGCGAGCACGAGGCTCGGCGCAATCAGCAACCAGGGCGCATGCGCGCGCGGAGAAACGGAACGGCTCATGCGTGCTCGATCGTGAGACGCGCCCGCTTTCTGGCGGCGGGCGCGACGGAATGGGCCGGTGGGTGCATCGTGCTGCATAGGCTCGAATGTTGGGGTGGCGTGGCGCAACGCGCGGCGCTTTAGCTACGGCGCCGCGCGTCCCCTGTTCGTCTCGTTACTGCCGCAAGCCGCGCATCAATGACCGAGCGACTTGTTCGCCTGCGCAGCCGCCGCATTCAACGCGTCAGCCGGTTGCGCCTTGTTCAGATATATCGCTTGCATCGAGTCGGTCACGGCCTTTGCGGTGTCTTCCCAGCCGGTCACGGTCGGCGCGAAGTGAGCCGTGGGCAGCAACGCGATGAACGCCTTGATGTCCGGATCGTTGAACGCCGGGTCCGCCGCTTCGGCCTTCGTCGTGGGCAGGAAGCCTTCGGTCGTCGTGAACTCGACGCGCGGCTCCTTCGTGAACAGATAGTCGAGGAACTTCCACGCGGTCTTCTTCGCTTTCGAGTTCTTGAACATCACGATCGAGTCGGTGACCGCGTAGGTGGCGTGCGTCGTGCCCATCGGCACCGGATCGATGCCGTACTTCAGGTTCGGCGCTTCCTTCTTGATCTGCTTCGCGAGGAACGGCGCGGAGATCACCATCGCGACGCGGCCCTGCTTAAACAGGTTCTGTACGTCTTCGCGGCTATAGCCGGTGACGCCCGGTTGCGTGAGACCCTGGTCGATCATCTGCTTGTACATCGTCGCGGCCTTCACGCCCGCCGGCGAATTGAACGCGGCCTTGCCGTCCTTGCCGACCACGTCGCCGCCCATCGTCCACAGCGCGTAGTAATAGTAGACGTCGGTTTCGATTTCCTTGCCTTGCAGACCGAAGCCGGCGATGCCTTGCGCCTTCAGCTTCTTCGATGCATCGATCACGTCGTTCCAGGTCTTCGGGCCGTCGGGATAGCCGACCTTCGCGAGCATGTCCTTGTTGTAGTACAGCGCGCGTGCGGACGCGGCGATCGGCAGCCCGTAGGTCTTGCCGTTGATCTGGCCAGGCGCCAGGAACGGACCGATGAAGCGGGCCTTGAAGTTCGCGTCCATGTAGCCGTCCAGCGGTTCGGCGACGTCGTCCTTCACGAAGTCGAGCAGCCAGCGCGTGCCGACGATCGCGAGGTCCGCGTTGGCGCCCCCGGAGATGTCCGTTTGCAGCTTCTGTTGCAGCGTATCCCAGTTCACGTCTTCGATCTTGATGGTCGTGCCGGGGTTGGCCTTCTCGAAGTTGCGGGCCATTTTCTCGAAGTACGGCGCGGTCGCGTCGCTGTAGTGAGCGACCGTCACGCGGACCGTTTCGGCGTGAGCCGACACGGCGATACCTGCAAACGCGAGCGCCACGGCGACTTTGCCTA
Source organism: Burkholderia sp. JPY481 (assembly GCF_038900515.1). Taxonomy (NCBI): domain Bacteria; kingdom Pseudomonadati; phylum Pseudomonadota; class Betaproteobacteria; order Burkholderiales; family Burkholderiaceae; genus Burkholderia; species Burkholderia sp. JPY481. The sequence continues at coordinate 569,132 of NZ_JAYMRT010000002.1, forward strand.
GCGCGAGGGAAGCACGGGCATGCAACGACATTTTTCTCTCTCCTGTGGGTGGTTTGCTGCCGTCGCCGGCCGCCTTGGGTACATTGTTTGAAAAAATCCTACATGACGCAAAATAGCTTGTCACGTAGGGTCTGCGATATTTTTTCCTCGCTGATTTTGTGCATAAGATGCTGGAAAGCATGGGGTATTCTGCAGTGCGCGATGGTACGAAAACCCACTCTTCGGGATGACCGGACAGTTTTCGCAAAACGCGTTTTGTAAGAAATTTACAGCGGTGTGCGCGGCGCGAGCCGGGTGGCGGAGGGCGACGGCAAGACGGCCGAATCGGCCGGACGAACGAGCGAGGAATACATGGATCGTGTCGTATTGGTAACGGGCGCATGCGGCGGTATTGGCAGCGTGTTATGCGAGCGCTTCGTCGAGGCGGGCGATACCGTGCTCGCGCTCGACATCGACGTGGCCGCGCTGCAAGCGCTGAGCGCGCGTCTCGGCGCACAACGGGGCGCAGACAAAATCGTGCCGGTCGCGGTCGATCTCGGCGACGCCGCGGCGGTGCAGCAAGCGGTGGCAGCGGCGGTCGCGCAGCGCGGACCGGTCGACGTGCTGGTCGCGAACGCGGGCGCCGCGCTCGGCGCGTCGCTCGCGACCACCGACGCCGCGAGCTGGCACCGCGACATCCATCTGAATCTGAACGGCACGTATCACACGGTCGAGGCGGTGCGCGCGTCGATGATCGAACGGCAGCGCGGCGCGCTCGTGCTGATCGGCTCGGTGAACGGTCTTGCAGCGCTCGGTCACCCGGCATATAGCGCTGCGAAGGCCGGCCTCATCAGCTATACGAAGTCGCTCGCGATCGAGCTGGGCCGCTATGGCATTCGCGCGAACATCGTGTGTCCGGGCACCGTGAAGACGCAGGCGTGGCAGGCCCGCGTCGACAAGAATCCGCAGGTGTTCGAGGAACTGAAGAAGTGGTACCCGCTGCGCGACTTCGCGACGCCCGACGACATCGCCGACGCGGTGCTGTTTCTCGCGTCGCCGCAAGCGCGCGTGATCACCGGTGTCGCGTTGCCGGTCGACGGCGGCTTGATGGCGGGCAACCGGCTAATGGCGCAGGAGCTGACGCTCGAGTCGTTCTGAGCGGCGCACGGCGCGCGCATCACGACACCCGCAATACAACACGCAGCAAGACGATGAGGACAGCATGGCAGCAGTGCAACTGAGCGGCATCTTCAAACGCTATGGCGACACCCAGGTCGTGCACGGCATCGATCTCGACATCGACGACGGCGAGTTCGTCGTGCTGGTCGGTCCGTCGGGCTGCGGCAAGAGCACGCTGATGCGGATGGTGGCGGGGCTCGAGGAAATCAGCGGCGGCGATCTGATGATCGGCGGCACGCGCGCGAATACGCTCGCGCCGCAGCAGCGCAATATCTCGATGGTGTTCCAGAGCTACGCGCTGTATCCGCATCTGTCGGTGTATGAAAACATCGCGTTCGGTCCGAGAATCCGCAAAGAGTCGTCGGAGAAATTCAAGCCGCGTATCGATGCGGCCGCGAAGATGCTGAACCTCAGCGGCTATCTGGACCGTTTGCCGCGCGCGCTGTCGGGCGGTCAGCGGCAACGCGTCGCGATGGGCCGCGCGGTGGTGCGCGAGCCGTCGCTGTTCCTGTTCGACGAGCCGCTGTCGAATCTCGACGCAAAGCTGCGCGTGCAGATGCGCACTGAGATCAAGGCGCTGCATCAGCGCTTGAAGAACACGGTGATCTACGTCACGCACGATCAGATCGAAGCGATGACGATGGCCGATCGCATCGTCGTGATGAACGCGGGACGGATCGAGCAGATCGGCCGTCCGCTCGAACTGTATGACCGGCCGGCGAATCTGTTCGTCGCGAGCTTCCTCGGCTCGCCGTCGATGAATTTCGTCGAGGGCGTGATCGTCAATCGCACCCATGGTGAAGGTCTCGCGTTGAAGCTCGCGGACGGCAGCGAGGTCGCGCTCGAACGCACGCCTGCGTCGGCCGTGGTCGGTGCGAAGGTCACGCTCGGCGTGCGGCCCGAGCACATCGAGATCACGACGCTGATACCGGATGCCGCGCTCGACGTCGAAGTGATCGAGCCAACTGGCGCCGAGACGCACTTGTACGGGAAAATAGGCGGCTCCGCGTGGTGCGTGACGACGCGCGAACGCTCGAAGATCGAGCCCGGTCAGCGCGTTGCGCTGCGTCTGCCGGCCGAACACATTCATCTGTTCGATACGGAGAGTGGACGCAGGCTGGTTTGACCAGGCCGATTGAAGCCGTAGAAGCTGCGAGCGACGCGGATCCATATGAAACAGCCCCTAAGGAACACCGGGTGTCCGCACCGAACTTGATTCCCCATATCCGCAACGCACTCGCGAGTCTGCGGCCCGCCGAGCGCAAGGTCGCCGACATGGTGCTCGCCGACGTCGACTTCGCGATGCGCGCGAGCATCACCGATCTCGCGCAGCGCGCCGACGTGTCCGAGCCTTCCGTCACGCGTTTTTGCCGCGCGATCGGTGCGCACGGTCTGCGCGACTTCAAGATGCAGCTCGCGCAGAGCGTGGCGGGTGGCTTGCCGTATGCGTCGACCGCGGTCGCCCGCGACGACGACGTGCAGACCTTGATGGACAAGGTCGGGGAAGCGGCGATCGACGGCATCACGCATGCGCGCGGCGCGCTCGATCCTGCGGTGGTCGAAAGCGCGATCGCGGCGCTTGTCAGCGCCCGGCGCGTGTTTTTCTTCGGGGTGGGTTCAGGTTCGGGGCTCGTCGCGCAGGATGCGGCGCTGCGGTTCTTGCGCATCGACATCGCGGCGGCCGCGTTCACCGATGGTCATTTGCAGCGTCTTTACGCGGGCCTGATGGAGCCGGGCGACGTCGCGTTTGCGATCTCGCATTCGGGGCGCAGCGTCGAAGTCAACGAAAGCATCCAGATCGCGAAGGAGCGCGGCGCGACGACGATCGCGCTGACCAACGTCGGCTCGCGGCTCGCATGGCTCGCCGATATTCCGCTGCTGCTGCGCGTGGCGAGTCCGATCGATCCGAATACGCCGGGCGTATCGCGGCTCGTGCATCTGTGCATCATGGATGCGCTCGCGATCGGCGTCGCGCTGAAGGCCGGGCCCGAGGCGCTGGAAAAGATGCGTCACGCGAAAGCGCGGCTCGTGCCGCATGAGCCGGAAGGGGCGGGCGGGTAGAGCGCGCTCGAAGCGCTAGCGCGCCGTCCTCTTCGGCCGGCCGATCATCGATACCTTGTCCACCGGCTGCGCGACCGTTGCCGCCGGGCGAACCTTGCCGCCCATCGGCAGATCGATCAATTGCCGTTTGCCGTGCCTCGCGAGTTCGAGCGAGAAGCTCGCTGCGAAACGTCTCTCCCAGCTATCATGGCAATCTGCCGCATGCGTCCAACTCATCGTCCAATCAGAACCGGCTCGAAGCGTTCTCGTTCAGGTCCGTCCGCCCATGTCCTCCCATTCCGCCGGCACCGCACCGCACGCTCCAACCACGACCACCGCCCAACGTCCGCCGACACTGCTGCTGGCCGCCGCGCTGTCGCTCGGCAGCGCAACAGCGCTCGGTTTCGCGCGCTTCGCCTACGCGTTGCTGTTGCCGTCGATGAAGCTCGACCTCGGCTGGAGCTTCGCGCAGGCCGGTGCGATGAACACCGCGAACGCGCTAGGCTATCTGCTCGGCGCGCTGGTGTTCCCGCGCCTCGCGCGCCGCTGGTCGGCGGGCGCGCTGTTCGCGGGCGGTTGCGTGCTGACCGCGCTGTTGATGGCCGGCAGCGGCCTCACCGCCAGCACGGATGTGCTTCTGACACTGCGCGTGATCACCGGTGCGAGCAGCGCGGCGATTTTCATCGGCGGCGGCGTGCTGGCGGCGCGGCTCGCGTCGGCGCGCCCGCGCGACGCGGGGCTCGTGCTCGGTCTGTATTACGGGGGCACCGGCTGGGGGATCGTCGCGTCGTCGGTGCTGGTGCCCGTGACGATCCTTGACGCCGCCCACGGCTGGCAGTTCGCGTGGTTCGCGCTGGCGGCGGCCTGCGCGCTGTTCGCCGCGGTCGCGATCGGCGCGTCGCGCAGAATCGAGCGCGCGCATACGAGCGCGGCGGCTGCCGCGCATGCAGCCGGCGCCACTTCCGCGCCGGGTTGGCCGCACTACGCGGCCGCGCTCGCGGGCTATGGACTGTTCGGCGTCGGCTATATCGGCTACATGACTTTCATCGTCGCGCTGTTGCGCAACGCCGGCATGAGCGCGGCGGTCGTCACCGGCTTTTATCTGCTGCTCGGCGCGGCGACCGTGGTGTCGGCGCGAATCTGGTCGACACTGCTCGATCGCATGCGCGGCGGCCAGGCGCTCGCCGTGCTCAACGCGCTGCTAGCGATCGCGACGCTGCTGCCCGCGATCTTCACGCAGCCGTGGGTCGCGTTCGTTTCGGGCACGCTATTCGGCGCGACGTTCCTGTCGGCGGTCGCATCGACGACCGCGTTCGTGCGCCACAATCTGCCCGCGAGCCACTGGGCGAAGGGCATCAGCGCCTTCACGATCGTGTTCGCGTTCGGGCAGATCGTCGGGCCGGTCGTGATCGGCTGGGTGTCGGATGGCGCCGGGCTCGCGCGCGGGCTCGTGTATTCGGCGCTGCTGCTGGCGGGTGGCGCGGTGCTCGCGGCGTGTCAGAAGGCGTTGCGCACGGCGTGAGCCGCGTTACGTGTGCTTCGTATTCAGCGATACGTCCAGCACCGATGCGCGATGAACGTGAGCGGCGGCACCACGCACACGACGAGCGCGATACCGAGCGCGGGCGGGCCGCCCGCAAGCTGCGTCAGGCGCGCTACGAGCGCGGTCAACGTCAGGCCGCCCAGCGATACGAGCACGAACCGCCCAGCGTTCACCAACGCGGGCAGCGCCGAAAAACTCCAGAACGTGTTCAACAGATACGAAGCCGCCGTCGCCCACGTGAACGCGATCGCGTTGGCCCACGGCGGCGACATGGCGGCGTCCGCTATCAGCGTCAGCGCAATGCACACATGCAGGCCCGTCGCGATGACGCCGCTCGCGCCAAAGCGCATCAGCTTGACTCGATCGACCGGCATCATCGTGACGCTCCGTCGCGCTTGCGCAGGACCGCGAACAGCGATACGCCATAAGGCAGCGGCGCATGCGCGAGCCAGTGGCGCTCGGCGCTGAAAATGCGGTACAGCGCCGCGTTGAGCGGCCACGGCGGAATCGCGTCGCCGCTCGAGTGCTGACGATGCAGCAGCCGATCGGCCCAACGCGCGAGCACCGCGACCGGATACAGCAGCGTGTTGAAATAGCTGATGCGTTCGACTTCGTAGCCGGCTGCGGCCGCACAGCGCATCAGCGAAGCGCGGCTATAGCGGCGGTAGTGGTGCAGGAAAACATCGTGCGCGCTCCACAGATGGTGTCCGGCCGGCACCGTCACGACGATGCGGCCACCCGGCGTCAGCAGCTCGCGCATGCCGGCGAGCGAGCCGGCGTCGTCGGCGATATGTTCGAGGCAGTCGAAGAAGCAGATCAGGTCGAAGCGTTCGCCGTTGAATGGCACGTCGTCGGGGCAGTGGCCCGCGCGGATGTCGAACTGCTTGCCGGTCTTGCGCGCGCTCAGCGCCCGAGCAGTCGGGTCCATCTCGAGGCCGCTGACGGTGCCGAAGCCGGCCAGCATGTCGAGGTTGCCGCCGGTGCCGGAGCCTACTTCGAGCACCCGTGCGCGGCGCGGTAACGCGAGCCGTTCGAGCAGCGTGCGCAGCACGTCGCGCCGCGCGCGAAACCACCAGTGTCCAGCTTCGGTCTCGGCCATTTCGAGGTAGGCATCGGGAGACATGATTAACTCCTCAACTGTCAGTGGCCGACTACGCGAAACCGTGGCGCGGCACGCCTGCGTGTCGGTTCGACGCGCCCCACATGCGCTACGCGCGCATCCTGGCGCACGCCCGGCAACATGCTGACCTTGCTCTTCGCCTGATAGCGGCGCCGCACCAGATAAACGGGCCGTTCCTTCGACTCGTAGTAAATGCGGCCGACGTATTCGCCGATCACGCCGATGCCGATCAGCTCGATGCCGCCCATGAACAGCATCACCGAGATCGTCGACGCGTAACCGGGCACCGGATTGCCCGACCACAGCGTGCGGCCGATGACGAACCCGCCGTAGACGAACGCGAGCGTGGCGATGGACAGTCCGATATAAGTCCAGCTGCGCAACGGCACCGTGCTGAAGCTCGTGATGCCTTCGAGCGCGAAGTTCCACAGCCGCCAGCCGGAGAACTTCGAGTGACCGGCGCTGCGCGGCTCGCGTTCGTATTCGACGATCACGGTGCGGTAGCCGACCCACGCGAACAGGCCCTTCATGAAGCGACGACGCTCCGGCAGGCTGCGCAGTGCGTTGACCACCTGACGATCGATCAGCCGGAAATCGCCGACATTCTCCGGCAGCTTCACTTCGGACAGTGCGTTGTGCACGCGATAGTAGAGCGCGGCTGCCGTGCGTTTGGCGAACGTATCGCACAGGCGGTTCGTGCGTTTGGCCGCGACTACTTCGGCGCCCGCGCGCCAATGCTCGACCATCACCGGGATCAGGCTCGGCGGGTCCTGCAGGTCCGCGTCGATCGGAATCACCGCATCGCCGAACGCTTCGTCGATGCCGGCGGTCAACGCCGCTTCCTTGCCGAAGTTGCGTGTCAGGTCGATCACCCGAATGCGACGGTCGCGGCTGCTCTGCGCGATCAGCCGATCGAGCGTCGCGTCGCTGCTGCCGTCGTTGATACAGACGATCTCGAAGCGCGTGCCGTCGATCGATTCGAGCACCGGCACGACTGCCGCGAAGAAGCGTTCCACCGCGTCCTGCTCGTTATAGAACGGCACGACGAGTGAGATCAGTGGCGTGGTTGTATGAGTTGGCATGACGCTTCCCCGTTTATCGAATGATTCGAGCCGCGTGCGAATAGGCGAGGGCGGCGCGCTCGTCGCGTTCTTCGTCCATTGCGCGCACGCGGCGCATGACGAGCAGCAGCACCAGCAGCAGAACGATCGGGCCGATCTGCGGCAACTCGGTCGTGCGGTTGAAGAGTTCATAGGCCGGCAGCAGCCACGCAAGCGCAATCACGCTCTGCTCGCCGCGCAGCCAGCCTCTGTCGAGCCCGAGCGCGGTCAGGCAGGCCGTCGCGATGCCGAGCCACGCCAGTTCGTAGTGCCACACGTACGGGTTAGTCAGCAACGTGGCGACGACGAGGCTCGCCGCGCGCAGCCGCGTGTCGCGCGTGTTGCGCCACACGTGCCATGCGGCTGCCGCAGCAATCAGCCCAACGCAGGCGTGGACCGCAAAGGCCGCGACGATCGGCGCGCCGCCCTCGCGCAGCACAGCGAACACGGTTGGCGACGCGAGCCAGTAGCCGCGGCATTGTTCGAGCAGCGTCTCGCGGGCAATGCCGGTGTTGATGAAGAAGAGCCGCACCGTTTGCACGCCGCAGACCAGCACGCTGATCACGCCGAGCAGCGCCGCGCTGAACGCGGCGGCCGCCAGCGTGCGCCATGCGCGCGCGGCGATCAGCACAAGCGGAAACAGCACGGCCATCTGCGGCTTGATCGCGAGCAGGCCGAGGCACAACCCCGCGCGTACCGGATGGCGACGCAGCCAATGCAGCGTGAGCGCCGCGATGCCCGCGGTCAGCAGCGAGTTCTGACCGAACAGGGCTGGCACGAACACGCACGGCGAGGCCGCGACGACGAACCATGCGAAGCGCGATCCCCTGAAGCTGTCGGCAAGGCCCGACACTCGCAGCGTGCCCGCGCTGAGCAGCGCAATGCCGCCGCCGACGAACACGAAGTACATGACGAGCCGCGGCAATAGCGCGAGCGGCGAGATCAGCACGAGGAAGGTCGGCGGGTAGAGCCAGGGCATCACGCTGTCTTGCTTGACGGTCGTGAATAGCGCGCGCTGCAGCTTGTCGAACAACGCATGGTCGTAGACCTGCATCGCCGAACCGTGCAGCAGTCCATACGAGGCCGACCAGAAAATCGAAAAGTCCTCACCGGGACGCGTGAGGCGCTGGTCGGTGAAGCCGTGGCTCGCATAGGCCCACAACCCGATGATCACCGCATACAGCGCGCACATTCCGCTGCAGTAGAAGACGATGCGCTCGTGCGTGAGCCAGCCGCGAATCTCGCTGTCGCCGCTGCGCATGCGTAGCTGTGATGCGTACATGATCCCCGCCCCCGTGTGATCCGGATCAGGTCTGTCGACCCTCCGTTCGTTCTGTTTATTGATTCCGTTTTGTATGTGTCTGCGCGTGACATCGCATCAAAACCCGTGTCGTTGCGCTGAACCGGTCAGCTCATTGTTGGCGGAAATTTATGTGACTTTCAAGCTCGCGTTTTCCTGGCCGCGAGTCACGCGCTGCCGATTCACCCAATTAACGGGCCAAACGGTCAGCGTTGTGTGCGCCAACGCACCAAGCCGTCTCATCGATGAGACGCTTTGGACCGGCGCGCCATTCGGGAAGGCCGATTTCTCAGCGATATTCCGTTTTTACCGGCTCAGGGAAAGTCCTGGACAAAAAATGCCGAGCCTTGTCCAACGGGGCTTTACGCGTTCCGCGAAGTGTTCGGCGGCCTATGCGAAACGTTGCGGATTCGGACATTCCGGACGCGAATCGGGCGCGAGGCTCGAGGCCAGTCGGCTCGAACCCCTGTCGTTACGCTGTTTTCGCAAAGCTGGTCCCGTCCTTGCGATGGGGAGTGCGCGGAAGTCGACGACACGATGCTGCGGACCTGACAGACAGCACACCATGGCGCGAGAGAGAGCCAACGTCGACTGACCAGCGGGTGCTGGCCTCGAGCCGGCGCCAAGAAAAAATCACGAAAGACGGGGGATGTATGTACAACAAGTTCACGCGACTGCGCGGCGGTAACAAGCTCATGAGCGGCGCCCATCGTGCGGCCATGCTGCGTCAGCGGCACACGGCCGCAATGCTGCGGCTTGCCCGGCAGCTGCCGCTTCACTTCCCACGTTTCCTCCAGTTCGTGTCGCCCAGCGTTACGCCCATGCGGATCAAACACCGCGCGACGCTGACCGGGCGGCGAAACTAGCTCGCAGTTTTCCGCAGTTCCCAGCAGTGCCCGTAGTGCCACCGCCCACGCCAATCCTGGTAACGGGTTTAAATCGTTAGTCCTCCACAGGAGTCGAATCATGAAGAACATCATCGCTACCGCAGCCCGTTTCGTTCGTGACGAAGACGGCGTGACCGCCATCGAATATGGGCTGCTCGCCGGCCTGATCGCGCTGTTGATCATCGGCGGCGTGACCCTGCTCGGCCAGCATCTGCAGACGATTTTCAACAACCTCGCGGACTCGGTCTGAGTCATCTTGCCGACGGACGAACCTCACGATTCGTCCGTCACTTTCCAACTGAATACGGGGGCCTGTCATGAAGAAGCTGATTGCGCGCGCGCTGCGTTTCGCTCACGACGAAGACGGCGTGACCGCCATCGAATACGGTCTGCTCGCCGGCCTGATTGCACTGCTGATCATCGGCGGTGTGACCACGCTCGGCACCAACCTCAGCGCGATCTTCAACAATCTCGCCGACTCGATCTGACGCGGCTCGATCATCCATCACGAGGTCGTCATGACGCTGCCACTTCTGCCGCCACATCCTGTACCGCTGTGCGTGATCGTGCTGGCGATCGTGGCAGCGAGCACGGATCTCACCGCGAGGCGCATTCCCAATCGCCTGATCGTACTCGGGCTCGCCGTCGCGCTTGCCGTGCAGATGTCGATTCACGGGCCGCTCGCCGGCGCGCTCGACTGGCTGAGCGGCGCCGCGTGCGGCTTCGCTTTGCTGTTGCCGTTCTATCTGCTGCGCGGCATGGCCGCCGGCGATGTGAAGCTGCTGATGACGATCGGCGCATGGGTCGGACCCGCGCTGACCTGGCGGATCGCGCTCGCCACTTTTCTGATCGGCGGACTCTGGTCGCTGCTGATCGTGCTGTGCCGCGGCAGATTCGCGCGCTTGCTCGCGAATCTGCGGCAACTGATCGGCGGGTTCGTCGTCGCGCCGCTCAGACAACCGAGCCTGATCGATGCGCGCTCTGGATCGGTCGGGTCGATTCCCTACGGCGTTGCGATCGCGGCCGGCACCCTCGGAATGCTGTTCGCGGCCGCGCTGTAGCCGGACGTTTCCACTGAACGATGCGGGAGTGTTGCCATGAAAAACAGTCGGGCTTTAGTGATGCTGACGATCGCCGTGCTGGCGGGCCTCGCGGCCGTGAGTTTCGCGTCGCGCTGGTTGCTGCAGACCTCGTCGGCCGCGGTGACATCGGTCGCGGTGGCGTCGTCGGACATCAGTCTCGGCCAGCCGCTGAACCAGAACCTGATTCACATGGTCAGCTGGCCGACTTCGAGCGTGCCGCCCGGTGCGTTCGCCGACGGCAAGGCGCTCGAAGGGCGCGTGCTGCTGACGAGTCTCGCGCCCGGCGAGCCGGTGCTCGAATCGAAGCTCGCGCCGCAGGGCACCAAGGGCGGCCTGTCCGCGGTGATCGGCGAAGGCCATCGCGCGATCACGGTGCGGGTGAACGACGTGGTCGGCGTCGCGGGCTTCGCGCTGCCGGGCAACTACGTCGACGTGATCGTCAACACGCAGCAGGCGAACAAGACCGACGCGGCGCAAAGCATCTCGAAGATCGTGCTCGAAAAGATCCTCGTGCTCGCGGTCGCGCAGCAGGTGAGCCGCGACGACACCGCGCCGAAAGTGGTCAACGCGGTGACGCTCGAAGTGACGCCCGAGCAGGCCGAGAAGCTCGACCTCGCACGCAGCGTCGGCACGCTGTCGCTGGTGCTGCGCAACCAGGTCGACAAGCAGACCCCGAGCACCGGCGGCGCGACCAAGCTGACCTTGCTCGACGTGCCGGTGCCGGCTTCGGCGCCCGCCGCACCCGAAGTGCGTCCGGTGCGCACCCACTATGCGGCACGTCCGGCGCCCAGGCGCGATTGCGTCGGCGTGCTGTCGGGAGTGACGGGCAGCGTCGAATGTTTCTAGCGCGGTCGCGGCGCGCCGGTTTTTGACTGACGCCGCGATCTGAATCAGAAGGCAATCAAAAGACGTCTCGGTTCACCTATCGAGCGACGGGGGCAGCAACATGAAAACACAACAACGGTTCTCATCCGGTGGCGGCAAGCGTTGCCGCTCGCTCGGCGGCACGGTGCTAGCCGCCGCGTTATGCGCCGGGTTAACGGCTGCGCACGACAGCGCCGCTCAAACGATGGCCGCCGCGCAAATGCCGCCGGGCTGGGGCGCGCAGGCCGCGCCGCTGCCGGTCGGCCGGGGCGCCGTGCCGATGCTGGTGAGCAACACGCCGATGCCGACCGGCGCGACGAGCGGCCGGATGGTCGCCCCCGCGCAGCTGACCGGGCCGAACTGCACCGGCGAGATTCGCGACGAATCGAACGTGTCGGTCGCGGTCGGCAAGTCGATCCTGGTTCCGCTCGTCGAGCCCGCGCGCAACCGCACGCTCGGCAATCCGGTCGTCGCGCAGGCGACGCTCGTGTCGCAGCGCACGCTGTACGTGGTCGGCATGAGCGTCGGCACCACGAACATGATCGTGCAGGGCCGCAGCGGCGCATGCCAGATCATCGACGTGAGCGTCGGCGTCGATGCCGACGGGCTGCAACGCACACTCGCGCAACTGCTGCCGAACGAGCGCGGCATTCGCGTGTCGAGCGCGGCCGGCAACCTCGTGCTCGCGGGCCGCGTATCGAGCGGGCAGGCCGCGCAGCAGGCGATGAGCATCGCCGGCGCTTACGCGGGTGCGCAACCGACCCAGCAAGACCAGTCGAGCACCGCGAGCTTCGGTAACGGCGGTTCGATCTCGCAGCAGAGCTCGAGCGTTAGCAAGGGCTCCGAAGTCATCAACATGATGTCGGTCGATTCGCCGCAACAGGTGATGCTCGAAGTGAAGGTCGCCGAGGTGTCGAAGACGCTGCTCAATCAGTTGGGTGCAGCGGTCAACATCCAGGGCGGCTTCGGTTCGTGGACCGGCGCGCTGGTGAGCAGCCTGCTCGCCGGCGTCAGCAGCGGTATCGCGGTGAGCAAGGCGAACAACAGGCCGTTCAACATCGCCGTCGACGCACAGAAGAGCGACAGCCTCGGCAAGATTCTCGCGGAGCCGAACCTCGTCACGCTGAGCGGCCAGGAGGCGTCGTTTCTCGCGGGCGGCCGGGTCTTCATTCCGGTGCCGCAAAGCAACGGCACGGGCGGCTCGACGATCACGCTGCAGGAAGAAGAGTTCGGCGTCGGCCTCAAGTTCACGCCGACCGTGCTCGCCGGCAGCCGCGTGAATCTGAAGGTCGCGCCGGAAGTGTCGGAACTGTCGCCGACCGGCGTCACCGTCCAGGCGACCGGCACGAGCAGCAGCGCGATCCTGCCGCTGATCACGACGCGGCGCGCGTCGACGACGGTGCAGATGAACGACGGCGAGAGCTTCGCGATCGGCGGGCTGATTCAGAACAACATCACCGGCGCGTTGAAGGCGCTGCCCGGTATCGGCGAAGTGCCGGTACTCGGCGCGCTGTTTCGCAGCACGTCGTTCCAGCAGGATCGCACGGAGCTGATCTTCATCGTCACCGTGCATCTGGTGAAGCCGCTGCCGCCGGGCGACTATCCGCTGCCGACCGATAGCTTCACCGGCGTGTCCGACGGCACCGTCTACGCGACCGGCAACATGGAAGGCCGCCGGCCCGCCGCACTGCCGAACGCGCCGCAGATGCCCGCGCAACCGCAACCGCAACCGCAACCCGCGGCGCCCGCACCGGTTCCGACGCCGGCACCGACCGAAGGCTCGGCCGCCCCCGCCGCGCTGCTCCCGCGCGACACCCAGGCGGACCGGCCGGCACCGTCGGCGGCGATGCCACCGGCCGACAAGACGGCAACTACGCCAACGTCGGCAACGCAAGTGCAAACCGGCGCCGAACCAACACTCGCCAAAGCCGACGCCACGAGCCCAGGCAACCCGACGCTCAAGGCCACCCGGCTCAACCCGTAACGCGCCGCGAAGGAGACTCTCATGAAACTCGAACATCTTCTGATCACGCGCCGCGCGGCGTTGCTGCTGACGGTGTGCACCACGCTGGTCGGCTCGTTGAGCGGCTGCATGTCGAGCTCGCCGATCTGGGACGCGCACGTCGGCGACGCCGTGCGCACCGTAACGCAGATGCAGATCATCGATCCGCATGCGGGCGAGCACACGCCGTCGACACCGGGAGTCGACGGCAGGGCCGCGGTCGCCGCGCAGCAGCAGTACGACAAGTCGTTCCAGACGCCGGCCACGACGTTCAATCCGTTCGTGATCGGGATCGGCAGCAACGGCGGCAGTCAGTGATGGCGGACGCGGGGGAACATCATGATCAACATCCTGGCTCTCTCTGAAGACGGTGCACGGCTCGCTCAGATCGCGCATCTGAGCGGCGAAGCCGGCGACTACCGGATCACGCGCGCGATGGGCACGCCGTCGCTGCTCGGCGAACGCGGCAATACGCTCGACGCGTTCGACGTGCTGATCGTCGACGCCGCGTCGCTGAAGGATGCGGAGCTCGCGGTGGTGGAGCGGCTGCATCGCGAGCATGGGCGGCTCACCTGCATCCTGCTGATCCCCGACGCGTCGCCGCAGACGCTGATCGCCGCGATGCGCGCGGGCTTTCGCGACGTGCTGAACTGGCCGCTCGATTCGCGCCAGTTCGCCGACGCGTTGCAGCGCGCACAGGCGCAGAGCCTGCAAGGCGGCACGCGCGACACGCGGATTCTGTCGTTCGTGTCGTGTAAGGGCGGCGCGGGCACCAGCTTCATCGCCGCGAACGTCGCACATGCGATCGCAAGTCTGCCGCAGAAAAAACGCGTGCTGCTGATCGATCTGAACCAGCAGTTCGCGGATGCCGCGTTCCTCGTCTCCGACCAGACGCCGCCGTCGACGTTGCCGCAAATCTGCGCGCAGATCGAGCGCATGGATGCCGCGTTCTTCGACACGAGCGTCGTGCACGTGAGCGACAGCTTCCATATCCTCGCCGGCGCGGGCGATCCGGTGAAGGCGGCCGAGGTGAAGGAAGACCGTCTCGAGTGGCTGCTCGGTGTCGCCGCGCCGCATTACGACTTCGTGCTGTTCGATCTCGGCCAGACGCTGAACCGGCTGTCGATGCTCGCGCTGGATCGCAGCGACCAGATTCATCTGGTGCTGCAGGCGAACATGCCGCACGTGCGCGCCGGCCGCCGGCTGCAGGAGATTCTGTGCTCGCTCGGCTACGCGCAGGAGCAGATGCGGCTGATCCTGAACCGCTATACGCGGCACGGCGAGCGGCCGCGCGCCGCGCTCGAATCCGTGCTCGGCATGAGCGCGTATCAGGTGATTCCCGAGGATGCCGATACGGTGACCGATTCGATGAACCAGGGACTGCCGGTGTCGAAGACCGCGCGCGGCAGCGGGGTTGCGCGCAGCCTGCAGGCGCTCGCCGAAAACATCGCGGCGCGCGCGAACAAACCGGGGCGCTCGCGCGCGAAAGGTGAGTCGCTATTCGGGCGGCTGCTCGGCCGCCAGCCGCCGCCGAAACTCGAAACGCTTTAACGCTCCAACGCCACACGATCAGAACAGGGGAACGTCATGTCGCTTCGTGAGCAGATTTCCGCGCAACGCGTGCAGCCGCTGGGCGAACGCCAGGACCCGGCGGCCGCCGGCATGTTGCGCGGCGCATACCAGAAACTGAAACGCGAGATTCATCAGGCGGTGCTCGAACGCGTCGAGCTCGAACGGCTGTCGAGGTTGCCGCCCGAGCAGGTCCGCCAGGAGATCGCGACGCTGATCGGCCGCATTCTCGAAGACCAGAAGGCGCCCGCCAACGATCTCGAACGCCGGCAACTCGTCGGCGACGTGCACGACGAAATGTTCGGCTTCGGTCCGCTCGAAGTGCTGCTGCGCGACCCGACCGTGTCCGACATTCTGGTGAACACGCATCGTCATACCTACGTCGAGCGCCGTGGCCGGCTGGAGGCGACCGATGTGACCTTCTACGACGACGCGCATCTGATGAAGGTCATCGAGAAGATCGTCTCCGGCGTCGGCCGCCATATCGACGAATCGAGCCCGATGGTCGACGCACGCCTGCCGGACGGCTCGCGCGTGAACGCAATCATCCGGCCCTGCGCGATCGACGGTCCGTTGCTGTCGATTCGCCGTTTCGCCGCGAATCCGTTGCAGGTTGCCGACCTGATCGAATTGCAGAGCCTCACGCCGCCGATGGCCGAAGTGCTCGACGCGCTGGCGCGCGCGAAGGTGAACATCCTCGTGTCGGGCGGCACGGGCAGCGGCAAGACCACGCTGCTGAACGTGCTGTCGGGATTCATTCCGGGCGACGAGCGCATCGTCACGATCGAGGACGCCGCCGAGTTGCAGCTGCGCCAGCAGCACGTGCTGCGGCTGGAGACGCGTTCGCCGAACATCGAGGGACGCGGCGAGATCACGCAGCGCACGCTGGTGCGCAACGCGCTGCGGATGCGCCCCGACCGCATCATTCTCGGCGAGGTGCGCGGCGCCGAAGCGCTCGACATGCTGAACGCGATGAACACCGGCCACGAAGGCTCGCTGTCGACGATCCACGCGAACACACCGCGCGATGCGCTGACGCGCCTCGAAAACATGATGACGCTCGGCGGCCTGTCGCTGCCGACACGCACGATGCGCCAGCAGATTTCGTCGGCGATTTCGGTGGTCGTGCAAGCCACGCGTCTGACCGACGGACGCCGCAAGATCGTCAGCATTTCGGAACTGACCGGCATGGAGGGCGACATGATCAACATGCAGGAGATCTTCGTGTTCCGCCGCTCCGGCGTCGATACGAAGGGCAACGTGCGCGGCCATTTCTGCGCGACCGGCGTGCGGCCGAAATTCGCCGAGCGCTTGCAGGCATTCGGCGTGGCGCCGTCGGAGCAGATCTACGATCCGGCGCGGCGCTTCGAAACGACATGACGTGCACGGGCGACGCGCACAGACCGCTTGCCCGGTGTTTCAGGAGACTTGCATGAGCCCGATTTTCTACGCGTCGATCATTCTGCTGTTCGCGGCCGTGGTGCTCGCGACGGGTGGTGTCTACGAGTATTGGAACAGCCGGCACGGGCCGGTCGCGCGCCGCGTCGATTCGCGGATTCGCGCGGTATCGGCCGGCGGTCCGATGAGCCGGCAGCGTCTGTCGATTCTGAAGACGCGCACGATGGCCGAGTCCGCGGTGCTCGCGCGGCTGCTGCTGCGTATTCCGCGCGTGCATGCGCTCGATCTGTTTCTGCAGCAGTCGGGGCTGTCCTGGTCGGTCGGTCGTTTCTTCGGCACCTGCGCGGTGTTGCCGCCTTTCGTGCTGATCGTGGGTGCGAGCCTCAGGGTGCCGTGGATCTTCACGGCTGCCGCCGCCGCTCTATGTGCGTTGCTGCCGATCGTCTACGTACAGCGGCGCCGCCACCGGCGCATTCGTCAGCTCGAACGGCAACTGCCGGACGTTTGCGACATGCTGTCGCGAGCATTGCGCTCGGGCCATGCGTTCACCGGCGCGATCGATATGGTCGGCGCCGAGTTCGCCGAGCCGATGAGCGGCGAGTTCCGCATCGTGTTCGACGAGATCAACTACGGCGTGTCGATCAGCGAGGCGCTGACGAATCTCGCGACACGGGTGCCGATTCGCGATCTGCGTTACTTCGTGATCGCCGTCGTGATCCAGCGCGAGACGGGCGGCAATCTCGCCGAAGTGCTCGACGGCATCACCGCGCTGATCCGCGACCGCTTCAAGCTGTTCGACAAGGTTCGCGTGCTTTCCGCCGAAGGCAGGATGTCCGCGTGGGTGCTCGGCCTGCTGCCGTTCGGCGTCGGCGGCGCGATGATGGCGATCAATCCGGGGTTCCTGAACGTGCTGTGGCGGGACCCGGCGGGCGTCAGGATGATCGCGGTGGCGAGCATCGCCATGCTGTTCGGCATTCTGTGGATGCGGCACATCGTGAAGATCCGCGTTTGAGCGGGCTCGAGGTCATCGGAGAAGGACCATGCAAACACTGAACATCACGCAGATTCTGTTGCTCGCCGGCGTCTTCGCGATCGTTTTCGCGGCCGTGTTCGGCGCAATGCATCTGAGCACGCCGCGCGACATGAGCCGCCGCATCGAGCAGGCGGGCGGTGCGAATGCGGTGCCCGCGCCGGAGCAACTCGACGCCGCCGCGCAGACGCCGTGGTACGAAAAGCTCGTCGAGATCTCGCAGCCGATCTCGAAGCTGTCGGTGCCGAAGGACGGCTGGGAGCAATCCGCGCTGCGCGTGCAGTTGATGAACGCCGGCTGGCGCTCGGCCAACGCCGTGCCGGTCTATCTGGCCGCGAAGACCGCGCTCGCGCTGACGTTGCCGCTGCTGGCGATGCTCGCGCTGTACGGCTCGTCGTTCGCGAGCTCGCTGCTCGAACGCGCGATCGTGCTCGTCGTGGTGGCCGCGTTCGGCTACTACCTGCCGAACATCGTGCTGTCGCGCCGCACCGCAGCGCGCCAGCGCAGCCTCGTCGAGGACTTTCCCGATGCGCTCGATCTGCTGACCGTGTGTGTGGAAGCGGGGCTGGGCCTCGACGCGTCGCTGATGAAAGTCGGCGAGGAAATCCGCCTGCGCAGCGCAGTGGTCGCGAGCGAGCTCGAACTGATGCTGCTAGAAATGCGCTCGGGTTTCTCGAAGGAAAAGGCACTGCGCAATTTTTCGCTGCGCACCGGCGTGGAAGACATCGACTCGTTCAGCGCGATGCTGATCCAGGCCGAGCGCTTCGGCACCAGCATCGGCGCGTCGCTGCGCGTGCTGTCCGATACGCTGCGCACGCGCCGCCGGATGCGCGCCGAGGAGCGGGCCGCGAAGATTGCGCTGAAGCTGCTGTTTCCGTTGATGTTCTGTATCTTTCCGGCGCTGCTCGTCGTGCTGATGGGGCCCGCGATGATTCATATCTATCGCGATCTGCTGCCGAGCATGGCGGGCGGCGCATGAGCAGAGCCTGTTATGAGTTGTCGCGCGTCTCGGCGCGTCTGCCCTGGAAGACCGGGAGCCGCCAGCCGTAGCGCAGCGACGCGAGCCGCACCATCACGCAAGCCAAGGTCGCGAACCACGGCGTCCACCAGTCCGTCCAGCCCGCATACGCAAAGCCGACCTGCACCGCCGCGCCGAACAGCGCGGCAGACGCATAGATCTCGCGCTCGAGAATCGCGGGCACGCGCGAGAGCACGACGTCGCGCATCACACCGCCGCCCACCGCGCTGACGACGCCGAGCAGAATCGCGAGCTCGGCATTGTGGCCATACGTGAGCGCTTTCTGCGCGCCCGACACCGCGAATAGACCGAGCCCGATCGCATCGAAGAACAGCACCGGCTGACGCAGCCGGCGCACCTGCGGATACGCGAGAATCGTCACCGCGGACGCGGCGAGCGCGGTGGCCAGATACCGCCAGTTCGACAGCCCCGCCGGCGGGATTGCGCCGATGCACACGTCTCGCACGATGCCGCCGCCGCACGCGACCATGAAGGCGATCACGACAATGCCGAACAGGTCGAGCCGCCGTTGACGCGCGGCGACCGCGCCGCTGATCGCGAATACGAAGGTGCCGATCAGATCGAGAATGGTATAGACGGCGTGTGAATTCACTGAGTGGTTTCGTGTTGGTCGAGCGAGACACCGGCCCCGCACAGCATGGCTTCGAGACCCGTACGCAAGGTCGGGTCGAGCGCCGGTGCGAATTTCGGCGAGTGATAGCTTGGGATTTCGTTGAGAGTTTTCACTGCGGACGCGTGGCGCCGTGCACCGATCGCGCTCGACATCGTTCCGATCAGCTTCGACATGGAGGGCTCCTTGTTGGCATGAACGCCAGGGAAGGCGCGGCGAAAGGCGGACCGTCGGTCAGGATCTCGCGGGCGGCGCGCTTGCGGACTCGCTTTCGAGCAGGCTATGCGAAAGCTTGCTGAGCAGACGTTCGAGCGTTTTAAGCTCGTTCGCGCTGAGCGCCTTCGCGAGTTCGACTTCGAGCTCGGTGCCTACCGCTTCGGATGCCTGCGCAACTTCGAGGCCGTGATCGGTGGCGCGTAATGCGATGCTTCGACGGTCCGATGCATGCATGTTGCGACTGATCAGGCCGCGTGTTTCAAGTTCGGCGAGGACTTTGGACAGCAGCGTTTTTTCGATCAGCGCGCGTTGCGAAACGGCCTTAGGCGTGATGTCGGGTTCCGCACAGACGAGGCGCAGCACGCGCAGCGCACGCACGTCGAGATCCCAGCGCTCGCGATAGACGATGTTCGCGCGGTTGATCAGCAGCGCGCTGGTCAGATCGAGCCTGAAAGTCAGGAAGTCCGAGTACAAGAATTTGCTCCGCTGTCGGCCGTCTTGCGCAGTGCAGGCATTATAGGCAAGTAGTTGAAATTTTCAAATACTTACGCGGAACGGACTGCATGCGCAGTCAAAGCTGTTTGCAATAAAACGTGGTGGCGCAGAACGCGCCGTCGGGCATCAGCGCGTAGTTCGGCACGCTGCCGACACGTAGCCAGCCGGCGCGCTGATAGAGCCGCTCGGCATCGCCGCCGGTTACGGTGTCGAGCACGAGAACCGATTTTTTCTCTTCCCGCGCGACGCGATCGAGTTCGCTCATCAGAGCGTGCGCGACGCCGCGGCGGCGTGCTTTTCTGCGAGCATCTTCGCGACGTCGGCGCGATGCGGCTGATTTTCGGGTTGCGCGGTGATCAATTGCACGGTGCCGACGATGCTGCCGTCCCGGTCTTCAGCGATCAACAATGCGCGTTCTCCGCGCGCGACGCCCTCCGCGACGTTGCGCCAGAACACGAGCGCGGTGTTGCGCGAGATCGGCAGCATGAAGCTGACCGACGCTCCGCCTTCCACGCAGTCGATCAGCACGTCGGCGAGCGCTTCGACGCAGGCGGCCGCTTCGTTCGGGCCGACGCGCCGTATGGTCACGTTATCGCTCATCCGTTTCTCCGATCGTTGATTGGCGTTGTGCTCAGCGCGACGAGATAGCGCGCGCGTTTGCGAGTGGGGTTACGGAACACGATCGGGCTGTCGAGCCGCATCGCCAGGCAATCGCCTGTCTTGAGCCGCCAACTGGTGTCGCCGATCGTGATTTCCATCGAGCCGTCGAGCATCCACACCTGTTGATGGATGTCCGCGTCACGCGCGCCGGTTTCGTAACTGACCCGCTGACCCGCGGGGAAGTTGACCTCGACCAACTGGATCGCCGAGCGCGCGGTAGGCGACAGATGACGTCGCACATAGCCGGAGCTCGGGTCGGTCCATACCGGCTGCTCGGCCGCGCGACTGACTGGCGACGGCGCAGCCGCGGGTGCGCCTTCCTGCTCGAATAGCGACGCGAGCGGCACGTTCAACGCGGTTGCAAGTTTGTCGAGCACGGTCGCGGTGGGGCTGCTCTGCCCGCGCTCGATCAGCGAGATGTTCGAGCGGCTGACCTTGCTGCGTTCGGCCAGCGCGTCGAGAGACCAGTTCTGAGCGTCGCGTAGCGCTTTGACTCGCCGTGCGATCAGGGCGTTGATGTCCATGTCGTCCAGTTTAAGGGATCGGGCATCCAGTAAACTAGAGAATGGCTTTTTTGTTGTCAATATCGGGCGGTCGCCTCGTGCTTCAAGTCAACGAGCTTTTCTGCTTCTCAGGTGTGTTCGGCGTGCTTTCGGCATTCGACGCCATCCTGCCCGCCGGTGTATCGAGAGGCAATGCCGCCAGTTGTTCACGCAGGGCGCCTGTCATGCTGTCGAACGCGATCTGCTGACTGGTCGTGAGCGGCGCGGTGCGGGTTCGGCTTGTCAACACGAGCGGATCGATCGGTTGACCATATTCGCGCACCTCGAAATGCAGATGCGGCCCCGTCGCCGTGCCAGTACTGCCTACCGCGCCGAGTGGTTGTCCTTCGGTCACCGGCTTGCCGACACGCAAATCGCGGGCGAACGCGGACAGGTGCGCGTAGTGCGTCGTAAAGCCTCGCGGATGACTGAGTACGACGATCTTGCCGTAACCGGCTTTGAAGCCAATGAAGCGCACCGTTCCTGAGGCGGCGGCGCCGACAGGTGTTCCCTTCGGTGCGGCAAAGTCCACACCTGTGTGCATCAGGTGTTGGCCCTTGACCGGATGGGTCCGGTAACCGAAGGGCGAACTGAGCCTAACGTCATCGACAGGCATGGAAAATGGCTTGGTTGCAAGCCTGCGTCCGTCGAATGAATAGTAGTCTCCATCGGTGCGTCCCGGCGCGATGAACCACACGGCCTGGTAGAACTCGCCGCCCGATTGGACTTCGACGGCCGTTACGCGCTTGCGCTGTACGTCTGTATCGTCGTGTCCGTAGAGAACATGATAAGTGTCGCCCTTGTGCGCACGCGCGGCGAGGTCGAGGCGAGGAGCGAAAAGATGCTCGATCTGCTGTTGTATCTCCACTGGCACGCTGGCTCGTGCCAGGGTGTCGCGCAACGTGCCTTCGATCCGTCCCGCGTAAGAACCGCTGTCGACCTCCGGCATGACAAGCGGCGCAGCGTCGGATAGCCGACTGTAACTGGTTCTGCTAACGGATTCAGTGTGGGCCGGCGCAGTCACCGTTAAGGCCGAGGAAGGTTGGCTTGCACTTGATGCGTTCACGCGACTGACGATCTTCGGTTCCGTAACACAATCCGACGTACTCAGCATCGCAATGATGCCGCACAGCAATACGGCAGCCACTGGGGATTTAAATCGGCAATACGCCGAATGACTCACTTTGGCGGAAATGGCCTTAGCGCGGGAACAGACGTGACGTAAATAGCGCGAGCGCATCATTTCAAAACCTCGCAGTCGGAAAAGGGCTGCAGGGATGAATGACATCGCTTGAAACGCCGCGAAAACCCGATAAATCGACAGAGGGTTCTCTTTCGCGCTATACAACCCGGTAAGAAGAGCCTTTAGTCTATGCAGAGTGGCAAGTCGCCCATATCGGGAGAATCCGATTTTTGAGATTAACTCGGTGTCATCGCGCGCGATTGAGCTACGAGCGAGCGCGGTTGCTCAGCTTGGGTCGGGCGAACAGGAAACGCCTCGCCGTACGCGTACGTTTTTCCGCTTTCATGAATTGCCAATCAAACCTCGAATAACAATTTCCGCTTCTTTATTCGATTCGATTCAATAACTTTCAATTGGATTATGTAAGAAAAACCCTTACACCCCATTACGCATAAAATTACGCGTATTAGTAAAACTACCGATGCTGTAGTCAGACTACATTCTTACATTACTCACCACGGAGAGTCGCTACAGCCCATCCGGTTGCGCCGATTCTTCTTCCAACAGGCAAACGTTTGCAGTCATCGCTGCACGCCTGTGTTCGCGTCCGCTTCCCACCCACCCGACGCGCTCCGTTGCCCCAGAAAAGCACAATTTCGGAGAGACACCTATGCAGAAGAAACTATGGCCGGCCGTCGCGATAGCGGCGGCCGTGAGCGCCGCTGCGCACGCGGAAATTCCCACTCCTGGTCTCGACTTCGCGCCTACGTCGACGGTGCTGAACGCGTTCGCGTCGGCAGCGGCGCACCGGCGCGCGGAAACGCTCGTCAACAAGATGACGATCGACGAGAAGCTGCAGTTCATTCATTCGCAGTACGCCATGTCGGCTGTGCCGGGCGGCGGCGCGGGCTACATTCAGGGCGTGCCGCGCCTTGGCATTCCCGACCTGAACATGGTCGACTCCGCCACCGGTTCGGGCAGCACCAGCCAGCCATCGACGACCTTCCCCGCGACGCTCGCGGTGGCGGCGAGCTGGGACCGCGCGCTGTCGTGGAACTTCGGCAAGCAGATCGCGATCCAGTTGCGTCAGCAGGGCTTCGGCATGGGGCTCGGCGGTGGCACCAACCTCGCGCGTGAGCCGCGCGGTGGCCGGCTCTTCGAGTATCTCGGCGAAGATCCGGTGCTCGCCGGCGAGATGCTCGCCGAACGCACCGACGGCACACAAAGCCAGAAGGTCATCGCGACGATCAAGCACTACATGGGCAACGAGCAGGAACACAACCGCGGCGGCGGCAACAGCCAGATCGACGAGCGCACGATGCGCGAGCTCTATCTGCTGCCGTTCGAAATCGCCGCGCGCCGCGCGCAGCCGGGCAGTGTGATGTGCAGCTACAACGAGGTCAACGGCACCTATGCCTGCGAGAACTCGCACATTCTCAACGACGTGCTGAAGAACGACTGGCACTTCGAAGGTCAGGTGCAGTCGGACTGGGGCGCGGCGCATAGCACGGCAGCCGCGATCAATGCCGGTCTCGACGAGGAAGAAGACGTCGGTTCGACCGTCTATCTGACGCCCACGCTGGTCAAGCAGGCGATCGCGAACGGCTCGGTGTCGACCGCGCGCGTCGACGACATGGTCGAGCGCAAGCTGTACGTGATGATCCGCACGGGCGTGATGGACGATCCGCCGAAGGGTGGCGCGACCATCGACTTCTCGGCCGCGAGAGCCTTCACGCAGTCGGTCGAAGAGCAGTCGATGGTACTGTTGAAGAACGCCAGCAATCAGCTGCCGCTCTCCGCCGGTTCGCTGTCGCGCATCGCGGTGATCGGCGGCCACGCCGACGCGGCGGTGCTGACGGGCGGCGGTTCGGGCAACACACGCGATCCGGTGACGGGCGCGTTCGCCGGTTGCGGCGGCTTGACGTTCGGCACCACGACGGGCTGCAGCTGGTGGACCAACCCGTGGCTGAAGCTGAACACGCCGATCGTGTCGGCGATCAAGGCGCTCGCGCCGCAGGCCACGGTGACCTTCGCCGGCAACAGCGATCAGCAGTCGCCGTTTGCCGCCTACACGCAGCAGCAGATCACCCAGGCAGCAACGCTGGCCGCGAACTCCGACGTCGCCATCGTAGTGGTCGCGCAGCCGGCCGGCGAGGATATCGGCGATCTGCCGAGCCTGGGCCTCGCGAATCCGACTAACCAGGATGCACTCGTCGAAGCGGTTGCGGCGGCCAATCCGCATACGATCGTCGTCGTCGAAAGCGGCAACCCGGTGCTGATGCCGTGGAAGGACAGCGTGTCGGCGATCGTCGAAGCATGGTATCCGGGCGAAGGCGGCGGCAACGCGATTGCGAACGTGCTGTTCGGCAAGGTCAATCCTTCCGGCAAGCTCCCCGTCACGTTCCCGGTGCGCGACCAGGACACGCCGACGTGGGGCACGAATGGCGCATTTGCGGCGAACCCGGTGTACTCCGAGAAGCTCGATATGGGCTATCGCTGGTACGACTCGCAGAACATCACGCCGATGTTCGAGTTTGGCTACGGCCTGTCGTACACGCACTTCGCATACTCGGGTCTATCGGTTCAGCATCTGCCGGGCGGTCTGATCGACGTGTCGTTCAACGTGCGTAACGATGGTCGCGTCGCCGGTGCGGAAGTGCCGCAGGTGTACCTCGGTGTGCCGTATCAGGGTGAGCCGCCGCGTCGTCTCGTCGGCTGGGACAAGGTTGGTCTGAACCCGGGCGAATCGCGTCGCGTGCACGTGGTCGTGACGCAGCGCATGCAGAGCGTGTGGGACACCACGAGCAACCGTTGGCGCTATGTGCCGGGCAGCACGGTGTACGTCGGCGCATCGTCGCGCGACATCCGTCTGCAGGGGCGTGGCTAAATAGTGTGACGTCGTAGCGAACGCGGGCGCGCGAAGTTGCGCGCCCGCTTGTATTACCGATTACGCTTTCAGCGTGTTCTTGTAGAACTTTCCATCCTTCATGACGATCCGCAGGTTCTGCTCCGGGTTAGCCATCAGGTCGAGATTCTCGAGCGGATTGCCATCGACGAGAAGCAGATCGGCGTATGCACCTTCTTCGAGTACGCCGAGCTTGCGCGGATACGGATTGCGGTGCCCGGACAGCGCGAGTAGTTGTCCATTGGTGCCCGTTGCCATGGTCAATGCCTCGGCTCCGCTGTACCAACGCTTCATATGCGTGAGCATCCTGCCTTGCCCCGCGGCCACGGCCTGCGAAAAGATCAGGTCCGTACCGAATGCGACCTTGATGCCATGCTTGCGCGCGAGTTTGAAAGCGCGATCGGTGCCCGCGATCACGTCGAGAAACTTCTCGCGACTCTGCGGGGCGAGCGGGCCCACGTCGTCTTCGTTGACGAACGGCTGCGTGCTCAACCATGTGCCGTTCTTCGCCATCAACGCCGCGGTCTTGTCGTCCATCAGATGAGCGTGCTCGATGCACTGCACGCCTGCCGCAACGGAGCGCTGAACCGCTTCGGGCATGTACGCATGCGAGAGCACATAGGTGCCCCAGTCGGCCGCTGTTTCGACGGCCGCGCGCAACTGCTTTTCGGTGAAGGTGAGCATGTCGAGCGGGCTGCGCGGCGTCGATACGCCACCGGAGCCGACCAGCTTGATCTGCGTCGCGCCCTGGATGAACTGCTCGCGAACGCGCAAGCGGACTTCGTCTTCCGTGTCGGCGATCGCGAAGCCACCGTCCCGTTCCAATTGGGTGATCTGGCTGCTGGTGCGCGGCATTTCGCTCAGTGCGCGAAAATCGCCGTGACCGCCGGTGGTCGTGATCATCGCGCCAGACGGATAGATGCGCGGTCCGGAAATCATGCCGCTATCGATTGCCTGCTTCAGCGCGAATGACGGGCCGCCCGCGTCGCGGATCGTCGTAAAGCCGCGCAGTAGCGTGCGTTCGGCTTCAGCGCTTGCGGCAATATGGACGAGCGAAATGTCGGATTGAAGGATGACCTGAACCGGCACCGCCGCGAGCAGTGCATGCCAGTGCATGTCGATCATGCCGGGCATCATCACCTTGCCACCGCAATCGACCAGCGTCTTGCCGTCGATCGAAGCCGGTTGACCTCGACCCAACTGGCTAATGCTGTCACCCTCGACAACCATATAGAGGCCGTCACGCAACGTCGACGATTTGCCATCGAACAAACGGAAGTTCGTGAACAGCACCGGCTTCGCGGGCGGTGCTGGCGGCACGGTGGTTTGGGCATTGCTGAGTCCGGGCAGTACCAGACTCAACATCGATGCGGCGAGACCAGTGACAAAACCGCGGCGCGACAGGTCGGCACTAATACGGCGGTTTGCATATTGCACTTGTGACTTGTCGCAAAGACATGAAGAAGATGGACTGACTATTTTATTGCCAAGATACTTTCCTGAAGGCATAGCTCACCCCATGACGTGGACCACTGTGCATCGAAAGCCGCCGTCTGACTACAGTTCACAATTGGCGACGTGAGAGTCAAGCCAGCACAGAGTATCTGCTGCGAACGTGGATGGCAAATGCGTGAGCGGAGTGCGGAAATGATCGGTCGAACTAAGGTAGTGCGACGAGCGGGCGTAGCGAGGGCCAGCCCGCCGAATCGGTGAACGCCGAATCTTCGAGTATTCAGTGGCGGCGCTGAAATTCCCAATTGTCCGAACCGGACCGGCAGAATCGCGGAGTGAGATGCATGGTTTGTCCTCTTGCACTGAGGTCGATTGCCGCGACCCGGCATGTTCGCGCTTCTTCCTTGACCGTGTGTGAGGGTGTGATCGTCGCGTGGACACGAGGCCTGTTGCGCGTGGCCTCGTTCGTCCAGTCGAGTGTTTCGCCATCCTGCTTGGTATCGAGCGCCTGATTCACTGCGGACTGGATCGACGCGATGTCTGCTTGCCGCATCAGACTGATCGGCGTATCGCTCAGGAATCCAAGGTTGATGGCCGCGTGAGCGCCCATTGTTTCCAACACGAGCAAGCTACCAATAACCGCTTTGTACAGCCGCGACGGTACTGACATGGGTTGGTTCTCCTGAGAAGAGGTCATGCGGAGATCGAAGGCCAGAAGGACAATAACGGCAATGACAGCCGATAGTACCATTGGAAAAGTCTTGACGAATTCGTTCGTCCAGCCGGGGCGCGAAAGGTCCGTTTTACACCTTGAAAGCGTCGCAAGCAGCGAATCCGGAGCAGGGTTTGGCGGACAAAGAGAAGCCCGCCTGACCCGACGATTCGGTTCAGGCGGGCTTGTTTGTGCGATCAAAGCTCGATGTAGGTGATCGTCGCGACCAGCGTCATCGCGACGGAGCGCTTCGTCAGTTCTTCTGCGCGAGCAGCGCCTGAATCCTGGCTTCGGTCTGCGCATAGTCGCCTTCTCCAAAGTGCGAGTAGACGATATGACCTTGCTTGTCGATCAGATAGAACGCGGGCCAGTACTGGTTGTTATACGCATTCCAGGTCGCGTACTGATTGTCCTGCGCAACCGGATAGGTGATGCCGAGCCGCTTGAGCGCGGTCTTCACATTGCCGGTGTCGCGTTCGAACGGATATTCGGGCGTATGCACGCCGATCACCGTGAGCCCCTGGTCCTTGTACTTCTGGTTCCAGCTTTTCACGTAAGGCAGCGTGTTGGCGCAATTGATGCAGCTATAGGTCCAGAAGTCGACGAGTACTACTTTGCCGCGCAACTGCTGCAATTTGAGCGGCTCGCTATTGAGCCATTGCGTGATGCCCGTGAGCTCGGGTGCGGGCGGCCCGCTTTCCTGCGGCGCGGCGATCGCGGCCGTACTCGCCGCGATCAACGCGCAGGCGGCAAACGCGGTGGACAGGGCGAAGTTTTTCAATCGGGTAGTCATGTCAAAGTCCTTTGAGTGAGGGGAAAAGGCCGGCGAGCCGCGCGTACAGCAGCACGTCGTACTGCAAATAGATGGCGAGTGCGGTCAGCATCACCAGTACGCCGAACACCTGTTGCAGACGTTCTGCGTGACGTGAGACGACACGTACGTGACGCGTCACGTAATGTCCGCCGTAGATGATCGCGAGCATCGGAATCGCCGCGCCGATCGCATACAGCGTGAGCAGCAGCGCCGACCAACCGAAGTCCTGAGCCTTCACGACGAGCACGAGAATCGACGCGAGCACGGGGCCGGCGCAGGGCGTCCATACCGCGCCGAGCGACATGCCGAGCACGAAGCCACCCGCGTTGCCGCTGCCCGGCTGCGTGCCCGGCGCAATGGCCGCGCCGATCCGGTCGAGCGGCCCTTGCAGTTGCGCGACGAGCCAGTCGTAGGGGCGCGGCCAGATACGCAGAAGTCCGGACAGTGCGAGCAACGCGATGCCGGTATTGCGCAGTACCTGTTGCGCGACGTGCACGGTGCTCGACACCGCGCCCAATAGCAGCGCGAAAGACGCGAAGGTCAGAATGAAGCCGGCAACGATGAACAATGGCCGCGTACGGCTCGGTTGTTCGACGGAAGTGCCGAGCAGAATCGGCATCACCGGCAGCACGCAGGGAGAGGCAATCGTCAGCAACCCGGCGAGCAGGGCGAGCGGAGTTTCGAGAGTACTGTGCATGATGGGCGTTCCGTTGGCTGGGATGACCGTATTGGAACGCTCACGCGTATCTGGTTTATGTCGGCGATCAGGCGCGCTTGCAATGTTGTATGTCCGCGCACGGCGCAGATACATTGCGACACAAATCGGCTGACGAGACGATGCGCGCCGCGGTGGTTGCCGAACGGTCCCAGCGTGAGGAAGGCGCTGTTGGTGATGCCGCGCGTGTGTGTAGTCGACTACGGCCTGCGTTGCCTGTAAAGCAACGACCTGTGAACTTAGTTGCTCTTCCTGATGACAGCCTGAGCTGTCACCATTCATCTCAAGCAGTGTTCGATTCGTTTATTCCAAATTCCGTATCAAAGCCTGGCTTGAAGGAGAACAACCATGTCGGATCAGATCAATAGCCGTCGCCGCCGCTTTCTTGGAACGGCGGTTGCGGGTATCAGCCTGCTCGAATTGGGACTGAGCGGGCTCGCGCATGCGCAATCGGCCGACACGGCCGGCAATGCGAGAGCAGGCGCGCGCGTGGCGTCGTTCGAGAACATTCGCTCGATCAATGCAGGCACGCTGAGCATCAGCTACGCGGAAGCGGGCCCGCAGAACGGACCAGTGGTCATTCTGCTGCACGGCTGGCCTTACGACATCTACAGCTTCGCCGAAGTAACGCCGTTGCTGACGGCGGCCGGTTATCGCGTGATCGTGCCTTACCTGCGCGGCTACGGCGGCACCCGTTTCCTGTCGGCGGATACGCCGCGCAACGGCCAGCAGGCAGTGGTCGCGGTCGACATCATCAACCTGATGGACGCGCTGAAAATCGACAAGGCCGTGCTCGGCGGCTTCGACTGGGGCGCACGCACGGTGAACATCGTCGCCGCGCTGTGGCCGCAACGCGTGAAGGCGATGGTGTCGGTGAGTGGTTATCTGATCGGCAGCCAGGAGGCTAACCGCGCGCCGTTGCCGCCGAAGGCCGAACTCGCGTGGTGGTATCAGTTCTATTTCGCCACCGAGCGTGGCCGTGCCGGTTATGAAGCGAACCGTCACGACTTCAACAAGCTGATCTGGCATACCGCCTCGCCGAAATGGAATTTCGACGACGCCACCTTCGAGCGCTCCGCAGAATCGTTCAATAACCCGGACCATGTTGCCGTGGTGATTCACAACTACCGCTGGCGTCTGGGACTCGCGCAGGGCGAGCCGCAATACGACGAACTCGAAAAGCGCCTCGCCACCGGACCGACGATCGCGGTGCCGACCATCACGCTCGAAGGCGACGCGAACGGCGCCGCGCATCCGGAGCCCGCTGCATACGCGAAGAAGTTCACCGGCAAGTATCAGCACCGCAACATCAGCGGCGGCATCGGCCACAACCTGCCGCAGGAAGCGCCGAAAGCTTTCGCGGATGCGATTCTCGACGTCACGCGCCTTTGATCGAGCCGGCGTTAGCCGGCTTCTCTCTTCTGAACGGAACCCCGGTAGCCGAACGCACGGCTGCCGGGTTTTTTTTCATGGGCGGGCCATTTGCAGCACACGCGCAACTCGCACGACGCATGCGACGCCGGCCCTGCGCCGCATGTTCGGAAGCGGGGTTTTGTATCGCAATGTATCAACGGCGTACGCAGACAAACACGCTTGCAGAAATGGGGGGTGACGAAAACATTGCAGATACGTTGGGGCGTTCTAATGTCTTCACGCAAGGTTGATTCACAACGTTGCGTGTGAATCAGGCGGGGCGTCACAGTGTATCTGCGCTGATGGTTTTGTGTCCCGCTCAATCCTTATCCCTGATGGTTTGATACCCGGAGAAGACTCATGAAACTCGTTCAATCGCTGATCGTCGCTGCACTCGTCGCCGCTCCTGTTGTTTCGTTCGCGCAATCGCAACCGCAACAGGCGCTCACTCGTGCTGAAGTTCGCGCGCAGGTGGTCCAGTTGCAGAAGGCCGGCTATAGCCCGGCTAGTGACAACGCGCAATACCCGCAGAACATCGAGGCAGCTGAAGCGCGTGTCAGCGCGGGCAACGACGCTACCGCTTACGGCGGTGTCGAGAACGGAAGCTCGGCGTCCAGCTCGCATGTGCCGATGAAGCATGCGGCCGCGCATAGCGCCAACGACGGCTCGAACGTCGTCGGCCTCGGCTCCATCTACGCGCACTCCTGATTCGTTGATCCCTGAATGTTCTGATACCCGGAGAAGACTCATGAAACTCGTTCAATCGCTGCTCGTCGCCGCACTCGTTGCTGTTCCCGTTGTTTCGTTTGCGCAATCGCAACCGCAACACGCGCTCACTCGTGCTGAAGTTCGCGCGGAGCTGGTTCAATTGCAAAAGGCCGGCTACAACCCGGCCAGCGACAACACGCAATACCCGCAGAACATCGAGGCGGCCGAGGCGCGCATCAGCGCGAGCCATGACGCAGCCGCCTACGGCGGTGTCGCGAACGGCAGTTCGGCTTCGGGCTCGCACCTGCCGATGAAGCATGCGGCGGCGGATCGCGTGTATGACGGCTCCAACGTCGTCGGCCTCGGTTCCATCTACGCGCATTCGTGATCGATGCAAATGAGCAAGGCGTCCGCGCGCACCGATTCACGTCGACGCGCGGACGCCTTGTTTAACCCACCTGACGAGATATAAACGATGACCACGCTGCTGAAGAAAATTCTCGGTTCCGTTCTGTTGCTGGGCGGACTGTTCGCATTGCAGGCCACGGAGTTCGCTCAGGCTGCGCCGTCCGACGACCTGAAGGGCAAGAACGTCGTACTCGTCCATGGCGCTTTCGCCGACGGGTCCAGCTGGGACAAGGTGATCCCGTTGCTCGAAGCGCGCGGCCTGCATGTCGTGGCCGTGCAGAATCCGCTGAGTTCGCTCGCCGACGACGTGGCGGCCACCCGGCGCGTGATCGCGCAGCAGAACGGACCTGTGATTCTGGTCGGCCATTCATGGGGCGGCGTGGTGGTCAGCGAAGCCGGCAACGACGACAAGGTGAAGAGCCTCGTATACGTCGCGGCATTTGCGCCGGACAACAGCCAGTCCATCGCCGACATCACGAAAGACAAACCCGCGCCGGTCTGGGCTGATGAGTTGCGCAAGGACTCGGCCGGTTATCTGACGCTATCGACCCACGCGGTGCTCGACGACTTCGCGCAGGATCTGCCGCTGCCGCAGAAACGCCTGATCGCGGCGACCCAGCAGCCGTGGGCCGCTGGCTGTATCGACGACAAGGTGACGAACGCCGCCTGGCATGACAAGCCGTCGTACTTCGTGGTGTCGGGCCGCGACCGCATGATCGATCCGGCCTTGCAACTCGAGATGGCGAAGCACATCGACGCGAAGATCACGCGCGTCGACACGAGCCATGTCGCGATGCTGAGTCAGCCGCAAGCGGTGGCCGATGCGATCATCGCCGCCTCGAGGGACGCGCGTTAAAACGCGCAGTCTGATCGCCAATCAGATTGCGATCGACGGAATGCTCTTCATGCAGCGCAGCGCGAACATCGAGCGGCTATGGCGAATGCCTGCGATCTTGTAGAGCTTTTCTCGCAGGAAGCGTTCGTAGCCGGCGGTGCCGTCTACCGCGACCTTGACCAGGTAGTCGTAATCGCCAGACACCAGGTACGCTTCGAGTACTTCGCTGAGCGTGGCGAGCTCGGCGCCGAAGCGCGCGAGCGCGTCTTCGTCGTGGCGGTCGAGCGTGACTTCGAGCAGCACGACGTCCGCGAAACCGAGCTTCTGCTGATCGAGCAACGCGACATAGCCGCGGATATACCCTTCGTTTTCGAGCTGCCGCGTGCGATTCCAGCACGCGGTGGTCGACATGCCGACCAGTTCGGCAAGATCCGCATTACTGAGCCGGGCGTTCTTCTGAAGCTCGCGCATGATCTTGCGATCGAGCGCGTCGAGCGGGCGGTTTCGGGTGTTCATCAACGATATGGGAAGCATATTTTGCGGAACAATATTGTAAGTGAAGATCGTTCCGAATAGGCGGCATAAGCAGATGCGTTTAAGAAGCCTATCCAGCGGGGCTCCCGGTATATTTTCAGCGTGCATTCATGCCCGGGACAACCGCCCGGACCGCGGGCCTCGCGCCGGCGATCCTCCGTGGCCAAAAGCCGCTTTTTCGGTGTCTCGCCGCCTTCACGGTAAGGCGGCACGCGGGCGAATTCCGGCGTTACCCACGCCGGAAGACGCGCTCGCCGGGCATGGACGCATGTCGCCGCATGTGTCTATCGCAACTCTCTTTTGCCCGCTGATTCGCCGATGCCGATCCAGTTGTATGTTTCGTTTCTTCTCGCGTCCGCCGTACTCGTTTATTCGCCCGGCCCGGTCAATGTTCTTACGATGAGTCAGGCGCTTACCGCCGGATGGCGCGCGGCATTGCCCTGTGTATGGGGTGGCACCTGTGCGGTATTGCTGCAACTCGCTTTTACCGCGTTGTGTCTGAACTCGCTATTGCTGATCGATGAGCGCGCGCTAATCGTGCTGCGCTGGGCCGGCGCGATATATCTGGTTTATCTGGGCTTCAAACAATGGCGAAGCGGCACATTCTCGGCTTCTCCGCTTCCGGCAAAAAGCGCCGGACAACGCGGTTTGTTTTGGCGCGGCTTCGCGACGTCGGGCCTGAATCCGAAAACGCTATTGTTCTTTCCGTCTTTCTTTCCGCAGTTCATCAGTACTTCGTCGAATGAAGTCGATTGGTCGGCCAATCATCAATACCTGTTGCTGGCCAGTACTTTTGCGCTGATGTTCGCGTTGGGCGTCGCGTCGACGGCGATCTTCTCGCACCGTCTGCGCACGGTTTTGCAGCGCCCCTCGCGGTTGCGCGTCGTGAACCGCCTGATGGGTAGCTTGCTGGTCGGGATGGGCGCGCTGATGGCGGCGGTACGCTGACTACGAAACTAGCCGCATACCGCCGCCGCGGGAACAACGTCATCCTTATCGTCTGTACCGCGCGAGGTCAATGGAAAATGAGGTACAGGATGATCAGTACGATCAACGGAACGCCAAGCAGCCAGCCAATCAGGTAAGGCATGATGTCATCTCCTTTCGTATTGAAGTTCGAATACACAGGAGTTTTAGCAGGCAGCGTGCCTGAGTCGGAAAGGCACATGTGGTCACGTACGAAGCTTTAGCCGTTATTCGAAAAGCCCGGGTACAGCGTCATCCCGCCATCGACGAACAGCGTCGTGCCGACGACATAATCGCTTTCATCGGACGCAAGCCACACCGCCGCCTTGCCGATATCTTCCACGGCACCGACGCGTCCGTAGGGAATCAACTGCAATAGTTTGTCGAGTGCTGCTTGCGAATCCCACGCGTCCTGATTGATCCGCGTACGGATCGCGCCCGGCGCAATCGAATTGACGCGAATGCGCTCGGGTGCCACTTCCTGCGCCAGCGATTTCATGAACATCTGAATGCCGCCTTTCGACGCGGCGTAATTGACGTGCCCCGCCCACGGAATGACCTCGTGAACGGAACTCATGCAAATGATCTTGCCGAGCGCTTTCGATACAGTCGTCGGGCCGCGTCGGCGAAATTCTTTTACCGCGGCCTGGCAGGTTAGAAACTGGCCGGTTAAATTCGTCGACAGCACGAGTTGCCAATCGTCGAGCGTCATGTCGGCGAGTGGACTGTCCTTCTGCAGTCCGGCATTCGCGACCACGATATCAATGCCGCCAAAGCGCGCGCGACCCGCCTCGAAGAGGTTCGCTACCTGAGAGGGATTCGATACGTCTGCCTGGATCGCGATTGCGGATCCACCGGATTTTTCTATTTCGTCGGCGAGCTTTTCATCAGGTTCCGCATGCGAATGATAATTGAGCACGACCGCCGCGCCGGCATCCGCGAGTGCTTTGGCGACGCCGTAGCCGATTCCCGAACTCGCACCGGTAATCAGTGCGACCTGATTGGCCAGTAACTTTTCCATTTGAGTGCTCCGGCAACGACGAGAAGCGAAGCCGCCATCTACCGGCGCGCGACATCGCGCGGATAGACGGCGGCCCGCCGGGTGTTCCAGTCCAGGACGCGCGGCCTATATCACGCCGGCAACCAGCAGAACGATCACCACGATCAGTACGATGCCGAGTCCGCCGGTCGGACCATAGCCCCACGCCCGACTGTGCGGCCACGCTGGAAAAGCGCCGATCAGCAGCAGAATCAGCACGATGAGAAGAATGGTTCCTAGCATGTTATGACCTCCGCCTGGTTGAAGGGGACCTGCTGCACCTAGGTCAGCCGCAAGGCCGCAGGGTAATCCCTAGCGAGCAAACCGCGTGCCCACGGCCGATCCGTTAAGAGGATCACGGTGACAGCGCAGGCCGCGTGCGGAGATTCGCGAGTCGATTGAAACGGCACCCATTGCGCTCAAAACATGAGGAGGGTGCCGTTTTTCCAATTGCGGACACGTCGCGCGTCCTATAGAAGGTAGGGTCCGTTGATGCGGCCTTCGAAGATCGCGGTGTTGATGTCCCAATCGTCGACGGTACCCGTGCCGCCACCGTCCACCTTGACGACTACCGATCGGCCGCCGCGCAGCGTCTTCATCTGTTCGGCGCTCAGCGTTTTGTCGTTGGATGGCTCGCCCGCGCCGAGCGGCAGGTCTTTGATGATCACAGTGGCTTTCATGGCATTTCTCCTTGACGTGAAAGGCGAGCACAGTGCGGCGCCCGCCTCGATTTCTGCAAGGCCTATGCCAAGGTGTGGGAAGTGAGCCGCAAAAGGGAGCGGGGGCCGCGATGCGAAGCCTGGCAAGGATCCGCGCGATAGCCGCATTGAATCAAGCCGGATACGACCGCGATTGCGAGTCGAAGTGTTTGCGCGCGTCGCACGGGTCGCATACTAATGGTTGGGGCGCAGCGCAACGTGCCGCGTGGCGAACCCTCCCATGCCATACTCAATCGCAAGCCCAAATGGAAACGGCACGCGCTATTTCCGCGTGCCGTGCTGGTGAAACGCCCCCGCGAGCAATCCTAGCGGCGTCGCCCTTTGCGCGGCGAAGCGGCTTCCGCGATACGCAGATGCGCGTCAGGAAAGCCCGGCGGGTATGCGACGACGCGCGTCGCGGGCGGCACCAGCGGCGCGGCGAGACTCGAACGCGCGCCGACGCGAGCGCCCCCGACGATGGCGGCCATCGCCTCGCGGTCCAGCTCGACGCTTTCGGTCAGATCCTTGATGCTCAGCTTGGCCATGACGGCTCCAGAAAAACGCGCCGGCGGCCAGACCCGTTCGGGTTCCGGCCGCCGGGCTCGGAATGTGCTCAGTGTGCTATTCGTTGTACTCAGGTCTCAACGCACTATCAGTATAGGAAATCCGCTCGCGGCATGCATTGCCGTGCTGCTGTCGCGGCAGTGAAGGAACCCCCGGTCCCTCGCTGCTTCGCGGGCTTACACGGCGGAGAGATTGGCGCCCGCCAGGATCGGGTCGACTTTCAGTTTCGGCAGCACGACGCCCGAGCCGATATAGCCGATGTCATTGAGCGCTGCGACATTGACGATCTGCTGTTGAGCCAGATTCTGGGTGACGTTGACATTGACGTTGACGTTGGCGATGCCGGCAAGGCTGCCGAGACCACCAGGGCCCGAGGGCATGGGCACGTTGCTGCCGGTGCCGCCTGCGATCCCGGACATGGTCCGGCGATCGAGTTCGCGCGCGCCGGGCAGATCGCGAATCATGAGGGATGACATGGCGTTTCTCCTAAAACGTATGGAAAGCGGACATGCATGGCTGGCGGCGAAGCGGCCCGCGACAGCAGGCGCCTCGCCGCGCCATGCATTAGTGGCCGTTGGAGTTGCTCGACACGACATACGGGCTGAGCGTCGAGTCGATGCCTTCGGAGAACGCAACGTTGTTGCCATTGGCGTTCTGGAAGTTCAGTTCGTTACCGATGAATTGCGAGGTGGTGCTGTTCTTGATGCTCGTCGGCGCATAGACCGGGGCGAAGCTGTAGTACTGGCTGGGGCCATAGCCACCGCGTACGGCTTTCATGGCCTTGCTGTCGAGTTGTTCGGTAACGGACAGGTCTTTGATCATCAGCGTTTTCATGGTGAGTCTCCTGAGGGAAGTTTTCGCAGTGTCGCGAGTGGTTTCGAGCAATTCGTTTGCTCGGACATCACTAATGCACAGGCTGTGCCAGTCTTAATGAACTATCCTGAAGAAATCAACGAAGCCTTGTCGTATAAGGCTTTTGTGCGCGGTTCGGCCGCCGTGCCGGTCCGCTCGAACCGCGTTGACGCGCTAGAGGCGGTGGCGGCGGTCCGACATCGCGGCGGACCCTGTTGGCTCGCGCACGACATTGCGCGCGACACCATGCGGCGCGGCGCGCGGCCCATGCCTGGTTTGCCTGGTTTGCGAAAGCGCGGACCGGGAGCTAGTATCGAAACGGCACATGTAACTGGATACGACAGCTTCTCTATCGACCCGCGTGGCGTCGGTCGCATGCGACACGGTCCAGCGGCAACGGCGGTGCTTCGCAAAAATGGCTAGCCTTGCGCGTGTGATTCTCGACTTCCAGAGCGGCGAGCTATCGCGCGACGAGTTCGTCGCGCAGCTCGACAGCGCGTTGGCGACCGAGCAACTCGGTCCGACGCGGCTGCTGGAGACGCTATACGCTGCGCATCACAAGTCCCCGTTGCCCGACGATCTCTATCTGGAAGTGCGGCGGCGCATCGAGCTGCTGCGCGTGTCGAACGTCGCGGCAGGTGGCGACGAAACCGGCATACAGACCACGGTCGATCTACCGTCGCTGCGTTCGTCGAGCGCGGGTAGCGCTGGCAACGCGGGCAGCGCGAGTACCGCCGGAAGCGCCGCGCACGAGACCATCAAAGGCATCGGCGATACGCTGAACAACCGCTTCGTGCTCGAAGAGTGCCTCGGCGTAGGCGGCATGGGCACCGTCTACAAGGCGCTCGATCTGCGCAAGCTCGAAGCGTCGGACCGCAAGCCCTATCTCGCGATCAAGGTGCTGAACGTCCAGTTTCGCGGCAATCCGAATTCGCTGGTCGCATTGCAGCGCGAGGCACGCAAGGCGCAGGTGCTCGCCCATCGCAACATCATCACCGTGTACGACTTCGACCGCGACGGACCGATCGTCTATCTGACGATGGAGTACCTGAGCGGCAAACCGCTGAGCCAGCTGCTGCGCACGCCTGGATATCAGGGCATGCCGGTGCGGGCCGCGCTGCCGATCGTGCGCGGCATGTGCGCGGCGCTCGCGTACGCGCACGAGCGCGGCTTCGTCCATTGCGATTTCAAACCCGCGAACGTGTTTCTGACCACCAATGCCGAAGTAAAAGTGATCGACTTCGGCATCGCGCGCGTATTCCAGCGGCCGGAAGAGGAGAGCGACGCGACGGTGTTCGATCCCGGCAGTCTCGGCGCGTTGACGCCGGCCTATGCGAGTCCTGAGATGATCGAGCATCGCGAGCCGGACCCGCGCGACGATATCTACGCGCTTGGCTGCATCACTTACGAGCTGTTGACCGGACATCATCCGTTCGATCGCCTGTCGGCCACGCAGGCGCGCAATGCCGACTTCAAGCCTCAGCGTCCGCCGAATCTCGATGCGCGCCAATGGCGCGCGTT
Organism: Burkholderia sp. JPY481; assembly: GCF_038900515.1. NCBI lineage: Bacteria > Pseudomonadati > Pseudomonadota > Betaproteobacteria > Burkholderiales > Burkholderiaceae > Burkholderia > Burkholderia sp. JPY481. The sequence goes on from NZ_JAYMRT010000002.1 coordinate 607,106, forward strand.
GCGTGCCGCGTTGTCGTTCGATCGCAATACGCGGATGCCGAGCGTCGTGCGCTTTATCGCAGAGTTCGACAATGAAGCGCGCGCGGAGAAGTCCGGGTCGCTCGCGTGGGCCGGGCTCGCTACTCTGGCCGTCGTTTGCGCGGTTACCGTGGGCGTGTTCGCGGTTCGCTCGGGGTCACACCGGCAGCAGGCCGCGCCATCCGAGGCGGCGGGACCGCTGGGCGACCAGGTCGATCGGGCGGCTGCGGCGTCCGCTGCCGCGCCTGCGACGAATGCCGCACAAACGGCGCCGTCGGCTGGCGCGAATGAAGGAAGTCCTACAACGGGTGGCGCGGCCGCAACCGCGCCTCCGTCGCCCGCGACCAGGCCCGCGTTGACGCTTGCTGCGATCGCGCCCACGCTTGCCCGCGTACCGTGTTCGGCTTTATCGGGCGCGGTGCAGGACCACGCACTGACGGTGCGCGGTTTCCTGTCGCAGCGGTACGGCGCCGCGCGTCTGCAGGAGACCTTGTCGCGGCTGCCTGGCGTCGATACGGTTTCGCTCGACGTGCGGCCGCTCGCCGACGACAAATGCGACGTCGTCAAAACGCTTGCGCCGTTTCTGGTGCGCAACTGGCAGGCGGGACGGGCAGCGTCGCTGCACATGCGACCGCCAAGCGGTTTGCTGACCGAGAACGACTCGCTGGTGGTCGACCTCAAAGCGCCCCCGTTCGATTCCTTCGCGACCGTCGACTACTACCAGCTAGACGGCCACGTCGTGCACATGGTGCCCAGCCGTCTGTGGCCGGACAACCAGATGCAGGCCAATGGCGGTCCATACACGATCGGCAGCACTGCGGGCGATTGGACGGTATCGAAGCCGTTCGGCTCGGAGATGGTGGTGCTGGTGGTGACGCCGGTGCCGCTGTTCGACAAGCTGCGCCCGGAAAGCGAAGCGCGCGCCGATTATCTGCGCGCGCTCGAGACGCGGTTGAAGCAGATCGGCGGCCAATACGGTCAGGATCGTCTGTTGGCGGACTTTGCGCCGATCACGACCAAACCCGCCAAGCCATGATCCGTCAGAGAGCCAATCGAAACGGCCCTCAGCGCAGATCTTTGACGACGCGAAAACCGTTCTGCGATTGACGCACGCCCGCGCTGTATTTGAAGCGCGTCGCGCTGAGCATGTAGTCGCCGCCTTCGCGCCATGAGCCGCCGCGAATCGCGCGCATCTCGCAGCCGGGCGTGTCCCACGCATGGCCGTCGACGGGTGCGCCCTGATAGGAGTTGTGCCAGCAGTCGGCGGTCCACTCCCAGACGCCGCCGTTCATGTCGTACAGACCCAAAGGATTCGCGGCGAACGTGCCGACGCTTTCCGGTCCTTCCTTGTGCCAAGGGTCGCCGCAGTCCTTGCAATTGGCGTTGCCCTTGCGCATCTGATCGCCCCACCAGTACGCGGTCGTGGTGCCGGCGCGGTCCGCGTATTCCCATTCGGCTTCGGTCGGCAGACGGTACGGTTTGCCGGTCGTTTTGGTGAGCCATTTGACGTACTGCTGCGCGTCGTCCCAACTCAGATCGCGCGCGGGTGCGGTCTTGATGCTATTGCTCTCCGGGGTCAGCTTCTGGCATGCGCCGGCGGCGACGCACGCATTCCATTGCTCGACCGTCACCGGGAATTTGCCGATCGCGAAGGGTGCGCCGATGCTCACGTGATGGACGGGCTTTTCCGACGGATCGTCGGTATTGCTGCCCATTGCGAACGAGCCGGCGGGTACCGCGACCATGATCGGACAGGCGGCGCAGTCGCGGATTTCACCGGCGGTCGGCGGATGGGCGACGGTCTTTTCGGCGAATGGCGCGGCGGCGGCCGTGGCGGGCGGCGTCGGCGCCGGGGCGGCAGCGGGGCGCGGTGGTGGCGGCGCGGCCGCGCTCGCTTGCGCCGTGGGACGCGCGGCCTGAGCAGGTGGCGCGGGTGGCGCGACGTGACCGCTCTGCGCCGCGGGCGCTGCGGGCGGCGCAGCACTCACCGCCGGAGTCGATGCCGCCGCGCGCAATCGATCGATACGCGCATGCGCGAGCGTGGCGAAGCGGCCATTCGGATAGGCCTTCAGATAAGCCTCGTAATCGGCTGGGTAGTTGCTGTCCTTGATCGACTCCCAGAACGTGATTTCGTATTGTTCGCCGCTTTCCTTCGGCATGATGCCGCGACTGCGCGGTGTAATGGCGCGATCGTCCGACGTAATCGACGACGCGATAGTGCGTTCGCCACTCGTGGGAATGGAAGTACGGGCCACGGAGAGCCACGGCTGCTGCGCTCCGCGTGTGGCGGCGCGAACTTCGGCGGCGACGTGCCGGAACAGCGCGGCGAGCGATCGGGACGATGCGTCGGCATCATCGAGCGCTTGCAGCAACGCACCCGTGTAGACGCCATGCCGCGGACCGTCCGCCGCGAATCCACCCGGCGCGGTTGCGTACGCAATCACGGTGTTGGCAGCGATCTTCGGTTGATCGATTGCAATCCCGGCGGGCATAAACGGATTGTCGAGGCAGGTATCGAGAATCACCAGATTGAGCTGGCCGGCGCGAGCGGATTGCATCGCCTGCAAGACGGTATTCAGTTCGACGCCGTTATTCAAGAGCGACACCGGTGCACGGTTATCGGCTCGCGCATCGAGTCCCGCCGGCAAAAGCAGCGTTTGTCCGGCCAACTGCATGCCGTGTCCGGCGAAATAGAACAGCCCGATATCGCCAGTTTTCAAACGTCGGTGAAATTCGTCGATCGCCGCGCGCATTTGCGGCGGCGTCGCATTCGTGCGGGTGATCACTTCGAAGCCACGCGCACGGAGTGCAGCGCCGATCGATTCGGCGTCGCGCGGCGCGTTAGCGCGAATCGGGTTAGTGGCGTCGCCGTATTCGCCATTTCCGATCACAAGCGCGATACGCCGCGAATGGGTGCCGTCGCGTGACGAAACAAAGGGTGAAAGGAGCAAAGCGGTATCCGCCGGCCGCCCCGGTTCACTCGTCACCGAAGCCGCACTCGGCTCGATGAATTCGCGTTGCGTCGTGGCACCGGCGCTATCCCACTGCGCCTGGATTGCCCCAACCACGCACACCAGCAGGAATCGTCGCCACATCGTTTTATCCTGTTTGTACCGGACAGAATTCAGGCATTCGCGCACCACGATCGCGCTGTCCGCGCTCATTATTAACGATAGCACGCGCTTCGCGTCATAACTGTCCGGGAGTCCTGAACGCGTCATACGGTTAACGAGCATTGCGTATCTTTTTAGCAAGTTAAGTTCTAAGCTGATTCACAAAGTCACCTCACACGGCCGTTTTAACTAGGTGGCTGTCTACCGGTTGCAATCCGCGACAAGCCGCTCGAACACCCGGATGGCCATCGATAGCCGGGCCCAGCCATGACTCCTGTTCGGGAGAGTGCGCTATGCGAAGAACCCGTGTTTCCTCTCTTTTCGGCAGACGTGATCTCGCGCAAGCGCATTGCGGCGGATTGCGCGCGGCGGTGTGCGCGACGCTCGTCGCGGTGTGCGTCGGCATGGGAACGGGTGGCGTCGCGCGCGCCGAGCAGACGGCGTCACCGCCGGGGGCCGAGGAGTACATCATCTGGCCGTCGGATGGCGCGGTGATTCACGGCGGCAAGCTGTGGGTGCGCATGGGGCTGCGAAATATGGGCGTGTGTCCGAAGGGCATCGCGTTTCCGAATACCGGCCACCATCATCTGCTGATCGACACGGATTTGCCCGCGCTCGACCAGGAGATTCCATCGGATCGCCAGCACCTGCATTTCGGCGCGGGCGAAACCGACGCGCGCATCGAGTTGCCGCCCGGCAAGCACACGCTGCAGCTGATTCTCGGCGACCATAATCACGTGCCGCACAACCCGCCGGTGTATTCGAAGAAGATCACCATCACCGTGCTAAAAGACTAACGCGATCCGTTGGTTCGAACTGGTCAAGCCGGAACGGAGAGTCCTGATGAACAAGATCATTGCGGCCGCGGCATTCGTCGCGGCGGCGCTGACGGCATCGACAGCGCCGCAGGGTGGGTGGGCAGCGACGCCGTCGCCGCCCAGCGCATACGCGTATATCGGTTATCCGAACGATGGCCAGGTGGTGCCCGCCAATAAGCCGTTTCGCGTGTGGTTCGGCTTGCGCTTCATGGGCGTCGCGCCGAAAGGCGTGAAGTACCCGAACACCGGTCACCACCATCTTCTGATCGATAGCGAGCTGCCGCCGCTGGATCAGGAGATACCCTCGGATCGCCATCATCTGCATTTCGGCGCGGGCGAAACGGAAACGATGATTTCATTGCCGCCTGGCAGGCATACGTTGCAGCTGTTGATGGGCGACGACATGCATATACCGCACAGCCCGCCCGTGTATTCGAAGAAGATCACGGTGATCGCGCGCTGACTGTCATCATGCAGCCAACAATCCCGCGTGCGCTGTTGGCTGCGATCCACCATTCGCGAGCCCCGCTGCGCCGGTCGGTAGCGGCGCCACAGCGCCTGCGTTCCTCCAGGCCTTTACTGCAAGGCCCTGACGACGCGAATGTCGAAAGCGAAGCACTCCTGGCATAGCCCATGCATCAGTAGCGCCCGAGCAGACAAGTTGCTCGAACCCGACGCACCACGATGCGCTTTCCCTTTTCCAGGAGTTTTGCCATGAACACGCTAATGATCAAGGACCTGTCCAATACCGAACAACTCGACAGCAAGGCGATGAGCGCCGTGCGCGGCGGCAACAGCTACTACTGCCCGATGCCGTCGTACCTCAGCTATGCGCCCGTCTATGCGCCGACCAGCATCAAGAACATCTGCACGACGCAGTCGATCAACACGGAAATGAACATCCAGAGCGCGAACGGCAACAACTCGGCGCTGGTCAGCGGTACGACGACCTACATCGAACCGACCGTGTACTCGAGCAACGTCAACAACGTGAAGTGAGCGGCGCTCGCACGCGCGGCCCGAGCGGCCGCGTGTGTGCGCCCCAATAGCCGCGTCGCTCAAAAAGACAACGCATTCGATCGTCCTTTCCACGCATCCTTCGCGTATCCGCCGCTCCCCGCATCGAGATTTCCGCCGCTTCATCGCTGAAGCCGCGCGGAAGCGGCTCGGCCTGAAAAAACCGGCCATCTCGCGCGAAACAGGCGGGTGCAACTGGAGACAACCGTGTCAGCATCGCCGGATTCGTCGTTCGGTTTGTCGTGTGATTCGCCGGACCTTCAGCGGGTTTGTGCCGCCAGCACGGCGCCGCGCCAAATGGGCCGTGTGCTGCGCGGCCTCGGCGCCGCAACGATGTGCGCATTGGCGTTGAGTGCCTGCGTCGACGTCAGGATGCCGGCTTATCAACGGCCGGACACGCCGGCCAAGACATCGTGGTCGGATCGCCAGGGCGCGCCGGTATCGGCCGCGGAGACGATCGAGCGCGACTGGTGGAAGGGCTTCCAGGACCCGTATCTGGATACGCTGATCGACAAGGCTATCGACGGCAACTTCGATATCCGGGTGCTGGCCGCGCGTATCGAAGTCGCGCACACGCAGATCAGCGAGACGGGCGCGGCCGCCTTGCCGACCGCGGACCTCGGTGCCGGCGCGGACTACTCGAAGACGACCGGCCAGCCTTTGTCGAGGACCTACAACCTCGCGCTGCAGGTGAACTGGGACATCGACATCTGGGGCAAGGTCGAAAAAGGCGTGCAGGCACAAAAGGCCGAATTCCACGCGACCGAAGCGGATTGGCGCGCGGGGTATCTCGAACTCGTCGCGAACGTGGCCAGTACCTATTTCCAGATCCTGCAATTCGACGACCAGATCGCCCAGCAGCAAAAGACCATCGCCACGAATAAGCAAATCCTGACGATCTACGAAGGGCAGGCGCGCAACGGGATCGTGCCGCAAACGCAGGTGTTGCGCCAACAGGCGGAGATCAACCGCCTCACCAACGATCTGTACGATCTGCGCCGCTCGCGGGCTGTTTCCGACAACGCACTGTGCACGTTGCTCGGCGTGCCGGCCGGCGAATTCCATGTGCCGCAGGGCCATTTGCAGGAGCGCGTGAAATTGCCGGGCGTGCCCGATGGTTTGCCCGCGCAATTGCTGTCGCGCCGCCCCGACGTGGTGGCGGCCGAATTCAGGGTGCTCGAAGCCTATGACCTCGTCGGTCAGTCGAAGCTCGCGCAATTGCCGAGCATCGGCCTGACCGCTCAGGGGGGCACGGCAAGCTATGCGCTCAACCAGCTGCTGAAGTCGTTCACGTTCGGGCTGATGCCAAGCATCAACTTTCCGCTGTTCGATCCGGGTGTGCGCGCTCATGTGAAGGTGAGCGAGGCGCAATCGAAAGTCGCCGAACAGCAATATCGGGTGGCCGTGATGGGAGCGTTCGAGGAAGTGGAGAACGCGCTCGTCAATCTGAGTGCGCATAAGGCGCAGCATGAGGAATTGCAGCAGCAGGTGGCGCGCTTGCAGATCGTCGCGGATCAGATCCAGTCGCAACTGCACCTTGGCGTCGTGTCGCAACTCGAGGTGTTCGAAGACGAGCGGACCCTGCTGCAGGCGCAACAGGCGTTGCTGGAAAACCACCAATTGATTCTGTCCGATACGGTGACGCTTTATAAGGCGCTCGGCGGTGGATGGCCCAGTGTCGACGTGCAGGCGCAGGCCAAAGAAAAGTAACGAAGCATTGAGCTAATCCATCAGTTGGCGTACCACGCGGGTATTTCGTCGGCTGACGACTCATCCGCTGTCTTCTCATCCGGCGATATCCAAATTGACACTGTCGATGCGTGACTTAAAATCCTTTAGGGGTCAGCGTTTGCGTGGCTCTTCGCGACAATTTCGTTGGGCCGTCGTTCTTTGTCCAGTTCGCCCCGCGTTCCTGCCGCGGCAGGTAAACGCTTGAGCGATCCAGAGAAAATGGCCACCGGCGAAGCTCCGATTGCTGAAATGCGCACGACAACGGACGCCGCCTTCGACGTGGTGCTGTCGCCGGTTGCGTGCGCACAGCGCCCAGCGCTCGACGCCATTCGCATCGTCGACAACCTGTTCGCGGTCGGCCGCAGCGAAGCGCCGTTCAGCGACTATCCCGCGCAATGGACCGCCGGTCTGTCGCGTCGGCATGCGCGTGTTTTTATCGAGCATGGTGCGGTTTATGTCGCCGATCTCGGCAGCAAGAACGGCACGACGGTCAACGGCATCGCGGTGCGGCAAACTCCCGCGCGCGTGCGCGGCGGCGATGAACTCTGCTTTGCCGGTGAACTGTGCTATCGCGTCGGCATCGAGCCGCGCCCGCGCGTCGTCACGGGCGGAAGCGCTTCTTCCCTCGCCCATCTATTGCTGGTGCCACAGCGCGACGATCTGGGTCTGCAACCGGTCGACGTGCTGGCTTTTCCGTTCCTGGTCAGCAAAACGGACGAGATCTTCTCGCGCTACAAAGACCGTTATCCGCACCAGGTCAATTACATTTCGCGGCGCCATGCGCACCTGTTTCTGAAGGGCGGCCAGCTCTACGTCGAGGATCTCGGCAGCACCAACGGCACGTTCGTGAATGGCCAGCGGATCGGCGAATCGGCGCTTGCGCTGGTGGATGGGGATGTCGTTGCATTTGGCGGCGATCACTTCGTCTACAGGGTGTCGCTACAGAACTCCGCCGACGCCGAACCCACCGTGACCCAGTTCTCTCTTCGTCCCGCTGCCGACAGTGCCGCCGATGCCGACAAGACGACCTTCGTCGGCGCGGCGCATTCGTTTCTCGACATCTTTTGCGTCGATCCGGCACTGCAACGCGAAGACGAAGTGAACGATGCGGCGCAACCCGGCTCCGCCCGCGCGAAGCGTGATGGAGCCGGGGCGGCAAGCGGCGCGCAAGCCGCAAAGGGCGCGCAGGCGGCACACCCGGCGGACACGAAAGACGGCGCAAATGAAAGAAGCGGCAAAGCCAAAGCCGCGGCACGTAGTAAGCCGCGTCGCTGGAAGATGGTCGCCGGCGAACTCCACAAGGCGTTGGCGGACGGCGAGCGCACCAATGTTCGGCGCGCGGCGGCATGGGGCGGCGCGGGTGTTGCGCTCGTGGTTGCGCTTGGCGTGGGCCTCTATCTGCACGGTTCATCGGAACGCGAGTTGAAGAGCCTGCTCGCGAACGGTGATTACTCGAACGCCCTGACGATGGCACGCGGCTATCTGGCCACGCACCCGACGGACACCAGGATCAGCGCGCTCGCCAGCGAGGCATTGCTGAAAGCGAACTTGCCGGGCTGGATCGAAGCCGTGCAAAAAGCGCAGTTCGACCAGGCCGACGCGCTGCTGAAGAACATGAGGGCGTTGAGCGCGACGGACTCCGATGCCGCGTCGCTTGTCGGCGAATTGCAGTGGGTCGGCGATCTCGAACGCTTCGTCGCGGCGCGCGGCGGCGTCGACGCGCCGATCCGCATGTATACGGACGAAGCGACGATCAACGGCTTGCTGCACCGCTGGGACGACGACGCGGCGAGTCATCAGCGCGCGCTCGACCGGATTGCGAGCTACGTGCCGGCCTTCGCGGAGCCCTACGCGCACACGCTGAGCCATCTGCGCAAGCTCGAAAGCGACGATTCGGTGTACGTCGCCGCGATAGATCGGCTCAATGGCGTGATCCAAACCGAACTCTCGCGCGACAAACCCGACGCGCTGCCGCCGGTATTCGACGATTACGCGCAGCGCTACCCACGGCTCGCGGGGCTCGATAGAGTGCGCGACGATTTGCGCCAATACACCGCGCTGCTGAATGCCGCGTTGAGCCGCCAATTGACGTCATTGCTCGCGATGATGAAAACGGCGCGCTTCAGCACACCGCCTTTCCAGGCGCAATACCAGCAGCTTGCGGCGACGCGTTTGCCGTCGGCGGACATCGTTCAACGTCAGGACGCGGTCGATGCCGCGTGGCAACGCGGCGACGCGCAGCAGGCGCTCAGCGATTTGCAGTCGATGCCGACGAGCCCATGGTCCGACGTGCTCGCGGCCGAAGCCGCGCACAAGAAGGCGCTATCCGATCAATACAACGATCTGCAGAAAACGCGTGGCGGCAAAGATTACGACCAGCGTCTGCTGTCGTTCTACGCGAGCCTCGATCCGCGAACCGACGCATGGTTCGTGCAGGCGATCCAGAAAGACGTCGCCGCGTTGCATGACAATGCGCTCGCGCGTGCGCAGGATCTGTTGCTGCGCGCGCAAAGCCTGTGGAAAGAGTACCGCGCGAACGGGCCGATCGGCGGCACGCAGCGGCTCGAAGCCGGCATCTCGCCGGGCTTTCGCAGCGAGGCGCGTCTGCTCAGCGACGCGCAAACGGCGGCACGGCAGGGCATGCGCATCTACACGCAGCTGAAGGCCGATCATCCCGCCGACTTCGATCGTCTGCTCGCGGATATCGACGCGGAAGCGAGTTTGCAGCGCCGCTCGTTGACCGAGTTGCGCATGGTGCTGGACCCTGGGCTCCTGAAAGCGAAGCTCGCGTTGATTGGAGGCGATCAGAGTGAAACGCGATCCTCACCCTAAGCCGTTATCGGAGGCGCTGGAAGATCATAGCGTCGAAGGCATCGCGATCCTGACGTCCGAGCCGGTGCGGATTGCGCGCGCGCTGATCTGGGCGATGGTCGCGCTCGTCGTGTCGGGCTTGCTGTGGTCGTTCGTCGGCCGCGCGGATGTGATCGTCAGCGCACCTGGCACGTTGTCGCCGGAATCGGAGGTGCGGCGCATCTATACGCCGATCGACGGCGAACTCGCGGACCTGTACATCGCGGAGGGTCAGCCGGTGTCGAAAGGCGACGTGCTCGCGCGGCTCAATGCGCGCGGCGCGATCGAAGCTGCGAGCAACGCGTTACAGGCGCAACTGAAACTCGAAGACGCCGAACGCGAATGGAAGCAGTTTCCGGAGAAGAAGGCGTTGATGGAACGCAAGGCTGCGTCGTTGAAGGCGCAACTCGAAGTCGAGGAGCGCCTGCACGAGAACCGCGTTTCAGAAGGCACGACGAAGCTTGCCGAAGGGCAGAAGGCCGAACTCGACGAAGCGCGCAGCTCGCTCGACAACGCACGCCGCGCGCGCGAAGCGGCGAACCAGGAACTGGATCGCTATTCGCGGCTGTTCGCGCAGCCGGGCGGCGGCGGCATTGCCGAATTGCAGGTCGAGCAGAAACGCACGGCCGCGCTCGAAGCGGATAACGCCTTCCGTGTCGCGCAGTCGAAGCTGGCCGAACTGGACTTTCGTCTGAGCCATGAATACGCGCAGGCGAACGCGCAACTCGCGACGAGCGGCCAGCAAAGCACCGATCTGCAACTGCAATACGATCAGGCGGTGCGCGACGTCACCGATGCGGAAGACAAACTGCGCGTGCAATTACAAAGCGCGCGCCTCGAAGCCGATGCCGCTGCGCGCGTGCGCTTCGAGAACATCGATAAAGACAATTTTCTGCTGATTCTGGCGCCGGTTTCCGGCGTGATTACCGACGTCACGTCGACGCAGCGCGGCGACAAGATTCAGGCGAATGCGCCGCTCGGCGGCATTGCGCCAAAAGACGCGCGGCCCGTGCTGAAGATCGAAATCTCCGAACACGACCGCGCCTTTCTGCACGTGGGCCTGCCGGTCAAATTGAAGTTCAATGCGTTTCCTTACCAGCGCTACGGATTGATCAGCGGCACGCTCGCGTATATCTCGCCGGCCACGAAGCCGTCCGTGCAGGACAAGCAACCGGTCTACGAGGGCCGCGTCACGCTCGACAAGGATTACTACCAGGTGGCCGGCACGCGTTATCCACTGCGTTACGGCATGACCGCCAGTGCGGAAATCGTCGTGCGCGAACGGCGCCTGATCGACCTCGGTCTCGATCCGTTCAGAGAGGTGGCGGGTTGAGCGCGCGAATCAAACATCCAAGGAAGGAGCAGAACAAATGACCGCGATAGTGCGTATCGATGATGAAGTCGTGGATGTGGACGAGTTCATTCGTCTTCTGAAACTGACCGGCCAGTTCGAGAGCCTGATCGAGCAGATCGTGCGCGACAAGCTTACCGTCCATGCGGCGAAAAAGCAGGGCATCACTGTCAGCGCCGATGAAATCCAGCAGCGCGCGGATCAGTTTCGCCGCGTGCGCGGGCTGCATCGCGCGGCTGACATGAATCATTATCTCGACGCGCTGCACGTGAGCCTCGACGAATTCGAGGTGTTCATTACCGACGGGCTCTATCAGGAGAAGATGCTCGACGACATCGGTAACGACGCGGCAATCCGTGATTACTTCGCGTTGAATTCACCGAAGTTCGACGCGATCGAAGTCAGCCATATCGTGCTCGATAGCGAAGGCAAGGCGAAGGAAATGATCTCGTACCTGCACGATGACCCCGACGCCTTCGCCGAGATGGCGTGCGAGCATTCGATCGCCGACACGCGCGAGTCCGGCGGCGTGATCGGCAAGGTACTGCGCGGTTCGCTGAAGCCCGATATCGAGGCGAAGATCTTCAATGCGGCGGTCGGCGATCTGCTCGGTCCGTTTCCGTCGGCCGACCGTTCGTGTTTCGAGATCTTCGCGGTGACGGCCAAATATCCGGCCACGCTCGATGCCGACGTGGCCACTGAAATCCGCCGTTTGCTGCGCGAGAGCTGGCTGATTGCCCGCGCCCAGGAACACGTGATCGAAGCGCGCTAGTACCCGACTAGCGCCCGATAAAGCGAGGCTCACCGATACATGGACGCCCCCCAGACCGCGCCATCCGCGCCCTCCACCGCCGAATTTCTCGCTTCGGTGGAGATCCTGTCGCCATTCTCACGCGACGAATTGGAGCGGCTTGCCGAATACGCGCAGGCAAAGTTCTATTCGTTTGGCGAGACGGTGTGCTCGGCTGGCGAAGTGGCCGATGGTCTCTATGTGATCCGCTCGGGCACGGTGCGTATCTTTACCGAGGAGCACGGCAAGGAAACCAGCATGGGCGTACGCAAGTCGGGCGAGATCTTTGCCGACATTGCGATGTTGCGCTCGTACGTTCACGAAGCGTCGGTACGGTCGTCGGGCAAGACCGAAGTGCTGTTCATTCCGCGCAGCGCGATCGAACCGGTGATGGCGGCCAACGCCGCGGCATTGGCGTTCGTCGCCAGCTATGTCGCGATCAATTCGGCTGGGGGCTTCGTCGCGCAACTGTTCGATCTGCGCGGCAAGCTGAACAAGGCGGAACTCGAAGAGTACGTGCGCAGCGTCGGCGCGAAACGGGTGGCTGCCGGCAAGGAGATTCTGAAACAGGACGGCCGCGAGGACCGGCGGCTTTATGTGGTGCGGCAAGGCCAGGTGCGCATCGTGCGGCACGAGGAGGGTCACGACTACACGCTCGCGACGCTCGGCGAAGGCGAGATCTTCGGCGAGAAGGCGTGCCTGATGCGCCAGGAACAGATGGCATCGGTGATTGCGACCACCGACACGCGGCTGCTGGTGATCCCCGAGCGCACCGTTCATTTCATTCTCGAACGCAATCCGAAACTGCGCGAAGTACTCGACGAGCGCATCCGCTACGGCGACCGCGAATTGCAGCGCCAAAAGCGGCTCGAACAGCGGCGCAAGCTGCCGTTGATGCTGGACCTGCAGAGCAAGCCGGAACTCGGCGAGAAGATCATCCGGCGTTTCGCGCTCGTCGAGCAGGCCGAGGAAATGGATTGCGGCGCCGCGTGTCTCGCGATGATCTGCCGCCATTACGGCATTCCGATGACGCTCGGCAAACTGCGCGAACTCGCGAACGTGACGACGCAGGGTGCGACGCTCGACAGCCTCGCGCGCGCGGGCGAGTCGCTCGGCTTCACGACGCGCGGTGTCCAATGCACGTTCGATTCGCTGCGCGGCTTCGATTTGCCGTTCATCGTGCATTGGGAGGGTTACCACTATGTGATCGTGTACGGGCTGTCGAAAGAGTATGTCTGGGTGGCGGACCCGGCACTCGGTTTCAGAAAGCTGAGCGTCGAAGATTTCGAACGCGGCTGGAGCGGCACCTGTTTGTTGTTTACCGGCGGATCGCAGCTGCTGCAGATGTCGGCCGAGCGCTCGCCTTGGATTCGTTTTGTCGGATACCTGAAGCCGTACCGCAAGATACTCGGCTATCTGTTTCTGGCGACCTTCGTGATCCAGGTGCTCGGCGTGATTCCCCCGCTGATCATTCAGAACATTCTCGACGGTGTGATCGTGCATCAGAACGTCAGTCTGCTGCATATGCTGATCGGCGGGCTCATCATTTCCAACATCTTCACGCAGCTGATGTCGACGATACGCGCGTATCTGGCGAACTTCATGGTCCGCAACATGGACTTCGCGATGATGTCGCAGTTCTTCAAGCATACGTTGTCGCTGCCGTTCTCGTTCTTCGCGAAGCGCAAGACCGGCGATATCTTCGCGCGCTTTCAGGAGAACCAGACGATTCGCGCGTTCCTGACCGAATCCACCGTGACGACCGCGCTCAATCTGCTGATGATCTTCATCTACTTCACGATCATGTTCGTGTACAACGTGAAGATGACGCTGGTGTTGATCGCATTCGTGATTCCGATCATGGGACTCACGGTGATCGCGACGCCGAAGATCAAGAGCTATGCGCGCGAGGTGTTCACAGCGTCGACCGAGGCGAAGTCGTTTTTGATGGAGGCGCTCTCCGGCGTCGAGACCGTCAAGGGCATGGGCATCGAGCGGCCGGTGCGCTTGCGCTGGGAGAAGAAGTACGCAAAGGCGCTCGAATTGCAGTATCGCGCGCACGCATTCAATATTCTGGTCAGCTTCGGCAGTCAATTGCTGAATGCGGCCACGACGATTGCGATTCTTTGGGTCGGCGCGAATCTGGTACTCGCACGCGAATTGACGATCGGCCAGCTGATCGCGTTCAATGCCTTCATGGGCAGCGTATTGAGTCCGCTGATGGGTCTGGTCGGCTTGTGGAGCATGCTCAACGATGCGGGTGTCGCGATGGAACGGCTCGGCGATGTGCTCGATATCGAGCCCGAACAGAAGCCGCAGGATTTGCCTTCCCGCGTAATGCTGCCGGAGCTGCAAGGCGAAATCAGCCTGCAAGGCGTCTATTTCCGCTATGGCGAAGAGGATTCCGCTTATGTGCTCGAGAACATCAGCTTCGATATCAAGCCCGGTGAACTGGTCGCGATCGTCGGGCGCAGCGGCTCGGGCAAGACCACGCTCGCGAAGCTGCTGGTTGGGTTCTATCAGCCGAGCGAAGGGAAAATGACGATCGACGGTTACGACTCCGGCGTGATCGACAAGGCTTACTTCCGCGCGCAAATCGGCTACGTGATGCAAAGCAACCTGCTGTTCTCGGGCACGATAGCCGAGAACATCGCGAGCGGCGACGACGCGCCGGACCGCCGGCGTATCGAGGAGGTCGCGAAAATGGCCGACGCGCATGGCTTCATCAGCAAGATGCCGCTCGGCTATGAACAGGTCGTCGGCGAGCGCGGCATCGGCTTGTCGGGTGGTCAGATCCAGCGGCTGTGCATTGCGCGCGCGCTTTATCACGATCCGCGTCTGCTCGTGTTCGACGAGGCGACATCGGCGCTCGACTCGCAATCGGAAAGCAATATTCTCGGCAATATGCACGACATCCTGAAGGGCCGCACGGCGGTGATCATTGCGCATCGGCTCAGCACGATCATGCGCGCGGACAAGATTCTCGTGCTGTATGAAGGCGCGATCGTCGAACAGGGCCGTCACGAGGAGCTGATCCAGCGCGGCGGCATGTACTATCAGCTCGTGCAGAAACAGTTGAGTGCATCATGATGAAGATACTCGACCAGATTGAAGAGGCGAGTCCCGCGATATCGTACGCGGGACTGATCGAGCGGATCGAGATCCTGCGCTCCACGTTGCGCTGGTCGTCGCGGCTCGAACGCGCCGATATCGACAAGCTGCTCAGGCAGGCCACGTCGTTGCGCGACGAAGTGATGCAGCTTTCGCACAAGGAGCGCTTCGTGCAGGCGGCTACCGCTGGCGAGCCGCAGGCGAGCGCGGAGCAATCGCGCGGTGCGCGACGCAAGGCGCTACTGGAACGCAGCTTTATTTTCGAGGGCACGTTCGGCGACAATCCGCGGCTGCTCGAATCGCTCGAAATTGCGGAAAAAGCCGCGCCGACCGATTTGCCGGTGCTGATCGATGGAGAGAGCGGCACCGGCAAGGAACTGATGGCGAAGGTGATTCACGCGAATGGCGCGCGTGCGGACAAGCCGTTCATTTCGGTGAACTGCGGCGCGATTCCGGACAATCTGCTGGAGTCGGAACTGTTCGGGCATCGCAAGGGCGCATTTACCGGCGCGTCGAACGACCGCAAGGGCAAATTCGAAAGCGCGCATACGGGCACGATCTTTCTCGACGAAATCGGCGAGTTGCCGCTCGCGGGCCAGGTCAAGCTGCTGCGCGTGCTCGAAGCGCACGAGATTCAACGCGTCGGTTCCGACGAAACGATTGCGGTCGATACGCGCATCGTCGCGGCGACCAACCGCAATCTGCGCAAGCTCAGCGAAGAAGGCCGGTTTCGCGAGGATCTGTTCTACCGGCTCAGCGTGATTCATGTCACGCTGCCGCCGCTGCGCGAACGGCGCGACGAAATTCCGTTGCTGATTGCGTGGTTCGGCGACGAAGCGGCGGGCACGCTGAAACGCCGGCCGGTCAGATTGACGCCGCGTTTGCGCGACTTTCTATTGAGCTACTCGTATCCGGGCAATATCCGCGAACTGCGCAACGTGATGTACCGCATCTCATGTCTGGCTGCAGATATGGCCGACGTCGAGCATTTGCCGCTCGATATGCGACCGGCCGCGCCCGGTTCAGCTGCGGCGCAGGCGGAGGGCGGCCAGGCGAGCGGCGAGCAGCCGATCAGTGTCGCGAATCTGATGTCGTTGAGCGACGCGAAGCGGGCGGCCAGCGACGACGCCGAGAAAGCGTTTCTCGAACGCGGACTGCGGGAAGTCAGCGGGACCGTCGCCGAGCTGGCGCGGCGCATCGATATGAATCGCTCGCACTTGCAGATGCTGCTGAAAAAGCACGGCCTGCACTCGAAGGATTTCCGCAATCGCAATGCGCCGCCCACGAAAAACGGCACGAACGAGCGCGATGAGGAAGACGACGAAGGCTGAGTGAAGGATCACTGAAAAACCAATGGAGGCTCGCTGAAACGCGTGCCTGAAGACCATCAAGGCGCCGGATTCAGCAAGGTCTTGTCCGCCGCATTCGGGTCTTGCGCTTCCACGACCACTGCCGTGATGTTGTCGCGTCCGCCGCGCGCGAGCGCGAGGTCGACCAGTTCGCAACATGCGTTTTCGCGCTCCGCCGAAGTCAGCACGCCGGCGATCTCGTCGTCGCTCAGTTCGTTGCTCAGACCGTCGCTGCACAACAGGAACACGTCGCCGTCGGCGACTTCGATCGCGTCGTCGTCGAGTTCGAGCAGGTCGGTTGCGCCGACCGCGCGCGTGATCATGTGTTGCGCCGGATGATTGCGTGCTTCTTCGTCGGTGATGACGCCGAGCGAGCGCAGCTCCTCGACCTGGCTGTGATCGCGCGTCAGTTGCCGCAACTGTCCGTCGCGGTACAGGTAGATGCGGCTGTCGCCGGCCCACACGTAGCCGCAGAAGCGATCGCAGGCAAGCAGCACGACCACGGTGCTGCCGATGCGCTGCACCTGGCGGCGCGCGGCTTCATCGCGCAATTGGCGGTTCGCGAATTGCAGACGCGCGCGCGCATCGGCGATCAGCATTCTGAGGCCGTGCGGCGCCGCCAGTTGAGTCAATGCGTCGATCACGGTGCGGCTGGCAACATCGCCGACCGCGTGACCGCCCATCCCATCGGCGACAGCCCAGCGTCCCGCCTCGGGATCGTCGAGGTAGGCATCTTCGTTGATTTCGCGGACCCGCCCCGTGTCGGAACGCGCGGACGACGTCCAGCGAAATTGGCTCTCGCAGGTCACAACGGCTACACCATCTCGTTTCGGTTGCGTGCGTCCGGAGACACGGTGAGGGTTGCGTTCGCGCCGGTGTTGCGTACGTCGACCGACTGGAACTGGTTGATCATCTGGTTAGCATAGAAGTTGTTGGAGACCTCGTACAGATTGACCACCGGCCCAATGCTAGGCGTTTGCGGCACGTACGGCTGAATCCAGCCATAGATCCATGGCGCGCCGCCGCCACCGCGGATCGCCGCCATCGCTTTGCGATCGAGCGCGAGGTTCAGCGAGAGGTCGTTCAATTTGATGCAGGACATGTCGTTCTCCGGTTGGCCGCGTTTGCAATGCGCGCGGCTGAATGGACCCTGCACACGCTGGTGCAAAGGCCATGCCAATCGGGGGCGGATTCGGCGCGAACCCCGCAGCGCCTTGACTGGCGTGCGCTGCGCGGCTTTTCCACGAATCAGGTCGATGTCATCGGTCGGCTCGCGGCCAACAAGCGTCCATTTAAATAGGTGTAGGACCCAACACATTCAGGCGGGTCCTCTTACGTTTTCCATTCACGTTAATTAGCGCGCCACACCGCTCGCAAATGAGCGTTGCACGCCAACAGATCGGCGCGATTTCTGTTGGTCCCTTACTGACATCTGTCTGTTCAAAAAACCGCTCGATCGGCCGCGAAGCCCGTAAACACGGGCTTTCCGGGAGCTGGCCCAGATGATGCAAAAGCTGTCGCAACAGTGTTGGAAATGCGAACGAGGCCAGCCATGAACACCCAAACGCTCGATACCCGCGACGACGAACCGCAATCCGCAGCCGCTTGCGACACCACCTCATCGACGATCGATCTGCCGATCGGCGCGCATCTGGTTACGCAACGCAATGGCTACGAACATCACGGCATCTATGTCGGCAACGGCCGCGTCGTGCACTACTCGGGCTTTGCGGGGTCCGCGCATCCCGGCCCGGTCGAGGAAGTCGAACTGTCGCGCTTCGCCGCCGGCCATGCGATGTCGGTTCGGGCGACGCCGAGCGCGATCTACGTCGGTGCCGAAGCAGTGCGCCGCGCGCGCTCCCGCCTCGGCGAAAACCGCTATCGCCTGCTGACCAACAACTGCGAACACTTCTGCGCGTGGTGCCTGCTCGGCGAAAGCCGCAGCGAACAGGTGGATTGCTGCCTGCGCCATCCGAGCACGGGCGTGCGCGCACTGCTGTGCCTCGTGAAGGCGTTTGTCGAGAGCGGGGCGAGGAACGATCACCGCGTGGCGCAACTCGCGCAAGTCGCGTGATTGCAGCGCGCCGGGAACGGGACGATTCGAGGAGAACATCATGGTTGCCGCGGAAAAGAGCTTGCACTGGGCCGTCGACAAATGGCTCGCGCCCACGCCGTCGATGCCCGCGCGAGTCGTGCGGTTCTGCCATCGCGCGTCGCAACAGCAACGCTATGTATGCGTGCAGGCGTTGAAGCCGGAAGGATTGCTGTCGATCTTCTTCTTCCGCCACGGCGACGGTTCGTGGAACGTGTTCCCGCCGCAAGCCGAGCGGCCCGCGATGAACGGGCACGGCCGTACGGCCGCGTAAGAAGTCAGGCGTGACCTGCCGTGGCCGCTTCCCTGGCGAGCCACTGACTGAACAGCAACATCGCCGGCGTCATCGGCTTGCCCTTCAGGCAGGTCAGCCAGTAGCTGCCCGCCTTCACCTCGACGTCGAACGGGCGCACCAGCCGCCCGGTATTGATCTCCCGTTCGAACATCAACGCGGGCGCGAGGGCGATGCCCGCGCCTTGTATCGCCGCCTCCACCATCAGCCGCGACGAATCGAACACCGGTCCGCGCACCGGCCGCGGCGCGATGCCCGCGGCCGCGAACCAGTTCATCCAGTCGTCCATCCGGTACGAGCGCAGCAGCGTTTCGTTGGCGAGATCGTCGGGCCGCGTGAGGCGCGCGGCGATCTCGGGCGTGCAGAGCAGCGCGAGCGGCGCGTCGAGCAGTTTGGTGGCGAGCGAGCCGGGCCAGGTGCCGTCGCCGAAACGGATTGCGAAATCGAGGCCTTCGGTCGCGAGATCGACGAGGTTGTTGTTGGTCAGTAGCCGTAGTTCGACGAATGGATGCGCTTCGCGAAACGACTTCAGGCGCGGCATCAGCCAGCCTACCGCGAACGTGCCGACCACACCGACCGTCAGCACCTCGTGGAAATGCCCGCCGTCGAACTGCTTGAGTACCGCCTCGATACGATCGAACGCGTCGGACAGCACGGGCCGCAGTGCGAGTCCTTCATCGGTCATCGCGAGGCCGCGCGGCAAACGCTTGAATAGCGCGGTGCCGAGCCGCTCCTCCAGCGAGCGGACCTGCTGGCTGACCGCGGCCTGGGTCACGTTCAGCTCTTGCGCGGCGCGCGTGAAGCTCAGATGCCGCGCTGACGACTCGAACGCGCGCAGCGCGTTCAGCGGGAGATACGGTCTCATGGTGCAGATACAAGATTTTCTTGTGAGTGGGCTAACTTATCACCATCGGCCCACTTCGCCGACTCCCTGGCTGTTATTTCGCCAGTCGAATTGTGCGACACTAGGGCCACATCGACGGGGGCAATCGCACGCCCGGCGCCGCGCGAGGCGCGCGGCGCCGCGTCGGCAATCAAGGGCCGGCAACTGTGAGCAACGGTGAATGGCCGCCGCGGGTTGCCTCGATGTAGGTAGTGAGAAGTTGACTGTCCAGATGGAATGCTCGACATGTTCTGCCGACGTTCGTCCAGGTAAGCCGTCGGCTCGTACAACCTTGCATCAGTGCCCTCGATCGGGAGTCCGCTATGTCCGTGTATGTTCTGGCCTTGCTCATCGGCGTCGTCGCCGGCCTTCGCGCGATGATCGCCCCCACCGCCGTCAGCTGGGCAGCGCGCCTGGGATGGCTGCCGCTGCAAGGCACGTCGCTCGCGTTCCTCGGTGCCGCGGCCACGCCGTATATCTTCACCGTGCTGGCGGTCATCGAACTGATCACGGATCAATTGCCCGAAACGCCGAGCCGCAAGGTGCCGCTGCAGTTCGGCGCGCGCGTCGTGCTCGGTGCGCTGAGCGGCGCGGCGATCAGCGGCGCGCATGGCGGCCTTGCGGGCGGCATGATCGTCGGGGTGCTGGGCGCGGTGGTCGGTGCGGTAGGCGCGGTGATCGGCACGCTCGGCGGCGCGAAGGTGCGTAGTTCGCTCGCGAACATGTTCGGACGCGATGCACCCGCGGCGCTGATCGAGGACGTGGTGGCGATTCTCGCCGCTGCGTTGATCGTCGTGTCGATGCACGGCTTCTGATACTCCACGCACAAACGCGAACGCGGCGGCACGCTCTGCGCGTCGCCGCCGTGTTCGGTCGCTGCCTGCCGCTTATTGAGCCCGGGCGATTCGCGCGGCCGGCGCGACTTGCTTGACCGGTGCCGTCGCCGCCGTCGAACCTGCCGCCACCGGCGGGATCAGCTTGCCTTGCACGAGCAGCTGAAGCGTCTTCACCACCAGAATCGCGATGATCGCGTTTGCCACCAGGAACAGGACCGGCGCCGCGAACTCGATCGGACCGGTCGCGCCGCGTTCGACCAGACGCAGCGCCATCGTCGGCAATGCCGCTACGCCGAAGCTGAACGCCCAGTAGCCGGGCACGAACGCCTGCTGGCGAATCCACGGCAGCAAACGCAGCAGCATCAGCGCTTGAAACAGGCCGTAGCCGAGCAGCGCGAAGGCGAACACATCAGGCGTGCCGCTCGTGAGGCTCAGATACGCGACACCACCGACGACCGGCGGCGCCAGTTGCACGCCGAGGGTCGGGCGCAGCGCTTCGGGCAGCGGTTCATGCACCGCGGCGCGATGCAGGATCATCGATTCGAGCGCGAGCCACGCCAGCATGCCGCCGCCGAAAAACAGCTCGCCCAGTTGATGGAAGCCGAATGCGGCCGAGCTCGTCGCCGCGACGAAACCCGCACCGACCGTCGGCAGATAGATCGCCGGCGTGGTCAGTTCGGGCTTGCGGCCGCCTTGCCACAGCCGGCCATGTAGATAGACACCGAGCCCCAGTTGCGCGACCGCCGCGACGCCGTATAGCGTCAGCGCGAGGGTGTGCGCGTACGGCTGCAGCAGTTGCGCGGCGAGCAGCGTCGAGATCGGCGCGAGCGCGACGAACGACGACTGCACCGGATGGTCCAGTTCGGCGCGCGCGTCGGCGGTCTGCGCGAACCACTTGTGCGCATAGGCGAACAGAATCACGACCCAGACGGCGAGCGCCGCCACCGTCACCACGCTGCCCGCTATGGCCGGCAAATGCCACAGGCGGATTGCCACGCGCCACAGGTTGGCAAGCGCCAACGAGCCCACCGCGATACTGAAGAAGCCAGCGGGAACCGCCCCACGATTGCTGTTCATGACGACCTCCGGAAGTTGCGTCGCGCTGCGCGTTGCTGGCTATGCGCGATCGATGGCGTACTGTAAAAGGCCTCGGAGATTCGCAGAACGCTGCAAACGCTCGACAAATGGCGCGAGCGTCTCAAGCTGTGTTTTTAGCGGGAAAAGAGGGAGAGAAGGCAGGCAGGGGAGCCTGCCGTCAACCGCCCATGCGCACCAGCATCGCCAGCAGCTGGTCGAACGAAAGCGGCTTGCGCGCGTAGGCGATATGCGGATTGGGCTGCACCGGAATGTCCGACGCGGCGCTGCACAGGATGATCGGAATGTCGCGCAACTCCGGGTCCTCATACAGCGCCGCGCACAACTGGACGCCCGACATGACCGGCATCATGCAATCGGACACGATGATGCCGGGCCGGCTCGAGCGGACCAGTTCGAGCGCGACGGCGCCGTTCGACGCGGTCCGCACCGCATAGCCGTGTCGTTCCAGCAGCAGCCGCCACACCGTGAGGATGTCGAACTCGTCGTCCACCACCAGAATGGTTTTCATGGCGGCTAGGTTTTTCGCCGCGATTGCAGCGTGGCCGACAGGCCCGGCGTCGATTGGATACCGGCGGCGCCGGGCGAGCCCTCGATCACGTCGAGTCCTTGCGACGAAATCGACAGTTCGCGCAGTGACGTGTCGTGCGCGCTTTCGCGTTGCTTGACCACCGAAATCATGCGCCGCAGTCCTCCTTCTGTCTCGGCGTAGCGCAGCAGCACGAGGTTTTCGGTCAGCGCCGACACCCGCACGGCCTTCGCGTGGCCCGGCTCGCTGTACAGCGGCAGTTCCTCGGTGATGAGCGTCGTGACGGCCGCTTCGCGCAACTGATGCAGCAGTGCATTGAGGAACAGGCCGAAGCGCTCGGTGCGCAACGCCGAATCGCGAAAGCCCTCGACGCCGTCGATCACGATGCGCGTCGCGCCGGTCTGCTTGACGGTGGCGAGCGCTTTCGCCGCGATTTCGTCGATGGCGAGTTCGATCGCCGGCTGCCAATGCACGATCAGACGGCCGTCCTGCCACGCATCGGCAAGCGGAATCGACACCGCTTCGGCTTT
This sequence comes from Burkholderia sp. JPY481, assembly GCF_038900515.1. Lineage (NCBI taxonomy): Bacteria > Pseudomonadati > Pseudomonadota > Betaproteobacteria > Burkholderiales > Burkholderiaceae > Burkholderia > Burkholderia sp. JPY481. The sequence continues at coordinate 629,511 of NZ_JAYMRT010000002.1, forward strand.
GCCGACGAGCCGCTGCGGACCCTCGTAGAAGCCGAGATACACGCAGCGTTCGCCGCGTGCGAGCCCGGCCGCGAGGAACTGCAGGCACAGCAGCGTCTTGCCGACGCCCGACGGGCCGATCAGCGTGGTCGTCGAGCCTTGCGCGAAGCCGCCGCCGAGCAGGTTGTCCAGATGCGGCAAGCCGAAGCCGAGCCGTGCTTTCAGATCGACGGGGCCCGGTTGCTGCGCGCAGTGTGCTTCGAGGCGCGGGAACATCAGCAGCCCGCTGCCGGCGATGCGAAAGAAGTGCTTGCCCATCCGGTGATCGCGCGCGCGCATCTTGTGCACTTCGATCTCGCGCGCGCGGCGCATGCCGTCGTGATAGCGGTTCAGCTCGATCAGACCATCCACCAGCGTGTGCTCGGGATGCGGCTCGTTACCCGACAGCGGCGCGAGCAGCAGCGTCGTGCAGTCCATCGCGGCGACCAGCGCGTTCAGCTCGTGGATGAACTTCGACAGCGACAGCTCGGTTTCGCTGAATTCGCGTGCGCTGCGAAAGCCGTCGATGATCATCAGGCTCGGCCGGTAGTCGTAGATGCTCGACGCGATCAGCTTCAGGAAACCGTCGAGGCCGTCCTGCATCAGCTCGTGATAGCCGGACACGAACAGCATCTGCTGCGCGACCGCGGTTTCGTCGAAGAAGCTCAGGCCTTTCAGGTGACCGAGCAGCTTGTCGTGCGATTCGGCGATCAGCGTCATGTACAGCACTTTCTCGCCTTGCCGTACCCGGTGAAAGCCGATCTGGCTCGACAGGATCGTCTTGCCGGCGCCAGCCATGCCCTCCAGCAGATAGACGCCGCCGCTCACCAGACCGCCGCCGAGGATTTCGTCGAAACCAGGCACGCCGGTTTCGACATTGCGTCGGGCCGGGTTAGGCCGGGCCGCGTCAGACAGGCGAGAGGTGTTGGATGCGTCGGTAGTCATTGTCGAAGGGTCTTTCAAAGTGCAAGCGACGGCTGGTCGTGACGGTCCTGTGCTGAACCCCGTCGAGGCAGCAATCGCCGTTCCCGCTTGCGAGCGGCGACGCCTCACGGCCTGAGAGCCCCTTGCACGCGACATGACGGGGAGCACGTATACAATTCGGCAGCGCCTGATTCCCGCGGGCTTTCACCCGCCTATTTGCCAACCAGTCCAACCCATGCCGAATTCGACCCGGGCCTTTCTTCTCGGCCCGCTCCTTAAAGGCGTTTCACGCTCCTTCTATCTGACGCTGCGCGTGCTGCCCATCGGCATGCGCGATCCAATCGGCCTTGCATATTTGCTCGCGCGCGCCGCCGATACCATCGCCGACACCTCGCTGATCGCGCCGGGCCAACGCCTCGAATTGCTGCTTGCGTTGCGCGATCAGGTCAATGGCGTGACCGTCGATAGCGCGCCGTTCAAGCGCATCGCCGCCGAAGTCGCGGGTCAGCAGACGCAGTCGGATGAAAAGCTGCTGCTCGAATCGTTGAACCCCGCGCTCGACGTGCTCGCGCAACTGAGCGAGTCCGACCGCCACGCGGTGCGCGCAATCGTCACGACGCTGACCGAAGGCATGGAATTCGATTTGCGCACGTTCCCCGACGAACGCTCCGGCCAGATCGCGGCGCTGCGCGAATACGACGAACTCGATCGCTATACGTATCTGGTCGCGGGCTGCGTCGGCGAGTTCTGGACCACGATGACTTACGCGCACATGCCGGGCACGCTGAAGGAACCGCCCGACACGATGACGCAGCGTGGCGTGCGTTTCGGCAAGGCACTGCAGATGACCAACGTGCTGCGCGATTGCGGAAAAGACTTGCGCATCGGCCGCTGCTATCTGCCGCAGAGCATGTTCGAGCGTCACGCTCTAAGCGCGCGCGATCTGCTGCAACCGGCCAATTCGATGCGCGCGCGGCCGCTGCTCGTCGAACTCCTGCGCAAGACGCTCGATCATTTCCGCGCGGCGCTCGACTATATGCTCGCGATTCCGGCGAGCGCGGTGCGCTTGCGGCTCGCCTGCCTGTGGCCGATCCTGATCGGCCTCGACACTTTGCTGCTGCTCGCGGATAACGACGCGTGGCTCGATCCGGCGAAAGTGTCGAAGGTGACGCGCGGTGACGTATATCGGATCATCGCGTCGTCGCTGCTGCTGGTGCCGTCGAATGCTTTGGTGCGCAATGCGATCAATAGCCGCATCGCGCGGATCGAGGCTCGGCTGCAGGCATAAACGATTTATTCTGGATCATTGAAACGTCAACAATCGGGAAAGCCCTAAGCCACTGCATTCGCGCTTCGCGTTAGTCTTTTCGAAAAGGAGACGAACCCATGCGACAAGCGTTCAATATTGCGTTGGTGCTTTTGCTTGGCTATCTGATGGCGGATCGGGCGTTGATGCGTGCGCAGGCGGGGGAGGTCGGCACGATTACGTGTCACCAGGGCGCGGCGCTCGTCAAATCGCAAGCGTTGAAAAAGGGCTTTGGCGACGCTGGCGCGAGCGCGCAGAGCGAGAGCTTCCTGTCGAGTTGCCTCGTGACCGGGCGTGGCCAGGTCGGCGATCTGATCGCACGCGAGTGAGCGCCGGCAGCTGAGGATTCGTCGCGGCGCACGCATAGCGCCGCGAAAAAGCGCCCAGACCGTGAAGGCCCGGGCGAAGTCATCGGGAGCCCGATGACGGAGGTAACACATATGAACTGGCCCGCGCTCGGAGATACCCGAGCAGCGGGCCAGTTCATTTGAATCGGGGCGCGCGTCGCAAGGACGCGCTATCGCTTACTGACCGAAGTAGACCGACTTCGGGCCACTCATCGGAGCCGCACGGCTCGTTTGGGTCGTACCGCTCACTACACCTCCGAAGCCGGTAGCGGCTTGGCCGACGCCGTTTTGCGCGTCGACGCGGGCTTGCGCAGCCTGGATGTCAGCCGGGTAGTGCGGGTCGGCGAGACCGGGTTGATAGCCGGCCTTTTCCAGCTGGACCAGCTCGGCGCGCACTTGAGCGCGGGTCACGGGCTGGTTGGCTTGCGCGAAAGCAGCGACCGGAGCGGCGACAGCGACAGCGATGACAACGGCTTGAATCAGCGATTTCATGATACTTACCTCCAGTTCAGGGTTTTTTGTCTTGCTGCGAACTTGCTTGTTCGTAGTCAGTGATTGCATTGTAATTTGGTGAACTTGGCAGAGTAAGTCACGATGCAGGTAATGTTTGTTGCGAGATTTGATACAAAAGTGCGGAACTTTCAGGGTTAACGCGTAGGCTTTCGTTGCGTCGCCGCCGCGGTGCGGAGTGCTACTTCTCCGACACAGGACTGACGGGCGAGGGCGTTGCCGTTGCCGGTGGCGGCGGATCGTTTCGCGCGCTGCCCGGCGTCGCGGCACGCACCGATTGCCGCAAGCGCGTGAACGCCTGGCTCGTGCGCGCATCACGCTGGTCGCGTGCGTCGTAGAAGTCTTTGCTGAGCCACTGGCCGAGACTCATCATCAGCGAGCCCAACGCGCTCTTGAAGCGCACCCAGGCATTGCCGGTGCGCGCCAGTTGCGCGGCCGCCTCGACCGCGTCGGCGGCGAGCCGGTCCAGTTCCGCGTGCAGAAAGTCGGCGAAATGATGCAGGCCATGCTGATTGCCATTCGACGATTTGCGCTCCAGTTCGACGTGCTCGGCAATCAGCGATTGATTGGGCACGCGAATAAACGGCGGCGTATCGGCGCGCGCGCCGCCGTCATGGCGAATCGCCACACCGAGGTTCGCGGATGCCGCGGTGCGCTCGCCGAGCGGCGGCATTTGCCACTTGTCGCACAGGTACTTCAACAGGCTGCAATGATCGAATCGTTCGTTGCATACCCCGGCTTCGCACCACGGCGACACGAGGATCGCGGGAACACGCACGCCGAGTCGTTTGAAATCGAAGCTCGTGGTATGGCCGTCGGGTGCGACTGCGTCGGCCGGCGGCGATACGTGGTCGTAGAAGCCGCCGTGCTCATCGTAGAGGACCACCAATAACGTGCGCTCCCACAGCGCCTGATTCGAGCGCAGCGCATTGTAGGTATCGGCGATCAGTTTCTCCGCTTTCATGATGTTGTGCGGCGGATGATCGTCGTTCTGCGCTTCGCCGAAGTACTTCGGCTCGATCAGCACGAATTGCGGGAATTGGCTGGCGGGTCCCGCTGCGTCTTCGAAGAACTTGTCGAAAGAGCGGTAATTCGCGAGGTTTTCAGCGCGTCGCTGGTTCTTCAGCAGCAGTGACGCGGGGAAGTCGTAGAAATAGACGCTCCATGTTTTGCGCGCGCCGTTCAAGCGATCGAAAATCGTGTCCTGATCCTGCTCGGTGTACCAGCGTGGATTGAGTCCGTCGAGTCCCGAAGGCATGTCGATCTCGCCTTTCGACGTACCCGTGAGCGCGAAAAAACGGTTCGGCCACGTCGGCCCCGGCAATGAAGAGAACCACCGGTCGCACACGGTGAATTGCGAACCGAGCGTGTGCAGCGCGGGCAGAAAGCCGAGCGGGTAATAGCCCATCACGTCTTGCCGCGCGACCAGGCTGCTCTTCGGATAGTCGTTGACGAACGAACGCACGAAGCCGCTGTTGTCGGCGGCGATCTGATCCATCACGGCCTTGTGCTCGTGATTCGGATCGTGCTTCATCTGCCGCTCGCGCGTCGCACGCGGATAGAAGGTATGGCCTTGACCGTCGGCGTTCGATTTGCCGGCCGCGTTGCGCACGCCGTCCAGTTTGTCGTGCACGGCGTCGAGGCAGCCGAGCATCTGGTCGAACGAGTGATTTTCCATCAGCAGCAGCACGACGTGTTCGATCGGATCGTTCTGCGCGTTCGGCTCGACGTCACTCATCTTTATCGCTCCACTCGGGACAGGATGGATTTCGCGTTGCCAACTTAGCGCAAAACGCGGACCGGCGAAAGAGCGCTGGTTTGCAACGGACCTGCACGCGACGCTCGGCGCATCTCGTCGCGTGCATGATTGGTTCAGCCTCGCATCGACTCAACTGCCGCCAGAGAAGATCGGACCTTGCCCGCCCGGCGCGAACGACGGGAAGTGGTCGCCGGACGGCGCGACCGCCGCCGGTGCATGCGCTCCCGGCTGTGATGCCGGTTCGCGCAAGGTCAACGCGCTATCGGCCGTGATCGGCACGCTCGGCTTCGCGAGCAGCTCGGTCTTGCGCATCGAGCCGACCGACGTGCCGAAGTAATAGCCGATGATGCTGATCCATGCGGTTCCCAGCGCACCGACGATCACGTTGACGAGATCCTTGTTGGTGCCCGGCAGCGGCTGAAACGCCATCAGCAGCAGAATGCCGAAGAAGCCGGTGGTGACGGCCATCGCGAGCACCTTCGGGACCCAGTCGCGATTGGCGACACCCATCGCGCGTGCGTTCGCGGTGTCGCTGGTGGCGATGCGGGCCATCTCGGCGTCGTGCGCGAGGCTCGACTGCGCGGCCGTCACCATCAACTGCTGCAATTGCAGCGAGTTCGCGGTTTCGGCCTGGCGAAGTTTTTCGAGTGCGCCGGGGTCGTTCAACGCGGGTTCCACGAAGGCCGGGTCGCTCGGCGTGCCGAGCGCGTGCGAGATGATCGCGGCGGCGGCGCTCACGCCGAGGCCGACCGGACCCCCCACGAGCCCGGCGAGAAGCGGGGCGGTGCTGCTGATGTTCGTCGCTACTTTGGTCCAGTCCATCATGCTGCTCCCAGGAGAAGATTGGCTGCCATGCGTTCGGTCCAGCCGCGGCTGAAACTCGGCCACGAATGCAGGTTGCGCAGGTACCGCAGACGATACGCGGCGAAGCGCATCACGAACTTCATCGGATCGGCGTTCTTGACCGCATCGAGCGTGTCGGGGCCGAACTTGCCGTCTTCCTTCGCGCCGGACGCTTTCTGCATCCACAGCACGACGAGGCCGCCGTTGTAGTTCGCATCGAAAATCTGGAAGGCCACGCGCGGATCGAGTTCGTCGAGATGCAACGGGTCCCAGTACCTGCGCTTGGCGATCTGATGGGCGGTTTCGAGCGGCAGGTCTTTCATCGCGCCGTTATAGCCCTCGCTGCGCGCGACGCGCGCCGTTACACCCCACATCGTTTCGCCGCCCGGATCGGCCGGATTGAAGCTGTACCCGCCTTCGTTTCCGATCAAGGCTTTGAATGCATCTTCGAAACTGTCCATCGAACTGTCTCCTGTTCGGCTGTGTTGCCAACTCAAATGGCGATGCGTGCGGCTCAGGCCGCTCGCATCGCCTGTCCTACGGCGTCGCGTACCGTGTCGAGCGAGGCTCGCAGCGAGTACGACGTCATCGGATTCGAAACGGGCTTGACGCGCGGCTCAGGCCTCGATGTCCGGGTGTCGGCTTCGTCGGGCGATGCGTCCGTCGAGAGCGCCAGCTCGCGTTCGCGCGCCGACAGCGTGCCGGCGTCGAGCTGCAATGCCTGTGCATACTTGCGCGCGGCCTCGCGCAGAGCGCCTTTGTGTTCCAGCGCGCGGCCCCATTCCGCATAGGACGGCGCGAGATCGGGCCGCAACGCGACGGCGCGCGAGAGCTTGTCGATTGCTTCGTCGTAGTGGCCGGTCTTCACGAGCGCCTCGGCCCAGTCGTGCAGCGTGTCGACGGATTCCGGGTTCATCTCGGCGGCCCGCCTGAATGCGTCGAGCGCTTCGCGGTCGTGCCGGTTCGTATGCAACAGCACATCGCCGAGCAGCCGCAGGTTTTCAGCGGTGCGCGACTTTTCGTTCGCGCCGGCTCGCAGTTCCTTGAGCGCATCGTCGATGCGGTTCTGCTGTTCGAGCGCGATGCCGAGACTCGCGCGCAGCACCGCCGAGTCTTTGTACTGCGTCAATGCTTCGCGGATCTGCTGCTCGGCTTCTTTCGAGCGCTGCTGACTGTCGAGCAACCACGCCTTGCCCGCGACTGCCCATTGGGCCTGCTCGGATGAGGGCAGCGCGAGGACTTCGTCATAGATCCCGACGATCTCGCGATAGTCGCATTGCGCGAGCGAACATTTGGTCTTCTGCACCTGGGTGAACAGATGACTGGCGAGGATGTTGGGTTCGGCGAGGCGCATCGCCGTGATGGCGATGTCGTGCACGAACTTTTCGAGGTCGCGCCCTTCGAACGGCACCGTGCTTTCGCGGCCGTTGAACGGGCCGTGTTCTATCTGCACGTGCGCGATATATGAATCCGCGCTGTTGTTGGTCTTCGTGATGCCGACGTGCACGGCGACATCTTCGCGCTGAAGCACGCCTTTGATGAAGCGCACCGTCGTCGCATACGACATCTCCTGACCCGGGATCTGGATGTCCTGCTGCGCGTCGTTGCTGGTCATCGTGTCGTGCGGGATCGATTCGGCGTCCCGCCCGATTTCCTTCATCGCCGACATGATCCGCTCGGCCAGAAAGTTCGACGAATAGCCGCGCTCGGTCAACGTTTGCGGCGTCTCCACCGGCGGCACCAGCAATTGACGCGTGAGCACGCCGCGCGCGACGAGGCAGATGGAACCGATCGTCAGCAAGATGACCAACCACGGCAACACATAGGGCCAGAGGCGCTTCGGCCCGCGACCGATCACACTGGCGGTATGCAAGCCGAACAGCACGAATCCGCTGGGATGATGACGATGGCGGCGATTCGCGGCGTTGGCGCGCAGGACCGCACCGCTGAACCCGTTCATCGACCGACGTTGACCCTGTGCACTCGACATGACCCACCTCGCTTCGATCGGCGATCAATGTTGGCGATCGCCCGACTTGCGCGGTGGGTATGCATTGAGCGTGCCATGCCGCAGGGAACGGGCTGGCAGGCGGCTGTTGGCTTCCGCTAAAGGGATTGAAAGAAAGAAGTGTCGCGGGCTGGCCAACCTATCGGCAAAAACAGTTTGCCGGCGGGAGACAGGATGCAGGTTGGCAAACAAAAATGCCGCTCAGTCCAGAAGACCGAGCGGCATTGGTGAAGCGAACTACTATTTGAGGACTTGCGCAGCGGTGGCTTAAACCGAACTCGGCCGCCATTTCAACAATCGATGCTCGACCGCGGTCAACAGGTAGTCGGCGGCAAGCGCGACCACCGCCAGCACGATCATCGCCGCGAACACGCCGCTCGCATTGAACGCGCCCTGCGCGGTGGAGATCAGCAAGCCGATGCCCTGCTTCGAGCCGAGAAACTCGCCGACCACCGCGCCGACCAGCGCGAAGCCGAAGCTCACGTGCAGGCTCGCGAGAATCCAGCTGAGCGCCGACGGAATCACGACCGAGGTCGTCACCTGACGGCGCGACGCGCCGAGGATCTGCGCATTCGCGATCATGTAGCGGTCCGCTTCGCGCACGCCCTGGAACGCGTTGGCGAACACGACGAAGAACACCATCACGACCGCGAGCGCGACTTTCGACGCCATGCCGAGCCCGAGCGCGATCACGAACACCGAGCCGAGCACGACGCGCGGAATCGAGTTGGCGATCTTGATGTAGAGGCTGAACACGTCGGAGAGCAGCTTGTTGCGGCCCAGCACGATGCCGCAGACGATGCCCGCGACCGAACCGATGATGAAGCCGAGGCCTGTCTCTTCGAGCGTGACCCACACCTGCGTGAGCAGCGGCCCTTGCGACGTGCCGTTCACGAACCAGTCGACGATCTGTTCGAAGATAGCGCTCGGCATCGAGAAGAAGAACGGGTCGATCCACTTCAGGCGCGCGGACAGCTCCCAGCCGCCGAGCACGACCACGAGCACCAGAATGCGCAGCGAAATCACCAGAACGTGGCGCTGGCGGATCTTCTTCTGCGCGATACGCTCGACGTGGGCGAGCGACGCGGCGTCGATGCCCGCGGGCATCATCTGTTGAGAGGGTGTAGACATGTTTGCCGTTCCTTGATTAACCGATCTGCACTTCTTCGCGCAGGTCATGCCAGATATCGCGCGAAATTTCGATGAAACGTGAGTCGTAGCGGATCTCCGACGTGACACGCGGTCGCGGCAGATCGATTTCGTAGACTTTCTTCAGCGTAGCGGGGCGCGCGGTCAGCACGAACACGCGGTCGGCGAGCGCAATCGCTTCCTCGAGGTCGTGCGTGACGAACACGACCGAGCCGACGCCGCCCCACAATTGCAGCAGCTCGTCCTGCATCAACGTGCGCGTCTGCATGTCGAGGGCCGAGAACGGCTCGTCCATCAGCAGGATTTCCGGCTTGTTGATGAAGGTCTGCGCAAGCGCGACGCGCTTGCGCATGCCGCCGGACAGTTGATGCGGATAGTGCTTGCCGAACTTGTCGAGGCCCACGCGGCGCAGCCATTCGTTCGCTTCGTCGTAGGCGGCCGATTTCGAACGGCCACGATAGAGCGGACCCGCCGCGACGTTGTCGAGCACCGAGCGCCACGGAAACACCGCATCGGCCTGGAACACGAAGCCGATGCGCGGATCGATGCCGTCCACCGGCGCGCCCATCACGCGCACTTCGCCGGTGGTCGGCTTCAGCAAGCCGGTGATCATGCTGAGCGTGGTGGACTTGCCGCAGCCGGTCGGGCCGACCACCGCGACGAACTCGCCGCGTGCCACCGACATGCTGAAGTCGCGCAGCGCGATCGTGGCCTTGCCGTCCGGGGAAATGAAACGGCACGACACGTTGCGCATTTCGATCGCTGGCGTCTCGCGTGACATAGGTTGATTCATCGGCGGGTGCCTCGCAGTTCTGTGAATATGAATGAAGCGTTACTTCGACGCGGTCTTGACCGGCGCCGACAGGAAGTCGTTGGTGTAGGTCTTGGCGAGGTCGATATGCTTGCCCTTCACCGACGGATTGAATGCGGACAGCACCTTCAGCACCGTGTCCGGGCCGTCTGCGGGCATCTTGCCGTCCTTCGTGAACATCGGCAGCGACGCCTTCAGCGCGCCCACGTACAGGTCCTTGTTGTTGCCGTAGTAGTCCTTCGGCATTTTCGCGGCGATGTCCTCGGCGCTATGCGTCGCGATGAAGTTCAGCGTCTTCGCGAACGCGTGCGACAGCTTCGCCGCGTCGTCCTTGTGCGATTCGGCCCACGCGCGCTGCACGTAGAAGCTCGACGCGGGGTAGGTGCCGCCTAGCGCGGCGCGCGTGCCTTCCACGGTGCGCATATCGACCAGCACCTTCGCGTCGCCGGTCTTCAGCAGTTGCGAGACGGTCGGCTCCGTGGTCATGCCGGCGTCGATGCGGCTTTGCTTGACGGCGGCGATGAAGCTGTTGTCCGCGCCGACCGGCAACATCGTGTATTGCGTCGACGGCACGCCTGCGCGCTGCGCGAGGTACTGCGTGAGGAAGCTCGTCGACGAACCGAGGCCGGTCACGCCGAGCGTCTTGCCTTTGACGTCGGCCATGCTCTTCAGCGTATCGGCCGCCTTGGTCGAGACCATTTCGACTTCGCCCGGCACCTGGCCGAAGACGACCAGCGCCTGCACTTCCTTGCCCTTGCTCTGCAGATCGATCGTGTGATCGTAGAAGCCGACCACGCCTTGCACCGCGCCCGCGAGCAGTTCGTTCTCCGCATCGACACCGGCCGGCTGCGACAGGATCTCGACGTCGAGGCCTTCGTCCTTGAAGTAGCCGAGCTGCTCGGTGAGCTTGGCCGGCAGATAGATGATCTTGGTGGCGCCGCCGACCATGATCGTGATCTTCTCGGCGTGAGCGGCGGCCGAAGCGGCGGCAAGGGCGAACGCAACTCCTGACACAACGGCAATCTGGCGCAAGGTACGCATGAAGCAGTCTCCTTAGGTGGGTCGCCGCAATCGGGGCGCGGCGCTTTTCTGGGTGAATGGCAGCGATTATAGAAACGCGAAACCTTCTGCCAGCTTTCGGGGTTTGGCGCAAAACATGGGTGTTAACCCGACGACGCGCCGACGCCGCGCCGACGCCGCGCCGAAATTTCGCGCGAATCGCCGCCGCACTCGCGGCAGCCACTGGACGTATGCTGTAAACCACACTTCACGCGCGCAGACCCCTTGTTTTAAGGCACAATCGACGACCTGACTTTTGCCGTTCCCGCCATGAAGCTGCTGCTGATCGAAGACAACCCCACGCTTGCACACTGGCTCGCGAAGATGCTGGAGCAGGAAGCCTTCGCGCTCGACGCCGTGCAGGACGGCGACGAAGCCGACCGCCTGCTGCGCACCAATCACTACGACGTGATCCTGCTCGACCTGAACCTGCCGAAGCTGTCCGGCAAGAACGTGCTGCGCCGGCTGCGTCAGCGCGGCGACGCGACGCCGGTGCTGATCCTGACCGCGAGCGGCTCGATCGACGAGAAGGTGGAACTGCTCGGCGCCGGCGCCGACGACTACCTGGTGAAGCCGTTCGAAGTGCGCGAGCTGATCGCGCGCATCAAGGTGGCGATCCGGCGGCAGTCGCCGTCCAAAGCGAGCGAGGTGGTGTGCGGCGACCTGTCGTTCGACATCGACACACGGCAGTTCACGCTGAAGGGCGCGCCGCTGAACGTGACGCCGCGCGAGCGTTCGGTGCTCGAAGCGCTGATCCTGCGCCTGGGCAAGACGGTGACGAAGCCCGCGCTCGTCGATGCGATCTTCACGCTCGCCGACGAGCCGAGCGAAGACGCGGTCGAAATCTACATTTCCCGTCTGCGCAAGAAGCTCGATGGCAGCTCGGCCGCGATCGTCACGCTGCGCGGGCTCGGCTATCTGCTGCGCAAGCGGGAAGACGACCAGTAACGATGTCCAATAGTCTGCGCATACGCCTGCTGTGGTGGCTGCTGGTGCCGCTCGCGCTCTATGTGTTCGTGACCGGCAAGACCGAGTACGACAACGCGCGGCACACCGCGAATCTGGTGCAGGACAACCAGCTGGTCGCGTCGGCGCGAATGATCGCGGGCGAGGTCGAATGGAGCGACGGCTTTCTGCGTGTCGATGTGCCGCCCGCGGCGCTCGAGATCTTCGCGTCGCCCTATCGCGACCAGGTCTTCTACAGCGTGCGTGTCGACGATGGGCGGCTGCTCGCCGGTACGCCTGATTTCCCGCCGCGACCGCTGCGCGCGCCCGACGTGCCGGATTCGTACTACACCGAGTTGCACGGCCAGCAGGTGCGCGCGGTCGACATCGTGCGGTTCATGTACGACAACGGCGCGACGCGCCCCGTACGCGTGACGGTCGGCAAGACCGTGCGCTCGCGCGACGCGATGACGCAACAACTGTGGCGGCCGCAACTCGTGCGCCAGCTCGAAATGATCGCGCTGGCAGTCGCACTCGTTTGCATCGGGCTCACGTTCGAGCTGCGCCCGTTGATGAAGGTGAAAGACGAAGTGGCCGACCGCGATCCGATGCAGCTCGAACCGATCCGCGTCGAGCGTCTGCATTCGGAACTGCGGCCCATCGTCGATGCGATCAATCAGTGCATCGCGCGGCTAGGCGTGCAGGTGGCGGCGCAGCGGCGCTTCATCGCGGATGCCGCGCATCAGTTGCGCACGCCGCTTACGCTGCTCGGCACGCAACTGCAATTCGCGCGGCAGCAGGAAGGCCTCAATCCCGCGCTCGACGAAGCGCTTGCCGCGATGCATAGAAGCAATCGTTCGATGGTCGGTCTCACCAACAAGCTGCTGTTGCTCGCGCAGGCCGAGGCCGCCGACAACTCGCAACTGGCGATGGAACGCGTCGATCTGGTGCCGCTCGCAATGGAGGTCGTCGAAGATCTCGGGCTGCTCGCGCAGGCGCGTGAAATCGATCTTGGCGCGGAATTGCACGGCGTGGCGCCGGTGCTCGGACATCGCGGCATGTTGCAGGCACTGATCGCGAATCTCGCCGAGAACGCGATTCGCTATACGGGCAGCGGTGGCCATGTGACGGTCGCCGTGAGTGCGGCTACCGAGGCCAATACGGTGACGGTCAGGGTGACCGACAACGGCCCGGGCATTCCGGCCGAAGCGCGCAGCCGCGTGTTCGAGCCGTTCTTTCGCGCGTCGACGGATACGGAAGGCACGGGCCTCGGTCTGGCGATCGTGCGCGAAATCGCGGACGCGCATCACGGCGAGATCGCGCTGAAGGCGGGCGAGGGCGGCAAGGGCGTGGATATCGCCGTGACGTTTCCGCGCGCGACGCCGCAGTGATCGGGATAAACCCGAGGTTCACGCAACAGATACGGCCCTGAAAGCATCGGGAAGGGTTCGCCCCTTCAGAATCACGGGCGGGCGACCCGCGCGGCGCCTGGAGCAAGATAACGGAGACACTCGCAAATGAAGCTTTCCCCGACGCGTTTTTCGCGCGCGGCCTATGCCGCCGTGGCGGCGTCGCTCGCATGGTGCGCGCTCGCGAGGGTGGCGACACCTGCGCAAGCCGCCGAGCCGGAGAAACTCGCGATCATGGTGGGCGGCACCAACAAGCTCATCTATCTGCCGGCGCGTCTTGCCGAACAGCTCGGCTATTTCAAGGCGGAAGGGCTCGACGTCGAACTGCTGTCGCAGCCGACTGGAATAGAGGGCGAAAACGAAATGCTCGCCGGCGCGGTGCAGGGCGTGGTCGGCTTTTACGATCACACGATCGATCTGCAGACACGCGGCAAGGAAGTGAAGACGATCGTCGTGTTCAGCCAGGTGCCGGGCGAAGTGCAACTGGTCGCGGCGAAATCGGCCGCTTCGATCCGCAGCATGGCCGACGTGCGCGGCAAGACGCTCGGCGTGACCGGGCTCGGTTCGTCGACGAGCTTCCTCACGCAATACCTCGCACAGCGCGCGGGCGTGCCGTCCACGCAATACACGCTGCTGCCGGTCGGCGCGGACAGCAGTTTCATCGCGGCGATGCGGGAAGGACGCATTCACGCGGGTATGACGACCGAGCCGACCGTCACGCAGCTATTGAAGGCGGGCGACGCCAAAGTACTCGTCGATATGCGCAACGTCGACGGCACGCGCGCCGCGCTCGGCGGCATGTATCCGGCGTCGAGCCTCTACGTGCAAAGCACGTGGCTCGACGCGCATCCGGACGAAGCCGCGAAACTCGCGCGCGCATTCGTCAGGACACTGCGCTATATGCATACCCACAGCGCGGAACAGATCGCCGCGCAGATGCCAAAAGAAGACATCGGCAACGACAAGGCGCTGTATATCAGCGCGTTGCAGGCTTCGCTGCCGATGTACACCGTCGACGGCAAGATGCCCCCCGACGGTCCGCAGACGGTGCTGAAGGTACTGTCGAGTTTCAATCCGGCGGTGAAGGGGCGGTATATCGATCTGTCGCGCACCTTCACCAACCAGTTCGTCTCTGAGGTCAAGCCTTGAAAGCGGGCTGACCGCGTGGGTCGCATCGAGCACAAGAGGATCGGCACATCGTGTTTTCAGGCAGTTTGCGCGGACGCTTGTTGTGGTGGCTGCTGTTGCCGCTGGCGGCGTTCGTCTCCATTTCGGTCGTCATTTCATACCGGTTCGCGCAGAACACCGCGGACCTGGTGCAGGACCATGCGCTGCTGTCGTCGATGCGGATCATCGGCGAGGATGTCGACTGGGACAACGGTTCGGTGTCGATCCAGATTCCGCCGGCCGCGCTCGAACTGTTCGAATCGCCGGAACAGGACACGGTTTTCTATCGCGTCGAGGCGAGCGGCCATCGTCTGCTCGCGGGCATCCCGGAGTTGCCGCTGCCGCCGCATGTGAGCGACAAGCCCACGCTTTATGCCACCCATTTCACCGACGGCCGCGCGGCGCGCGCGGTCGCCTACGCGCGGCAGCTATACGACTCGGGACATACCGAGGAAGTGATCGTCGCGGTCGCGAAGACGGAGGGCTCGCGCGACGCGATGGTGTGGCGTCTGCTGCGGCCGCAATTGTCCGGCGAAGTCCTGACGCTGGTGCTGGCGATGGTGTTCGTCTACCTCGGCCTGACCTTCGAACTGCTGCCGCTGATGAAGGTGAAGGACGACGTCGCCGATCGCAATGCGTCGCAACTCGAACCGATTCGCGTCGCGCGTCTGCACGTCGAGCTGAGGCCGATCGTCGATGCGATCAACCAGTGCATCGCGCGAATGGGCCAGCAGGCCGCGACGCAGCGTCAATTCATCTCCGATGCAGCACATCAGCTGCGCACGCCGCTCGCGCTCCTGGTCGCGCAGATCCAGTTCGCGCGGCAACGCGATAGCCGCGACGCCCGGCTCGACGAAGCGCTCGCGGGCATGCACAAGAGCAGCCGCAAGCTGACCACGCTGACCAACAAGCTGTTGTTGCTGGCACAGGCCGAGTCGGCGGCGCCGCTGAGCGTGCCGGAGCGGATCGATCTGAGCGCGTTGATCGCGGGCGTGCTGGAGGAACTGATCGCGTTTGCGCAGTCGCGAGAAATCGATCTGGGCGCGGAGCTGGAAGACGGCCTGTACGTGACCGGCGACGAAGCATTGACCGCGGCCCTCGTGACCAATCTGGTCGACAACGCGCTGCGCTATACGCAGGCGGGCGGGCGCGTCACGGTGCAGACGCAGCGGCGCGACGCGATGGCGATCGTGCGCGTAATCGACAACGGACCCGGCATCAAGGCCGATGCGCGCGAGCGCGTTTTCGAGCGCTTCTATCGTGCGTCGAGTCATGCGGAAGGGACTGGTCTGGGCTTGCCGATCGTGCGCGAGATTGCGCATCGCCAGGGCGGCAGCGTGACGCTCGAATCGAACGCAGGCGGCGCGGGCCTCGTCGCGACCGTCGAGATGCGCTTATGGCTCGGCGCAACCTGAGCTCGCGCGACTCACCAATGAGAGGACAACGATGAAACTGCTGCTCGTGGAAGACGACGCGGACCTCGCGCGCTGGGTGATGAACCTGATGCAAGTCGAGCAATTCGCGATCGACTGGGCGCAAAACGGCGAATGCGCGGAGACGCTGCTCGGTCTGCAATGCTATGACGCGGTGCTGCTCGATCTGCGCCTGCCCGGCATGAGCGGCAAGGAGGTGCTCGCGAGGTTGCGCCGCAAGCGCGACAACGTGCCGGTGCTGATGCTGACCGCGAATGGCTCGACCGACGACAAGGTGGCCTGCTTTTCGGCCGGTGCCGACGACTATGTCGTCAAGCCCTTCGATGCGCGCGAACTGGTGGCGCGCATCAAGGCGCTGATTCGCCGTCAGGCCGCGGGAGACAGAGGGCAGTCGACCGAATGCGGCGATCTGCGTTATCTGTTCGATTCGCGCGAATTCGTGCTGCGGGACGAACGCCTGCCGTTGCGCCGCCGCGAACACGCGATCCTCGAAGCGCTGATTCTGAAGCAGGGCAAGACCGTCTCCAAAGCCACGCTGATGGACAAGATCTTCACGCTCGACGAAGAGCCGAGCGCCGACGCGATCGATATCTATATTCACCGGCTGCGCAAGCATCTCGCGGCATCGACGGCGAAGATCATGACGCTGCGCGGACTCGGCTATATCTTGCGCGAAGAAGAGCCGCGCGAGGCGTTTGTGTCTGGCTGAGACGACAGCGCGTTCTTGAACCGAGGTTTCGCTGGCTTCGGCGAGCAGTGCGCGCGCCGCGCTGCTGATGCTGACGGTGTATGACGACGACGTCGCACCGCTCGTCGAACCTGCCGATGATGAACTGCTCGTGGCCGTAAGTGGCTGTTACGGTTTGGCTCTCGCGTTGCTCTGCGCCGCGAGTTCCCCGACCATCTCACGCGCGGCCGTTTGCAACTCGGGCACGTAGCGCCGCTTCGCTTCCGCGAGCGACACCGCGCGCGACAGAAACACCACGTTCAAGCTCGCGAGCACTCGCTCCTCGAACACGATCGCGACGGCGACCGCGCCGATCTTCCCCTGGTCCACCCAGTCGCCGTGATTCGAACCGAACCCATCCGCGCGCACGCGTCTTACGAGATTGCGGATCAACGCGTCGTTCGACGCGAGCGCCTTCTGCTCCTCGCCGCCCGCACCCGCGCGCAGCAGATCGAGAATGTCCTCGCGCTCTTCATCGGGGCACATCGCGAAGTACGCGCGGCCCGCCGCGGTCAGCAGCATCGGCAAGCGGCGGCCGACCATCGCGCGATGAAACGACAGCGTACTGAAGCGGTGGGTGGTCTCGCGGATGATCATCGCGTCGCCGTCGGGCGTGGTCAGATCGGAAGGCCACGCAACGCGTTGCAGCAGACGCCCCATGACCGGCGGCGCGATGGTCGCGATGCGTTCGTCGTCCGTGAAGCCTTCGCTCAGTGCGCGCACTTTCAGCGTAAGCCGGAAGCTGTCGTCCGACGCGCTGCGCCGCACGAAGCCTTCTTCCATCAACGTCTCCAGAAGCCGCCGCGCGGTGGTGCGATGCAGGCCGGTCAGCTCGCTGATCTGCTGGCTGGTCGCGCGGCCGCTGTCCATCGAGTTGAGTGCTTGCAGCACCTGCAAGCCGCGCGACAGACCTCGCACATTCGTGTATTTGGTCACTTAAAACCTCAATAAAATCAACTATGTGCATTCTATGCACATTTTCCAGATTTTGTTGAGCGGGTAAGTGGCCAGTCCTAGACTGCCAACAAATCAACGAATTCATGGAGACGCGAGCTGTTGCCCGCAGGCGACTTTTTTCGCCGTGGTTACCGCTGGTTCCCGCCGCCGCGCTCCGTGAATAGCTCGACCTGGTCACTTCGGTCGACATACGGAGACAACATGCCCCAACCGCTCGACCCGGTGGCCGCGCAAGGCCACAGCGGAACCGTCACCACCGACGTCGCGATCATCGGCGCCGGCCCGGTCGGTTTGATGATCGCCAATTATCTCGGCCTGCAAGGCGTACGCGTCGTGCTGATCGAAAAGCTCGACAGGATCATCGACTATCCGCGCGCAATTGGCCTCGATGACGAAGCACTGCGCGTGTTCCAGTCCGTCGGCCTCGCCGATGCGTTGCTGCCGCACACCACTCCCGATCACTGGATGCGTTTCGTCACCAGCAACGGTCACTGCTTCGCATCGATCGAACCGCGCACCGACGAATTCGGCTGGTCGCGCCGCAATGCGTTCATCCAACCGCTGGCCGATCGCGTGCTGTACGACGGTCTGCAACGCTTCCCGCACGTCGAGGCGCTGTTCGGTCACACCGTCAACTCGTTCACGCAGGACGGCAGCGGCGTCACGATCGAAGCGCAACACGCGCAGAGCGGCCGCCGCACGATCCGCGCGTCGTACATGGTCGCCGCGGACGGCGGCAACAGCTTCGTGCGCCGCACGCTCGACGTGCCGTTCGAGGGCCGCACGAAGCCGAATCAGTGGATCGTCGTCGACGTACGCAACGACCCGATCGGCTCGCCGCACGTGTACATGCACTGCGATCCACGGCGCCCGTATGTGTCGGCCGCGCTGCCGCACGGCATTCGACGCTTCGAATTCATGGTGATGCCCGGTGAGACCGAGGAAGAGCTGTCGAAGCCGGAGAACATGGCCGCGCTGATCCGCAAGGTCGTCGCCGAGCCGGACAAGGTCGACTACATCCGCAAGCGCGTCTATACGCACAACGCACGCCTTGCGAGCAGCTTTCGCGTGAACCGCGTGCTGCTGGCCGGCGACGCCGCGCACATCATGCCGGTGTGGCAGGGCCAGGGCTACAACAGCGGCATTCGCGACGCGAGCAACCTCGGCTGGAAACTCGCGATGGTGGTCAAGGGAGTCGCCGGCGATGCGCTGCTCGATACCTATACCGCCGAGCGCCGTTCGCATGCGCGCTCGATGATCCACCTCTCCGAAGTGGCGGGCGACATCTTCGCGCCGACGAGCCGCTTCGGCATCAAGTTCCGCGACGCGTTCGTGCGTACGTTCAACTGGTTTCCGGCGGTCAAGCGCTACTTCGTCGAAATGCGTTTCAAGCCGATGCCGCGCTATGAAAGCGGCGTCGTGTTGCTCGCGCACACGCCGCGCAAGCGTGGCTGGCTCGCGCGCGTGCTCGAACGCTCGGGCCATTCCGCGCCGGGCCGCCTGCTCGGTCTGATGAGCGAGAAGCGCGAGTCGCGGCTCGGCCGTCTCGTGTATGGACGCGCCCCGCATTGTCATTCGCCGGTCGGCCGCATGTTCATTCAGCCGCGCGTGCGTACGGCGAGCGGCGAGATCGTGCGACTCGACGATGTGCTCGGCAACCGGTTCGCGATCGTCGGCTGGGGCGCGGAACCGACGTTTGGTTTGTCTGATGAAGCGCGCGCGATCTGGCAGCGGCTCGGCGGCTGCTTCGTGGTCGCGAAGCCGGACACGCAACTGTCTTTCCATGACGACGTGCCAGAAGACGTGATCGCGATCGGCGATGTGAACACGCGGCTGAAGGACTGGTTCACGCGAGTGCCGGAATCGGTCGTGCTGTTGCGTCCGGATCGTTTCGTCGCGGGCATGGGCTCGCCGCAGCAGGTGTCGCAACTGGTCGTCGAACTCGCGCAGAAGCTGCATCTCGCCGCGGCAACGCGTGCTGATGTGACGGATGCCTGCACCGAAGCAGCGTTCGCGCGCGATGCCGGTGCCACTCTCGCAACCGCTGCAACCGCCGGAGCCTGACATGCCGATGCTGCTCGAATGCCTGTCGCACACGCCGTTGCACGGCTATTACGATCCCGCGCCCGAAGTCGTCGCCGAAGTCGAGCGTGTGCATGCGGCGGCGCGTGCGCGCGTCGTCGAGTTCGATCCTCAACTGGTCGTCGTGTTCGCGCCCGATCATTACAACGGTTTCTTCTATGACGTGATGCCGCCGTTCTGCATCGGCGCATCGGCGAGCGCGGTCGGCGATTTCAAGAGCCTCGCTGGTCCGCTGAACGTGCCCGCCGATACCGCGCTCGAACTGGCCGAAGCGGTGCTCGCGAGCGATGTCGATGTCGCGGTCTCCTACCGCATGCAGGTCGATCACGGTTGCGCGCAAGCGCTGGAGATTCTGACCGGCGGACTCGATCGATATCCGGTCGTGCCGGTGTTCATCAATTCGGTGGCCGCGCCGATGGCTTCATGCCGCCGCGCGCGTCTGCTCGGCGATGCGTTGGGCCGCGCGCTCGCACGCTCGAACCAACGCGTGCTCGTGATCGGCTCGGGCGGCATTTCGCACGAACCGCCGGTGCCGGAGCTCGCGGGTGCGAGCGACGAAGTCGCCGAGCGTCTGATCGCGGGCCGCAATCCGTCGGCCGAGTCGCGCGCGGCGCGGCAGGCACGCACGATCGCGGCGGCGCGCGCGTTCACCGCGGGCGACAGCCATCTGCATCCGCTCAATCCCGAATGGGACCGCGCGTTCCTGAAGCTGCTCGAGGACGGCGAGCTGGCCGCGCTCGACGGCCTGACCAACAACGCAATCACGCGCGATGGCGGGAAGTCCGCGCATGAAATCCGCACGTGGATCGCCGCGTTCGGCGCACTGAACGCGAGCGGACCGTATCGCGCGTCGCTCGATTACTACCGTCCGATCCCCGAATGGATCGCGGGCTTCGGCGCAATGCACGCGCGACCCGTGACGGCCCACGTCTAACTCAATCAGGAACCCGCTATGAGCACTCAAAGCAATGTCGACGCGCTGGCCCTGCGCCTGCGCGAATCGGAACGTGCGCGCGTGACCATCGCGCCGTTGCGCGACGACGCGCGTTTCACCGAACTTTCGAACCCCGCCGACACCGAGCAACTCGCGTACGCGGTGCAGCAGGCCAACGTGGCTGCGCGCGTCGCGGCGGGAGAGCGCATCGTCGGCCGCAAGATCGGACTCACGTCGCCGGCGGTGCAGCGTCAACTCGGTGTCGATCAGCCGGATTTTGGCGCGCTGTTCGCATCGATGGCGTATGGCGACAGCCAGCCGATTCCATTCTGCGAACTGATTCAGCCGAAAGTCGAGGCGGAGATCGCGCTCGTGCTCGAGCACGATCTGCTGCACGAGCGCCACACGTATGCCGATCTGATGCGCGCAACCGCGTATGCGGTCGCGGCGATCGAAGTGGTGGACAGCCGCATCGAAGGCTGGAACATCCGCTTCGTCGATACGGTCGCGGACAACGCGTCGAGCGCGCGCTTCGTGCTCGGCAGCCGCCCGGTGTTGCTGCGCGATATCGATCTCGCGGCCTGCGCGATGACGCTGTCGAACGATGCCGAAGTCCTGTCGCGCGGCAATGGCGCCGCGTGTCTCGGCAATCCGCTGAATGCCGCTGCCTGGCTCGCGGATCGCATGGTCCGGCTCGGCACGCCGCTGCGTGCCGGCGACGTGCTGATGACGGGCGCTTTGGGCCCGATGGTCGCGGTCAAGCAGCCGGGCAGCTTCAGCGCGCAGATCGACGGTCTCGGCAGCGTCCGCGCGACGTTTACCGCTTGAATCAGGACTCAATATGGCTTCCGAAAAACTGAAAGTCGCGATCATCGGCTCCGGCAATATCGGCACGGATCTGATGATCAAGATCATGCGCAACGGCCGGCATCTGGAGATGGCGGCGATGGTCGGCATCGATCCGAACTCCGACGGTCTCGCGCGCGCCGCGCGGCTTGGCGTCGCGACCACGCATGAAGGTGTCGAAGGTCTGACGCGTCTGCCGGTGTTCGAAGACATCGATTTCGTGTTCGACGCGACTTCGGCCGGCGCGCACGTGAAGAACGATGCGTTCCTGCGTGCTCGCAAGCCTGGCATTCGCCTGATCGACCTGACGCCGGCCGCAATCGGGCCGTACTGCGTGCCGGTCGTCAATCTCGACGCGCATATCGACGCACCCAACGTGAACATGGTGACGTGCGGTGGTCAGGCGACCATTCCGATGGTCGCGGCCGTGTCGCGCGTCGCCAAGGTCCACTACGCGGAGATCGTCGCGTCGATCAGCAGCAAGTCGGCCGGTCCCGGCACGCGCGCGAATATCGACGAATTCACCGAGACGACCTCGAAGGCGATCGAAGTGGTCGGCGGCGCGGCGAAAGGCAAGGCGATCATCGTGCTCAATCCGGCCGAACCGCCGGTGATGATGCGCGACACCGTCTATACGCTGTCGGAAATGGCCGACCTCGACAAGCTCGAGCAGTCGATCGAGGAGATGGTCGCGAAGGTTCACGCGTACGTGCCCGGCTATCGCCTGAAGCAGAAGGTGCAGTTCGATGTAATCCCGGCGAACGCGCCGCTCAATATTCCGGGCCTCGGCATGTTCAGCGGTTTGAAGAGCTCGGTGTTTCTCGAAGTGGAAGGCGCCGCGCACTACCTCCCTGCCTATGCCGGCAATCTCGACATCATGACTTCGGCCGCGCTCGCGACCGCCGAGCGCATGGCGCAGGCGCTCGTGCAGGCATCAGAGGCTTAAGGAGACTTCCCGCATGGACAAAAAACTCTATATCTCCGACGTGACGCTGCGCGACGGCAGCCACGCGATTCGTCACCAGTACTCGATCCAGAACGTGCAGGACATCGCGCGCGCATTGGACAAGGCGAAAGTCGATTCGATTGAAGTGGCGCACGGCGACGGCCTGCAAGGGTCGAGCTTCAACTACGGCTTCGGCGCGCATAGCGACCTTGAATGGATCGAAGCGGTCGCCGACGTCGTCGAGCACGCACAGATCGCGACGCTGCTGCTGCCCGGCATCGGCACGATCCACGACCTGAAGGCTGCGTACCGCGCGGGCGCACGCGTGGTGCGCGTGGCGACCCACTGCACCGAAGCCGATATCTCGAAGCAGCACATCGAATACGCACGCGAACTCGGCATGGACACCGTCGGCTTCCTGATGATGAGCCACATGAGCACGCCGGAGAACCTGGCAGTCGAAGCGAAGAAGATGGAAAGCTACGGCGCGACCTGCATTTACGTGGTCGATTCGGGCGGCGCGCTGACGATGAACGACGTGCGCGACCGCTTCCGCGCGGTGAAGGCCGTGCTGAAACCCGAAACGCAAACGGGCATGCACGCGCACCACAACCTGTCGCTGGGCGTGGCGAACTCGATCGTCGCAGTGGAAGAAGGTTGCGACCGGATCGACGCCTCACTTGCGGGAATGGGCGCGGGCGCGGGCAATGCGCCACTCGAAGTGTTCATCGCGGCAGCGGAGCGCATGGGCTGGAATCACGGCACCGATCTCTACACGCTGATGGACGCCGCCGATGACATCGTGCGTCCGCTGCAGGACCGCCCGGTGCGCGTCGATCGCGAAACGCTCGCGCTCGGTTATGCGGGTGTGTATTCGAGCTTCCTGCGTCATTCGGAAGTGGCCGCGAACAAGTACGGCCTGAAGACCGTCGACATTCTGGTCGAACTGGGCAAGCGCCGCATGGTCGGCGGTCAGGAAGACATGATCGTCGACGTCGCACTGGATCTGAAGCGCGCACGCGCAACCGACGCAGTGGCTTCATGACCCAGACGCTGCTCGGCGGCGCCGCATGCCGCGCGCGCAGCGTTCATTTCATCCAGCAAGGTCGCCGCAAGAGCGATGCTGATTCAACATTGGAGACATTCATGCGGCAGTCAACACGAGCAACACCAACAACGCAGTCGACGAAACCTCTTGCCAGCGGCGCGCTGACGATCGGGCTCTGCCTGATCGTCGCGCTGCTCGAAGGCGTCGACCTGCAATCGACCGGCCTCGCCGCACCGCGCATGGCGCGCGAATTTCATCTCGCGGTCGCGCAGATGGGCTGGGCGTTCAGCATCGGCGCACTCGGGCTGCTGCCCGGAGCCGCGATCGGCGGACGTCTCGCCGACCGGCTCGGGCGCAAGCGCGTGCTGATGTGGTCGGTCGCGCTGTTCGGCCTCTTTTCGCTCGCGACCGCGCAGGTATGGGATCTGAACAGCCTGCTCGCCGCGCGCTTTCTGACTGGCCTCGGTCTCGGTGCGGCGATGCCGAATCTGATCGCGCTGTGCTCGGAAGCGGCGCCGCCGCATCAGCGCAACACCGCGGTCGGCGCGATGTATTGCGGCATGCCGTTCGGCGCGGCGCTCGCGGCGGTGGTCGGCATCATCAGCCCGGGCGATGCGGGCTGGCGGCATATCTTCTACGTCGGCGGGTTCGGGCCGTTGCTGGTGCTGCCGCTGCTTGCGCTGTTCATGCGCGAGTCGGCGCAGTTCGTCGCGGCGCGCGCAACCACGGGCGCGCGCCGCGATGCGGCCGCCAGCGTGACGCGCGCGCTGTGGCAGGAAGGGCGCGCGGGCACGACGATCGCGTTGTGGATCAGCTATCTCGGCACGCTGATCGTGCTGTATTTCCTGATCAACTGGCTGCCGTCGCTCGTATTGACGCGCGGTCTGACGCGCGTGCAGTCGGGTGTCGTGCAGATGATGTTCAACATCGGCGGCGGCATCGGCGCGATCGTGATCGCCGGCATGATGGACCGGATGGGCCGGCGCCGCACGGTCGCGGGCATGTATGTCGGCATCGTCGTTGCGCTCGGTGCGTTGCTGAGCGCGAACGGCGGCGCGTCGATGGCGTGGGGCGGTCTGCTCGCGGGCCTGTTCCTGGTCGGCGGCCAGTCGGTGCTGTATGCGCTGGCAAGCAGCCTGTACCCGACCGAAGTGCGTGGCACCGGCGTCGGCGCGGCCGTGGCGGTTGGCCGTCTCGGCTCGATCCTCGGACCGTTGATCGCGGGGCAACTGCTCGCGATCGGTCAGGGCGCGAGCGTGCTGCTCGGCGCGAGCATTCCGCTGATCGCAGTCGCCGCGATCGGTGCGTGGCTCGTCGTGAATCGCTCGACACTTCGATATACCGCGGCGGCCGCGCAGTAGTTTTGCGGCCTGAAATATGGAGCGGGCTTGCCGTCAGCGGCGGCCCGCAGTCACTCAACTCGTGAAACACAGGAATCCGACATGAGCAATACAAATACACAAGCAGTGGCGATCAGTGAAGAAGCGACCAGCAAATTCGTCCGGATCACTGAAGATGGCCGCGAGGTGCAACTGCACTACAACGACGTGGAGCAGGGCGCGGAAACGGTCGTGATGCTGCACGGCTCGGGACCGGGTGCGACCGGCTGGGCCAACTTCAATCGCAACGTCGAGCCGCTCGTCGCGGCGGGCTATCGCGTGATCCTGATGGACTGCCTCGGGTGGGGCAAGAGCGATCCGATCGTCTGCAAGGGTTCGCGCTCGGAACTCAACGCGCGCTGCCTGAAGGCGTTGCTCGATGCGCTCGATATCGAACGCGCGCATCTCATCGGCAACTCGATGGGCGGGCATAGCGCGGTCGCGTTCGCGCTCTTGGAACCGAAGCGCGTCGGCAAGCTCGTGCTGATGGGCGGCGGCACCGGCGGCCCGAGCCAGTTCGTGCCGATGCCGACCGAAGGCATCAAGCTGCTGCAAGGCCTGTACCGTAACCCGACCATCGAGAACCTGCAGCGCATGATGAGCGTCTTCGTGTTCGACACGAAGGCGTTGACCGAGGATCTGATGCAGGCGCGTCTCGCGAATATGCTGGCACGGCGCGACCATCTCGAGAACTTCGTCGCGAGCCTCGCCGCGAATCCGAAGCAGTTCAACGACTACGGGCCGCGCCTCGGCGAAGTGGCCGCGCCGACGCTGGTGATCTGGGGCCGCGACGATCGCTTCGTGCCGATGGACGTCGGCCTGCGACTCGTTGCCGGGATGCCGAACGCCGATCTGCATGTGTTCGGCCGCTGCGGGCATTGGGCGCAGTGGGAGCATGCGGACAAGTTCAACCGGATGGTGGTCGAGTTCCTCGGGCGCGAGGGGTAAGGCGGGTTGTTGTTGCGGGCGACTGGCGCGCCGTTGCGGCGGCGGGCTAATGCGATCCATTCGCATTTAGCCAAAAATAATACGTCGCAAGTCATCTATAAGATATCTGTCTTAAGACCGGGTTAATCGGCCGCAAACCCTTGCCAGTCGGGGCTCGACCCTTTTCGGCAGGGTCTTGCGACCTGTTTGTTTACCCACATTTAGTGGAAAACGCGCATATACTCTCGGTCGTATCGCAAAACGAAGGTCGCGGGGTTGCGTCGTGCCGAACCGGCGCCGTCGCCATCGCGCCGCGATTTGCGCTGGCCTCGACTGCCAACGCTCTGTCTATCACTTCCTAGCAAAGCATTAATCATGTCCACACCGCCGAAGATCATCTACACCCTGACCGACGAAGCGCCCGCACTGGCGACGTACTCGCTGCTGCCGATCGTCAAGGCGTTCACGCGCTCGTCCGACGTGCTCGTCGAAACGCGTGACATCTCGCTCGCCGGCCGGATCATTGCCGCATTTCCCGACTACCTGAGCGCAGAACAGAAGGCTTCCGACGATCTGGCGGAGCTCGGTGGACTCACCACGCGCCCGGAAGCGAACATCATCAAGCTGCCGAACATCAGCGCGTCGGTGCCGCAACTGAAGGCCGCGATCGCCGAGTTGCGCGATCAGGGCTACAAGCTGCCGTCGTACCCGGACGTCGCGACGACCGACGCCGAGAAGGACGTCAAGGCCCGCTACGACAAGATCAAGGGCAGCGCGGTGAACCCGGTGCTGCGCGAAGGCAACTCGGACCGCCGCGCGCCGCTGTCGGTGAAGAACTACGCGCGCAAGCATCCGCACAAGATGGGCGCATGGAGCGCGGACTCGAAGTCGCACGTCTCGCACATGAGCGGCGGCGATTTCTACGGCAGCGAAAAGTCGACGCTGATCGCGCAAGCCGGTAGCGTGAAGATCGAGCTGGCCGCCGCGGACGGCACGACCACGGTCCTGAAGGCGAAAACGCCGGTGCTGGCAGGCGAAATCATCGACGCGTCGGTGCTGAGCAAGAAGGCGCTGCGCAGCTTCATCGAAGCGCAGATCGCCGACGCGAAGGCGAACGGCGTGCTGTTCTCGGTGCACCTGAAGGCCACGATGATGAAGGTCTCGGACCCGATCATCTTCGGCCACGTGGTGTCGGTGTTCTACAAGGACGTGCTCGCGAAGCACGCGGAAGCGCTGGCCAAGGTCGGCTTCAACCCGAACAACGGTATCGGCGACCTGTACGCGCGTCTGAAGGATCTGCCGGCTGAAACGGCCGCGGCGATCGAAGCCGACATCAAGGCGCAGTACGAACAGCGTCCGCCGCTCGCGATGGTCAACTCGGACAAGGGCATCACGAGCCTGCACGTGCCGAGCGACGTGATCGTCGACGCGTCGATGCCGGCGATGATCCGCGAGTCGGGCAAGATGTGGGGCGCCGACGGCGCGCTGCACGACGCGAAGGCGGTGATTCCGGACCGTTGCTACGCCGGCGTGTACCAGGCTGTGATCGAAGACTGCAAGAAGCACGGCGCGTTCGATCCGGTCACGATGGGCACGGTGCCGAACGTCGGCCTGATGGCGCAAGCCGCGGAAGAATACGGTTCACACGACAAGACGTTCCAGATCGCGGCGAACGGCGTGGTCCGCGTGACCGACGAAGCCGGCGCGGTGCTGCTGGAGCAGCCGGTCGAGGAAGGCGACATCTTCCGTATGTGCCAGACCAAGGACGCGCCGATCCGCGACTGGGTCAAGCTCGCGGTGAACCGCGCCCGCGCGACCAACACGCCGGCAGTGTTCTGGCTCGACCCGGTGCGCGCGCACGATGCGCAGATCATCAAGAAGGTCGAACAGTACCTGAAGGATCACGACACCAATGGTCTCGACATCCGCGTGATGACGCCGGTCGATGCGACGAAGTTCTCGGTCGAGCGCATCCGCGCGGGCAAGGACACGATCTCGGTCACCGGCAACGTGCTGCGCGACTACCTGACCGACCTGTTCCCGATCATGGAACTGGGCACCAGCGCGAAGATGCTGTCGATCGTTCCGCTGATGGCCGGTGGCGGCATGTTCGAAACCGGCGCGGGCGGTTCGGCGCCGAAGCACGTGCAGCAGCTGGTCGAAGAAGGCTTCCTGCGCTGGGATTCGCTCGGTGAATTCCTGGCGCTGGCGGCATCGCTCGAACATCTGAGCACCGCGTATCACAACCCGAAGGCGCAGGTTCTCGCGAAGACGCTCGATCAGGCGACCGGCAAGTTCCTCGACAACGACAAGTCGCCGGCGCGCAAGGTCGGCGGCATCGACAATCGCGGCAGCCACTTCTACCTCGCGATGTACTGGGCCGAAGCACTGGCCGCGCAAACCGACGACGCGGCGCTGCAGGCGCAGTTCGCGGGCGTCGCGAAGGCGATGGCCGACAACGAGGCGAAGATCGTCGCGGAACTCGGCGCGGCGCAGGGCAAGCCGGTGGATATCGGCGGCTACTACCGTCCGAACGTCGAGCTGACCAGCAAGGCGATGCGCCCGAGCGCGACGCTGAACGCGATCGTCGATTCGGTGGCTTGAAGCCGCGCGGGCTGCTGATGCGGTAAGCATCGCGGCCGCAACTGCGCTGCACCGGAAAGCCACGCGGTAAGTACGCAGCGCAACCGCGCACAAAGCCGCAAGCAGGACCGCAAATACGACAATGGCGCCTTCGGGCGCCATTGTCGTTTCTGCTTTCACTGCTACGTCGCCGTCGGTCATATCCGTCCTTATACGTGAACGATTTCCCAATCAGCGAGTTTCTCCGGAATTTCGAGCGTCGACGTGTCGAGCTCGGACAGATGCTCGCAGCTCAGGCCGCGCGCGAGGTCGTCGGCGGCCTGTTGCGGGCTCGAGAATTCTCCGAGCGTTTCGTTGCCGTAGGTGGCTTCCCAGCCGTCCTGACCCGGCAGAATGTAGAACGCTCCCTGCGTCGAACCAAAGCGAAAGCCTTTCATTTTTAGTCTCCCAGTTACCAATAAAAAAGCCGCGATTCGTGACGGCTTCTGCGCAATCTCTGGGATTTGGGTGGCCATGTCGTGAGGCCCCTCGAATCCGACTGCGTGAAGCGCATGCTCTTGTGAAAGAGTCTACGTCAGCGAGTCGGCTCGCAAGCGGGCGTCAAACCGTTCTTTATATTAAAAATATTCTCGCAAAAACAATGGCTTAGGCGTTTCATTTTGCGATGTGCAACGCTGCCGGACATCGTGAAATGCCCGCTTTGTGCCGCGCACCATGGTTTTTTACGACGCGCGGCATCGTTTCAGATCGTGAAAATTAGGGCTCTCGCGACGTATAAATCGACGCCATGCGCCCCTGTCACGCGTCGATCCGCTCGATCAACATCGCGACGAAGGTCTCGGTCACCGGCGGCAAGGTTCGGCCGCGCTTTCGGATCAGCGCGACGCGGCGCGTGAACGCGGCTTCGTCGATCGGCCGCGCGACCAACTCGGGCTCAGCGCGCACCTCGCGCGCCGACGCCGGCAGGATCGTGATGCCGAGCCCGGCGCGCGCCATCGCGACCGCGCTCATCATGTAGGTCGGCTCGCAGGCGATGCGCGGCTCACATTGCGCGTCGGCGAACGCGCTGTCGACCACCGCACGTACGCTCGTGCCCTGCGCGGTCAGCACGAGCGGCTCGTTGGCCAGATCGCCGAGCGTGACGGGCCGGCGCCGCCGCGCGAGTGCGTGCTGCTTCGGCAACACGGCGACGAGCCGGTCGATACCCTCGTGCAGCACCTCGAGCCCGCTGTCGTTCAGCTCGCCGCCGGTCAGCCCGATATCGACTTCCTCGTTGCGCACCAGCGTGTTGACCATGCTCGCGACGACGTCGCGCACCTCGAAGCCGACGCGCGGCACGGCTTTTCTCAGCGCCTGCACGAGCTCGGGCAGCACGCTCGCCGCGAAGGTCGGCAGGCAGGCGATGCGCACCGTACCGCTCGCGCCTTCGCCGAGCGCGCGTGCATCGAGTAGCACGTGCTCCATGTCGTGCAGCGATTTCTGCAGCACGGGCAGCAGCTCCCGGCCGGTCGGCGTCAGCGCGACATTGCGGCTGTTGCGATCGAACAGGCGCAGGCCGACCGTTTCCTCGAGCCGGCGAATCTGCACCGTCAACGCCGGTTGCGACAGATGCAGCCGCGCGGCCGCGCGCGTGAAGCTGCCCGTTTGGGCGACCGCGATAAACGCGCGGATGTCCCGCAGATTCAGATCCATGATGATTTGTGATTGCTGCAATCAATTCATTTCAATTGTTTTATTGCTGTGCAGAACTTACGCTCGATCACACTAAAAAACAACCTGGAGACAAGCTCATGCTGCCATTGCTGGGGCTGGCTACCATCGTCGTGCTGCTCGGCGCGATCCTGTCCAAACGCATGTCGCCGCTCGTCGCGTTGATCATCGTGCCGCTCGCGGCCTCGCTGCTCGGCGGCTTCGGCCTGCAGACCAGCAAGTTCGTGGTCGACGGTCTGAAAAGCCTCGCGCCGGTCGTCTGCATGTTCGTATTCGCGATCCTGTACTTCGGCACGATCACTGACGCCGGCACGCTCGACCCGATCATCGAGCGTATCCTGCGCGCGGTCGGCACGCGGCCCACGCGTATCGTGATGGGCACCACGCTGCTCGCGCTGCTGATCCACCTCGACGGCTCCGGCGCCGTCTGTTTCCTCGTCACGATTCCCGCGATGCTGCCGCTTTACGATCGCCTGAAGATGGACCGGCGCGTGCTCGCCGCGGCGGTATCGATGGCGGCCGGCATCAACTTCCTGCCGTGGACAGGGCCGATGATTCGCGCGTCGGCGTCGTTGCATCTGCCGATTTCGGCGCTATTCAATCCGCTGATTCCGGTGCAGGCGATCGGCCTCGTATTCGTGTTCTCGATGGCGTACTGGCTCGGGCGGCGCGAGGAAAAGCGCCTCGGCCTCACTGCCGCGAGCGGTTCCGTGCCGATGCCGCAACGCGAACTGACGCCAGAACAACAGGCGCTGCGCCGCCCGCAAAACTTCTGGTTCAACATCGTGTTGACGCTTGTCGTGCTGGGCACGATGGTCGTGATGGGCGAGAAGATTCCGCCGGCCGTCATGTTCATGGTGGGCCTGTGCATCGCGTTGATGGTCAACTATCCGAACGTCGACATGCAGCGCAAACGGATCGACGCGCATGCGCGCGCCGCGCTGATGATGGCCGGCATCTTGCTCGCGGCCGGCGTGTTCACCGGCGTGATGCAGGGCAGCGGGATGCTGAAGGCGATGGCGCAGGCGGCGGTCGGCTTCGTGCCGCCGGCGATGGCGAGCCATATTCCGATCGTGCTCGGCCTGCTGTCGATGCCGCTCAGCATGCTGTTCGATCCCGATTCATTTTATTTCGGCGTACTGCCGGTGATCGCGGAAGTGGCGGGCCAGCTCGGCGTGCCAGCAGTGCACGTCGGACAGGCCGCGTTGCTCGGACAAATGACCACCGGTTTTCCGGTCAGCCCGCTCACGCCCGCGACGTTCCTCGTGGTCGGCCTATGCGGCATCGAGCTGGCCGATCATCAAAGATTCACGTTTCCCCTGCTGTTCGGCGCGTCGGTCGTGATGACGATCGCGTGCGTCGCGCTCGGGATCTTTCCACTGTGAGTTTCATTGAACGGACGGCAGCACCATGACAGCCATTGAATCTGAACGCGTCGTGCGCATCGGCGCGGGCGCGGGCTACTCGGGCGACCGCATCGAACCCGCGCTCGAACTCGCGGAACACGGCCAGCTCGACTATCTGGTCTTCGAATGCCTCGCCGAACGCACGATCGCGATCGCGCAGCAGGCGCGCAGCAAGGACGCGGAGCTCGGCTACGACCCGCTGCTCGAAGCGCGCATGCGCGCGGTGCTGCCCGTCGCGGCGCGCAACGGCGTGCGTATCGTGTCGAACATGGGCGCGGCCAATCCTCGCGCGGCGGCGCGCAGGACCGCACAGATCGCGCGCGAGCTCGGTCTCGGCGGGCTGAGGATTGCCGCCGTCACCGGCGACGACGTGCTCG
The DNA here is from genome assembly GCF_038900515.1 of Burkholderia sp. JPY481. Taxonomy (NCBI): domain Bacteria; kingdom Pseudomonadati; phylum Pseudomonadota; class Betaproteobacteria; order Burkholderiales; family Burkholderiaceae; genus Burkholderia; species Burkholderia sp. JPY481. The sequence goes on from NZ_JAYMRT010000002.1 coordinate 661,121, forward strand.
ACGTCGTGCGTGCGGGCGAGTTCCATTTCGTCGAATCGGGCGACGCGGTGGCCGCGTACGAGGACCGGCTGATATCGGCGAATGCGTATCTCGGCGCGAGCGGCATCGTCGACGCGCTCGCGGCCGGCGCGCAGATCGTACTGACCGGGCGCGTCGCCGATCCGTCGCTGTTCGTCGCGCCGCTGGTCCACGAATTCGGCTGGCGCATGGACGACTGGCCGATGCTCGGCCAGGCGACGGTAATCGGCCATCTGCTCGAATGCGCAGGGCAGATCACCGGCGGCTATTTCGCAGACCCCGGCTTCAAGGACGTGCCGAATCTCGCGCGGCTCGGCTTTCCGATCGCCGAAGTTGCGCGGGACGGTTCGGTGGCGATCACGAAGCTCGCGCGAAGTGGCGGGCTCGTGACCGAAGCGACGTGCAAGGAGCAGTTGCTGTACGAGATTCACGATCCTCGTCGCTATCTGCAACCCGACGTGGTCGCCGATTTCTCGCAGGTGCGCGTCGAACAGGAAGCCCCGGACCGTGTGCGCGTCACTGGCGGTGGCGGCACGGAGCGCACCGCGACGCTGAAAGTGTCGGTTGCGTATTTCGACGGCTATATCGGCGAAGGGCAGATTTCGTACGGCGGACCGGGCGCGCTGGCGCGGGCGCGGCTCGCTCTCGATATCGTGCGAGAACGGCTCGCGCTGACCGGTGTAGAGGCGCGCGAACTGCGCTTCGATCTCATCGGCGTGAACGCACTGCATGGCGAGACGGTCGCGGCTGGCCATGGCGAGCCGTACGAAGTGCGCGCGCGGGTGGCGGGGCGCACGGCGTCGCTCGCGGAAGCGGTGCGCATCGGCAACGAGGTCGAGACGCTGTACACGAACGGACCGGCGGGCGGGGGCGGAGTGACGAAGGCGGCGCGCGAGGTGGTCGCCGTGCAATCGGTGCTGCTGCCGCGCGAGCATGCGACGCCGGCTTTCTCGCTAGTGGAGGCTTGAGATGAAACTCCGTGAACTGGCTCATTCGCGCACCGGCGACAAGGGCAATACGCTCAACATCTCGGTGATCTGCTACGACGCGCGGCACTACGAGCGGTTACGCGATGTGTTGACGCCCCAGCGCGTCAGCGCGCATCTGCGGGATGTGGTGCGCGGTGACGTGGTGCGGCACGAGTTGCCGGGCCTTGCCGCGTTCAACTTCGTGCTCGGCGATGCGCTCGGCGGCGGCGTTACGCGTTCGCTCGCGCTCGATGCGCATGGCAAATCGCTGAGTTCGGCGTTGATGGATCTGGACGTGGGGGAGTGAGCGGGTGCTGCTGGCGGTGTGTCGTATTGCGGGGCGGTCGATCGGCCCCGCATGCGGTCACACGCCAGCCTTCGTCAAGTCATGCGCGCGGCGCAGACGTTCGCGGCTGTTGCTCAGATGCATGCGCATCGCGGCGCGCGCGTCGTCGGCGTCCTGACGCTCGATCGCGCGATAGATCATCAAGTGCTCGCCGAGCACGCTGCGCAGTATCTCGATATGGTCGAGCTCGGCGATCTCGGCCGAACCGAGCCGCGTGCGCGGGCTGACCGAGCGGCCGAGTTGGCTCAGCACGTCGAAGAAGTAGCGGTTGCCGCTCGCGCGTGCGATCTGCAGATGGAACTCGATGTCGTGCGCGAGCGTGTCGGTGCTGCCGCGCTCGAGTTCCGACTCGAAGCGGTCGAGCGCGATGCGAATCTGCTTCAGGTTCTGCTCGGTGCGCCGCGATGCCGCGAGCGCGGCCGCGGCCGCTTCGACGTCGATCCGGAACTCGATGATCGCCATTACGTCGAGCATGCTGGTGAGATCGGCGGCGGGAAGCTGCATCGGCTTTTCCGCGGCGGGCGCGAGCACGAACGTGCCGATGCCGTGGCGTGTCTCGACGATCCTCGCTGCCTGAAGACGCGAAATCGCCTCGCGCACCACGGAGCGGCTCACGGACAACTGCTTCATCATCGCGACTTCGGTGGGGATGCGATCGCCTGGCCTCAGCGCCCCGCGGCGAATTTCATCGGAAAGGGTGGCCACCACCTTTTCAGTTAGGCTGCTCATTTTTGTGGCTGGTTGACTGATCCAACAGAGTATTGCACAGGACTGTACTCGATTCTGCCGGGTTCGGCGGCCTCGGTGCGGGCTATTTTTTCCGCGCCGGACGCGGGGTGGAGCGAGGATGAGGCGGGCGGTTGCGCAAGCGCATGAGCTGCTGGTAGGGAGCCGCCATTTAAAGACATCGGACGTCTTAGTCCGAGCTAGATTTCAGAAGTGGTTGTAGCCTTTAAAGCCCTGAATCGGCCGATATCCCAAGGGAATCAATCAACGCGCGCAGGGTAAACACCCAACTGGATCTGGGAAAAATAACGCGGTAGACTGTCGTCAGACAACGTATCAGGCGCATCGGCGGGTCTCGTATCGAACCGTTGCGTCGCGCTGCGTTCCACCAGGCCACATGGCCCACAGGGGAGACAAAACTTGACATCAGTTCTCACTACCGCGCTCGACCCGCTGCAATCAGCGGTCGCGAAGGTGAAGCGCAACGTGTTGCCGCTTTTCCTGATCATGTTCATCGCGAACTACATCGACCGCGTGAACATCGGCTTCGTCAACGCGCACATGAAGACCGATCTCGGCATCGGCGCGGCGGCCTACGGGCTCGGCAGCGGGCTGTTCTTCATCGGCTACGCGCTGTTCGAAGTGCCGTCGAACGTGCTGATGCAGAAGTTCGGCGCGCGCGCGTGGCTCACGCGCATCATGGGCACGTGGGGGCTGGTGGCGGGCGCGATGGCGTTCGTCTGGAACGACACGTCGTTTTACGTGCTGCGGTTCCTGCTCGGCGTCGCCGAGGCGGGCTTCTTTCCCGGCGTCGTCTTTTACTTCACGCAGTGGCTGCCGCAAAAAGAGCGCGGCAAGGCGATGGCGATCTTTCTGTCGGGTTCGGCGCTCGCGTCGGTGCTGTCCGGTCCGATCACCGGTTCGCTGCTGTCGATTCGCGGCCTCGGCCTGCAGGGCTGGCAGTGGATGTTCCTGATCGAAGGCGGGTTCTCGATCGTGCTGTGCGTCGTCAGCTGGTTGCTGCTGAAGTCGCACATCCGCGACGCACACTGGCTCACCGCCGAACAGCAGCGCGTGCTCGAACGATCGATCGCGGCCGAACAGGCTGAACGCGAAGCGCAGGGCGGCGCGCATCTGCCGACGGTGAAGCTGCTGAAGGACCCGCAGATCGCGCTGTTCTGCTTCCTGTACTTCGCGATCCAACTGACGATCTACGCGGCCACTTTCTGGCTGCCGACGATCATCCGCAAGATGGGCGGCCTGTCCGACTTCGAGGTCGGCATGTTCAACGCGATTCCGTGGCTGATCGCGATGGTCGCGATGTATGGCTTCGCTGTGGTGTCGGCGAAATGGCGTCATCAACAGGGCTGGCTCGCGGTCGCGCTCGTCATCGCCGCGGTTGGCCTGTTTGCGTCGACGTCGGGCAACCCGGTGTTCTCGTTCGTCGCGATCTGTTTCTCGGCGATCGGCTTCAAGGCCGCGTCTTCGCTGTTCTGGCCGATTCCGCAGGGCTACCTCGACGCGCGCGTCGCCGCCGGCGTGCTTGCGCTGATCAACTCGCTCGGCAACCTCGGCGGCTTCTTCGCGCCGGCCACGTTCGGCTATCTGCAGCAGCACACGGGCTCGATCACGGGCGGCTTGTACGGCCTCGGCGTCGCGTCGCTGCTCGCGGCAGCGGCCGGCTTCCTGACGCGCAACAAGCCCGGCAATCGCGAGCCTTCGCCCGAGTCGTTGCGCGGCAACGCGCATTGACTACACTGACGGCTCGTATGCGGCCGTCAGTTCTTCTGTATTCGCGTTTTCATCCGGTCCGGTCGAACGCTCACGCAGCGCGCGGCGGCTTCCGCCGGCCGGCTTACTTCATCACACAGGTGCTTTCCCCATGTCCACCAAACCTACCGAATCGAACGCCACGCCGGTCGTCACCGAACTGCGCGTCGTGCCCGTCGCTGGCCGCGACAGCATGCTGATGAATCTGAGCGGCGCGCATGGTCCGTTCTTCACGCGCAACGTCGTGATCCTGCGCGACAGTGCGGGCCATACTGGTGTCGGCGAAGTGCCGGGCGGCGAGAACATCCGCAAGACGATCGACGACGCGCGGCCGTTCGTGGTCGGTCAGTCGATCGGAAATCTGCAGGCGATCCTGAACAAGGTGCGCACGCAATTCGCCGATCGCGACGCGGGCGGCCGCGGCCTGCAGACCTTCGACCTGCGCACGACGATTCACGCGGTCACCGCGCTCGAAGCGGCGCTGCTCGACCTGCTCGGTCAGCATCTCGGCGTGCCCGTCGCGGCACTGCTCGGCGAAGGCCAGCAGCGCGACGAGGTGGAAATGCTCGGCTATCTGTTCTATATCGGCGATCGCAACAAGACCGATTTGCCGTACGCGAACAACTCGGGTGCGCGCGATGACTGGGAGCGTGTGCGCACCGAAGAAGCGATGACGCCGGAAACGGTCGTGCGTCTCGCCGAGGCCGCGAAGGCGCGCTACGGTTTCAACGACTTCAAGCTGAAGGGCGGCGTGCTGCAAGGCGACGCGGAAATCGAAGCGGTGACGGCGCTGGCCGAGCGCTTCCCCGAAGCGCGCGTGACGCTCGACCCGAACGGCGCGTGGTCGCTCGCCGAAGCGGTGCGCCTGTGCCGTGACAAGCACGACGTGCTCGCTTATGCGGAAGATCCGTGCGGCGCGGAGAACGGCTATTCGGGCCGCGAAGTGATGGCCGAGTTCCGCCGCGCGACCGGCCTGCCGACAGCGACCAACATGATCGCGACCGACTGGCGCCAGATGGGTCACGCGATCCAGCTGCAATCGGTCGACATTCCGCTCGCCGATCCGCATTTCTGGACCATGCAGGGCTCGGTGCGCGTCGCGCAGATGTGCAACGACTGGGGCCTCACGTGGGGTTCGCATTCGAACAACCACTTCGACATTTCGCTCGCGATGTTCACGCACGTCGCGGCCGCGGCGCCGGGCAAGATCACCGCGATCGATACGCACTGGATCTGGCAGGACGGTCAGTTCCTGACGCGCGATGCGCTGCAGATCGTCGGCGGCAAGGTCAAGGTGCCGCAGAAGCCGGGTCTCGGCATCGAGCTCGATATGGACGAACTCGAAAAGGCGCACGCGCTGTATCAGCAGCACGGCCTCGGCGCGCGCGACGACGGCGTTGCCATGCAATATCTGATTCCGAACTGGAAGTTCGATAACAAGCGTCCGTGTCTCGTGCGTTAACGACGATTTAACTCAATCGAAAGCCTGGCGGCCTGCACCAACGGTGCGGTCCGCCAGGCTTTTTTGTTTTCCGGCCGTGGCCTTTCTCGTTCGCTTCTCTTCACTCATCAGACGTCCGTGCATGCAGTATAAGTGTTTGTTTTCATTGGCGTAACGTAAACCCTAGTCGTCTGATGACGATTAAATCATTACGATGGCTTCACTGGAGAGCGAATCATGTCCACGTTGAGGTGAGCGTCGGGGACGAGAAGTTTCCAGCCAGGCTTGCACGTCTTTTAGACTCGGGCCCGGAGCAGCAGCAAGCGGAAAACTGGCAATAAATCGAATCGCAGTCCTTCACATTAAAACGACCGATGCGCGTCTCGCGTTTGTGCATATAACAATTGAGGAAAGACATGTCTGTGAAATTCACTCAGAGGAGAACAGCCGCTGCCGCAAGTTTCGTATTCATTCTGGCGGCGTGCGGTGGCAGTGACAGTCCGAACACAACGGCGGCTTCAACGGCAGCCCCGACGCAGACATCCACCATGCCATGGATGAATACGTCACTGTCTCCCGAAGCACGCGCGGCATTGCTTGTCCCAGCCATGGCGCTTGCCGATAAGGAAGAGCAATTGGCCGGTTCGAATCCCGGCATCCTGCCTGAATTGCCGCAGTGCTACGGTGCGCGGCACATTCTCGGCCTGACGAAGTACGCTATTCCGACCTTGCGCATCACCAATGGGCCGGTGGGTATCGGCCAGAACGACTGCGTTTCTCCGTCCGTATCGGGCTTTGCCGCCTATACGGATTCCAGCTCCGCCAAGGCGACCGCTCTGCCTTCAGCCATCGCGATGGCGGCTTCGTTCGATCCTTCCGTCGCGACCCAGTTTGGCAACGTGGTCGGCGTCGAAGGAAGAAACCTGGCTCTGCACGTGTTCGAAGCACCCGGTATGAACTTGGCAAGATTGCCGGTGGGCGGACGCAACTTCGAGTACATGGGCGAGGACCCCTATCTCACCGGCACGATGGGTGTCGCCGAAATCCAGGCCGTGCAAGCCCACGGCATGATCGCAATGGCGAAGCACCTCGTGGCGAATGAGCAGGAAACGAATCGCATGACGATTCAGGAAAGCATCGACGACCAGACGTTGCACGAACTCTATATGCTGCCGTTCGAAATGGCGGTGAAGGCAGGCAACGTCGGCGCCGTCATGTGTTCGTACAACTCGGTGAACGGTTTTTCGATGTGCGAGCAGAAGCACATCCTGTCCGATGTGCTTCGCGGGCAATGGGGCTTCAAGGGCTACGTGCAGTCGGACTTCTTTGCGGCGCACAGTACCGCGCCGACGCTTCTGGCAGGCATGGACAACGAAATGCCGCTGCCACAGAACTGGTCGCCGGCAAACCTGAATGCAGCTTTGGCTTCGGAACAGATTCAGACCTCGGATATCGACAATGCGCTGCTGCGCCGATACACGCAGATGTTCCGCGCGGGCATCTTCGATCGGCCTATTGCTCAGACCGCGATCAACGCGACGGCTGACGGTGCGGTCGCGAAGCAGATCGGTGAACAGTCGGCCGTGCTGCTGCAAAACAACGGGACTTTGCCGCTGAAGAAGACGGTCCGAAACGTCCTCGTGGTCGGCAAGACGACACAGGTCTATGCGCAGCAAGCGGTTGCCGGCGGCAGCTCGGTCGGCCACCCGATGGGTTCGGGCGGCGGCAGCTCCGACGTCGTCGCCTTGTACACCGTGACGCCGGTGCAGGGCATCAAGGACACGCTTGCGAACCTCGGCAATACCGGTGCTCAGGTTCATCTGGCGCTCGTCGACGACAACAATTCGACCGGCACGATCGACGGCGCGGCCGCCACCATCTCCGACGTCACGTCAGCGGCGACCGGCGCCGACGCGGTGATCTTCATGGCCGGCTCCATGTCGGAGGAAGGTGCTGACCAGGCGACCTTTACCGACTCGACGGGCCTGACGCTCGACACCGGCAAGTACCTGAATACGCTCGACTGGTATTCGCCAAAGTCGAGCTCGATCACTACCTCGAGTACCGCAAAGAACAGCAACACGCTCGCGTTGCTGCAGACCATCGTCGCGGCAAACAGCAACACCGTGCTCGTTCTGAAGGACAGCGCCGCCGAAGCGCTCGATTCGTCGATCCTCACCGGCGGGACATCCGCCGCGAGCGCGATTCTCGAAACGTGGTTCCCCGGTCAGGAAGACGGGCATATCGTGGCGGATCTGCTGTGGGGTGTCGCGAATCCGTCCGGCAAGCTACCTGTGACGTTCCCGCAGGTCGGCCAGGGCTTCATGGATTCGATTACGGCTTACCAATACCCGGGTGTGTCGATCAACGGAAGCGCGACGGTCATCTACTCCGAAGCGCTCAATGTCGGCTACCGCTGGTACGACGCGATGGGCAAGACTCCGGCATTCCCGTTCGGTTATGGACTTTCGTACACGACCTTCACGATTACCAATCCGACCGTCAGTACCGGAGCAAACGGCACTTACACGGTTAGCGCGGTCGTGAAGAATACGGGTTCCGTCGCGGGCGCCGAAGTTCCGCAGGTGTACGTTGCGCTGCCGACGTCGGCGGGAGAGCCGCCCAGGCGTCTGGTGGGATTCCAGAAGGTCAGTCTGAATGCGGGCGCAACGCAGACGGTGTCGATCACGATCGATCCCGCCGCGCCGAATCATCCGCTCAGCACCTGGAGTAAGGATGCGCAGCAGTGGACGACGCCGACTGGTTCCTACTCGGTGTATATCGGGAACTCGTCGCGCAGCCTGACTCTCGCCGGAACTATTACCAAATAAAGTCGAATAAAGCGCCAGAGTCTGATCAGATTCGATCCCTGATCGGACCTGGCGTTACACACACCAACCAAAGTGGTCCGCTTAATGAAAGTACTATCACTACGGATGTTGGCACTTGTGCTCGGTGCAACGCTCTCGCTGGCGACGAGTGCGACAGAGAAGCCCTTTGTCACGGTCAATGGCAAACCGGTTTCTCAAGCCGACGCCGATTTGTACGTCGGACAGGCGCATGCGCAAGGATTTTCTGATTCCCCACAATTGACCGACCATGTCCGGGACGAATTGATCCGGCGCGAAGTTCTGTTCCAGCAGGCGCAGAAAACTGGCTTCGACCGCAACCCGGAAGTCGCGGCACGTGCCGAGGCCGCGCGGCAAAGGATTCTCTCGCAGGCGCAGGCGACGTGGGAGATCGAGATCGTCAGAGCGTACATGCAGGACTTTCTGAAAAAGAATCCTGTCAGCGACGATCAATTGAAGGCGATGTACAACGATATGAAAGCAAAGGGCGGAAGCGCGCAATATAAAGTCCGCCATATCCTCGTCAAGGATGAAGGTCAGGCAAAAGACATCATTGCGAAGCTGAACAAGGGAGCGTCATTCGGCGACCTCGCAAAGGAATCGATCGATGCCGACACTCGATACAACGGCGGAGATCTGGGCTGGATAACTTCGAGCAAGGTGGTCAAACCGTTTGCTGACGCGGTTTCGCACTTGCACAAGGGCGAATACACGCGCACGCCGGTCAAGACCGGATACGGTTTTCATGTGATCGAAGTCGATGACACTCGCCCTTTGCAGGTTCCGTCGTTCGAAGACATGAAGCCGATGCTGTACCAGCAGGCGCAAGCGGAACTCGTCGACAGGATGGTGAAGGATCTTAGAGCGAAAGCCACCATTCAGTAAGCGGCCAAATCACGTTCGTCATCCTTGGGATGCGATTGCGAGCCTGATGTGACGACGTCGGGTCTCTTCGTCCAACCCATTCGCTCCCCGGCCTTTCATTCGGATCGGGGAGCTTTTTTTATTTGCCGCTGATATTCCCGCACTCAGCTCTTGCGAAACACCACGTGCGAGATCCGTTGCACCAGCAGCGCGGCCGCGAGCGATGCCACCGCCGTCAGCCACACGCCCATATGAATGGACTGCACGAGCGCATCGCGCGCGCTATCGATCAGCGCGAGCGTATCGAGTCCCGACGTCTTCATGTCCGCGATCAGCTGCGTGCGCGACGCATCGTCGATCAGGATGCGCAGATCCACGAAACGCGGCCGCCATTGCGATGAGGCCGGCTCGCCGAGCACGCTCATCGTGCGCGTGACGACGTCGCGATAGTGATGCTGCACGACCGTCGCGACGATGCTGGTGCCGAGCATGCCGCCGACCATACGGGTCGATTGCAGCAGCGCGGTCGTGATGCCGAAGCGCTCGCGTCCGGCGATCTCCTGGCCGAACACGTTCAGATTGTTCAGGATGAAGCCGAGGCCGATGCCGACGGCGCCCATCGGCAGCACGATGCGCAAGCGCGGCGTATCCGGATTCGCGAAAGCGAGCGCGATCGACGCGAACATCAGCAGCCCGAAACCGATGGTCAGAATGCGCGTGGGCTTCTTCATGTGAATCACGATGCGCGTGTTCAGCAGACTGCCGAGCGCGATGCACGCGGCGATCGGCGTCGCGAGCAAGCCGGCCTGCTGCGGCGACAGACCGAAGCCGCCTTGCAGCAGCAAAGGCGCGAAGAAGATCAGCGAGAACATCACGAAGCCGGACAGCATGCCGAGCGTGAATAGCGTGAATAGCGTGACGAGCTGCGCGTCCTTGAACAGATCGAGCGGAATGATCGGATGCGTGGCGCGCTTTTCGCACTTGAAGAGCGCGACCGCGCCGATCATCACGCACGCACCGAGCACGAGATTGCCCACCGTGAGGCCACTCTTCGGCACCGCTTCGATGAAGGCCTGCAACCCGCCGAGCACGCCCGCGACGAGCCCAGCGCCGAGCCAGTCGATCTTGACTTCGCCGTCCTGCGGCCGCCGGAAGTTCGGCAGATGGATCCAGACGAAATAGAGCGCGGCCGCGCCGACCGGCAGATTGATGAGAAACGTCGAGCGCCAGCCGAGGTGCTCGCTCATCCAGCCGCCGAGCGACGGGCCCGTCGCCGTGCCGATGCCGTAGGTCGCGGCCAGCACGACCTGCCAGCGCACACGGGTACGCGGGTCGGGGAACAGATCGGGAATCGACGCGAACGCGGTGCCGACCATCATGCCGCCGCCGATGCCTTGCAGTCCGCGCGCGATCGCGAGAAACAGCATGCTGTTGGCGAGGCCGCACAACACCGACGCGACCGTGAATGTGATCACCGCGGCGATCACGAAGCGCTTGCGGCCGAAGTAGTCGCCGAGCCGCCCGAACACCGGCACCGTGACGACGGACGCGAGCAGGTACGCGCTCGCGATCCACGCGAAATATTCGAAGCCATGCAACTCGGCGACGATCGACGGCAGCGCGGTGCTGACGACGGTCTGGTCGAGTGCGACCAGCATATTGACGAGACCGATGCCGAGCATCGCGTAAAGCGCGTGGCGAAACGGCAGGGCGGGGGCGGCGGGAGCGGCGGAGGCGGAACTGGCGGCGGGGGCGGTGGAATTCACGGATCGGGCAGAAGGCGGTTCGGGGTGGACGCTGCACGGCGTATCGCGGTCAGGCACCCGGCGATTGTACGCAAGTTGTCTGACGTCTTGAGGATTATACGGGTTTTCCCCTAGTCAAAGCCGTTCATCGCGCGAAAACCACACTGCGACCGACGCTGCCGCGCGCATGCTCTCGCCCGAACGTGGTAAGTTCGCTCGCGGAATATCCGATCGATGTGTTTGAGGAGGACTCATCCTGCGTCACGTCATGGCTTGCCTGCCGAACACAGTCCGCGAAGCCTTGACGACCAGGGGCGGCGTGACAGCGGCCTGGTTAAGTGGCGCGCTGCTGCTCTACGCGCACGGCGCAGGCGCCGTCACCGACATCGATACCGGCACCGGCGCCGCCTCCGCTTCCGGAATCAACGCCGGCTTCGTCTCGCTGTATGGCGTGATCGACACGAGCGTCGAAGTCACCGACCCCGGTTCGGGATGGGTCGCGCGCATGGACTCGGGCGCATATCGCGGTTCGCGCGTCGGGCTGCACGGCGCAGAGCCGCTCGGCGGCGGCAACGCGATCGTGTTCACGCTGGAAAACGGCTTCAGCTCGACCGACGGCAGCCTGCAGGTGCCCGGCTCGATCTTCAATCGCCAGGCATGGATCGGCGCGAGCGGCGGCTGGGGCGAACTGCGCTTCGGCCGTCAGTATTCGCCGATCTATATTCCGTTCAAGGGCGATCTCGACGCGTTCGGCGCCGGCACGATCGCTTCGGGGCTCAACAACCTGTCGAAAATCACCCCATATGCGAACGATGCGCTTGCGTATCTGTCGCCGCGCATTGCCGGCTTTAGCGCGACGCTGATGATGGCGATGCGCGATCCGTCCGAGAAGGACGGCAACGGTATCGACGGCTATTACGTGACCGCGTCGTATCGGTTCGACCAATTGCATCTGCTGTACGCGCGCCAGCAGACCCACGGTGCCGGCGCTCTGCGCGCGAATCTCGGCGGCGCGAACTACGCGTTCGGCAAACTGCGCGTATGGCTGTCCTTCTTCAATGGCGATGGCGGCGCGCCGGTCTATCACGGCGCGGGCGGCTCGCTGTCGGCGCAATACAGCTTCTCGACCAACGCGCGCGCGTCGCTCGGCTATGCGCACGTGCGCGACTACACGACGCCCGGTGGCAGCGCCGACCAGTTCAGCGCGGCATTCGAATACAGCATGTCGCCGACGCTGCTGCTCTACTTCAGCGCCGCGTATCTCGCGAATCACGACGACTCGAGCTTCACGCTGCGCGGCGTCAACGTGACCGGGCTGCCGGTCGCCTATCCGGGTGCGCCTGTGGCGGGTGTTCAATTCGGTGTGATCGAGCGTTTCTAGCGCGGATCGCAATACGTGATTAATTGGTATATGTCGAATGCACTTTAGATGCGACTGCGAATTGACGAGAGAGTCGCGCGAGTCGGAATTGCAAAAGCGTCGCGAATAAAAAAAAGCCGACACAGTGTGTCGGCCTAAAGATTCTGGCATCCGAGGATGATGGCCAGAACCTGAGAGACATGGACCCGCAGAGCAGCCCCAGTGCGGTATTTCGGGCCGCCGCGACGCGGGTCGATCTGCGTCGTACTTTAACGTTAGCTTTCAGCGCGAGAAGATTGAGAGCGCGTTCCGCTGATTGCTCTTCGTTCGAATGCCGATCCAGAAAGCATGGCGTGGAGTATAGCGTCGCCAATCGACTTTGTGGAACCGCACTTCGGCGAATGGGTTAATGAGGTTTTCCGGATGTTTAACGTCGTATGGTTGGATTTACATAATGCGCAGATTCAACCGGAGCACTCCCGCGCGCTGACACGGTTCCGATAGAACAGGAAACGGGGTAGTGGCGCTATGCTAGCGGTTTCGTCTACTCGAGGAGCGACCGATGACCCAACACGCAGGTTCGATGATCACGTTCAACCGTCCCGACGGCAAGCAGCTACAGGGCTATCTCGCGAAGCCGGAAAAAACCGCGGGCGCGCCCGCGATCGTCGTGATCCAGGAATGGTGGGGATTGAACGACCAGATTCGCGGCGTCGCCGATCGCCTCGCGAAAGCCGGCTACTTCGCGCTCGTGCCCGATCTGTATCGCGGCAAGTCGACGGTCGAAGAGGACGAGGCGCACCATCTGATGAGCGGCCTCGATTTCGGCGATGCCGCAACGCAGGACGTGCGCGGCGCGGTCCAGTATCTGCAGCAGCACGCTGCGAAGGTCGGCGTGACCGGCTATTGCATGGGCGGCGCGTTGACGTTCCTCGCGCTGTGCAACGTGCCCGAATTGGCGGCCGGCGTCGTCTGGTATGGCTTCCCGCCGCTCGACTATATCGATGCGTCGAAGATCAAGGTTCCGGTGATGGGCCACTGGGGTACGCAGGACGAGTTCTTCGCCGCCGATACCGTCGACGCGCTCGAAAAGAAACTCACCGACGCGAAGGTCGACATCGAGTTTCATCGTTATCTGGCGCGTCACGCGTTCGCGAACGAAACGGCGGTTGGATCGGGCCGCATTGCGAGGACGCAATACGATCCGGTCTGGGCACAACAGGCCTGGGATCGTACGCTGACGTTCTTTGGCCGCACGCTGTGGAAATGAGTTAGTGAATGGCGGAAGTGGACGGCCGCGCTGTTTATTTGCAGCGCGGCCGTTTTCTTATGCAGCCTGTACCGGGTTTGCGAGGTGCGCTTCAAACCCTGCGTGCTGAATGGCGTTGCCAAGCTGGCGGATGTGGACTGCCTGATTTTGCGCAAACATAGTGTTCCTTATCGGATGCGTCTATCTAGAATTGCATTTGAAAGCAAAGCCAACATAAAATGCTAAACGGTATTGGAATCCTCGGTTAAGTTGTGGACAGCAGCACTTAACTCGGCAGACGGGTGTCAGTTCATTTCGCTGTTCTGGACCTGAAAGCGTCATTCCTCTCGTGGGGAACGGGCGACATCTTCGCTGACATTGTCTGACCGGTCGCGCAGCCGCTAATACAGTTAAGTACCTACCTAATATTCAAGCGAAATTCGCGAGTCCGAGGCAACACGCAGGGCGGCGGGCGTCCGTGGCCAAGGGCCGGCCACGACGTGTCGTTGACGGTTGCGTCGGGATATTCTGAGATATAATACGAAAATGAATACGATTGCGATGCTAGGCCGAGTGACTTCCGGCGAACTTCAGGAACTGGACGGCAGTGATTTCCCGGCTCAGGTGGCGGCAGAGACGCGCAAACTGATCAACCGGGGAGTGCTTGCGCCCGGCTTCCAACTACGACAGTCCGATCTTGCCGAGCGCTTCGGAATTAGCCGAGTGCCCGTGCGTGAGGCGCTGAAACTGCTGGCCGCTGAAGGCATCATTGAACACGATCCGAATCGTGGGTTCTTTGTCGCCCAACTGTCGAGCGACGAGGCACGGCAACTATATCGGATGCGGCAACTGCTCGAAGCCGAATTGCTGATGACCATCGAATGGCCGACGCCTGCGCAGATGAAGCAACTCAAGGCAATGCTCGCGGATCTGGAGCATTTGCTCGGTGCGGGTAATCGCGAAGGCTGGATCGAGCAGCACCGCGCATTCCACGACATGATTTTCGATCTGTCACCGAACAAGGTCCTTAAGCGCGAAGTGCTGCGATTGATGCGATTGACCGATCGCTATCGCGCATTGGCCGCGGATATCTCTGCGAACCCTGAGCACCGCAATGCGAATATCGAGGCGCGGTTGGTGAAGGCGTTGCAGAGTAAGGATAAGGACTTGCTGCTCGCGACCTACGAAAAGGGCCGATCAATTGTTTTGAGCGGATTGATGGCGGTGCTTGCGGCCAGAGAGACCTGAATGATAGAAGGGGCACCCACGGTGCCCCTTTTTTCATCTACAGCCCGTTTCGCGCAACGTGTTTGTCGTTCGACGCCGACTTGAAGACGCCTGCCGAATTGCTAAATTAGTCGGAGCCCCAGTTCGAGATCCAAAGCATGTCGTGGAAATCGACGGCCTTATTGGTTTGAAATTCACCGTAAGAACCCTGCGAATACAGTAGCGGCGTCTTTGCGTCCGTATTAATGGCGGTTCCCAGCACGTGGCCAAAAATTACGGCATGCGTGCCGATTTCGACGATACGTTCGACGCTGCAATCGAAATTCACCATGGCCGTGGCCAACGCCGGGGCGCCGGTCCTAATGCGATTCCATGTGCCTGCCTGGAATTTCTCCTCAGGCGAGATCGGGCGAGAAAATCGTTGTGCCAATTCCTGCTCGCTGCGCGCTAGCACATTGACGACGAAATGACCGGTCGCCTGCACGTGTGCCAACGACGAATTCGCGCGATTGATGCAGACGAGCAGGATAGGGGGCGCCGCACTCACCGAGGTCACGGCGGTTGCTGTCATGCCAGCGAGTGGACCGTCAGCGTCAGAACCGGTGGTAATCAAACATACGTGCCCGGTGAGACTGCGCATGGCGCGCCTAAATTCAGATTCTTCGATGCTCAATTGCGCCCCCAGGTCATCAAAATTTGGTGACACTAAAAGAAACACGGGTGGCGTCCCAAAGACGGCCGCCCGTGAGAGAGACTCGCACCTCTCAGCTGGTTACTGGTCCCAGCCAAAGATACTGAGCGTGCTTTCGCCGGCCTCTAGCCGTTTCAACTGCTGTGCTTCGGCGGCCTCGCGTGCTTCCGACGCTGCGATAGCGGTTGCGACTTGCTCGCGCGGAATGCAGACGACACCATCTTCGTCGCCGACGATCAGGTCACCTGCATTAACGGTTACGTCGTCGAGTCGGATCGGTGCGTTGATCCAGCCACGTGCGCCAAAGTCTTTTCCGGTGCCGCGGATGCAGAGTCCTCGGGCGAAAACTGGGAAGCCGATCTCGGACAGCAGTCGCTGATCACGAACGCACCCGTTAATGACGAGACCTGCAAGCCCGCGAACCTTTGAGGCCGTTGACATGATCTCGCCCCAGTACCCATGCTCATACGCTTCGCTGACCGATACGACCAGCACATCACCCGGCTGCGCTGCGTAGATCGCCCGGTGCAACCACAGGTTGTCGCCGCCCGGCGAATGGACGGTCACAGCAGGGCCACACAGCTTGAAACCCGGTGCCACAGGGTGGATTGCAGCCGGCAGCGCACCGATCTTTCCAGCCGCTTCATGCAGCGTGGCAGACGGCAGTTTGCCAGCCGCCTTGATCAGTTCGGCATTCGGACGTTGAATATCGAGGCGTGTCGTCTCTGCCGGGTTGAAGCGCGGACCGGTCATGCTTTGCTCCCGGTGGTGCGCGTTTGCAATTGATGGTACTTGAACTGCTTGCGCGCTTCGTCGAGGCGCATGCCCGACGCGACTGCTGCACGAATGGCTCTTTCTGCTGCGTCGATTTCTTCCGCAGCGGCGAGCACACGCTCTTCGTGTTCTTTGGGAATCGAAATCACGCCATCGGCATCACCGCGCAGCAGGTCACCTGGGGCAACACGTACGTCGCCGATGTTGACCGGCACATTCGTGGCTTCGACTTGCACGCGATCCTTGCCCGTGCGCATCCAGTTGTCCTTGGAGAACACCGGATAACCGAGCGACAGGCAGAGATGGACGTCGCGGTTGATGCCGTCGATCACCGTGCCGGCAATGCCGCGACGGTGTGCGATTTCAGTCAGGATGTCGCCCCAAACGGTGGCATCGGTGCGACCGCCGTTGTCGAGAACGATCACGCTGCCGGGCGGCACGTCGTCGATGAAGTCGCCGACCGTGCCTGCGGGAGAAGCAGCCGGGCCGTAAAGGATCGTGAATGCACGGCCAGCCATGCGGAAGGACGGATCACGGGGCTTGATACGGCTGCACTGGCCGTTGAGGCCCAGACGATCGAGAGCGTCGCTCAACGTCGCCGTTTCGAGTTTTGCCGCACGTGCGACGTTCTTGTCTTGTTCGATTTCGGACATGACTAATCCTTAAGCATGAATTCGTAGTTGCCGCCCATCACTTCGTGAATGGGGGTACCTGCCAGTACAGCCTTCGCCATCAGAGCTTCACGCGCCACGATCGACTCGGCGGTTTCGATCACGCGTGCAACGTTGGCGGCGCTGATGAAGATCACGGCGCTGCTGTCGGCGATCACATAATCACCAGCTTCGACGGCGGTACCGAAGACCTCGACCGGAACGTTGACGCCTTTCTCGACGATGCGACCGCGGGCAGTGCGGGCGGTGAACGCGTTCGCGAACACCGGCAGATCCATCTCGCGGGATTCGTCGATATCACGGACCGGGCCGTCGGCGATCACGCCAGCGATGCCGCGAACCTTGGCGCCCAACGAGAGGATGCCGCCCCACGAACCGGCTTCGACGCCCGTGCGCTGTTCGACAACGATCACGTCGTCGGCGCCGCCGAGTTCGATAGCGGTGGTCCCGAGGTGACGCGGCGGGCCCGGAGGCGGATCGCCAACACCGAGTTTCATCGTGATCACGCGACCTGCGATCCGGCTGGTGCCCGAAGCCTGCCTCACACCGCTGACGACGCCGCTCAGACCGAGTTTGTCCAGCGCATCCGAGACGGCGCAGCAGTCCAATCGCCGAAGGCGGTGGACGTATTCGTCTTTGCTTTTCATATCTTTGCTAATCCTTATTGCCGGTCCGGCGACTTCCAGTAAACGAAACCCATCGCGTTGCCGGTGCCGGCTTCGCTGCGATAGCACGGCACGTAATCGACCACCGTCATGTCGAAGCCGATTTCGTCCATCACGCCAGCGACCGGAATCCAGTTCTTGATTTCCGACGTGCCTGCCTGGAAGATCGCTTCATCGAGTTCGAAGACCGGCGAGAAATCATGGTTCTTCATTGCGCTCAGGACCAACTGATCGACGCGCTCGTCGATCACGAAGTGCGTCAGACCGCCCGAGGCGATGACGGCAACGCGTGCATCCGTGTCCCACGACTGGATAGCGCGACCGATCGAGCGGCCGAACGCGTGGCAGCGGGCAACGGTCGGTTGATTCGGCGGGTAGAACGTGTTGACGAGCACCGGCACGGTCGGGATCACCTGATCCTTCATCAACTGACGGAACACAAAGCCGAACGCGTGCGGCGTTTCGGTTTCCGACAGACGCTGAAGGGCTGCGACGTCGAACTGATCGTTCATCGCGGTCTTGATGATGTGCTTCGCGAGTTCGGGAACGCCGGAGTAACTCGCGGTATCCGGCATATAGCCAGGCATCGCGTGACGCACGCCCGGGGGCATCGTCTGAAGTTTCGCGTGGCTGATCATGTTGTTCACGATCGTCGGGCCACACATGACGCTGAGTGCGGGGATGCAGTCGGTATCGAAGATCTCCATCTGATCGTTGCCGACGATCACAACGACGTCCGGCTTCGCTTCGGCGAGAACCCGCGCCATCTCTTCGATAGCCGCGAGACACTGGGCGTGCCTGGCTTTCCATACGTCGAGCGTGATCTGGTCCCCGAGGTTCTCGGCACGCCGATAACCGACGAGTTCATCGAAGGACCACTCACGGCCCTCGAAGTGATGCTTACTCAGTCGGTCATCGGGTACACGAGCGCCCCAGGTTTCAGGCGGCGTCACGAGCATGGGACCGTGCGATGTCCCCATTCCCAGTACGATTTTTGCCATGGTTTTCGAGTCCTGTGGGCGCTGGGAATTATTCGTAATCCGCGAGGTCGAGCTTGAAGAAGTCGCGAGCATTGCCGAAGAAGATCTTGTCCTTCTCTTCCTGCGACAGCCAGTCGAAGCCCTGGATGTACGGCTTGATGTCGTCGAACGTGCGGCCCGTATCCGGATTGATAGCCGAGCCGACGCCCGGGCACTCGGCGCCGAACAGGCAGCGATCGGCACCCACGGTCTTGATCAGCAGGCGCAGCGACTCTTCCGAATAGAGCACGGTGTCGTAATACAGGTTGCGCATACCTTCGAGGAAGTTGCGGCCGGCGCGTGCCGCACCCGACTGGAAGCGACCGATCTGATACGGGATCGAGCCGCCGCCGTGCGAGATCATGATCTTCAGCTTCGGGAAGTCCTTGAACACGTTCGAATTGACGAGGTTGAACACCGCGATCGTTTCTTCATTGATGAAGTGAACGGTGTAGGGCGAGCGAGCCGAGTGTGAACCCGTAGCGTGGATATGCGCCGGAATGTCCAGTTCGCACAGCTTTTCGTACAGCGGATACCAGTAGCGCTCACCCAACCCCGGAGCTTCGCTGCCGCTGTTTTCGAACGGATCCGGGTTGAGCAGCACGCCCTTGAAGCCGAGTTCCTTCACGCCGCGTTCGAGTTCCGGCAGCACGGTTTCGATCGGGTCACCCGCAACTTGCGGCAGGCCGCCCACACCGATGAAGCGCTTGGGCAGCAGCTTGACCGTGCGCGAGATGATGTTGTTCGTTTCTTCGGTGAACCAGTGGACGAGTTTGCCCGGCTTCTGGCTGTGCATCATCTGGAACGGACGCGGCGACAGCAGCTGGACGTTCGTGCCCACGCGATCGAGCATGTCGATGTGGCCGACCGGCGCCATTTCCTTCTTGTTCGCGTAGTGCAGGATCTCTTCGTCCGTCACTTCCGGCATCCTGCGACCATGTTCGCCGCGATGCGAGAGGATGTGTGCCTTGTAGACCCAGAGTTCGGCGGGCGCGCTGACGTGACCGTGGCAATCGATAATCACTTACTTGTCTCCTTGACTTAACGTGAGATGAGGGCGACGTCGTCGCCCGGTGTTCTACTTACAGATCGAGGACGAGACGGTCGCCCTTACAGCCAGAACAGCAAATGATCATCGTGTTGTTCGCAGCCTTTTCGGGCTCCGACAGAATGGCATCGCGGTGATCGGGTTGGCCTTCGAGCACGCGGACTTCACACGCGCCGCACACGCCTTCTTCACAGGAATAGGAAATGGGGATTCCCGCGTCGCGCACGACGTTGAGAATCGTTTTGCCCTGCGGGACCGTCAGGGTTTTTCCGCTCTTGCGCAATTCGATGACGAAGTTCCCATCGAGCGCGGCTTCCTGCTTCGCGGAGAAGTATTCGACGTGAACCTGTTCCTGAGGCAGCGACGCACACGCGGCTTCGAACGCCTCGAGCATCGGGCCGGGACCGCAGCAGTAGAAGTGAGCGGTGGACGGTTCTTTCTTGACGACGTCCGCGATGTTGAGGAATGTGCCGGCCTCGGCATCGACGTGAACCAGCGCGCCTTCGAAGGTTTTCAATTCCTCGGCGAATGCGACGTCGACGCGTTCACGGCACGAGTAATAGATACGCGGCGACTGTCCGAGCTCTTTCAGACGACGCGCCATACACAGAATAGGTGTAATCCCGATACCGCCGGCGACGAGGACGGTGTGCCCGGCATCTTCATTGAGCGGGAAATTGTTGCGAGGTGCTTCGATCTGGATGAGATCGCCGACCCGCATCGTCTCGTGCATATAGCGCGAACCGCCGCGCGACTGCGGATCGAGTTTGACGCCGACCACGTACGAACGCTGTGTCAGGCTGTTGCTGTATTCCAATAGCGAGTACTGACGGGTCAGGCCGTTCGGCAAAACGACTCCGACGTGAGCGCCCGGTTCCGCCCCGGGCAGCAGGTTGCCCTCGGGGTCTTCGAATGTGAAGGCCAGCGTGTTCCGGGCCAGATAGTTGATCGCCGTCAAACGCAGGGTCATCACTTCATTTAGTTGTTCACTCATGTCACCTCCAAAATCGTAGAACTCGGAGAACCGCGCAAACGGCGCGCAAGAATTACACATCACGCTTCCTTGTTTAAGAACCTCTGACGTCAGAATCACGGGGCACCGAAAGTTCCGTCGGCCGTTTGACGCGTAATTCTTTTTTGCATATTATTTGGCCTGACCAGAAAAAAGTCAAAGCCTCTTCGGCGCAGAGTCTGGCGGAAGCTGTAGCGACTACGTTTCTGAGGAAAACAGGCGAGATCACACGGGGTATTCCCCTAGGGAGGAGAAATGATCGCAGTTCTGACCACCAACGGTGGAACCGTCACGTACGGTGAGGGTGCGGCAACAACGCTGTTGGTCGCCACTATTCGAGGCATGCTCGTGTTCGAGCGTGCCGACGCCAATGCGCCGTGGAATCTCACGCGCAAGGCGCTGGAAGATCGTCACGTGAGCGCGCTGCTCTACGTGCCGAAAGCGGGTCTATTGTTCGCGGGCGCACACGGCCAAGGCAGTCTGTCGGTCAGCAAGGACCTCGGGCTGACGTGGGAACCAGCCAACAACGGGCTCAAAAGCACGCATATCTACACGATGGCGCAGCAGGAGCGCGATGGCCGCACCGTTCTGTTCCTGGGCACGGAGCCGTCCGCGCTTTATCGCAGCGACGATCTGGGTGCCACGTGGGTCGAAATCCCCGAGATGATGACGGTGCCGGACCAGGACAAGTGGACGTTCCCGCCGCCCCCGCACATCGCGCACGTGAAGAACATCGCGTTCCATCCGGCCGAGCCGAAGACGCTCTATATCTGTATCGAACAGGGCGCGCTGCTCAAGACGGTCGATGACGGCAAGACGTGGACCGAGCCGCGTAGCTACGAATCGGAAAACGACAAGTTCTACCACGACAACCACCGCGTGCTGATTCGTCCGTCCAACCCCAGGCAGATGTTCATGTGCGGCGGCGAAGGCCTGCACTACAGCGCAGACGCAGGCGAGACGTGGGTGCACCTGATGACGCGTCAAGACCTGATCGGTTATCCCGACGCGATGTTCATCGATCCCCGCAACGAAAACGTGCTGTATCTCGGTGGCCCGGGCAACGCGCCGCGTGACTGGGGTACACGGAAGTCGGCGGATGCCACGGTTCTCAAGAGCACCGATGGTGGCGTCACCTGGGACCATATGCGTAATGGTTTGCCCAAGGAAATCATCGGCAACATCGAGGGCATGGGTCTGTATCACTGGGGCGACAGGATCATGCTCATCGCTGGTACCGCGACGGGCGAGATTTACGCGACCGAGAACGACGGCGATAGCTGGTACGCGATCTCGGAAGACGTGCCGCCGATCTCGAAGGGTGGTCACTACCGCTGGTTCCTCGATGCCAAGGAACGCATGAACGTCGAAGGTCGTTACGGCCGCAACGAACACTGACCCGGCCACAGCAGCCAAACAAAAAGCTATTCTGCGCGCCGGTTCCTCGAGCGCGGCGCAGCAAGCCCTAACAGGAGAACGCCTTGAGTCGTATTGCTAGTCACGAGGACGCCCTCGCTATCGCTCGCGGTTTGCACAACGTGATTCGTTCACGTGTCAAACAGACCGAAAGCGATCGCGTGGTGCCGAAAGAAACCATCGACGCACTACGTGAGTCGGGTCTTTTCAACATCATCACGCCGAAGTCGTTTGGTGGTTCCGAGCTGGGCTTCACGACGCTCGTCGAAGTCACGGCCGAAATCGCGTCGGCTTGCGGTTCGACCGGTTGGGTGTTCGGCGTGCTCGCCGGTCACAGCTGGATGCTGAACCTGTTCCCGTTGAAAGCACAGCAAGACGTGCTGGGCAAAGGCCACGCCCTGACGGCCACGGTGTTCCGCCTCGGCGGCACGATTACCGAAGTCGACGGTGGCTACAAACTCGTGAGCGGTGAAGGGCGCTTCTGCTCCGGTATCGATCACGTGGAGTGGGTCATCGTCGGCAATGCCGTGCAGCGCGAAGACGGGCCGCCCGAACCGCGCTTCTTCGTGATCCCGCGCTCGGATATCCAGATCGTCGATGACTGGCACACCGCGGGCCTGCGTGGCACCGGTAGCCGCACGATCAAGGTCGCCGAAGCGTTCATCCCGGCACACCGTTCGGTGTCCGTGAAGGAAATGATGACGGGCAGCGTCGAAGGCGCCGATGCCCTGCGCGCTCCGATCTACCGCATGCCGTTCCATAACGTCACGCCGTTCTCGCTGATCGGTGCGCCCCTGGGCATGGCACGCGCGGCAATCAAATCGTTCACCGAAGGTCTGGCGCCACGTCTGAAGGCAATGCCGGCTGACCAGATGGCAGAGCAGTCGGCAACGATCGAACGTCTTGCACACGCGACGGCGGATCTCGACGCTGCCTATGCGTTGATTCTCGAAGACACTCGCCGCATTGACACAGCCGAAAGCGCAAAGTCGTTGACGCCGCTCGAATGGTCGCGCATTTCCCGCGATTGGGCATATTCGGCGCAAACGGCTCGTCGCGCGGCCAACAGTCTGTTCGAAGCCGCGGGCGGCACCAGCATCTACAACGCGTCGGACCTCCAGCGCATCTGGCGCGACGTCAATTCGGCCGCGCAGCACTTCGCATTCACGTGGGACAGCGCACTGACGAGTTACGGACGTCAGGCACTCGATCTGCCGCCTTCGAACTTCGGCCCTGGTCCTAAGAAATAGGAGTTAGCAATGAACGTGGATGATCTTCATTCAATCGAGGATTACTCGCCGGAAACGCTGCGTCAGATTGTCGAACGGGTGGAGAACTCGCGCACGTTCGAACAGATGATTTATCGCGAGTCCGAGCTGGACGAAGTCTGGCGCCTGCTCGACAACGATATCGCGGCGGCTGCACGGAATGCCGCGAACTCGGCCGAAGGGCAGAACCTCGTGGCGCTGCGCAATCTGATCATCGAAGCGCACGACCTGATCGGCAACGAAAGTAACACCGTAGACGCTCGCGAACGACTGCTAAAAGCCGTCGCACTCGTTTAAGGCAGTCGGGGGATTTCGGTCTCCCACGCAAATTCATATACAAGAGACTAGGAGCAAACATGCTTTCCCGCGAAGACAACGACGTTCTGACTCAAGTAGGAAAAGGCACCCCGAACGGCGACATGATTCGTCAATTCTGGATTCCGGCGCTGCTCGCATCGGAAATTCAGGAGCCGGGTGGTGCGCCCAAGCGTGTGCGTCTGCTCGGCGAAGATCTCGTGGCGTTCCGCGACAGCGACGGCAAGGTCGGCCTGCTCGAAGAACAGTGCCCGCACCGTCGTGCCTCTCTCGCGCTGGGCGACAACTCGGAAGGCGGTCTGCGTTGTCTGTACCACGGCTGGAAGTTCGCCGTCGATGGCCAGTGCATGGACACCCCGACCGAGCCGGAAGATTCGAAGCTGTGCTCGCGCATCAAGGCGATCGCCTACCCGGTGCGTGAGGTCGCTGGCGTGATCTGGACGTACATGGGCGACCCGGCAAAGGTTCCGCAGTTCCCCGACTTCGATTTCCTGTCGTACCCGGCAGAAAAGGTCGCAGCGTTCAAGGTTCTCGAAGACTGTAACTACGCTCAAGCCGTCGAAGGCACGATCGACTCGGCACACGCGGGTGTCCTTCACCGCGAGCAGCCGTGGTCGGCGCCGGCGAAGTACGAGCACGAGCGCGATTTGCGTCCG
Source organism: Burkholderia sp. JPY481 (assembly GCF_038900515.1). Lineage (NCBI taxonomy): Bacteria > Pseudomonadati > Pseudomonadota > Betaproteobacteria > Burkholderiales > Burkholderiaceae > Burkholderia > Burkholderia sp. JPY481. Next base: position 685,219 of record NZ_JAYMRT010000002.1, read on the forward strand.
AAGATCGAAGTCGAATACACGCTGTACGGTCTGCGCTACGCCGGCGTCCGCAATTTCCGTGAAGAAGGCAAGCTGCACGCCCGCGTCACGGAAGTGATTCTGCCGTTCTTCACGCTGATCCCGCCCGATGGCTTCGGCGTCCGCAAGAACCGCCGCATGGCCAACGCTTTCGTTCCGCGTGACAACGAATCGACGTGGCACATCCAATGGTTCTTCGACGAAACGCAGCCGGTCGATATCGAATATCGCATCCAGGAAGGCGGCCACTGGGTCGATGAAAACTTCCGCAAGGAACTCAACATCGACAACTGGTACAAGCAGGACCGCGAGGCGATGAAGACGTCGTCGATGTCCGGCATCAAGGGCATCCTGACGCAAGATCACGCGGTCAGCGAAACGCAGGGCCGCATTCTCGACCGCACGAAGGAACACCTCGGCACGTCGGACGTCGCGGTCGTCGCATGGCGTCGCCAGATGATTCGTTCGGCACGCGCGTACGCACAAAGCGGCGAGCTGCCGAGCGTGCTGACGAACACGATTCCGTGGAATCAGATTCACGCTTCGACGGTGATCTTCCCGAACGATCGCACATGGAAGGAAGAAGTGCCCCTCAACCCGGCCGTCGCTCTGAAGGCCTGAGGTTCGCATGATCGTTGATAGCCACGCTCACGTATCGCCTCATTGGTATGAGCCCGTCGAGGTGCTGCTCGATCAGATGAATGAATACGGTGTTGGTCATGCCGTGCTCACGCAGATGATTGGACAGACGGACAACCGGTATCAGCAGGAATGCGTTAAGCGATTTCCCGGCCGTCTGTCGAGCGTGGCCTGGGTCGATGTCGAGGACCCGGACGTTGCGAAGACGATCGAATCGCTGGCACGCGCTGGTGCCAGCGGTATTCGATTGAGACCATCGGCATGTCTTGACGACGGTCGCCTTCCCGAGGCCTGGCGCGGTGTTCAGGCCTCGGGATTGCCAGTGAGCTGCGTGGGATCTGCTGAAACGTTCAACGCGCCGGGCTTCATTGAATTGATCACCAAATTGCCGGGTACGACGATTGTCCTCGAGCATCTTGGCGGCACCAGTGCACCGGCTTCAACGGATGAAGCGCTGGCCCTGCGCCGTCAGGTGTTCAAACTCGCGGCGTTTCCCAATGTGATGCTGAAAGTGCCGGGTCTTGGCGAACTATTGCCTCGCGATCCGAAAACATGGCACCTGGGCCGGCCGTTTGGTGATGCTCATCCTACGCTCCTACACGAAGCAGTTGACGCGTTTGGCGCTGATCGTTTGATGTGGGGCTCTGACTTTCCCGTCGTCAGTTCACGCGAGGGATATGGTCTGGCGTTGAAACTCCCGCGTCAGGCGCTCGCTGGACTGACGAATCACGATCTCGACGCGATCTTTGGCGGCAACGCCCTGCGCGTATTTTCGAAAGCCTGAGATTGAAAAACTAGCAGGAGACAGACATGACGAAGAAGGTGTTGGCCGCGGTTAAAACGGATGTCGAGACTACCGAATTGCGCGAATTCGACTATCCGCAAGTGCGCCCAGAGACCGGCATTTTGCGCATCGAAGCCAGCGGCGTCGGAGGCAGCGATCCCGAGTTGTATCGCAAGGCAGGTCACGTTCCGGTGATCATGGGCCACGAGAACGTCGGCACGATCGAAGAGGTTGGCGAAATCGCGGCTAAACGGTGGGGCGTCAAGCCCGGCGACCGCGTGGCTCTCCACGAATACCTGCCGTGCTGGAATTGCGAGTGGTGTATGAAGGGCGATTTCCGTCTGTGCATGGAAGTCGATTTCTTCAACGTGAAGGATCGCCTGAATACCGACCGATTCGGTATGTCCACCGCCAACAAGCCGCCGCATCTGTGGGGCGGGTACGCGCAGTACATGCATATGCCGCTCAACACGGTGATGCACAAGATTCCCCAGGACCTGCCGGCCACCCACGCGACGCTGGCCGTGCCGTTCGGCAACGGCGTGCAGTGGGCGTGTCTGGACGGTGGCGCAGGCCCCGGCAAGGTCGTGCTCGTCTTCGGTCCCGGCCAGCAGGGTTTGGGCTGCGTGCTGGCGGCAAAGGCCGCGGGCTCGTACACGGTGATTCTCGCGGGTATGACGCGTGACCAGACTCGTCTCGATCTGTCGCTGCGCCTCGGCGCCGACTACGCGATCAATGTCGAAACGCAAGACCTTGAAGCCGAAGTGATGCGTATCACGAAGGGCCGCGGGGTGGACGTCGTTGTCGATACGACGGGCGATCCCAAGGGCGAAATCGTCAAGCAGGCGATCGCGCTGGCAGCGAAGGGCGCTTACCTGAGCCTGAACGGCCTGGAACAACACGTGCCGATCGGCGAGATCAAGAAACGCTATCTGACGGTGCGCGCACCGCGTGGCCGTAGCTATGCGGCCGTCGAACTCGCACTGCGCTATATCGGTTCGGGCCGCTATCCGATCGACGAGGTGTGCTCGCACACGTTCGGACTCGCACAGACACACGAAGCGATCCTGGCGACGGCCGGGCGTGGCGTCGAAGGCGCTATCCACGTCTGTGTTGATCCGTGGAAATAACGCCCTGCCGTTTGTTGATATCGAATTTTACAGAGAAGGTAACGTCATGATCGACAGTCACGCCCACCTGATTTCCACTAACGTGGAGAAGTATCCGCCGTCGCCGTTGAGCGGCACGCTCGAAGCGAACGCATTCGACAACCCGGTGACGGCCGAACGCCTGATCGACCTGCTCGACGCTTATGGTGTCGAGAAGGCGCTCGCGGTCCAGCGGGCTCACCTCTACGGCTTCCACAACGACTATGTGGTGGACTCCGCCGAGCAATATCCCGATCGTCTGCGTTCGCTGTGCATGATCGATGCACTGGCCGACAACGTGGAAGAAACCGTGCGCTACTGGGTCGGCCAACGCGGCTCGGTCGGCATTCGTTTGACGGAGCCGAACAAGGGCGCGGACTCGAGCTGGTTCGCGTCGAAAGAAGCGCTGCGTGCATGGTCGGCCGTGTCGGATCTCGGCGGCTCGGTGCGTCTGCACTTCTATCGCTGGAATCGCGTCGGCGCGCTCGAAGCGCTTCGAGACGTCGTCAAGCAATTCCCGAACACCCCGGTCATTCTCGACCACTTTTCGAACATCGTCGGCGAATCGGGTGCACCGGACTACGGCGTGGACGAAGCGCTGCTCACGTTCGTCGATTCGCCGAACGTCTATCTGCTGTACTCGATGATCAACCTCGGCAAACTGAAGGCACTCGAGCTGCCGGCAGCGCCCGTCGTCGAGCGTGTTGTCCGGTCGTTCGGCGCCGACCGGGTGATGTGGGGTTCGGACATCGCGCAGTCGAAGGGTGAGTACAAGGACATGGTTCAGTTGGCCAAGGACGCGGTGTCGTCGCTCTCTGAAGCGGATCAGCGGAAGGTCCTGCACACGACCGCCGAACGCGTGTACTTCAGCTGATATTCGCCCACCTAAATACGGCGTTCCAATAAGAAATTGCGGGACGCCGCTTCTCGCATTTAAGGGTATCCCCGAGTCTTGTCGAGCGGTGCTACAAGATAAGATAAAGAATACCCAATTGAATACTTTCGGCGGTCGAGCGCGGTGGGTCCGATCCGAGGCAACTTTGGTCGGCTGTACCGCACGGGTCAGGCAATACGCTCGATTTGTCCGTTCTCGATTCTCTCTGAGGAGACATCAAATGAAATTCCTTCGGAATTGTTGGTACATGGTTGGCTGGTCGAGCGAGTTCTCGGCTACCGACATCGTCCCGTTCACCGTGATGGACGAGCCGCTGGCGCTCTATCGCAAGGACGACGGCACCCTCGTCGCTCTGGAAGACCTGTGCCCGCATCGATTGGCGCCGCTCACGGTTGGCCGCAAGGAAGGCGACGAACTGCGCTGCATGTATCACGGCCTCAAGTTCGCTGCCGATGGTCGCTGCACCGAAATCCCGGGCCAGGAGCGCATCTCGTCGAAGGTCTGCGTGCGCAGCTATCCGATCGAAGAAAAGCACGGTGCCGCGTGGGTCTGGATGGGCGACCCGGCAAAGGCCGACGTCGCGCTGATTCCGCCGATCGAAGGTCCGGACAGCGACACGTACGCGATGGTTTGCTCGAAGTTCGTGATGAACGGCAACGCCGAACTCGTGGCCGACAACCTGCTCGATCTGTCGCACGCACCGTTCATTCACGAATCGACGTTCGGTGCGAACAACAAGGTGTCGCTGAAGGTCCAGAAGGACGGCGAGACCAAGCGCGGCACGACGGTTCTCGAACGTGGCGTGGTCGCCGACCGTTGGCACATGGGCCGTCCGACGAACCCGTATTTCGATCTGCCTTCCGACGATAACGTGGTCAGCACCTTCCTCGTGCCGGGCGTCTTCATTCTGAAGATCAACTCCTTCGCACCGGGCGTTCAAGATCGATTCGTCGACGGCAAGCCGAACGAGGAACCAATCTTCCGTCGCTGCACGTGCCAGATGATTACGCCGATCAACGATACGCAATCGATGTTCTTCTACAACTTCGGTCCGGATCATGGGCACGCCGATCTGAAGGAACACGCATTCGGAATCGCGGACGCAGCATTCGCCGAAGACAAGGCAATCATCGAAGCGCAGCAGGCAATGATCAAGAAGGTGCCGGGCCGCAAGATGATCATGCTGGCGATGGATCAGCCGGTGCTGCGTTACAACGAGATCTATGACGGCCTTCGCACGAAGGAAGAAGCCGAGCAGGCAGCAGCTCCTGCAGCCTAAGTAGCTCAACCCGCGCCGGTATGTTTAGAGAAACGATGGATAACGAAAAGATGGAAGTGAACTGGACCGAGCCCCGATGGGATGAACAGGCCGATATGGTCGTGGTCGGCTATGGCGGTGCGGGCGCAACGTTCGCGTTCGCTGCCGCCGAACAGGGCGCTGACGTGCTCATCCTCGAAAAGGGTGCGCAGGGGGGCGGCAACTCGGTCTGTGTGGCGGGTGGTCTGATCATGACCTCCGTCGATGAAGAAGAGTCTTTCAAGTATCTGAACTGGTTGTGTGCAGGCCAGACCGAGGAGAGCGTTCTTCGTCATTTCGTTGCAAGTCTCAAAGACATACCCGCGTTCCAGCACAAACTGGAATTGCCGCTCAAAGACAACCCGCAGCCGTTCTCGGCCCCGGGTTTCTTTCCCGAGTTCGCGGGCGCTCCGGGTGCCGAGAGCATCAAGGGCATGAGCGTCGTGGCCGCACCGGGCGGTGCAGGTCTCTATAACGCGATCTCGGCTCAAGCAGAGAAGGCGGGTGCGCGTGTCAAGTACAGCACGCGGGTCACGCGTCTGATTCAGCATCCGGTGACGCGCGCGATTCTCGGTGTCGAAGCCGAGCGCGAAGATGGCACGACGATCACGATTCGCGGTCGCAAGGCGACGGTGCTGGCCAGCGGTGGCTTCGAAGCGAACGAGGCCATGTGCAAGCAGTTCCTCACCGCATGCCCGATCTATTTCCTGGGTAGCCCGAATCTGACCGGCGACGGCATCCGCATGGCGCAGGAAGTCGGTGCCCAGCTGTGGCACATGAACGCCGTGGCAGGCCCGCTCAACATGGGCATCAAGACTAAGGAAGGCTACGTTTACGTCACCTACGACCTTAACAAGGTTGCAGGCTTCGGTTACAAGTCGGGCGCGTTCAAGGACGGCGGCAGTCTGCTGTGGGTGAACCGGCAGGCGAAGCGCTTCCACAACGAAACGATCGACACGTCGGTCGTTCAACACGGGTTGGCGAATCGCGACGCGTGGCTGGCAACGACGCCGGGCATTCCGGAATTCACCAACGTGCCGGCATTCCACATCTTCGACGAAAAGGTTCGGGCCGGAGGCGCGGCGATGACCACGCTGAATTCGCGCGTGCCGCCGTGGAGCCAGGACAACCTCAAGGAACTCGAAGAAGGTCTGATCACCAAGGCCGATACGCTCGAAGAACTGGCGTTGAAGTGCCAATGGCCGGAAATCCCCGGCGTGACCAAGGCAGGTCACCTCGATCCCCACGCACTTCGTGAGACCGTCGAGCGCTATAACGAGCAGTGCCGTCTGAATGCGGATCCCGAGTTCGGACGTGAGACGTTCCTGGTGCCGCTCAACGACGAGGGACCCTACTACGCGATCGGACCCATGCTGCCGACGTACCTCAATACCCATGGTGGACCGAAACATGATGCGGGGCAACGTGTTCTCGATCATCAGGACAAGCCGATTCCCGGTCTCTATGCAGTTGGGGAGTGCGGATCTTTGTGGGGCCCGTTTTACAACTCGATGGGCGATATTGCGGAGTTCATCGTATCAGGCATGACAGCGGCGAAGACCGCACTTTCCGATAGCGAGGATCGGAAGATTCGCTGATTGATTGCACGGAAAACTAAACCAGGAGACAGAGAACAATGAGTGAGACCGCACAGGTGCGAGCGACGTTCGCACCCGCCGAAGCCGCTTCGGATTCGAAAACGTCGAAGGGAGCATGGTGGATGCTCGTCATTTTGACGGCGACCTACGTGATCTCCTTCATCGATCGGGGTGCGATTTCCCTCGTCGTCGGACCGATCAAGGAAGACCTCGGAATTTCCGACCTCGAAGTCAGTTGGCTTCTCGGGCTCTCATTCATGCTGCTGTACAGCGTGCTTGGCATTCCCATGGGTGCGCTGGTCGACAAGTACGAGCGCCGGCGCCTGCTCGGTGGCGCGATCATGGCATGGTCCGCCGTCCAGGTTCTGTGCGGTTTGAGTCAGACATATGTCCAGTTGTTCGTGACGCGCGTGGGTCTCGGTGTTGGCGAGGCCGCGCTGTCGCCTGGCGCCGCGTCAATGATTCGCGATGCGTTTCCGCCGCAACGCCGCAGCCTCGCGTTCGGCATTTACAACATCGGACCGCTTCTCGGCACCGGTCTGGCTCTCGGGCTCGGCGGCTTTCTGCTGAAAGCCGCATCGGCGGGTGCATTTGCGGGCCTGCCGCTGGTTGGCGGCCTCAAACCATGGCATTTCGTGCTGCTGGTGCCCGGACTTATCGGCATTCCGTTCGCCGTGCTTCTGTGGCTCGTACGTGAGCCGGCACGCCGCGACGTCAACGCAGGCAGTGGAGTCACGTATCGTGAAGCGCTTTGTTTCGCGTGGGCCAACAAGGCCGTCTACGTTCAACTCTGGGTTGCAATCTGCTTGTACGGCATTGCGGTTGGTTCGCAAATGGCCTGGCTGCCGGAAATCATCGCGCGCACGCTGAATATCCCGCGTCCGGAGATCGGTAAGGCGTTGGGGGGTGTGGCACTGTTGGCGTCGCCTGCTGGCCTGTTGATCCTGGGTCGTATCGCTGACTGGTTGCGTGAACGCGGCATGATCGACGCACCGGTTCGCGTCGCCGCTGTCACGACGGCTATCGCTGCAATCGTCACCGCATGCTTCCCGCTGATCCACTCGATGAATGTCGGCCTGATCGCTTATTTCGTGCAGACGTTCATGTTCTCGATGTTCGCGGTAGCTGGCGGCGCAACGATGGCCAACTTCACGCCGGGCAACATGATGGGCAAACTGACGGCGGTCTACTACCTGATCACGAACCTGCTCGGTCTGGCACTCGGGCCCACCGTCGTTGCGCTCGTTGCCAAACTGTTCTCGGGTCCGAATGCACTCGGCGCTTCCTTCGTCATTTGCTATGTGATCTCGGTTGCAGTGGCAGTCATTCTGTTGATCCGTGTCTGTGGTGCGCTGCGCCGTGCGGCGGCGAATAGCTGATATCTGATATCTGATTCAGGAGTGTGCGGTGTGGGCACTCCTCTCTCGAGTTCCTACAGGGTCAATCCAGTGAAAATTACCCGCGTTGAGTGCGTTCCGGTTTCAATGCCGCTTAAGAAGCCACTGAAGCTTCCGAACGTCACGATCACCTGTCTGAATACGCTCGTGGTGCGTATTTACGCCGATAACGGTTTGGTGGGCGTCGCTGAATCTGGCGACACTTCGTCGTGGTATCGCGGCGAAAGCCAGGCCTCGATGGCGGCGATGATTTCCGATATTTTCGCTCCGCGAATCCTGCTCGGCGAAGATCCGTGCAATATCGAAAAAATCGTCGGCATGATGGGTCAGCTCGCACGCGACAATAATCAGGCGAAAGCGCTCGTCGATTGCGCGTTGCACGACCTGAAGGGGAAGGCACTCGGTCGGCCGGTTTACGATCTTCTGGGTGGCCGCACTCGCGAGTCGGTACCGTTGGGTTGGGTTCTCTCGGCCGGCGATCCGGAAAAAGTGGCAGAGGCAGCGGTCCAGGTTCGGGAGGCAGGTTTCTCGGCCTTCAAACTCAAGGTTGGACGCCATACGTTCGACAACGATGTGGCGACGGCCCGTGAAGTGCGCAAGGCACTCGGCCCGGACGCGATGATCACGCTGGACGCAAATGGGTCGTGGAATTACGAGCAGGCCCTGAAAACGGTGCGTCGTCTGGACGAATACAACCTCGCGTTTATGGAGCAGCCGCTCGCGCATCAGTACCGCGACAGCATGTCCAAACTCCGCGAGCGCGTGAACACACCGATTTACGCGGACGAGGGCGCGCAGGAACTCGGCGACCTGCGCGAGATCGCCGAACGCCGCTCGGCTGACGGCGTGATTCTGAAGATTCAAAAAGTGGGCGGTCTGCTGAAGGCACAACGATTCCTGGCCGCATGCCGGATCTACGACATCCCCGTGTTCTGCTCCACCTTGATTGGCGGCGGTATCGAGTCGGGACCAAGCACGCATTTGATGGTCTCGGATCAGTGGGCGTGCCAGTTCATGAGCGAAAGCATGGGGCCGCTGGCGGTGCATTCGGTATTCAACAGCGACGAGATTCCGGCGGGCGAAGATCTGGCAATCGGCGGTCAGCGGTTTGCTCAGGGTCGCGCATATCCGAGCGAAGGCCCGGGCTTCGGATTCGAGGTCGATGAAAAGCTACTGAACAAAATCATCACGCCGGGCGCAGCCCATCGGGTCGTTCAGGTGTAAACGGGCATTCAGCGGCTGACTCGATTCCGCCGCGTTGCGAAACTAAAGCCAACAACGGAGACATCTGATGCAAGGTATTAATTCGCCGCCGTGGAAGTACGCTGTCCTTTGGCTCAGGATATATTTCGGAGCCGATTTGCTGTGGTCGGGTTTCCGTTATATCTCCACCGGATGGGTTCCATTCATTCCGGGCACCGGAGGTGCATACGTGCAAGCGCTGGATGCGATTCACATGTTCCCGGTCGTCAAGTATATGGAATGCGTGCTCGGTATCCTGATGCTGAGCAACCGTTTCGTGCTGCTCGCTGCGATTTTCGAGTTCCCGACTTCGGTTTCGATTTTCTGGATCAATACCTTCATCGTTGCGACTCCGCGTCAATTGTTCTCGGGCCCGAATCAACTGCTGATGAATGGTCTATTGATTTTGGCCTACAGCGGCTACACGGCTTCGGTATTTAAGCCAAAACTCACGCCTCTGGCATTATGGGAAGGGTTCAAGGTCGATGTCTGGAAAGAGTCTCTCAAGTTCAAGAAAACATCTGAACCGAGCAGTGATATCGTCGGATCGGGAGAACTGCAATGAAGAGCAACCGGAACCTTTATATCGGTCTCGCCCTGTGTCTGGTCATGACGTGCTGGGTCTTCTTCGGATCGACGGGATTGGGTTACACGGAATATCGTCCTCTGCGCGCGCGTGACATGTTTGGTCTGGCAATTCCGTGGATCTGCGTCATTACTGTACTGATTCGCGATCGCCGTAAAGGCATCGTTTAAAATGGCTCTTAGGTGATGGGAAGTTTCCATCACCTTTGAGATATCCTGTCGTATTGCAATTTCCGCGGCACCATATTTCAACGTTGTACTGCAAGAACCTTTACGGAAATACCCTTCCCATGAATAGCGCGAATTCTTCCCCGTGGAAGTATGTAATCACGTGGTTGCGTCTGTATTTCGGCGCCCACCTTTTCTTCTCAGGTATCCGATTCGTGATCGACGGCTATGTGCCAATGATTCCAGGTCTCGCCGGCCAGTATGTGGCGGGAGCCGATGCGATCGGTATGTATCACTGGGTTAAGTACATGGAAGCGGTTTACGGGGCACTGCTGCTGATGAACCGTTTCGTGTTCCTGACACTGATTCTCGAGATGCCGACGACGGTCACGATTTTCTGGCTGAACACGTTTATCTCGGCGACGCCGCGTCAACTGTTCTCGGGTCCGCAAGAACTCCTGATGAACGGCATTCTGCTGCTCGCGTACAGCGGCTACATGGCGGTTTGCTTCCGTCCGACGCTCAACCCGATGTGGCTGTGGGACGGCTGGAAGGGTTTCAGCCTGAAGGGCAAAGGTGGGAGCCTGGTGGGTGTACCCGCCGTCGAACAGCAGCAAAATGTACCCGCCTTCGAACAGCGGAAAAAAGAATTGGCTTAAGGAGCACACGCGATGAAAAAGAATACCTGGATCGCAATCGCCATCTGTATCGCACTGACGCTGGCGGCCGTCGACGGCTCGACGGGTTGGGGCTGGACGGAGTACCGTCCGCTGCGTAATTTCGACTACTTCGGCCTCGGCGTCTCCTGGCTGCTCTTCATCTTCGTGCTCGTGCGCGACAAGGTCAAGGGCGAAGCATAAGGCTTCGGTCACCGCGGTTCTAGATTCAAGGAAGTCCAGGGAGAATTTTCTCTCTGGACTTTTTTTGTTTATATACGGCTTGGCGTGTCCATCTGAGTTGGGTTCAGCAGGATCGATCTGATGGTGGCGCAGGGCGCGAGTACGCATGACCCAAGTCGCAGGCGGTTCGTCTCTGATCTGTCGAGCAATGAGCTGCGACAGATATCCCAATCTCGCTTGGTTCTCCAGTGCGTTTGAAAGTCCTTAGAGAGAGGCACTCCGTCTGTTTGAACGGATGGAGAAGTACCTGCCACTGGCGACAGAAAGATGCCTGCCTGCAGAGGATTAGTAGGCTAAGTTCGAGCGCAGGCTGACGACGGCGCTGGTCCGACGCGACCGAGAACAGATCATGCAGGTGTTGATCGATGAGCGGGAGCGTATAAGCGGGACGGTCATCGACGTTTTGGTAAGCGGAGGGCTATGAATAAAAAAAGCCCGCTAGAAGCGGGCTTTTTCACAGGAGTAGGAGGGCTTAGAAGCGCGTTGCCAAACCCAGGCCGATTGCCGTGACATTGGCGTGGTAGCCGGTCGGGGCACCGAGACCACCGGGCGGGTAGATCGTTTGGTGCGCGATCCCGCTGTTCCAGAGCTTCTTGAAGAAGCCGTACAGCATTGTCGCCTTCGAGAGTTGGTACGTGTAACCGACAGCAGCCGATCGAATCGCCCAATTGCCAGTTACCGGACCGTTTGTGCTGGCATAGGTAATGTTCTGGTCGCTCAGTCCGCCGTAAGAAGCGCGAATGGTGCCGAATGGGCCGGTCGGAATCGTGACACCGGCTTGCCAGCCCTTATCGGTCTGGCCCGGATCATTCAGACGCACTTGGTACGTACCGTAGAGCGCGACGAAGTTGAAGTCATATTTCACACCCAAGACGTGTTCGTACGTATTGCGTGCAATGGTCGCTGACGGTTGCAGGCTGTGGCCGAAGCCGTAGCTCGTGAGCAACGGGCCGTTGGCGTAGGTAAGAGTCGCGAGTTGGTAGTGCGTCGCGTTCTGCAGACCTTGATTGTTGCCCCACGAATACGCTGCGGTGCCATTCAGACCCCTCCACGTCGGCGACGAATACTGGATCGTATTGTCCTGGCGAGCCGGATCTTGCAGCATGTTGAAAATCCACGGACGCGGTTCTTCGCCGCCAATCGAGCCGAGCGGCGATGCTGCTGCCAGCAGCATCGGGTCGAAGGTACCGCCCCATTCGTAGCCGGCTGTTTGCAGGCGGCCTGCAATGATCTGGCCGAAGTCGCGGCTGTCGATGCCGACGAAGGCGCGACGGCCGAACAAACGACCACTCTGGCCGGACGTGCCGTTGTTGATGTTGAAGCCGCTTTCGAGCACGGCGATCGCAGACAGACCGCCGCCCAGATCTTCCTTCGCGCGAATGCCCCAACGCGACCCACCGGCCCCGCCGCTGTTCATGCTGACGACGTGTTGACCTTCCGAGTTTCCGAAGTAGCCGACGAATGCATCGGCAACGCCATACAGCGTCACGCTGGTCTGTGCCTGTGCCATCACAGGCGCGATTGCTGCCGCAACGGCGCAGCTAACGAGCAGTTTACGCAATTCCAGTGTCTCCCACATGTCGATGTTAATTTGTAGAGTGGCCGACGTTGCGCAACGGCAAAGCGATGCACAACGGCACGCATGCAAAATAATATACGATGTTGCATATGGCTGATAGAGAATTTCAAAAATGTTGTGTTCGAGGGTATTCCCTGGATGACAGCTGAGGCTCGTTATTTTTACTTCATCGTCATTGCTTGGGATTGCAAAGGAAAAAGCGGTGGTGCAGAGCGATTCTTCAAAAGAAAAGATAAAGCACCATTGGTTGACCGAAATACCTGCTGTCACGCGTGAGCGCCGTGGGCGGAAAACTTGGCATGTCGACGCAAACGCTGCGCAACTGGTTGGTTGCAGGCGACTGAGGCCGGCATGATGAGTGGCCGCGGGCGAAGGTCATTTCGGCGGGGCAGAAGGCGCTCGCAGCCAGAAGCTTCCGGCGGGCATTCTATCGACACTTGCGGCGCGCCTCGATTTCGCGAGCTCCATCGAACGCCTCGTTCCGGCTGCGGCCCTGTCCTCGAAATTCCTCCGCTGACAGGACAGCGCCGAACGATACGCAATTAGTGATCCGTTGGTCCGCCACTTACCGCACCATATTTCTCGCCCCTGGTTTGTGCACTACGCGAGAAGTGAATATGTTTCGATTTGCCTTTCGTTTGTCAAGACAGCGCTTATACTTATCAGCGATAACCCCGATAAGAAAGGTGTTGCCATGAACCCCTTTCCGCGTGTAGCGCTCGGCGTTCTTGCCGCGGCGTGCTGCCTCGCGTCTGTTGAGGCGCTGGCCCAACCGTACGATTCGACGATGCCGCTCACCCGAGCCGCGGTGCGCGCCGACCTGATCGAATGGCGGAAGGCGGGCTACGATCAGTCCGACGACTGGTTCGACTACCCCGATAGCGCGATCCGCGCGGGCGCGATCGTGGCGCAATGGCGTGCGGCGGCCGGCACTCCAGCTGGTCAGATGGCCCAGTAGTAACATAACCGAATCACCCCAATCATCCGGCGTCGGCGCTGCAAGGGCCAATGCCGGTGGGGGATCGTGTTCGCTCGCGGATTGAATCTTCCTGTCCACCCATCCGGGTGAGGACTCAGTCAGTACGGAAGGCGGAGCATGGCAGGCTTCCGCCACCATGCCGCGTCAAGTATCGCGGCGTACAGGTTCGTCGTCTCCGACCGACTCACAGTTGGCGCACTCGTCAGCGCCAAATCCGACCTCGCCGCCCGCCGGCGCCTTCGCTTCCCGTGCATTACGCTCCGCGCGAACGAAATGCCGCATACATCAAATAGCACCTATCCGCCAACAACGGAAATAGGGAAACCCCGACGTTTACACGCGATCTTTTGGCCTATACGATTAAGTAGGCTAAATTAAATACAAAAACGCAGGTCCTAACCATCTCAAGTCGAAGCGTTTCACTCTTCACAATGCTTTCAAGGAGGCAGGATGTCGAATAACCAAGGGGTTCTCTCCTCGGGGGGTAACGCCACGCGTGTCAACGTGTGGATGGACAGCATGACTGGACGCGTGGTCACGGCAATCGTGGGCTTCCTGTTCATCGCGCAGATCGCTCACGGTCTGCATTCGGATCCGCGTTGGCACTGGCATGCAGGCACCGGCAAACTGCCGCATGACATTGTTCAGGAGTTCATGGACCTGGCTTATACGGAGGGCAAGGGAGCCGAGGCCTACAAGACTTATTTCTCGGAAAAGGCTGTCGATAACGCGCCGAACACGATCGATCATCAGGATGGCGAACCCATTCCCCACGAGGTGAAGAAGATCATCGTCCAGGGCATGGACGTCGCGGTCTATCAGACGATCGGCGCCACCCGTGGCCAACCGGCGCAAGACGTTGTCGATGTCTACGAGATCAGCGGGTCTGGCTGGATCATTCGCCATGACCGCATTACGCAACAGAAGGCTGCGCCGGTGCAGGCTGCGAACTAAAACGGCAAAGGACGAAAGCACACTATGGACAACGATGATCGCAAAACGATGCCGCAACTCATCGGCAAAGTCATCCTGACGTTCTGCCGGCTGTATCTTGGCGGCTGGATGGTCGTCAGCGGTACCAGCTACTGGCGTACGGCTCTCGGCATGTCGCCGATCTTCCCGCAACCGTTCGGCACGCTGCCCGCGTCGAACGAGCTGCTGGTCACGATGGTTCACACGCATTTCTTCCATATCGTGAAGACGTGCGAAATTCTGGGTGGCCTTTCGCTCATTCTCGGTATCTTCGTCCCGGTCGGCCTGCTTATGCTTCTGCCGGTGTCGTTCGTCGTCTGGTACAACGCGATCGTGTTGAACCATCGCTTCGACAAGATGTTCACGCCGTACATGGGCGTTGGTTGCCTGTACATGAACCTGATTCTGATGGTCTGGTACATCAAGTATTACCTGCCGATGATGACGTTCAAAACGACGATCGGCCGCATCAGCGACTGGAAGAAGCTGCCCAAAATTTTCAAGTCGGACGCGGTTGATTTGATCTGATTTCGGATGTGAAATGAGGGATTTGGCTACGTTGCTTCGGTAACGTAGCTTTTTTTGTTTAAGTATTTGGCGATATTTCCTAAATCATGACGAAAAGATTTTCGCGTCTTAAATCGGGTTGGTCATTGAGCCGAGTTTGTGGCGATATTAGCGGTGCGATATTTGGCATGCTGTTGATCGCGCAGCCGTTGATCGCGCATGGGCAGCCTGTTCAAACGCTCACGATCATAGAGTATCGATCGCATATGTCGCCGGACCAGCCGACAATGCGTGGCATGGCCAGGTTCGCGGATATCGTGAACCGGGAGTCGCACGGTCGTCTGGCCGTGAGCGTGAGCGCGGATACAGTTCAGGGTTCGCCGGGCGAGCAGATCAAGACATTGCAGGCAGGTGGCCCGGGTGCCCCGGATTTGATGCTGCTGGTGACGCCGGCATTGCGTCACCTCGTGCCCGAATTCGAAATCATGGATCTGCCGTTTGTTGTCCGCAGCGAACGTCAGGCGCAGGCGCTGCTCGATGGTCCGTTCGGACAAGCTCTGTTGTCGCGCCTAGAGAGCCACGGCCTCACGGGTCTCGCCTGGTGGGAGAACGGCTTCCGACAGATCACGACGTCGGGCCAGCCGTTCCGGCAGGCGCTCGATCTGGCGAACCGGCCGGTTCGTGTGATCCCGGAACCCGCGTTCGTTGAGACGTTCAAGGTCTTGGGCGCTGACGTCGTGGGACTTCCGTATTCTGAGCTATACGGAGCGTTGAAGAGTGGACGCATCGTTGCAGAGGATAACTTCTATTCGCAAATCCTGGCCGGGCGCCTTTATGATGTTCAATCGGCCGTCTCGATCACGAATCACTCATATAGCGCCATTGCTGTCATTGCCAATTCGGCGGTCTGGCGGAAGTTGACAGTTCAGGATCGACATGTTTTACAACACGCTGCGATAGAAGCAGGGCGCTTTGAGCGCGACCTGATTCGAGAACAGGCGAAAGCCGATCGTGCAGAGCTTGAGCGTCGCGGTATGACGGTCTATACAGTCGCGAGCGATGAAATAGAAAAGCTGGACACCCTGACAGACCCCGTCAGACAGCAATTCTTCCGCAACTACGATCCCATAATCGTCGATATGTATCGACGTCAAATAGCGAAACGCTAGACAATCCGGTGCTTGAGAAAAATATAACTATTGGGGATGTGCGAGACTCCGCCCAGGAGTCTCGCTCTGCATCCAGGCGTACGCGACTGATCCCGATGATCGTCGCGGTACCGATGTTTTTGCAGAGTCTCGATACCTCGATATTGGGCACGGCTCTCCAGTCGATTGCCACTTCCCTGAATGTCGAGATACTTCATCTCAACTTCGCCATAACCGCGTACCTGTTGAGCCTCGCACTGTTTCTCCCGGCAAGCGGGTGGCTCACCGATAGATTCGGGACGCGGCGCGTATTCGGTTCGGCAGTCGCGATCTTCTCACTGGCATCCGCGCTATGCGGCGCGGCCACCTCGATCACTGAAATCGTTCTGTTCCGGGTCTTGCAAGGCCTCGGCGGCGCCATGATGGTGCCTGTAGGGCGCCTGATTCTGCTGCGAAGTATTCCGGCAACGCAGCTGGTCGCAGCGATGGTGTGGTTTACAGTACCGGGGACCATTGGGCGTGTGATCGGGCCACTTCTGGGTGGGCTGATCGTCACGATGGGCTCCTGGCGATGGATCTTTCTGCTCAACATTCCATTCGGTGTGTTGGGCATCCTGCTGTCGTTGAAATTTGTGCCGGATTCGCGCTCGGAAAAGTCTGGGCCGTTCGACATGACGGGATTCATTCTGATGGCGATAGGGCTTTCCGGCATCGTATGTGGTCTGGAAACCGTTGGCCGGAATTTCGTCCCTATGAGCGTAACGATTGGAATCACGGCTATTGGGGTACTGGCAATGATCGTATACGGGCTCTATAGCCGTGGACGTTTCGATGTCATTATCCCTCTCAAGATTTTTGGATATAAAGCGTTTAGCATCACGACGATCGGCGGCATTCCGCTTAGACTCGCGGTCGGCTCGGCTCCAATCTTCGTACCGCTCCTGTTGCAAGTCGGCTTGGGATTGACCCCCATTCAATCTGGCTTGATGAGCGCCTGGCTGTCTGTCGGCGCATTCGGTGTCCGTCCAATCATGGATCGTGCAATAAGGAAGTTCGGATTCAGGCCGATCATGATGTTGGGCGCTGCGATGACGGGCGCGACATTCGCTTGCTATGGATTGTTCGGACCGACGACGTCGGTTGGGCTCATGTGCTTCGTCCTTTTCGTAGCGGGGATCGTTAATTCTCTGGGGATGATAACTATGAATACGGTTGGCTATTCCGGCATCCCTGATACTTTGATGAGTAAGGCCACGGCACTTTCGACAATGATGCAGCAGACCTCGATTAGCTTTGGCGTCGCAGTCTGCGCATCATGCCTGACGATCACCGCACAGGTTCATGGGCACAGCGCGGATCATCTGGTAATCGACGATTTCCCGATGACATTTTTCGTTGTCGGGGCCTTTACCCTGCTGTCGGTCGTGGCATTCGCCGGTCTTCCCAAGGAGGAAGGCCAGGAACTGCGCTAGATTACGATAAACGATATGAGCTATTCCTTTAAGTCACACGCCAATACACATCCGGGCTCGAGCGACTACGGTCGAGACCTGGCGGATCACTTCGGTGCCTTGGATGCGGAATTTTACGACCGGCGCTTGGCCGATCAAGCAACTGAGCTGCAGGCGACGCCGCGAGACGAAGCGCACGGAAACTCACGAACGCGTAAGGTTGACGCTCGTGCGTGATCAACACGATTGGACGGTTCGGCAGCGCGAGAGGTACATTCAACGTCGAATAGAGTGGCGTGCAGTTCGAGCCGTCGCCAGTCGCTCTAACGTGACGAAGGCACTGAGTGGAGAATTCCGGTAGCCTCCAGTTGCGACAAGAGATGGATGCGCGACAGAAAAAAAAGCTCGATGCCTTTTCAGAACATCGAGCCCCTGTCGTTACCCATGCAACGAACTGAGTTACTTCGCAGGCTGACTCAGCCTGTCGTGATCAGTGGCGATAACCTTCGCATAGTCGGCGGATGCGAGATAAGCAGCCTGGTGACCGTTGACGTTCAGCGCTTTCTGGACGTTCGGGTCCTGCACTGCGATCTTCACGGCGTCCGCGATCTTATCGCGGACCGGCGCCGGTAGATCCTTCGGTGCCAACACACCTGTATGCGACGCGAAATCGAAGCCTGGGAACATTTCGCCGAGCGCGGGAACATTCTGAATCTCGGGAATACGGCGCGAACCCAAGACCGCGAGCACACGCATCTTGCCTGCCTTGATCTGCGGCACCGCCATTTCGTACGGAATTTCAACCATTTGCACTTTGCCGCTCAAGAGCGCTGAAATCTGGTCAGCGTCGCTCTTGTAGGCGGTATGAATCATTTTGACGCCCGCACGCTTCTGGAACGCCACCATCGCCAGATATTCACGCGACGTGGTGCCTGTCGATCCAAACATGTAGCAGTTCGGATTGTCCTTCAGACGGCTAATCAGATCGGCGTAGTCCTTGATGTCGGTGCCGCTCAAACCGGCGCCGTTGCCCGCGACCAAAACCAGACCCGCGTGACCGGTGACTTGTGCCACCGGAGTCAAATCCTGGCGTGCGGCGTCCACTTGCTCGGTATCGCCGACGAGAAGCGTCAGCCCGTCAGCGGGCGCTGCTTTTGCTGCCGACAAAGCGGCTGCGTCCGCCTGAATTTCGACGACAACCTCGGTGCCCAGCGCCTTGCTCAACGCGGGCGCCAGTGCGCGGGCAACCATGTCTGAATTCTGGTTCGGTCCGGCAGCGATCAGCTTGACCGGCGCCGACTTCGCCGGTGCTTTGGCGACCGAAGCTTTGGCGGGTGACGTCTGTGCCGCGAAGCCACAACTCGACATCGTTATACCGGCGACCGCGGCGAAAGCGAGTGCGGCACCGAAGATCTTTCGATTCGTGTTCAAGTAACGTCTCCTGTGTGTTGGGGTTAGAGATGGGATGGTCGCGATTTTGTATTCAAAAAAGACTACCATTGTACCAGGGCAAACGCGTACGGTTCGGCACGAGTGCGAGCGCAGCGACGGTTGATCGCCACCACGCCGCCCCCGCGGATTCCGTATTGCCCCAACCAATTGCGACGCGACCGGGGGAAGCCCAGGGTTTTTACCGGAGCATGGTTCGTTGACATCGTAGGCTGTCGTAAATACTATTTTGACTGATGATAACGAATTCTAATTGGTGCGCGATTACCTCGGGGTGCGGAGAGAATCCGGTTGGGGCTTGTCACGCATCTCGGATCCAATGGGGTGTTGCTGACGCGCCCTGCGCGAACTTTTGGGCCGCCAAGCAGTTCACGGCAAATGTGCTGCCGGGGGGCAGCGCCCGATCTGGTCAATCGATTCGCCGGCAACAACGCAACACCCTGATCGCCAACGTGACGAGCTCGGCCATTCGTCACGCTGAGACCGGCTCCCCTCTCTATTCGGCCGGTGCCGCCGCACGGCTCGCACCGGTCATGGCTCGCACGATTCATGAGTTGCTTCGGGTGTTCAACGGCGATCCCGACGCCCGCATTGGATGCTGCACAACTTCAGGAGGACAAGCGACCAGCGAAACGATTCACCGCCAGTCAGTTTCAAAGACCACAAATAACAATCAGGAGAATGTATGAATCATCAGGGGGCCGGGAGGAAACACCGATGGACCGCGATACCGTTGGCATGCGCATCGGTTTGCATCAGCATTACGGCCGCGCATGCGCAAAGTAGCGTGATGCTTGGCGGATTCCTTGACGAAGGGGTCGCTACCTATCGTGATTCCGGTGGGTCACGTTTTTTTCAAATGCAGGATTCCGCTATTTTCCCCACAAAGTTCTTCTTCCGCGGGAGCGAGGACATGGGGGGCGGCCTGCGCGCAAACTTCAGCCTCGACTCGATGATCAGCCTGAGCACAGGGGGGCTTGATCCGCAGTCGCGCGGTGCGATGTTCGAGAACTCGTCGTGGGTCGGACTCAGTCAAACGGGGATTGGCAGCTTCCGCCTCGGGCGGCAGAACGACTTCGCCTTCGACTACTACCTGATCGGCGGTATCGATCCCGCAACTGGCATCGCTGGCGGTATGCTGAACTTCCGCACCGGCAGCTTCGGTGCCGATCTGCTCGGCGTTTCGGGTCCGGCCCAGATTGCTGGTGCCGTCCCAGGCGGGCCGTTCGCACCTATCACAAGGAACGGTCAGATTACTGGGTTAGCGGCCATCAACTGGGACCGTGTCGGCGGCAAACGGATGTCGAATGCCGTCAAGGTCGTTTCGGAGGAGTATGCCGGGCTGTCGGTTGGCTTGATGTATAGCTTCGGCGGCACGGCGGGGGACTTCAACAACGGGGCCGGAAAGAGCGCCGCAATCAATTACAGGAATGGGGAAACGCGTGCTGCCGTTGTTTACACCGAGCAGAACTACGCGCCGGTCAACAACGGGCATAGTGGCATCGCCAACCTGCTCGCCGGCGCAAGGACGAAGTACGCCCATTTCACGGTCTCGGGGTTGTACAGCCAGGCGCGCAATACCCATACGGGTGCGAGGATTTACGCGCTTGCGGGTGGCGTCGGGTATGACTTCTCGCCGGCCTGGAACCTCGGCGGCGCCTACACCTACGAAAATGGTAACGAGTTGCTGAAGAACGTGACGATCAACCAGGCCGCATTGCAGTTGACATACACGTTGTCGAGACGCACCTCGCTGTATGCCGCCGGTGTATTTCAACGCACCAATGGCGCATATGCTGCCGAAATTGGGAACATCGTGGCAAACGGCAATATCCAGTCAGTTTTTCAGCTTGGCATGATGCATCGATTCTGATGCTGCATTGAGAACGGCGGCGGTGAAAAGTTTTCGTCATCGCTGCCGTGATCTTGACGGGTATGTAATAGCAAACTCACCCCGATCGAGCGCAGAGAGTACCACGAGGTTCTTTTCGTCTACTATGATAGTATACAATTTAGAATTATCTGAGGGAAGCAAAAACGAAGTCGGCAAGGTTCGCCCCTCCAGCTGAGAGCAATTCAGCGCACCTGACACGTGGTTGCGCGCAGAACCGACTGATCAACCATAGTACGAGGTGGTGTTCCGACGTATAGGCGCAAACTCGGCTTCTGGTTCCGATCACATTTGAAGGAGCGGCAGACATGAAGGGCGAGGACGACCTACCCCTAAGCCAAGCAGTTGAAGCCCGAGCTTTAAATTGGCTAACCCATATTGTCGAAGTCGACAAGTCGATCTCGGAGTCTGCTGATCGACATCTGAAGTCATCGCTTGGGATTTCATCCGCACAGGCTAAGGTCATTGTATGCCTCGCTGGGCGGAATTTCATGACGCAGGTTCAACTCGCCCGCAGGCTGAATTACGACATGGGGTCGCTATCCCGACTCATTCCGCGTCTCATCGACGCTGGAATTGTAATGAGATCCCGGCATCCAGACGACTGCCGCTGCTGGTGCGTTCAGCTTACGGAAAGCGGAGTGGCCATGGCCGCGAAGATCACAGCGTTTCTCGGGGCAACCGACCAGAAATTGATTAGCCTCTTAACCGAGGACGAAGCGGATATTTTCATGGTGTTGCTCAAGCGCCTACTCGCTAATTCGGCAGCTCATGGGCCAGCCGATGTCTCGGCAGTTGCCTCGACGGTCAGCCCGAGGTCCTTCGGCGCCATTGGCGCACCGGCGTGAACGACACCGTTCCCTCCTTTGCAGCGCGACGTGGCCGGCGCACTATCTAGTTCCGCGCGTTCTTGCCTACGTCCTTATCGACGTCAACGTCTCCCGCGTGCGCTCGATGAGCGTCGCTGTCGATGCGGCTATCCGGAGGCCGCATCCAGGAGCAGGAAAGAGCCGAGAACAGAGACCATTGTTGGCGCCCCGTGCTGCGTTGATTTCGCGTTAGACATCGATGAATCTCGCGAGCCCGGCACTAACACATCGGACCGGAATTCACAATCATGCTTGCCCCCTATCCATACGCAGGGGATTTATGCCGAAATCCAACGGTATACAATCAATGTAGGCAAAAAAACATGCTAATGCTTCTTCGCAATCTCAAAGTACGCAACCGGCTGTTTGTTAGCTTCGCAATCGTTATCCTGCTGTTATGCAGTGCTGCGGGATTTGCGCTGTTCCAGGCGCATCGGATTGAATCGCATCTTCTGGACATCAAACAGAATTGGATGGAGTCAATCAAAACGATTGCTGATCTTCGTCTGGCCCTCAGTACGGATCGTCGCGCCACGCTCGGTCTGGTCTTGTCTGATTCCAAACAGGCCAAAGATACCAATGCGGCGATCCGGACCCAAGCCTTGGATCAACTGAGAAATGGTGTCAATCACTATGAGAAGAATGCGCTGCCGGGCGAGGATCGTCAGTATTTCGAGAACGATAAGAAAGCAATTGCTGCCTATGCGGTGATCAACAAAGAACTCTACACTCTCGCAATGACTGAGAATCCGGATCTTGCAACCGCGCGAGTGCTCGCCAACACCAAGATCTTCGATGTCTTCAAGTCCACGGAGAACACGCTCAGCGCCCATATGGACTTCATCCAGAGGAATGCGGATGAGGCTGCGGAAAAGGCCATTCATGACTATGACATGGCCCTTATGCTGACCTTCGCAGTGATCTGTATCGCTATCATTGCGACGGTATATGTCTGCAACACGGTTGCCACGTCAATCGTGTTCCCGTTAAACGACGCCGTAAGAATTGCCGAGGCCGTTGCGTCGGGGGATTTGACGTCGCAAGTCAGGGTGCATTCCGATACTGAACTCGGCCAATTGATGCGTGCACTGCGCAGCATGAATGAGAGTCTCGTGGATATCGTGAAGCAGGTCCGCTCCGGTAGTGAGGCCGTATTGACCGGCGCATCGGAAATCGCGGCAGGTAACGAGAACCTGAGCCAGCGCACCGAGGAACAGGCGGCGTCCCTGGAGCAGACGGTAGCTTCGATCCAGCAGTTGACGGCGACCGTGGAGAACAACGCGGCGAATGCCAGACAGGGCCTCAAACTCGCGCAGACTACCTCTGATCTGGCAAACGGCGGCGGAGAGGTCATGAAAGTGGTCGTGACCACCATGACAGGCATTGCTGACCAATCCAGAAAAGTCGCCGACATCATTGCGACTATCGAGGGTATCGCCTTTCAGACCAATATTCTGGCTCTTAACGCGGCGGTTGAAGCCGCACGTGCTGGCAACGAAGGTCGTGGCTTCGCCGTCGTTGCCCAGGAGGTCCGCACGCTGGCTCAACGCTCGGCAACGGCCGCCAAGGAAATCAAGGAATTGGTCAGCAATTCGGTCACCCGCGTTGACCAGGGATCTCAGCTGGTAAACGATGCCGGGTCCAAAATCAACGAGGTGGTGAATGAGTTCGCCCACGTATCGACTCTGATGGAGGAGATCACCCATGCATCCGATGACGGCCACCGGGGCATCATGGAGATAAACAAGGCGATCGGCGAAATCGACACGGTGACCCAGCACAACGCAGCCTTGGTCGAAGAGGCCGCGGCGGCTGCCCGTGGCGTTCATGCGGAAGCTGAACGCCTGCAGTCACTGGTTACCAACTTCAAGATCGCACGCGCCATTTGATTGACGGTCTTCGGACACCCACGCGGTTGGCTCCTCACAATGCCTTTCACTGAGTGAGTAACAGGCCGATGGCAAAATTTCTAATCCGCGAAAGGATAAAAAAGCGATGAAAATAGCAAATGAATCACCCTGGAAATTTGTCGTCATGTGGATGAGGCTATATTTCGCATTCCACTATCTCTCTTCCGGGCTGAATTTCGTAGTCTTCAGATACATTCCGGATTTCAGCCACGCAGGAAAAGTGGGCGCCTATATAGGCGCTATGGCAGATATCGGCTTCTACCAGATGGTCAAGTACCTGGAAGTTGTGCTTGGGTCCATGCTGCTGCTGAACATCGGGGTGCCGCTCGCATTGGTCGTAATGGCTGGCATCAGCGTCACCATTGTCTTCCTCAATCTTTTCGTTTCGCCGGATCCGCGCGAACTGTTCACCGGCTTCCAGGAGTTGCTGTTGAACGGAGGACTCTTGCTTGCGTACGGAGGGTACTATGCAAACTTCTGTCGCGTCAAAGCAGAGCCTCTTTGGTTTTGGGACGGAATGCGGAAGCGGGGGAATTTCGACACAAGGAGCCAATCGTGAATAAAAATTTTCTGGTGGTTTTTTCGATCATTGCCGTTGTAGTTTTGATAGTAATTTCAACGTCCACCATTTTCTTTGCACGGCACTTGCGCTTGTATGACTATGGGCCCCCTTTGGGGGCGGGGCTAATCACCTTGGCGGCAATGCTTCGAGCCGCTGCGATGAAACGATAGCCGCTGAATGCGCGTTCATTTGAAACGATTTACGTTTCCAAGCGATTCTTCAAGAAAAAATGGCCTCTGTCTGGAGGCCATTTTTTTGTGCTGCTCGGCCGGATCGCGCGAGTTCCATCCGACATGGACGAAGGCGAGCTCGAGCTGCGGCATGAGGCCTTGCGCAAAGAATAAAGACTTTGTAGGCTGGCGCTGATGCCTGTCGGGCATGAGCGGAGCGGGGGCACATGAGCTTCGACGGCCGTGGCATCGAACCGCTAGCAACACGCTCATGACGTTTTCGCCAACCGCGGCTATCGTGCCGCGCACACAACAAAACCGGCGGGGAGACCTTGACGACCGATCAGGCAGCCAACCGCACCGCAACCGCGGCCGCAACAATGCCCGCGGCTTTCGACTACACCCACTTCGACACCTACGCCACGGCGCCGCGCGCGCAATTGCCTATGTGGCGCGAGCGCGTCGGCCATTTTCTGGACGTGCCGATCTCGCGCCGGCAACTGGCCGACGGCTTTCGCGGCAGCATCGACACCTATCGCGCCGGCGGCATGGCCTTCACGGATTGCCGCACCGATCCGGTCGAGCAAACGCGCTCGGTCGCGCGCATTTCGACCGACAACGTGCGCCAGATCGTGTTTCATGTGGCCGTCGAAGGGACCTTCGAGACGACCACCGGCCTGTATCCGAAGCGCGTCGCGCTGCAAACGCGGCCGAGCATCCTCGCGCTCGACATGAATCAGCCGATGCAGATGACGCGGGGGCCGTGCCGCCTGGTCGCACTGTTCTTGCCGCGCCATCTGATCGATCCGGTGCTGCCGGAAGCGGAGTCGATACATGGCCGCATGATCGAATATCAAACGCCGCTTGCGCGGCTGATTCCCGCGCATCTGGCCGATCTGTGCCGCAGGTTGCCCACGATGGACGCGCCCGCGGCTCAGGAAGCGTTCCATACCTGCGCGCTGTTGATGGCCGCGGCGTTCGGCAAGGAGTCGGGCTTGACCGGCGGAGCGCGGGCGGTGGCACGCACCGCGATGTTCGCGGCGGCGCGCCGCTATATCGACGCGAATCTCAGCCAACCTGATCTGACGGTCGACAGCGTGCTGGCCATGTCGCAGCTGTCGCGGCCCACGCTGTATCGATTGTTCGAGCCGGAGGGCGGGCTCCACGCGTATATTCGAAACCGGCGCCTGCGCGAGGCGGCCGACGAACTGCATCGCCACCCGCGCAGGCCGGTGATCGACGTCGCGTACGGCTGGGGCTTCAATAGCGCGTCGGATTTCAATCGCGCATTCAGACGTGCGTACGACATGTCGCCGGGCGATTTTCGCGCGGCCGCATCCGCAATCAATTCAGGGAGATGACAACGTGGTGAAGATCGATCCGGACCGGCTGATGGCCGACCTCAAACGGCTGCGCGGGTTTGGCGCAACCGGCCCAGGCGTGGTCCGGCTCGCGCTGTCGCCGGTCGATCTGGCGGCACGCGAATGGCTGGTCGGCAGGATGACGGAGGCGGGGCTCGACGCGCGCATCGACGGCGTGGGCACCGTGTTCGGACGCTCGCGCAAAAGCGGTCCCGCGCTCGTGATCGGTTCGCACACGGACACGCAGCCGACCGGCGGCTGGCTCGACGGCGCAATGGGCGTCATCTACGGGCTCGAAATCGCCCGTGCGCTCGCGGAGAACGACGCGACGCGGCACCTCGCCGTCGACGTCGCGTCGTGGATCGACGAGGAGGGCACGTTCTCGGGCCTGCTTGGCAGCCGCAGCTTCGTCGGCGAGGCGGTCGACGAATCGATTCGCGGCGCGACGAACCGGCAGGGCGAACGTGTAACCGACGTGCTGGCGGCCGCGGGCCTCGCGGGCCGGCCGCGTGCGCGTTTCGAGGCAGGGCGCCAGGTCGCGTATCTGGAGCCGCATATCGAGCAGGGCGGACGGCTCGAAGCGATCGGCAAATCGATCGGCGTGGTCACGACGATCGTCGGGCTGCGCGAATCGCGGCTGCGCTTTACCGGTCAGCGCAACCATGCGGGCACGACGCCAATGGCGATCCGCCGCGACGCGGGCGCGGCGCTCGTCGCATTCATCGCGCGGATGAACGACGCGTTCGCGCAACTCGCCGACGCGGATACCGTCTGGACCGTGGGCCGCATCGATCTCGATCCGGGCTCGATGAGCGTCGTACCCGGCGCTGCCGACATGTACCTGCAATTCCGCGACGCTAACCCGGCGCGGCTTCAGGCAATGGAACACGCGCTCGCGGAACTGGTGCGCGACTTCAACGCGCACAACGCCGTGAGCGTCGAATCGCAGACGATCGACGAGCCGATCGAGCCCGTCAGCATGGACGCCACGCTCGCGGAGCACATCGCGCGAGCCGCCGAAGCGATCGCGCCGGGGCAGTGGCTGCGCATGCCGAGCGGTGCCGCGCACGACGCGCAGGTGATCGCGCGTTGCATGCCGGCCTGCATGATGTTCGTGCCGAGCATCGGCGGCGTGAGTCACGACTTCATCGAGGACACGGCCGAGGAGCATATCGTGCTCGGCTGCCAGGTCGCCGCGACGGCGGCGGCTTCGATGCTGTTGCAGCTATCGGCGGGGCATTCCTGAGGGCCGCGCTACTTCCACTTGTCGCCTAGCGCGTCGAGGCCGGCTTTCATCAGATCCTCGGGCAGCATCGCGATGCGCAGCTCGCACTCGGCGTCGAGCTTAAGGAACCACGGTTCGGCGAGCGCGGGAATCGCCGATGCATCGGCGACATCGACAACCGCCACCGCGCCGCGTTTGCCCTGCTGCTCCGTGAAGTAGATCGCTTCCGGCTTCATGTCCTCGAGGATCTTTTGCATCAGCTCGCCGATTCGGCCTTCGCGCACGAGTGTGCCGAACGGTTCGTTCGGTATTTGTATGTTGAGAAGCATGCGCATGTCATCCTCCTGTTCGATACCCAACGGGCATCTTAAGGATAGATGTTGCATGCGCGGCCGATGGCGTTGATCGCGGACGAAGCATCGGCGATTACGGCCGAGGGGTGGCGCGTTGTGCTGGGTCTGCGCTGCTTCAGCTGCCGAACAGCGACCCCTGCGTTCCTCGGCTCGGCGGGTGATGCGCCGGTTTCGCGGGTGCATCGTCCTTGACCGGTCGCGCCGCTTTTCCCTCCGGCGCGGGTCGTGGCGCGTCATCGGCCGCTGCCTCGAGCGAGGTCTGCCCCGCCTCCAGCGAAAGCAGCAGCATCTTGTTGGCGAGGCCGCCGGCGAATCCCGTCAGCTCGCCCGACGCGCCAATCACGCGGTGACACGGCGCAACGATCGAAATCGGATTCCGGCCATTTGCCGCGCCCACCGCGCGCACTGCATTGAGCTTGCCGATCTGCTGGGCGATCTCCGAGTAGCTGCGCGTCTGGCCGAACGGGATGGTCAGCAGCGCGCGCCAGACCTGCTTCTGGAACTCGGTGCCCTGAAAATCGAGCGGCAGATCGAAGGCCTGGCGCGTACCCGCGAAGTACTCGCGCAGTTGCCGCTCCGTTTCGACGAGCACCGCGAGCTCGTTCGCTTCGCTCATTTCGCCGAGTCGCACGCGGTTCGGCTTGTCGTGTTCCCATAGAATCGCGGCAAGGCATTCGCCTTTCGCCACGAGCTTCAACTGACCGACCGGCGAATCGATCAACTTGTATGCGTACGTCACTTTCTCAGGCTCCTGACAGGATGGAGGCGCAAGGCTCGCGAGACGGACGTGCTTGAACGACCGGACGCGGAAAGCTGTATGAAGGCTGCGCCGATACTCGGGAGTGTCCCGCTGGCGTCGCCTGAACGCCCTCCAGATATTGCTGTCTCATTCGCATTCGACACGGCCGCGACGATCATGAGCATCGCGGCGATCACGTCACTGTACCGCAGAGAACCCCAGATGGCCTTTGACTCAGTAAAATCGACAGCTTCGGTACGACGCGCTGCGCGCGCTACCCGATCTTCTTTCCCACGACTGTGACCACGACTTTAGAACAACTGCGGGCCGGGCAACTGGCGGGTACGCGCGAACTCAAACTCGCGTGCGGTCTCAGCGAATTTCCGCGCGAGATTTTCGATCTTGCCGATACGCTCGAAGTGCTCGACCTGTCGAACAATGCACTGACGACGCTGCCCGACGATCTGCCGCGCCTGCGCAAACTGCGCATCCTGTTCGCGTCCAACAACCCGTTCACCGAGCTGCCAGGTGTGCTCGGCGAATGCGCGCAACTGAGCATGATCGGCTTCAAGTCGAATCGCATCCGCGAGGTGCCGGCGAGCGCGCTGCCGCCGCTGTTGCGTTGGCTGATTCTGACCGGTAACGACATCGAAAGCTTGCCCGCGGAACTCGGCCGCTGCACGCAACTGCAAAAGCTGATGCTCGCCGGCAACCGGCTGCGCGCGCTGCCTGAGGAACTGGCCGCATGCACGCGGCTCGAACTGCTGCGGCTCGCCGCGAATCGTTTCGACGCATTGCCGCGCTGGTTGCTGCGTCTGCCGCGGCTTGCGTGGCTCGCGTATGCGGGCAATCCGTTCAACGCGGCGCTCGAACAGGCGGCGTTCATCGACACACCGATCAGCGGCATTCGCTGGGATGCATTGCGGCTCGAGCGGCCGTTGGGCGAGGGCGCATCGGGCGTCATCTATCGTGCGGCGCTGCATGCGGACCACGAACCGGCGCCGCGTGCGGTCGCCGTCAAGCTGTTCAAGGGCGCGGTGACGAGCGACGGTTTGCCCGACTGCGAAATGGCTGCTTGCATTCGCGGCGGCGAACATGCGAACCTGATTCCCGTGCTCGGCAAGGTGATCGGGCATCCGTCGGATACGCATGGCCTCGTGATGGGATTGATCGATCCACGCTTCGCCAGTCTGGCCGGTCCGCCGAGCCTCGCGTCGTGCACGCGCGATATCTATCGCGACGACGCGTGCTTCGACCTCGAGACGGTGCTCGGTATCGCGAGCGGCATCGCGAAGGTCGCTAGTCATCTGCATCGGCGTGGCGTAATGCATGGCGATCTGTACGCGCACAATATCCTGCACGACGGCGCGGGGCGCGCGCTGCTCGGCGATTTCGGCGCGGCGTCGTTTTTCGATGCCGGCGATCGCGAGCTCGCTATCGCGTTGCAGCGGCTCGAAGTCAGGGCGTACGGCTGTCTGCTCGAAGAACTGCTGGAGCGTTGCGACGCGCAAGCGGACATCGCCGGGCAACTGGCCGCGTTGAAGACGCGTTGTCTGAGCGAAGACATCGACAGCCGCCCGCTGTTCGACGAAATCGTCGCCAGCGTCGCGTCGTTCGATCGGCACATCCGCAACCAGTCCATCTGCAGCCAGCACCTCCGCGAAGGAGTCAAGCCATGACGCAGAACATGCGCCGCCGCGTGCTGCTCGCGGGCGCGCTGGCCGCAACCGGTCTCACCGGCATCGCGCGATTCGCGAACGATGCCCATGCCCAGGTACCGTCCGGCACGAAGCCGAAGATCGCGCTCGTGCTCAAATCCATGTCGGACCCGTTTACGGTCGCGATGGTCGACGCCGCGCGCAATTACCAGCAGCACTTCTCGTCGCAATTCAGCCTGACGATTCGCGGCACGGCCAAACAGACCGACACCGCCGCACAGATCCGCATGGTCGACGAGATGATCAGGGCGAAGATGAACGCGATCGTGATCGCGCCGACCGACTCTAAGGCGCTGATCCCGGTGATCGCACGCGCGATCAAGGCCGGCATCATCACGATCACGATCGACAACCCGCTCGACGACGCAGCGCAAGCGGCCGCCGGCATCTCGGTGCCGTTCGTCGGGCCGAACAATCGCAGCGGCGCGAAGCAGGTCGGCCAGTATCTGGCCACGCGGCTGAAGCCCGGCGATCAGGTCGGCATCATCGAAGGCATTTCGGTGAGCAGCAATGCGCAGCAGCGCACGGCCGGCAGCCGCGACGCGATGGATGCGGCGAAGGTGCAGGTCGTCGCGGTCGAGTCGGGTAACTGGGAGTACGGCAAGGGCCGCGACGTGGCCGCGAAGATGCTGGTCGAGCATCCGCAGCTTCGCGCGCTGTTATGCGGCAACGACAACATGGCGATGGGCGCGGTCGACGCGATTCGCGACGCGGGCCGCGGCGGCGGCGTCTACGTCACCGGCTACGACGCGATCGATGCGATCAAGCCGCTGCTCGCCGACGGCCGCGTGCTCGCGACGATGAACCAGTTCGCCGACCGCCAGACCGTATTCGGCATCGACTTCGCGTTGAAGGCGGTGACCGAGCGGCGCAAGCAGCGCGAGCTGTCGAGGGTGATCGAGACGCCGCTGCAACTGGTGACGGCCTCGAAACGTTGAGGCGGGGCGCGCGATTGCGCCGCCTGCCGCCGCCGCGCGTCGAATACGGGTAGCAGGTCACGTGCCCGGTCCGCGCCGCGACTTGATGCGCTTTCGGAATCAGGTGGTGCCGAATTGTCAATAGCTCGGGTTTCTGTGGCGACTTAAGATCGCGCCAACGTGGACCAGTCGCGATGAAGTCCGCAAGCGCCCGGTACGCGAACAAGAACGCAAGAGCGACGCAAAACAAACAACGGAGACACGCACCATGGCTAAGTCCATCCTGAACCGCCTGCTCGGTTTCACGCTCGGCGCCGGCATCGCGTTGACCGCCTTCAGCGCTCATGCGGGCGCCACGCTCGATCGCGTGATGAAGAACGGCACGATGATGGTCGCGACGAGCGGCAAGTGGCCGCCGCAAGCGTTCCTGAACGACAAGCACGAATTCGACGGTTTCGATATCGACGTCGCCAAGGAAATCGCGCGCCGGCTCGGCGTCAAAGTCACATTCGATACGCCGCAGTTCAGCCTGATGACCGGCGGTCACTGGCACGGCCGCTGGGATCTGTCCGTGCTCTCCGTCACGCCGACCAAGCCGCGCGCCGAATTGCTCGACTTCCCCGCGATCTATTACTACAGCCCGTATGTGTTCGTCGTGAACAAGGATTCGAAGGCGAGGACCCGTGCCGATCTGAACGGCAAGGTGATCGGCGTCGAGGCGGGCACCACGTCGGAAGACTACGTGCGCAACCGCCTGAATATCGCCGGCCCGGACGTGCCGCCGTTCCAGTACATGACGCAGCCGCCGAAGGAAATCAAGACCTACGCGGACTCGATGCTGCCTTACGACGATCTGCGCCTCGGCGACGGCAAGCGCGTCGACGCAATCGTGACGCCGGTGCAGACCGCGCTCAACGCAATCAAGAACGGCTATCCGGTGAAGATCATCCCTGGCGACTTTGCGTTCCGTGAGCCGCTCGCGATCGTCGCCGACAAGGGCGACGCCGAGTGGGACAAGAAGGTCGGCGACATCGTCGCGCAAATGAAGCAGGACGGCACGTTGACCAAGCTCAGCATGAAGTGGTTCGGCAACGACTATACGAAGCAATAAGCACGAACCCGAGACGCGGTGGTCGATGCCGCCGCCGCGCCTGCTGCCGCGCCCGCCGCGCAGCCATCAATCGCCACCAACAACAAGGCGGCACTCCATCACGAGATGGCTTCCTACCTCGATACCTATTACACCCGCACGCTGCGCACGGTCGAGCCGCGCGCGGCGCTGAGCGGTTCGCTGCAAGCCGATGTATGCGTGGTCGGCGCCGGCATGGCCGGCATCACGACCGCGCTCGAATTGCTGCGCCGCGGCCGCTCGGTAATTCTTCTCGAAGCGCAGCGGGTGTCGTGGGGCGCGTCGGGCCGCAATGGCGGCGTGGTGAGTCCCGGCTATTCGACGAGCTTCGAGCGGATCGCGCAACGCGTCGGCGTCGACGACGCGAAATCGATCTACCGGATGTCGATCGAGGGCGTCGATATCGTCGCCGACAATATCCGCCGACTCGGCATCGACGAAGCGCAGCCCGTGCATGGCGTGCTGCGCGTGTCGCGTCACGAGAACACCGCCGAGATGCAGGCGCAGCAGGCGTGGCTCGCCAACGAGTTTCAGTACGACGTCACGTTCAAGACGCACGACGAGATTCGCGAGTGGCTCGTATCGGACAAGTACCGCCATGCGCTTTATAACGAACGCGGCTTCCATTTTCATCCGTTGAACTATGCGCGAGCGCTGGTCGCGGAAGTCGAGCGGCTGGGCGGCCAGGTGTTCGAAGACTCCGAAGTGTTGTCGCTCGATTGCTCGTCGGCGATCAAGCGGCTGAAGACCGCGCGCGGCACGGTAACGGCGCGCGACGTGGTGTTCACCTGCGGCGGCTATACGGGCAACGTGGTGCCGCAACTCGCGCGCAGCTATCTGCCGATCTCGACCTACATGCTCGTCACCGAGCCGGCCCCGGATCTGATCGCAACCGCCATTCGCACGCGCGCGTCGGTCGGCGACAGCCGCCGTGCGAGCGACTATTACCGCCTCGTCGACGGCGGCGAGCGCATTCTGTGGGGCGGCATGATCACGACGCGCAAGTCCGAGCCGGACCGGCTCGCCGAGCTGTTGCGCCGGCGCATGGTCGATACCTATCCGCAGCTATCCGAGCTGAAGGTCGCGCTCGCGTGGTCCGGACGCATGTCGTATGCAAGGCATCTGATGCCGCTGATCGGCCGGCTGAATACGGGCGTCTGGTACTGCATGGGGTTCGGCGGCCACGGCATGAATACGACGGCGCTCGGCGGCAGGCTGATCGCGCAGGGCATCGCGAACGAAACCGACCGCTATCGTCTGTTCGCGCCGTTCGGTCTCGAATGGAACGGCGGGCCGGCCGGCACGGCGGCCGTTCAATTGACGTACTGGTACTACCAGCTGATGGATTTCATGCGCGAACGCGCGGCGTAAGCGGGCTCGAACACGACGGGCTCGAACACGACCGCCCGTCGTTCGTCGCGCGCTCGGCGGATCTACGGAGGAACACATGTTTGCAGAAGATGCTGACGGCGTCGAGAAACGCAAGCCGGGCACGATTCTCTTCCTGCTCGCGGTGTTGCTGATCGGCGGATACTTCGCGGTGCAGCACGCGCCGGACTGGATGGCCGGCATCGACCACGGCGTGCCCGCGCTCGGCATCGACGCGGCCTTACTGCAGAAGCTGCTCGGCGGCGCGGTCGCGATTGCCGTGCTGGTCGCCAATTGCTATCTGTTGCTGAGGCTTTCGCTGCGCTGGCAGATTACCGTCGCGTGGTGTGAACTCGCGTTGCTGGTCGTGCTGTTCTTCTCGACGTTCAATCTGAGCATAGACTTCATCGAGCGCAAGATCGGCTATCTGGTGCTGCAAGGCGCGACCACCACGCTCTATATCTCGGCGATCTCGATCGCGCTCGCGTTCGTGCTCGCGCTAATTGGCGCACTGGCGAAGCTTTCATCGAACGGGATCGCGATTGGCATCGCGACGTTCTACACGTCGCTGTTTCGTGGCCTGCCGCTGCTGATGCAGATCTTTATTCTGTATCTCGGCCTGCCGCAGCTCGGCTATGTCGTCGATCCGATTCCCGCTGGCGTGGCCGCGTTGTCGTTGTGCTATGGGGCCTATATGACGGAGATCTTTCGCGCCGGCATTCAAAGCATTCCGAAAGGGCAGTGGGATGCGGCACGCGCGCTCGGTCTCAGCCACGGCATGATGATGCGGCTCGTGATTCTGCCGCAGGCGCTGCGCGTGATCATTCCGCCGACCGGCAACCAGTTCATCGCGATGCTGAAGGATAGTTCGCTGGTGTCCGTCGTCGGCGTGTGGGAACTGACCTATGTCGCGACCACCGAGGGGCAGCGCGAATTCCGTCACATGGAGATGCTGATCAGCGCGTCGGTGATCTACTGGCTCGTGTCGATGGTGCTCGAAGTGATCCAGTCGCGGATCGAACGCCGCTTCAGGAGGTCCGCGCGATGACGCCGGTCGCGGCGTTTTTTTCCGTGTCATCATGTCTGGTCTGTTGGAATCCAATCACAACGAACTCCCGGACCTGCCATGTCATTCCATACCTGGTTGCTTTTCGCCGCTGCCTATCTGCTCACCACCATTTCGCCGGGACCGAACGTTCTGCTGGTGATCCGCAACTCGGTTCGCTATGGAAGCCGCGGCGCGGCGGCGAGCGTTGCCGGTAATCTGCTCGCACAAGGAGTCGTCGTCGCGCTGGTCGCGCTCGGTGTCGGCGCGGTATTGACCACGCTGCCGCCGCTCTTCGTCGCGATGAAACTGCTCGGCGCGGGTTATCTGATGTATCTCGGCATCAGGCAACTGCGCGGCGGCGACAGGCAGGCAACGCAGGCCACGCAGCCCACGGGCGTCGCATCGCCCGCTTATACATTCGAGCGCAACAAAGTATTCCGCGAAGCCTTGCTCGTGTCGGGCAGCAATCCGAAGACGATGATCTTTCTTTCGGCGTTCATGCCGCAATTCATCGACCACGAGCGCGGCCTGCCGGAGCAGTTCATCGTGATGTATCTGACAATCGCGGTCACGGTCGCGCTCGTGCACACCATTTATTCGCTCGGCGTGCGCGGTATCCATAAGCGCGTTGGGGCCAGCCGTTGGATCGCGGCGATCAAGCGCGGCAGCGGGCTCGTTTTCGTCGCGCTCGGCATCAAGCTATTGACCGCGCAACGCGCGTAGTCCATCACGATGAACTGCAAGAAAATGAGCCGAATGCAAAGCGTCGTCGATGTGAACGTGCTGTTTCTGAATGGGCAGGGCGAGTGCCTTTTCATGCAGCGCGCGAATACCGGTTTCAGGGACGGCCAGTACGCGCTGATTGCCGGCCATCTCGAACCAGGCGAATCGATCGAAGAGTGTGCGATTCGCGAATCGAAAGAAGAAGCGGGCGTGACGATTGCGCCCGGCGATCTCGAATTCAAGCTCGTGATGCGGCGCGACTCGGACACGAACCGCATCAGCTTCTTTTTCGCGTGCCGTTCATGGCAAGGCGAACCGGCGAACATGGAGCCGCACAAGTGCTCGGGCTTCGTGTGGGCGAAGCCGGACCAGCCGCCGGCGCCGATCGTCGACTATGTGGCGGCCGCTCTCGCGCATATCCGCGAGGGGGTAATGCTGGCCGATTTCAAGCCTTGATTGCGCCATTCCGTTTCCGAAGAATAAGCACGAGATCCAGTTTTATTGGCTGAGTTACTGCTTATTTCGTCACTTTTAATGACGATTCCCTCCGCGAATCAAACGCGCAATCTCCCGCTTCAATAGAGCGACGGAACGACCGCTCATTGACGCCGCGCCAATCCCCATTGCGCCGGAATTTGTCGCTTGCGCCAGTTTTGCGTTATCGTGCTGCACCAAAAAAATGGCGGAGCTGGCTAATTGCCGGCTTGGCCGTATCTCAACTCATCCTGAATCGATGAATGGCAATGTTTGATCAGTATCAGGAATCCCCAGCCATCCGGTTGGCAAGGTAAGTAAAGAGGAGATGTATCGTATGTCGTTCAAGCTTCACAAACTGCTGCCGCTCAGCGCAGCAGTCGTCGCATTCGCGGGCATTGCCGGTACGGCAAATGCGGATCAGGTCGTCAAGATCGGTCACGTCGGTCCGTTGACGGGCGGCTCCGCCCACCTCGGCAAAGACAATGAAAACGGCGCGCGCCTCGCGATCGAGGAAATCAACGCGAAGGGCCTGACGATCGACGCTCAGAAGGTCACGCTCGTGCTCGACGCGCAGGACGACGCAGGCGACCCGCGCCAGGCGACCCAGGTCGCGCAGAAACTCGTCGACGACAAGGTCGTCGCGGTGGTCGGCCACCTGAACTCGGGCGCGTCGATTCCGGCATCGAAGATCTATAGCGACGCGGGCATCGTGCAAATTTCGCCGTCGTCGACGAACCCAGCGTACACGCAGCAGGGCTTCAAGACGACCTACCGCGTCGTCGCGACCGACGCTCAGCAAGGTCCGGCACTCGCCGCCTACGCCGCGAAGACCCTGAACGTGAAGACCGTGGCCGTGGTCGACGATTCGACCGCCTATGGCCAGGGCCTCGCGAACGAATTCGAAAAGACCGCGAAGTCGCTCGGCCTGAAGGTCGTCTCGCACGACGCGACCAACGACAAGGCCGTCGACTTCCGCGCGATCCTGACCAAGATCAAGGGCGAGAATCCCGACGCGATCATGTACGGCGGCATGGATGCGACCGGCGGTCCGTTCGCGAAGCAGGCGCGTCAGCTGGGCCTGCGCGCGAAGATGCTGTCGGGCGACGGCGTGTGCACCGAAAGCCTCGCGGACCTCGCCGGTCCGGCGGCCGGCAACGTGGTGTGCTCGCAGGCCGGCATGGCCGTCGAGCGCATGAACGGCGGCGCGCAATTCGCGGCGAAGTACACGAAGCGCTTCGGTCATCCGATCGAATTCGACGCACCGTTCACGTACGACGCGGTGTATATCGTCGTCGACGCAATGAAGCGCGCGAACTCGACCGACCCGGCGAAGGTGCTGGCCAAGGTCTCGGGCACCGACTACAAGGGCGTGACCGGTCAAACGACGTTCGACGCGAAGGGCGACCTTCAGCACGGCGTGATCTCGCTGTACGACTACAAGGACGGCAAGAAGACGCTGCTCGACGTCGTGAAGATGTAAGAGCGCGGACGCATTAAAAGCGTTGAAAGCACGAAGGGCCGATGAAGCATCGCTTCATCGGCCCTTTGCGTTGACTGAAGCCGGGCGGCGCAAATCGGTTACACGACCGTTACACCGATTAATATGTTTTACGACCTAATTGAGCAGAAAAAATATATTGGACGTCTTACTGGCGTTCTTGCACTATTCGTCTCCAGCGCCGACTCCGCGCTGCGATCCCCACGCCCGCGCGGGCGCTCATCAAAACCGATAACAGCAATACCTGAGGATACAGATGCCCAACTATCGCTCACGCACTTCGACTCATGGCCGCAACATGGCCGGCGCCCGCGCGCTGTGGCGCGCGACCGGCATGAAGGACGACGATTTCGGCAAGCCGATCATCGCGGTCGTGAACTCGTTCACGCAGTTCGTGCCGGGCCACGTGCATCTGCGCGATCTGGGCGCGCTGGTCGCGAAGCAGATCGAAGCGGCCGGCGGCGTGGCGAAGGAATTCAACACGATCGCCGTCGACGACGGCATCGCGATGGGTCACGGCGGCATGCTGTATTCGCTGCCGTCGCGCGAACTGATCGCGGACTCGGTCGAGTACATGGTCAACGCGCACTGCGCGGATGCGATGGTCTGCATCTCGAACTGCGACAAGATCACCCCGGGTATGCTGATGGCCGCGATGCGCCTGAACATTCCGGTCGTGTTCGTGTCGGGCGGCCCGATGGAAGCGGGCAAGGTCAAGTCGCCGACCGACGGCCAGGTGATCGCGAAGATCGATCTGATCGACGCGATGATCAAGGCCGCGGATCCGAAGATCAGCGACGCCGAAGTCGCCGAAGTCGAGCGCAGCGCGTGCCCGACCTGCGGTTCGTGCTCGGGCATGTTCACCGCGAATTCGATGAACTGCCTGACCGAGGCGATCGGCCTCGCGCTGCCGGGCAACGGTACGGTCGTCGCGACGCACGCATGGCGCAAGGGCCTGTTCGAGCAGGCGGGCAGCCTCGTCGTCGATCTGTGCCGCCGCTACTATCAGGAAGAAGATGCCTCGGTCCTGCCGCGCAGCATCGCCACCAAGCAGGCTTTCGAGAACGCGATGACGCTCGACGTCGCGATGGGCGGCTCGACCAACACCGTGCTGCACCTGCTGGCCGCCGCACAGGAAGCGGGCGTCGATTTCACGATGTCGGACATCGATCGCATCTCGCGCAAGGTGCCGTGCCTGTGCAAGGCCGCGCCCATGACCGACAAGTACCACATCGAGGACGTGCATCGCGCGGGCGGCATCATCGGTATTCTCGGCGAGCTCGCGCGCGCGGACCTGCTCGATCTGTCGTGCGGCAATGTGCATAGCGGCACGCTCGGCAACGCGATCGCGAAGTGGGACATCGCCGGCGGCGCGGGCGAGGAAGCGCAGAAGTTCTTCCGCGCGGCGCCCGGCGGCATTCCGACCACCGTCGCGTTCAGCCAGGAAGCGACCTACGCGACGCTCGACACGGACCGCAAGAGCGGCTGCATCCGCAGCAAGGAACACGCGTATTCGAAGGACGGCGGCCTCGCGGTGCTGTACGGCAACCTCGCGGAGAAGGGCTGTATCGTGAAGACCGCGGGTGTCGACGAATCGCAGTGGCTGTTCTCGGGCCGCGCGCGCGTGTTCGAAAGCCAGGACGATGCGGTCGATGCGATTCTCGGCGACAAGGTCGTGCCGGGCGACGTCGTGGTGATTCGCTACGAAGGTCCGAAGGGCGGTCCGGGCATGCAGGAAATGCTGTACCCCACTTCGTATCTGAAGTCGAAGGGTCTCGGCAAGAGCTGTGCGCTGTTTACCGATGGCCGTTTTTCGGGCGGCTCGTCGGGTCTCGTGATCGGCCATGCGTCGCCGGAAGCGGCGGAAGGCGGCACGATCGGTCTGGTCGAAGACGGCGACGTGATCGAGATCGACATTCCGCAGCGCAAGATGCATCTGGCGGTGTCGAATGAAGAGCTCGCACGCCGTCGTGCGGCGATGGAAGCGCGCGGCGCCGATGCATGGCAGCCGGCCAATCGCGAGCGTGTGGTGTCGCAGGCCTTGCAGGCGTATGCGGCGCTCGCGACCTCGGCCGATCGCGGCGCGGTGCGCGATATTTCGCAATTGAAGCGCAAGTAAAGCGCGGATCATCGCGGCGGCCCGGTTCGCGGTGACGCGGCGGGCCGAACAAGGACCGGTATGCGGGAGACTGCATGCCGGTTTTTTTGCAGTCGCAGTGCCCCGCGCGGCGCCTTCCTTAAGCCGGAAAACTGGCAACGAGGTCATCGGCAGGCTGCGAAGACCCCGCCACCATCACGCAGTTTCTGCCGTTGGCTTTCGCGGCATAGAGCGCCCTGTCGGCTCTCGCCATTACCGACGCAACGGTATCGCCATCGCCGAATTCGTCGACGCCAGCGCTGAGTGTGCAAGCGGCGTCGCCGGTCGGAGCACGCGCAACAGACGCCGCGACGAGTGCGCGCAACCGGTTCGTGAGACGGGCCGCTTGCTCTTTGCCGGTCAGTGGCATCAGCAGCGCAAACTCTTCACCGCCGATGCGGCCAAGGACGTCGCTTTGCCGTAGATCGCGCGATATCGTCAACGCAACATGCGCAAGGGCCTGGTCGCCGGCCGCATGCCCGTATCTGTCGTTGATGCCTTTGAAGTTATCGATGTCCAGGATCGCGATGGACAGCTTCGACTTCGCCACCTTTGCCAGCTCGAACAGCGCCTCCGCGCGCGCGATGAAAGCGCGCCGTCCGAGCGCGCCAGTCAGATCGTCGATAGTGGCGAGGCGTTCCATCCGCTCCGCCAGCCGGTCATGAGCCAGCATCACCATGCCGACCGACAGGCATGGCAAAGTCAGGATGGCCATGCCGAGAAACGCGACGTTTAGCGGCGTTTCCTCCAGAAACACCGATTCATGCGCTAGCCCCGACCCATAGACGACACAGCGTACTGCGTGGACGACCGCCCCCAACACCGCGGCAACAGCCACGAAGTGGTAGCCGTATTTCGGTCTGCCCGCAGGCCGGTACCGCTGCACGACCCAGGCGATCACAAATCGGATGTACGCGAGAAAACCCGAGATCATCGCGCCCCGGGCACTGACGTCAGGCCGCACGTAGGTCCAATAAACGAGTCCCGCCAGGATCGCGCACAGCGCGCCGTACTCCCAGATCACCGATGGCGGCCGATGAAAGAATTGCCGGAAGCCGTGAATCGCGAGGAGCGACGCGACGAGCAGCAATACGCTCGCGCCCAGTACGACGAGATCCGACCTACGGAACAGGAGGAGCGTGGCCGTGACGGCCAGCAGACCACTCGCCACGCACCAACGACGTATTCCTGGAACCTGAGTGTGAAACAGCGAGCCTAGAACGGCGACGCTCATCAGGCAGGACAAAATCGCAATGCCGATCAGCGCGTTCGGGATGGACATGGCAGCGTAACAATGGGTGTGATCCATGAAGGCGCCTGGCGCAATATGAGGTCGCACCGGTTACATCCGCTGCCTTCGCGCAAAGCGCATATCGTACCGGAAGAATTTTTCGCTTCGGATCGATTTTCAACGATTTTCGCCCGACGTTTTCCTTTCGAAACGCTGTCCACACTTCTCGGACCTCGACGCAACGGGGCGGTCGTCATGCCCGGACCGGAGTTCGGCCTTATGCGAACTTCGCGTAACGGCCGGCTTGCGTCTATGCTTGACTCACTTGTTCGGCTGTCTACGACGTCGACGAGCTCTTCTGCAGTCTTCAATAATCGCCCGTTCACCAAGGGCAAACCCAACAGGAGAAAACCAGATGTCACGATCCATCACGCGGCGCGCTTTCATGGTGTTCGGTGGTTTGGCCTTAGCGGGTACGCTGACTTTGGCGCAAGCGGCGCCCGTCTCGTTCGAGGTGCCTTTGACGGGCGCTCAACAGGTGCCCCCGGTGCAGACGCCGGGCAGCGGCAACGCCAAGCTCACGTACGACTCCAGCACTCGGGTCGTCACCTGGAACATCACCTTCAGCGGATTGACGAGTCCGACCACGATGGCGCATTTCCACGGACCCGCTCCGGCCGGTAAAAACGCCGGCGTAAAGGTCTGGATCTCGCAGAAAGGCTCCACTGAGGTGACGAGCCCGATGACCGGTCAGGCCACGCTATCTCCGGACGAAGCGAAGATGTTCGAAGCGGGTGAGATGTACATCAACGTCCACACGAAGAACAATCCGAACGGCGAGATTCGTGGCCAGGTGACGCCGCCGAAGGGCGGCTGAAGCAGGCACGGCAGCAGCGCCCCGAGTTCGGGTGTGCGGCTTGCTCACAGATAAGCCGCAAGCAGCATCACCACGGCAACGCCGACGCCGAGCGGCAGCAGCGCCAGCAGCGCTGGCGCTTGGCGCGGCGCGTCCACGGACGAGGGCAGCAGTTTGTAGCCGGTCAGCATCGGACGCAGCAGGTTGTGTCCCTTCGCGACTGCGTAGACGGCGATCACGAGAACGTGCAGCGCCATGGCCGCGAGCAGCACGTACCAGAGCAGCCCATGCAGCGCCGAGATTGCGTTGGCGAGCCACGCGGGTACCAGTTCGCTCAACGGGCCTTCGTCGGCGATGTCGTTGTTGACGTAGAGCCCGCTCAGCGTCTCGGTCAGCAGCAAGGCGAGCAGAAATAGAACCATCCAGCCGCCGGCTGCATTGTGGCCGACCTGCACATCCGGTTCGCGATGAAACAGCCGGCGCAAATGACGAAGCGCGGCCGCGGGCGATGCCACGAAACTGCGAAAGCGCGCGGTTTCGCTGCCAAAGCAGCCCCATAGCAGCCGGAAAATCACCAGGGCGAGCAGCGTCTCGCCGACGCGCACGTGCCAGTCGATCCAGTTCAGCTTCAGGGTGATATAGGCCGCAGCGACCAGCGCGACCACCAGCCAGTGAAAGAGTCGCACCGGCGCGTCCCAGACCAGCACCGGGCGGGGCACTGGCTGTGTCGGCCGCGTGACGGGTTTGTGTGCATCCATGTATTGGGCCTACGTGCGCGATCGGCGGTTTGGCGGTGCGTGGACTGGCGGTAGCGGGCGATTAAGCATACCTCTCACTGATGCCTGACGTACTGCGCCGAATGCGCTCGAACTGAACTTCGATAAACTGCACTAGCGGCGTAATAGCATTTCGGGCTTCTGCGCCTTGGCGAAAATCGCCCAGGCGCTGGGCGTCAGGGTGCTTGCCGAAGCGCAGGAAGAACGGCTGATTGCCGCGCTGATCCACGATGACATGGTCAGCGTGCTGCGAAGCTATCGCGCGAATCCGAAGCTGCTGCCGCCGTTCGAGCCGCGCCTGAACGGCTACGTGTCGGCGGCGGACCAATCACAGCTGACGCTGCCGTCGAGCGTCGCCGGGATGCCTGCCGGAACGCACGAGATCATCGTCGGCGACCAGGAAATTCACGTCGCCATTGCCGGGTTGGAAGGGGCACGGCTCTACCGTGTCTATGACTTCAGCCGTTACGAGAAACACTTCAAGCAGATGATCAACGTGCTGATGGCCGGTACGGGGCTTTTTGCGCTGCTGACCATCTGGCTTTCATTCGGCGTCTCGGGACTGCTGGTACGCCAGGTTGCCGGCCTTGCCCGCCAGGTCAATGCGCTTCGGCACGAAAACGCGGCGCTGATCGATCCGGGCAGGTATGACGAAGCCGAAATTGCAGGACTGGTCGAGGCTTTCAACGACTATCACCGACGCATGGCCAACATGATCGCGCGAGAAAAAGACTTACACGCAATAAGCAATGGCAGTGGTCGTTAACAAAAAAACCGCTACGAGTCTCGTGAACTCGTGGCGGTCTTCCGACAATCGTCGGTCTATACGACGATGGTTGATAGTCGAGGCGTCAATCAGTAGTCCCACTGCACCGGTACGAAACGGAAGCTTTCGCCGTGCTTCGCAACGTGACCGATGGACGGGAATGCGACATGCGCTGCTGCCAGCAGAGAGCCGGTTTCAGCGGCTTCGTTGAATAGCGCGATTCGCACGTCCACAGCCTTTTCAGGATCGTGCTCGAAGCCATTTTGCCAAGCAGGATTATCGAAGCCGACCTCGAAAATTGCGTCGCCTACGAACGTCAGC
This sequence comes from Burkholderia sp. JPY481, assembly GCF_038900515.1. NCBI lineage: Bacteria > Pseudomonadati > Pseudomonadota > Betaproteobacteria > Burkholderiales > Burkholderiaceae > Burkholderia > Burkholderia sp. JPY481. Next base: position 728,019 of record NZ_JAYMRT010000002.1, read on the forward strand.
TTCTCGCCCTTTGATGCGACGTCGACGACGCAGTGCCCCGGCGTGTGCCCGCCCGTCACGCGTGCCGACACGCCCGCTGCGATTTCGACGGTTCGATCGAACCGCACGATGTTTTCGCCGTAGAGTTCCACGAACTTTGCAGCAGCCTTGCGAAGCGCCGGAGGAACCGATTCCGGCATCACCGTCTTGCTGAAGTCCGGCTTTTTCCAGAACTCCACTTCCGTGGCCGACACGTGAATGCGCACGTCGGGGCGCAGCTTGGCCTTGACGCCAGCAACGTTGAGCCCGCCGACGTGATCCATGTGCATATGCGTAATCACGATATCGGTAATCGCAGCCAGGTCGATGCCAGCCGTTTCCAGGCGCATCACCGAGCGACCGGCGCGCGAAAAGTATTCGAAGCCGTCGCCCACGCCCGAGTCGATCAGGATCAGGCGTTCGCCGCTGCGCACGAGCGCGATATTCAGCGCCCAGTCGAACATGTCACGTTGCAGGAAACGGCCATCGAACCATTCGTTGCGGTCCGCTTCGCTCACGTTAGTGGACATGGTGGAGGTGGGCAGCGGCAGAATGCCGTCGCTGATCAGCACGACGTCGATGTCACCCACGCGCACGGCGTAGCGCGAAGATACGAGTTCGCCTGAATCTTCTTTGCCAAGGTTGGCGATAACCGGCTGCACATTGCGGGTAGTTGCGCTCATCTTCAATAGTCCTGTTGATTAAGTGGGGTAAGCCGCACTGGGCGACGCGGTTCACGAGCACGACCACGAGTTTCGCGCGCTTCGTTGTGCTCGCGTTTCGACTGATCGTCAGAGCGATTTTAGTTAGGCTGGCGAACGTAAGTAGTGTCGCAAATGCGTTTATCGTGTTGTCCGAATGGCAACAATCGAAGCCCATGTTGATTGATGTTCCGCGCGCAACACTGTGGATGCCGGCAACGATCTACCGCAGGAAGCAGCACGTACGTACGATCGCTCGTGGATGGACCGCCGTCGCCGCGCACGCCGAATATGGCGCCATACGCGGCGGCAATCTGTAGAGGCAACATCGCATGGAGAAACTACATGAAGTTCATCGTCATTGGCGGTACGGGACTTATCGGCAGCAAGGTGGTGAAGAACCTGCGTGAGCGCGGCCATACCGCCGTCGCGGCTTCTCCAGCAACGGGCGTGAATACGTTCACGAACGAAGGACTGCGGGTGGCGCTCGAGGGGGCCGACGTCGTCGTCGATCTTGCCAATTCACCTTCGTTCGAGGACAACGCCGTTTTGGCCTTCTTCGAAACGTCGGGCCGCAACCTGTTCGCGGCGGAAATCGAGGCCGGCGTCCGGCATCACGTCGCGCTTTCTGTCGTCGGCACCGGCAGGCTTTCGCAAAGCGGCTATTTCCGCGCCAAGATCGCGCAGGAAAAACTCATTCGCGATTCGGGCGTGCCATACACGATCGTGCATTCCACACAGTTCTTCGAGTTCCTCGGTGGCATTGCGCAATCGGGCACCGAGGGCGACAGCGTCCGGCTCTCGCCCGCTTTCTTCCAGCCAATCTCGTCCGACGACGTGGCCGTGGCCGTGACGGACTTCGCGGTTGGCGAGCCGCGCAACGGCATCGTGGAAATCGCCGGGCCGGAACGCGTTCGACTTGCGGCAATGGTGCGACGCTATCTACAGGCGACGCATGATAACCGTACGGTCTTCGAAGATGCCGACGCGCGTTACTTCGGCGCGCAACTGCAGGACGACACGCTTGTGCCAGGTCCGCATGCGCGGCTGGGCTCTGTCGATTTCGACGCGTGGTTCCGGCAGGCCCAGGCGGCGAAGTAAACGCGACCCATGAAGGCGCGTTATCAGAGGTCTTAGCGTCGAGCTATTCCACTCGTCGATTAGCGCTCCCCCTGTTTGCCCGTCTGGTAAGGCGGGCTTTTTTTCTGTTCATACCGGAGTGCCCATACGCACGATCAGATGTCGCGCGTGTGTGGAATGATCACCGCCTGGCCGTGCAGTGTGCCGTTCGCGTCGAGTAGCTGCCACAGTGTGGCTTGCTCGATCATGAAGCGCTCGCCAGACTTGGTAACACGCACGCCCCGGTAGTTCGTCTCGTAGCCGAGCCGCTGCACGCGTTCGAGGAATTGCTGCCGTTCCTCACGATTCGGGGCCTCGGCGGAAAGCCGCGACGGCAGCCTGGTGATTTCATCCCAGCTATATCCAAAGCGGCGCTGTGCGGCCTTGTTGCCGTAAATAAAGACCGGGTCGGGATCGGTATTGTGCGCGAGTACCGCGAATGAGGCATGTTCATAGAGCCATTCGGTCGCTTCAGCAACGGGCATGACGTGAGGAACCAGACTGTGGCCGACTAGCCGGGCGTAACTATCGGAAAGGAGTTGGTAAAAAGACGGATCACGGTGAAGTGGAATCATCGGATTTATATCGACGAAGAACATTGGGGACACTGGGTCGCGGAATCCTGATCCAGATTGTCCATGATTGGTGCATCCAGGTCGACCAACAGAGACCTGACGGGGACAGCGGTGTTGAGCGGCCGGTCGAAACCATTGCCGCACCAAAAAGCCCGCCGAAGCGGGCCTATGTTAAACGTTAACTGCGCACGAAGGCGAGCAGATCCGCGTTGAGGACCTCTGCGTTCACCGTCAACATGCCGTGCGGAAAAGCCGGGTACGTCTTCAGTGTCCCGTTCTTCAACAGCTTGATCGACTTCAGCGCCGCAGCGGCGATCGGTACGATCTGGTCGTCGTCTCCATGCAGTACGAGCGTCGGGACGGTAATCGCCTTGAGATCTTCCGTCTGGTCAGTTTCCGAGAAGGCTTTGATGCCCTCATAGTGCGCTTCCGCACTACCCATCATTGCCTGCCGCCACCAGTTTTGGACCACACCTTGGTACACGGTCGCGCCGGGACGGTTGAAGCCGTAGAAAGGACCGGCCGCGACGTCGAGGAAGAACTGGGCTCGATTGTCTGCAAGCGCTTTCCGGAAACCGTCGAAGACTTCGACTGGTAGACCTTCTGGATTTGCGTCAGTCTTGAGCATGAGCGGAGGCACGGCACTGACCAGGACGGCTTTGGCTACTCGTCCCGCCGGCTGCCCGTGTTTCGCTACATACCGGGTTGCCTCGCCGCCGCCCGTCGAATGGCCGATATGCACCGCGTTATGCAGATCGAGTGCTTCAACGACGGCAAAGGCATCGGCAGCGTAATGGTCCATGTCATGACCGCCCGAGACCTGCGACGAACGACCATGGCCGCGCCGATCATGCGCGATGACGCGGTAGCCTTTCTGCACGAAGAACAGCATCTGCGTATCCCAGTCGTCGGAAGATAGCGGCCAACCGTGATGGAAGACGATAGGCTGGGCGTCCTTTGGGCCCCAGTCTTTGTAGAAGATATCGACATTGTCCATAGTCCTGACGTACGGCATGGTCATGCTCCTTTGACGTTATCCGCGCTAGGAGACGGATCATCGTGATCCGGCGCCCGCGCAACAGAAGTCACCGCTTCGGCACGAACGCTCGCAAAAAGCGGACGAAGCAAAGCGATGTGAAGACAGGCATTGGGACGGAACAAAGACGTACCGTCGGAAACATCGTAGCAGTCGCAAGGGTATGCGAACCATGCTTAATGTTGCCGGACATGCAACACGGTGAGCCGTCCCGCCCGCCTCACGGTCCTCGGGCTACAGGGCAATCGTCTGCTGTTCGAGATCCTCCGTTCGCTCGCCTAGCATCGATCGAACATCGCGCTCGATGTGCGCGCACAGCGTCGAAATCGGCACGTCATTCGCGCTTCCTTCAAACGGGTTTTCAGTGCTGTCGCCCACCTGTTCGAGCGAGGTGTACATCCACGACACGGCCACGCTGAACGGCACGACGAGCCATATCATGTTTCCGTGCATAAAGCCGCTCACGCTGTCGTTGAGCCTGTCGAATTCTCGCAGTAGGCCAAACGGAAAAAGCAGGCAAAAGAAGCGGACGAATAGCGCGCACACGGTTGCGTATTGACGGGGATACGGAAATTCCTTCAACTGTTCTGCCTTTGCTTGCAAATCAATGAAATCGCCCAACGCGCGTTGAAGTTCCAGATAGTACGACGGATGCAGTTTTCCCGCCGCGTGAAGCTTCTGCAGACATGCGCCTTGGGCGCTCAGCAGGCTTGTCGCGGCGCTCGGGGAATCGAGCGTCTGCTCGGTCTCCAGCACAGTCAAATATTTGCGCAGCGCTTCTTCGAGACTCCTTTCCCATTCGGGCACCCTGTAGTGCCGACGGTATTCGGTATTGAATCGCTTGCTCATGCTTTCCCACACGCGCGGGCGGCGCAGCGAGTAACGCAATGCAGTGAGCCAGGCGAGATGACGGTCGATCAACTGCCGGCTGGTGCTGTCGTCGTCCAGAAAATCGCGGGCAAGCTGGCCCCAGCGCCGGCTCGCGCTCACGATGCCTGTCCAGATCGTTTGGGCATCCATCGCCCTGTTATAGGTCTGAACGTTCTTGAAGCCGACAATGAACGACGTGGCGGTGCCAAGCAGAACGACGATCGTGAGCGGCACTGACAGCCACGCCATGCCGCAAAACTTGAAGAGAATGACGGGCAACGTGCCCCAGATGATGAGGGCATAGATTTGCCTTCTCGTCCAGAACAGGAACTCCGATAACTTATAAGATTTGCCGAGGTGCATGGCGCGGCTACCTGGTGACGCGGTGACGTTCGCCTGCGATTGACTCATGCGTGGACAGTCGCTTGAGGGCTCAGGCGGGATAAGGCCTTTCGACTCGCACGTGAAAGATGCAACCAGGCACGCAGAGCATGACCTGTGCATCCATCATCTGACGCTCCGTGGGGCTACCTCGGCTTGTCGCTAACGTGAATCCGCGCGGGACGCAGTTCAATTCGGCGCACTCTGGTACGTTGCGACGAAGCGCGCCTGTGCGACGATCTTGCCGTGCATCTGAAACGCAACGAGCGCCGGACTCGACGCAGCACTGACGTCGATATGTGGCACGTCAAGTGCGTACGCAGTGACCACATAGCGATGCGGCTTGCCTTGCGGCGGACAGGGCCCGCCGTACTTTGATATGCCGAAGTCAGTCAGCGTTTCAATGGCGCCAGCCGGCAGCAGTTGTCCGTTGCCGGAGGCGCCTTTCTGAAGCGACGTCTGCGAGGGCGGTATGTTGGCAACCGCCCAGTGAGTCCAGCCCAGACCTCCCGTCGGCGCATCGGGATCGTGGATGGTCACGACGACGCTGCGGGCTTCGGCCGGTAGGTGCGACCAGGACACACCGGGCGACACGTTCTCGCCGTGGCAACCGAATCCGCTGTACACCTGTTCATTCCTGAAGCGGCCATGATCGAGGTCGGCAACTTTGAGGGAAAACGGTTCAGCGGCGGCGACCGCGGGCAGCGTTGCGAGTAGCGCGCATACGCAGACAGCTTTTCGTGGCAGGACAAAGAGTCCCATGTCAGCCTCCTGTGATTGAAGAAAGTGCAGTGACTTCGCTGTCAGACGGTATCGCGCGCCGGTGCGCGGTGGAAGCCGGGCCACGGAAACCACTGTGTTGCCTCGTGCGCAACAAGCACCTGTCCCGTGAGCGTGATGCAATTCCAGAGGGCGCCCGCTCAGTGCGGATGCCTGGTCAACGAGGGCGCGAGGGGGGGGCTGGCGTTCAACGGGACGATGGGCGATTCTCGGTTGTTCGAATCGATCCAGATCCAATGCAGGACTGCGGCTGGTTACTTCGCGCGATCACACAAACTGTGCGCGGCTTGAAGGAAGGATGCGCGCTTATCTGACGTTCATAACGCTAACTGGAACGCGTGCTCGTCACCGCCTCGATGGCAGCTGTCAGGTCTTTGGCACTCAAAGGCTTGGTCAGAAACGCACAGGCGCCCGTGGCTAGCGCTTCCTGCTGCAGTTCAGGCTTCGGATAGGCGGAGACAAATACTGTTGGTATGGACCGTCCGGTTTCGATCAGACGCAGAGTCAATTCGAAGCCCGACATGCCGGGCATCTGTACGTCCGAAATGATGCAATCGGGCTGCGTTTCTCCGGTACGTGCGATCAGGTCCGCTCCAGACTCGAAGGTCAAGACAACGTAATCGAGCGATCTGAGCAGGCTTGAGAGTCCAGATCGAAACGAGGGATCGTCATCAACGACCCAGATTACCTGTGGCGAGCGCAATTATCCTTCTCCCAGTCCGCGCCGGCTGCGACGGTTTGGCCGCCGTGTCGTGTGTGCGCAAACGAAGGATACTCAACGTAGAGCCCCGTTGAAAGCATACGCGGGTATATCGAGAGGTTAGTGCGGGTCGTGGGTGGAATGCGGGAGGCGAGTGAGCTACGCACTGCAGCGGGCGGTGCCGGCGATGCCGGCACCGCCTCGCCAGAATCCTACATTTAAATTACACTTCGGGAGGCAGTTTAAATCTTGGTGCGCAACCGATGCGTTGTGCACATCAGTACAGGAAAGGAACGCGAATGGAGAAAAATACCTTTCCAGCCGTGGCTAACACCGACGGTGCAATTGTCTATGTAATCGACGACGACGCGTCGCTTCGCTCGTCGCTCTCGAGCTTACTGCGTTCGTGCGGATATTCGGTGCGAACCTTTGAGGGGACGCGCGATTTCATTTCGGCCGAAAAACCAGGTGTTCCGAGCTGCCTGCTACTGGACGTTCGCCTGCAGGGGGAGAGTGGTTTGACGTTCCAGTTGAGCGCGAGAAGGCATCAGGTCGACATGCCAATTATCGTCATGACTGCCCATGCGGATATTGAAATGTCGGTGGAGGCCATGAAAGCCGGCGCCGTTGATTTCCTGACCAAACCTGTCCGGGAGCAACGTGTTATCGACGCTGTTTCATCGGCGATCGGTCGTCATGCCGAGCAATTGGAAAAATCTCTGACAAGGGTTGCGCTGCTGGCGCGTTATAACACGCTTACCGCGCGGGAGCGTGAAGTGATCTGGTTCGTTGTGAAGGGGTTTTTGAACAAGCAGATCGCTGCTGAAATGAACTTGAGCGAAATAACCATCAAGATGTACCGCGGCGCTGCGATGAAGAAGCTTGAAGCGCTATCGCTTCCCGATCTGATCAGAAAGACGGACCTCATCAAGGATTGTGTCTCGACGAAACAGGAATGGTGATAGCGCACCTTCGCGGAGCCTGACAGCGCGGCGCTATGTCCTCCCGCCGGACCGAACAGGTTTCGCGTGCGTAATTGTAGTGAACCGATCTCCGCGTATTTGTGACATCGCGGACAAACAGTTGATCCGGTTTTTCATGAAACAGATCATCCTGATCGCTTTAGTATTTCATCTCTGCCGCTCTGGATTTTGCCTCATCTTCGATATGGGTATCTAACTAGCCGAACTTGTCGAGGAAGTAGAATAATCCATATCCGATTGGAAATTGTGACCTTGATCATCATGCGTTGAATTTTGATTTAGTGCTTCACTCTTATTGCCATGATTTTTCTGAAGGACCAATTTGTCCTACAGAAAAACAGCCGCCAGGAAGGAAAGAACGATGCTTAAGGATTTTGAAGGTCGTCTCGCTGTGGTCACGGGAGCGAGTTCCGGAATTGGGCTTGCGACTACCCGTCGCTTATTAAACAATGGGGCGCGCGTGCTGGCGATGAGTCGAACGAAAGGGGGTTTGGCGGCATTGCAGTCGACATTCGACGAGAGGCTCGTATGGATCAAAGGGGACGTCACACGAAGTGACGATCTCGAGTTGCTTTCTGCGGAGGCCCAGCGGCTGGGTCCGATCGACTTTCTGGTGCCGAATGCAGGCATCGCTATATTGGACGACGGTCTTGAAGCCGCGGCGTTCGAGCGTCAATGGGCAGTGAACGGAGCGGGTGCGCTGAACACGCTTTCAGTGGTGCGAGAACAGTTGGCGAAACCTGCGTCGGTTGTGTTCATCGGGACGTTTCTGTCACAGACAACATTTCCGGGGCTGGGCGCGTATATAGCATCAAAGGCGGCGGTCAAGGCGCATGCGCGGACGCTCGCAGTGGAACTGGCACCACATGGCGTCAGAATCAATCTGGTCTCGCCGGGACCAACCGCTACAGCAATCTGGTCCTCGTTGGGCTTGCCAGATGATCAGCTTTCCGCGATTGCCGAACGTGTCAATCGGCGTTTGCTTCCTGGCCGCTTCCTCGAGGCCGATGCGGTAGCCGACACAATCATGTTTTTGCTGTCGCCGGCGTCTCGCGGGATATATGGTCAAGACTTGATAGTCGATAATGGCTATACGTTGGCCTAGGACATTTATCTTCGGCCGCGCGTCTGCACTCAGACGGCTATTCCGCTGAAATACATTTGGGACCCAACATCGCATTCGAACTGAACGCGATGTTGCGTTGCTGTCTCTCGGTCGGCTGTTCAAGCCTTGTTCAAGCGCGCCGAGAATCGATTTGTCTTATCCTGACGCACCATTCCATCCGCCTTCGTCTCGCACACGACAAGGTGCGCGTTTGCATGGCCATCCATGCGCAAACGGCTTCGAAGCGGGAGCTCGACATCAACTGCGGTTTCAGACCGGCGAACGAGTGGGTAACGATAGACCCGCAGGCTGACCCGCGGCCTTTCCCGGGCGCTTGAAACGGGTGGCGAGCGCGAGATGCGGGCCGTCGAGCCTGTGGTCGATACTCCGACGCTTGCCCATGCCTTGCCCTCCACTCGTTAGGCCACGCTCCTACACTGTCTGTAATCCCGAGTTCACCAAAAACGTCACCTCTGCTTCGTTCGCACGCGAGACCGTAATGACCGCACCGTTACCGGCATTGACCATCGAGATCGATCCGCAACATGAGTTGCCGATCTATCTGCAAATCTGCGAGCGCTTCCGGACTGCGATCGCCGCGGGGAATCTGCGCCCTGGAGACCGCGTGCCCGCATTGCGCGGTCTGGCCACGCAGCTGAATACCGCACTCGGCACGGTTGAACGCGCGTACACGACCCTCGTCGACGAGGGCTACCTGCAGGTGCGCGGCGCGGCGGGCACCTTCGTATCGCCATCGCTTCCGGTGTCGGCGATGCGATCGTCAAGGCTGCAAACCGTTCGGTACTCGCTCGACAGGCCTCGCGCGGTCGCAGGCGGAGTGACGACTGAGCCGGTCGCGCCGCACGGCAGTCAATCGGCGCTGGATCGACCGGTCGTCCCCTTCAGCGGCGAACCGCTGCCGTTACAACCGGGCTTGCCTGCGCTGGACGCTTTTCCGCGCAAGGTCTGGAACCGGCTGTTCTCGTTTCGCGTACGCAGCGGCGAACGTGCGGCACTCGCTTATCCAGCGCCGGCCGGCTACCAGCCACTGCGCGAACACATCGCTACCCATCTCGGACTGTCGCGCGGCGTCACCTGCCTGCCCGAACAGGTGTTCGTGACCGGGAGTTACCGCGCGACGCTCGAACTCGTGATGCGCAGTCTCGCATCCGCGGGCGATCGCATGTGGTTCGAAGATCCCGGCTATCTGCTCGCACGCAGCTTTCTGGCCGATGCCGGCGTGCGGCTCGTGCCGGTGCCGGTCGACGGCGAAGGGATCGACGTCGAGCGCGGCATACAACTGGACGCGCAGGCACGCTTTGCACTCGTTACGCCGTCGCATCAGAGTCCGCTCGGGCACACGCTGTCACTCGCGAGGCGGATCGCACTGCTCGATTGGGCGGAGAACGCCTCTAGCTGGATCCTGGAAGACGATTACGACAGCGAGTTCCGCTACACGGGCCGACCTTTGCCGGCTTTGAAGAGCATTGACCGGCACGGTCGCGTGATCTATTGCGGCACCTTCAGCAAGGTGATTTTTCCGGGCTTACGGCTCGCGTATGTGGTCGTGCCGGAACGGGCGATCGAGAGCGTCGAGCGGGTGACGCACAGCATGAACGCAGGCGCTTCGACATTGCTGCAGGCGGTTGCTTCGGATTTCATCGGGCAGGGACATTTCGCGCGCCATCTGAAGCGTATGCGCGCGTTGTACGAGGAGCGTCGCATGCTGATCGTGGACGCGTTGAAGGGGGCGTTCGGAGAACGGCTGATGGTCGATCCGCCATCGGGCGGAGTGCAGTTTGCGACCCGATTCGCCGAAGGCCCCAATGGCGCAATCGACGATGTCGCAGTTGCCGCCCGCGCCCGCGAAGCCGGACTTGCGGTTCTGCCGCTTTCGAGCTGGTACGCGGATGGCCGCGCACCGCACACTCCGCGCGGTCTGGTGATGGGCTTTGCGAACGTTGCCGATGCGCGGGAGGCCGAGCGTCTCGCGCAATTGTTGCGAGCCTGCCTGGACGACTGACATCACGAATCGATCAAGCGTTGCGACCGCTTAAATCATGGAACGGTCCGGATCGCGTGCAACGCTGCCGCCGGTCGGACACTACGCTGGCATCGCCGCAATGCAGTTCATAGCCTCGCTCGCATTGGCGCGGTCCAAATTATTCAGATCAAGCGCCCGGATCTGCTCAGTCATGAAATCGATAAAGACGCGGACCCGGATCGGCAGGTGTTCACGGCAAAGGTAGCAAATGTAGTAGGCGCGCTCCTTCGACACATGCTGGGTCAACGTCATCACAAGCTCCTGGCGCCTCGCGCAGTCCCAGATCTGATGCGCCGGCATCTGCGCAATGCCGCGACCACCGAGGACGGCATCGCGTACGAGATCCGCGTCATTGAACGTCAACTTGGAGGGAGGGAGGAATTTTTGAGTCCGGCCCTCCACCATGAACTCCCACTCGACCACTCGCCCAGTTGAATGTTTCATGTTGATGCACTCGTGCTGGCCAAGCTCGCCGAGGCTGGAAGGAAGTCCGTGCCGCTCGGCGTAGGCACGCGACGCGCAAACGATGAGCTGCATCGGAATCAGCCGCTTTGCGACGATGCGGGAGTCCGTGAGGTGTCCATCGCGGAACGCAACATCGATCTGGCCACCGGCGAAATCCACCGGTTTGTCATCGAGAAGCAGTTCGACCGAGATGTCCGGGTAGAGCTCGGCGAACTTCAACAATAGCGGCGCGACCACATTGCGCCCGAAACCGATGCCCGATGAGACCCGCAGCAAGCCACGAGGCGGACCGTGGCGCAGGTCGAGCATGTCGTTGACGGCCCCGACGATATGAGCCACACCAAGATTGCAGTGCTCAAAAAAGCGCTCTCCCTCGCGCGTCAGGCGCGTGGTTCTCGTCGTTCGAAGGAATAGGCGTGTGCTGAGCTGCTTCTCGAGCCGCTGGACACTGCGCGAGACGCTCGAGCGTCCAACTCCAAGTCGCTCGCCCGCTTTGGCAAAACTCCCTTCTTTAGCAACCGCCATGAACGTGACGATGCCTGCATAGCTGCTCGCAAAGCAGTTTAAGAAAGGATCGGCGTGGTTCAGAAAATCGGCAGGAAAGGCGGGTGGCGAGATATTCAATTGATTCATGAAACGCTCCAAAGCTGTTCGACTTGCGGACGTTGAGACCATGGGCATGTCGTCCCGCGCGAACGGGACAGAGCTCCACAGCGATCGTTTCCCCAAGCCAAGTTACTTCGCGCGCGTACCTCATACCAGTCTACGATCGTACGGACCCCGCATACCTTTGTTTGGTCAAGTGTTTCGATTCAAAATCGACCGTCGCTAATTGATAATCGAAAAAATTAGAGAGGTGGAAATCGGAGCCGGATTCGATAACAACGCTGTATTGGACATCGGGTAAGAGAGCAAATCCGACACTTGCCATCGTGCGTGATTGCAGAGCACTAAAAGGCTTACCTTGCATGACGCCGAAATGACGCGAACGACAGTGGACCGTTCCCGATACCTACGATGAGATGACGGTACGGTGGTCTCTACTATACGAAGGTATGAGCGTTCCAATCCGGTAAGTAGCTTATGCCAATTCAAAGTAGGGTGGCGACGTGGCTCTATCAGGGATACCGTTGACCATGACGATTCAGCCTGCATTTGCATCTGTTCAGCACGGAGATCGGACTAGCAATAGGAAGACGGACCATGAAATCTGCCTGACTGTGACCCGCCCACACCCGCAACACCGATTCGAGTAGAGCGCCAGCCGATCGATACCGACGGCAATCCTCTGATGTGTTTGTGCGGCGAGCGGTCCCGAAATGCCGAAATGACGTGTGACGCGGCGTAATCGAATTCGTCGATTCGCCTCTCGCAGCCGCCTGACGAGCAGCAATCATTCCAACTTGGAGGAACCCGTATGGTATTGGAACAATCGGATATTTGCGATCCATGGGCGAGGACCGTCGGGTTGCTGGGGCAATTGTCGGACGAGCTACCCGTAAACGGCGAAATGAGCGTTGCCGCTTTGTTCAAGCGGGAAGTGCAGAACGTGTCAACGGTGCCGGTCGTGGGCGTCACGGTACGGCTGCTAGAGCGTTCGACTGCCACGAGAGTTACGCTCGCCTGGAGTGATCCCTTGCGTTGTGCTTACCATGATCAGGAGTGGCATCTGACTCGCGCACGCCACTCCGGAGTTTGCGCGATAAGTGGAATGAAAATCCGCCGGGGTGAGATCGTCTATCGTCCTCGGGCAACGCGCCCGAGGATGCCGGTTAACGCGAATGCGATGATTCATCCCATTGCGTTACAGGGCGATCAGTGAAGTCACTGGAATGACAACGCCAGGATTCGATCGATGGTCACTGTTCGTTATCGGCTATAGGCGGGGTCCATCACAACCCATACGTTATCGATGAGGCAAGCATGCTGTGATTGTTGCTTTTCTGGAAACTCAGAAGCATGCACTGCTGATCTTCTATCGGGGACAAGGCATTCATATGATGGTGAGTCAGATCCGATCCGCCCGGTAGATGGCTCGGTTGAACGCCGCGAAATGCTCTGAGTTTTTTGTTCTTTGCGATGCACTACTTGCCATCTGAATGAAAGCAATATTCGGCTCGCACACAGAGCTCTGAACTTTCTATATTTTTCCGTGAGACTTGTCGTGCATCGCGCATTTACTAACGCGTCGCTCTTCGTGTTGCTATACCTCGCATCAGCGTGCGTATTCGCCCAGTCACCGGCTTCGTCGTCCGCGATGGACGAGCGTATGCGCGCCTGCACGTCGTGCCATGGTGTACAGGGGCAGGGGCGCAGCAACGACTACTTCCCCCGCATTGCCGGCAAGCCTGCTGACTATCTGTTTAATCAGCTGTCCGCGTTTCGCGACGGCGGCCGGACCTATCCGCCGATGAGTTACCTGCTGGCGTTTCTGACCGATGAAGATCTGCGCAGGATCGCCCAGTACTTCGCTGGCTTTCAGCCTCCGTATCCCGATCCCGATACTGCCGCGGTGCCGCCCGATGTGCTCGACCACGGCAAGCAACTCGTGATGAACGGCGACGCGTCACGCAAGCTGCCCGCGTGCGCGGCGTGTCACGGAGCGCGCCTGACCGGCGCGAAGCCCGGCGTGCCCGGCCTGCTCGGTCTCCATGCGAGCTATATCGCCGGGCAGATGGGGACGTGGCGCTCGGGCACGCGACACGCAATCGCGCCCGACTGCATGCATGAGATCGCCGCGAGGCTGAATGATCGCGATATCTATGCGGTTTCCAGCTGGCTCGCGCGGCAGCCTCGGCCCGACGATCCCTGGCCGTCGCCGCCAGGCGGTTTAAAGCTGCCGCTAGCATGCGGGAGCCAAATGCAATGAGGAATCGAATTTCCCGTCCCGCTTCGTGCGTTCTGGAGCCGCGTTCGCTGTACGTCAGCTCGCGCCGCGTGTTCGAACGCGCTACAGCCGTCGTTTCGTTCGTCGCTGCTATAGCCGCGTCGATGTTCGTTTGCACCACGGCGAGCGCGGAAACTCGGCAGGCGGCATCCGCCGATGCCGATACGCGGTCGGGGATCATCGCGCGTGGCGAATATCTCGCGCGCGCGGGCGACTGTATCGCCTGCCATACCGCGCCGCGTGGCAAGCTTTTCGCGGGCGGGCTCGCGATGGAAACACCGTTCGGCACGCTCTACTCGCCCAACATCACGCCCGATCCGCAGTACGGAATTGGCCACTGGAGCAAGGACGAATTCTTCAGGATGATGCGCACGGGCAAGTCACCCGACGGCAAGCTGATCTATCCGGCCATGCCGATCGCGCAGTACACGAAGGTCACCCGTGAGGACTCGGATGCGATCTATGCTTACCTGCAATCGATCGTGCCGGTACCGAAGCCGAATCGGCCGCATGAACTGAAATTTCCGTTCAACCAGCGCGAACTGCTTATCGGCTGGCGCACGCTTTACTTCCGCGAAGGGGCCTATCAGCCGAGTCCAACGCGGTCAGTCGAATGGAATCGCGGCGCGTACCTCGTGGAAGGCCTCGGCCACTGCACGATGTGCCATACGCGGATCAACATGCTCGGCGGTTCGTCGCGCAGCGAAGAGTTCGCGGGCGGCCTGATCCCGGTGCAGCAGTGGTATGCCCCGTCGCTGACCTCCGACAAGGACGGCGGCCTTGGCGACTGGAGCATCAAGGACATCGTCGATATGCTGCAGGCGGGTCTCTCGGAGCGTGGCGCGGTGTATGGCCCGATGGCGGAGGTGACCTACCACAGCCTCCAGTACCTGAGCGACGACGACGTCAGGGCGATGGCGATCTACCTCAAGGCGCTGCCGGACAACAAGGGCCGCAAGAACGGCCCCTCCGCGGCGACCGACACGAAGGTATTCGCGCGCGGCGCACAGGTGTACAGCGACAAATGCGCGGTCTGTCACGGCAGCGATGGCAAGGGGAACGTGCCGAAGTATCCGCCGCTGGCCGGCAACCAGTCGATCGAAATGGATTCGGCGGTCAATCCGATTCGCATCGTGCTCAATGGCGGCTTCCCGCCGGGTACGCGGCGCAACCCTGAACCGTACGGAATGCCGCCGTTCGCGCAGGAATTGAGCGACGACGACGCAGCCGCGGTCGTGACTTACATTCGGACCGCGTGGGGCAACCACGGCCTGCCGGTCACGGCGAAAGAGGTCAACGAACTGCGCAAGGCGCCATTGCGCTAGACGAGCACGACGACGCGCGGTATCCGGGCATCGTTTCGTATCACCACCTCCTCACTGAGAACCCCATGATGGAGACCAACGACAACCGCAAAGATCCGCTGCTGGACGCCACGATCGAGCTCATCGTCGCCGGCGGACCGCGCGGCGCGATCGCGCTGGCCGGTGCGGCCACCGTGATCGTGTTCGCGATCTGGTTCGCCTTCTATTTCCTCGCATTCCTGCCGCGCGGCCCTATCAGCTGATCATGTCGACCGAAACCTCGCACCAACCCAATCATGATGGCCGCTCGGTCGCGATGCGCGTCGAGCGTCGCTGGGCCGTCTTCGCCGGCGGCCTGATCCTGCTGCTCGTGATCGTGATGATCTACCTGGGCATGCACTCGGCGATGACGTCACCGTCGCGCGTGGAAACGATCGACCCGAGCCGACTGCAGATGTCAGGGGAATTCGTCGAGAGCAACCTGGGCAGCGCGGTCGAGCCGGATGGCTCCGTCACGGTGCGCTTCATTGCCCAGCAATACTCGTTCACGCCGCAATGCCTGCTGATGCCGGCCGATACACCGGTGACGCTGCGCGTCACGAGCGCCGATGTCGTGCACGGCCTCGAGATCATGGGCACAAATGTCAACGCCATGATCGAGCCAGGCTATGTCTCGACGCTCGCCACCGTTTTCCCGAAGCCGGCCGAACACCTGATGCCGTGTCACGAGTACTGTGGCTTCGGCCATCAAACCATGTGGGCTCACGTGAAAGTCATCGACAAGGCCACGTTCTTCGAGGCCGCCCGCCACTCCCGGAGGCTCAGCTGTGTTTCTCGCTAAGCGGCTCGTTCTCGCGCATTTCTGGCTCGCCTTTGTCTCGTTCCTTGTCGCGCTCGTGCTTGGCGCGTGGCAGATGCTCGTGCGCAGTCCACTGTTCGCGTGGGTGGGCAATCCAGAGATCTACTACCGTTCCGTGACGGCGCATGGAACCGTTATGGCCTACGCGCTGCCGACGCTGGTCGCAATGGGGTTTGGCTACGCAATCTGCGAGCTCTCACTCAGACAGCGGCTGATCGGACTCAAATGGGCATGGGCGGCCTTCATCCTGCTCGCGGTGGGCGCCTTGATGGCACTCGCGCCCGTTGCGACGGGCCATGCCTCGGTGCTGTTCACCTTCTATCCGCCGATGATCGGTAGTGTGTTCTACTACCTCGGCATCGTGCTCGTGGTAGTCGGCTCGTGGATATGGGTCGCGCTGATGTACGTGAATCTGCGTGCATGGAGGCGCGTCAATCCCGGTCAGCCGATTCCGCTCGCCATGTTCGCCAATGTGGCGGGCGCGTATCTTTGGGCGTGGACGGCGGTAGGCGCGGCACTCGAGATCCTGTTCCAGATCCTGCCGGTGGCGCTCGGCCTGAAGTCGACCATCGATGTGGGTCTCGCGCGCGTGTTGTTCTCGTGGACGCTGCACGCCATCGTTTACTTCTGGCTCATCCCGGCCTACACCGCGTACTACACACTGGTGCCGCGCGCCATCGGCGGGCGGCTCTACAGCGATTCGATGGCCCGCATCGCGTTCGTGATGTTCCTGGTGTTCGCGATGCCCATCGGCATTCACCATCTGTACACCGATCCGCAGGTCGGCACCGGTTTCAAGTTCATACACCAAATGTTTACGGCGATGGTCTCCGTGCCGACACTGCTGACCGTGTTTACGATTTGCGCGTCGGTCGAGATTGCGGGTCGCCTGCGCGGCGGCACCGGACTATTCGGCTGGCTCACGGCGCTGCCGTGGCGCAATCCGATGATGCTCGCCATTGCGTTCTCGTTCGTCATGCTCGGATTCGGCGGCGCCGGCGGGCTCATCAACATGAGCTACCACCTTGATTCGACGATCCACAACACGCAATGGATCACTGGCCACTTCCATCTGATCTTCGGTGGCGCGGTCGTGATCATGTACTTTGCGATCGCCTACGACCTCTGGCCCCAACTCACAGGACGCAAGCCCGATGAGGGCTTGATCCGCAAGCAGCTGTGGCTGTGGTTCATTGGCATGCTGGTGGTGAGCTTCCCTTGGCACTACGTCGGTCTCCTGGGCGCTCCGCGTCGCATGGCGTATTACGATTACACGAACCCCGCTATCGCGCCGCAGGCAATATGGGTGGCAGTCTCCGCATTCGGCGGCATCGTGCTGCTCATTTCCGGTGCGCTCTTTGTCTACATTCTCGCGAAGGCCCAGTTCGGTTCGTCGAACCGTACGCATGAAACGCCGGAACCGTTCGAGTTCAGTGTCTGCGTGCATCCGGTCGAGCGCGTGCCGGTAGCGCTCAATAGCTTCAGGCTGTGGATTGCCCTGATGATCGGCCTCACCGTCGTCAACTACTCGGTGCCGATCGTGCAGCTGCTGCGTCTGCCGAACACTTCCGTTCCGGCCGTTGCCGTGGGAGCACCGCGATGAAACTGGAACGCGTGTTCAGCCTTCGCAACCCGTGGTTTACCGTGAGCGCCGGCGGGACATTTCTCGTCGCTGTCCTCGCGATTCTCATTGGCTTCGTCTGGTTGCCATCGATGCAGCGCGACTTCACGGCGAACGAGTTGTGGAGCGCGATCTGCAGCGCGGCGGGTGTGCCGTCGTCGGGGTCCAAGGGCACCGACAACGTGCCTGACGCACCGCCGAGCAATGTCGTCGTGCTACCGCCGCTGCGCGCCGTTCGCATCGACGCGGTCTCGAGCGGACGCGGCGCCACGCTCGCCACGCAGCGTTGCTCGATGTGCCACGGCGCACAGAACCCGGCCGGCATAACGGCTCCGGCGCTCGCCGCCCAGTATGCCGATGCGATCTACAAGGAACTGCGCGACTTTCACAGCGGCGCACGGGAGAGCGCGATCATGCAGCCAATCATCGCGAGCCTGAGTGACCAGGATCTGCACGATGTCGCCGAATACTATTCGAGCCGGCCACGCCATACGCAGTTGCAGGAAGCGGGCAGCCGCGATTACGGCGCCGCACACGCGCTTGCGATGCAAGGCGCGCCGATCCGCAATATCGCTCCTTGTGCAGCGTGCCACGGCACGATCGACCGCAAGGGCGCGGCGCCCTCGCTCGACGGGCAGTCAGCCTCGTATCTTGCCGCTCAGATGCGCGCATTTGCTGGCGGCACCCGGCATAACGACATCGGCGAGCAAATGCGCAACGTCGCGCGGCAACTTCGACCCGAAGAGATCGACGGTCTCGCAAAGTATTACGCGGTTCAGCCGTGAATGCGCGATTTAGGCGACCGACTGCGCAGCCGGATTTTTTCAGGCAAATCCCCGACGACTACGACGGAACGCCGGGATGCATGGGTAGCCTGAACTGAACGCGCGCGCCGCGTGGGCAGCACCCACTGACCCACAGTCGGCCGCGGTGCGCATCGATGATCGAACGCGAGATAGAAAGTCCCATGCCACGGTGGCCGCCCGCGTGCAGACGAAACGCCGGCGGCGATGCGCATCTGCTCAACGCGAACATTCCACCCCGGAGTGCCGGTGCGCGACACCCCGGCTCACGCGAAAAGGTCACACAGTCTGATTGGTGCTGCCCGAGCAACATCGTGAGCCGGTTGCCGCGTCTACCGGTTGGGATCATGGGGTCCTAAGATGCCTTCGTGCGGGTTCGATGCTGCTGAACGCATCCCCCACGCCACACATATCTGCTCATTTCAACCAGGAGGCATCATGTCGCAGCGTATCAACTACATCCAGCAATCGCCGGAACTATTCAAGAAGTTTCTGGAGTTCAGCAATCTGTTGAAAGAGAGCGCGATCGAAGAATCGGTTCGCGATCTCGTATCGATTCGCGCTTCGCAACTCAACGGGTGTGCGTTTTGCCTCGACATGCACGTAAAGGAAGCGAAGATTCACGACGAGCGCGAATTGCGCATTCATCATCTCACGGCCTGGCGTGAATCGACGCTGTTCGCTCCGCGTGAACGCGCCGCGCTCGCCTGGACCGAAGTGCTCACGAAGCTTCCGGAGCAAGGCGTGCCTGACGATATCTACGAGCGCGTGCGCACGCAGTTCAGCGAAAAGGAACTCTCGGACCTGACGTTCGACATCATGGCGATCAACGCGTGGAATCGCGTGAACGTTGCGTTCAGGACCGTGCCGGGTTCGGCCGATAAAGCGTACGGCCTCGACAAGGCGAATCTGAGCTGAGCGCATCCTCTACACGTTTCGTTGGCACCGGTCCGCACGGGCCGGCTCATACTGGAGCACACGAATATGCTTCGCCTGAAGAAAGCCCCACTCGTGACCTTGCTTGCCGTGGGCGCGTCGCTGGGCATCGCTCACGCTGGCACGCCCGCTGAGGCCATTGTCACTCCACTGATGACGCAACGCCTTGGCGATTATCCGGGCAAAGAAGCCTTGATGATTAGCGTCGAATATCCGCCGGGAGCCGAGGACCCCGTGCATCGCCATCACGCGCACGGTTTCATCTATGTGCTGGAGGGATCCATCGTCATGCAGGTCAAGGGTGGCAAGGAAGTAACGCTGACGCCCGGCCAGACCTTCTACGAAGGTCCGAACGACGTGCATACGGTGGGGCGCAACGCCAGCCAGACGCAGCCGGCGAAGTTCGTCGTGCTGCTGCTCAAGAACCAGGGCGCGCCGGTTTTGGTTCCCGAGAAACAGGGCCATTGACTGTCGCGACGGCGGCATCCGCCAAAACGTTCGCACGGGTGAACGCGTCAGCGCACGCGTACCACCCGTTCGTCGCTTGCGTTGTATAGCGGCCCGGCTCCGGCCGGCGCACGTCTCTTTTGTTTCGCGACTCAGCAGCGTGCTGCACGTGACGGTCTTCCGATCCTCTCGACCCCGGCATTCGGCGCCAGATTGCAGCGCTGCTGCCGAGTGACTGTCATACACCGATATCCCGAGATTGACGGGCTCACGCCATTGCGTCAGCCCGTCACCCAACACACGTTCAAACGAGGCGGGTCTGATTGCGCAGGCGCAGTCTAGCGCCGCCGTATTGTCCAATTGCCCCCGCTCGAACCACGCATAGCCTATAAGGCCACGAAGTGCAGCACCGCGGTACGGCGTTCGCAATAGGTATTCATGACCTAATCAGATTGTCATTTCTTGTACCTTCCGATTTCGCCGCTGAATTCGTAAAGTTATCTTTTCGACGCGAATCCCGGCGATTTCAACCAGTCATTCGAGTCATGCGATTTGCGAGAAACACAGGCACACTTTCCGCGCCGAACCACGAACTCTGGTTTTCAGAAACCGAGTTCGTGCATACCTGAAACTACGACTTGCAGTTCGTTCGCGGTACTCGGGACACCGCGGGCGTAAATCCTGAATTATGAGTATTTGGGCGCGCGATCCTACTTAACCGGGGAACCGTAGGGTGGACACATTAGGTACCCTCAGCATATTTGTACACGCGGCGGAGACCCGCAACTTCACGCGAACTGCTCAGCGGCTCGGCCTCTCCGCGTCAGCGATTGCAAAATCGATTGCCCGTCTCGAAGACCGGATGGGCATCCGCCTGTTTCATCGCAGCACCAGAAACGTAATGCTTACCCACGAGGGCGAAGTGCTCCTGGAAAGCTGTCGACGGATCATCGAAGAACTGGAGATGATCGAGGAGCGCTTTACCAGGAGAGGAAAGGCTCCGAGCGGCAGGCTACGCGTGATTGCGCAGATTCCCAGTGCCTATCTCGCCCCGGTACTCCGCAAGTTCATCGTTGCCTTTCCAGAAATAGAACTCGATATCGAGTGGGGAACTGGCGCTGCCGGTTTGATAGAAAGCGGATTCGATGTTGCAATCTGTCCCGGCCTCGATACAGACTCCCGACTGATGTCGAAGCACCTTGGGTACTCCAAGGTTTGTATTGCGGGTGCCGCATCCTATTTCGAGCGCTGCGGAATACCTGCGACACCGCAAGACCTTGCGCATCACGTCTGCATTCATCTGAAAGATGCCGGAAAGCTGATCCGATGGCCACTCGGGCTCAGCGAATCGGACGCCGGCGAACCGCCTGTCTCTATGGCGGTTTCGATGCTTGGCGCACTGGTCAATCTGGTGGAGTGCGGGTCCGGCATCGCATGCCTGCCGGAATTCGCGATCGAGCGGCAATTGAAGGATGGCTCAATGCGGCGCGTGCTGGGAGACCATGTTTCTGGCAGTTACCAGTGCGTGGCAGTGTGGCCATCCAGTCGGCATATGGCGACGAAAATACGGGCATTCGTGGACTTCGTGGCTAATAACCTATTCGGCGAGGCGAAGGGCGACGAAGCCTGACGCTAGCCTTTGGCCTGCCAGCGACGCGAGCCGCTATCCGGCACGTGTATGCCTTATGCCTCCAACGATAGCGGCTCCGTGATGTCCATGCGATCGGTTCGTTCGCATCCGGCGTTGCAAGTGACGTCGGCCTACGTGATCGCCAGGATGCGAGCCGGCGCCCGCTAAGTCATCTTGACGCTCCCGGAAAAGTACGCATTACTTGTGCGTTTGCAGCTCCGATCGAGTTGCGCTCTCTCCCGATGCATCCAGCGCTTCGAGCGCATTTCGAACACCCGTGCCATACAGCGGGTCTGCCTTCGTACAGTGAGCTATGTGCAACTCCCGGACCGGGCGTGAAACGCCGCGCATTGCGCGTGCGGTGTTCTCGAACAGGGCTTTCTGTTGTGCTGGCGACATTAAACGGAACAGATCGCCGGGCTGGGAATAGTAGTCCTCGTCAACTCTATGGTTCCAGTGGGCGGCTGCTCCCTCAATGGAGAGCGGCGGTTCGCTATAGTCGGGCTGATCGAGCCAGGCTCCGCGCGTATTCGGATTGTAGGAAGGCGTGCCACCTCGATTGCCGTCGACACGAAGCAAGCCGTCTCGATGATAACTGTTGTAGTGGCTGGTACCGCGCGGAGAATTCACTGGGATCTGATGATGGTTCACCGTTAGTCGGTATCGCTGCGCATCGCCGTAAGAGAATAATCGCCCCTGCAACATCTTGTCAGGGGAGAAGCTGATGCCCGGCACAACGTTTGCGGGATTGAACGCCGCCTGTTCGACATCCGCGAACCAGTTTTCCGCATTTCTGTTGAGTTCGAACTCGCCAACTTCAGTTAGCGGGTAGTCCTTTTTCGACCAAACCTTCGTGAGATCGAACGGATTGACCTTATAGGTGGCGGCCTCCTTTTCCGGCATGATCTGGAAATACAGTTTCCAGCGCGGAAATTCTCCTCGTTCGATGGCCTCGTAAAGATCACGATGATGCGTCTCGCGGTCGGCCCCAACCAGTGCGTTCGCCTCCTCGTCGGTTATGTTCTGAATGCCTTGCTGCGTCGACATATGAAACTTGACCCAGAACCGCTCGTTATTCGCGTTGAGGAGGCTGAATGTATGGCTGCCAAATCCATGCATATGCCGGAAGCTGCGCGGAATACCACGATCGCTCATGACAATCGTGACTTGATGCAGCGCTTCGGGAAGCTGGGTCCAAAAGTCCCAGTTGCTGTCGGCATTGCGCAGGCCGGTTCGCGGATCACGCTTGACGGCGTGGTTGAGGTCCGGGAATTTGAGCGGATCACGGAGAAAAAAGACCGGTGTGTTATTGCCGACGAGGTCCCAGTTTCCTTCTTCCGTGTAGAACTTCAGGGCGAATCCACGAATGTCGCGTTCGGCATCGGCCGCGCCGCGCTCACCCGCAACGGTCGAGAATCGCGCGAACATTTCAGTTTTCTTGCCGACGGACGAGAAGATTTTTGCCCGCGTGTATTGGGTGACGTCATGCGTCACGGTGAATGTACCGAATGCCCCGGATCCCTTTGCGTGCATGCGACGCTCAGGAATCACTTCCCGGTCAAAATGCGCGAGTTTCTCAAGGAGCCAGACATCCTGAAGCAGGGCAGGACCTCTGGGTCCTGCGGTTTGCGTGTTCTGGTTATCCGGCACCGGTGCGCCAAATGCAGTCGTGAGCTTGCCCATTGTGAAGTCTCCAGGAATGGGTTGATTGGGGAATAGGGGAACCACCGTGCGAACAGGCCTGGATTCAGCGCAATTACGTTGCCCGGCATTGCAGGCATCATGCGACGCAATACCTGGCGGAACATCCTGCAAAAAAGAACGTAATACAGAAACCGAACGGTTTAGTTGAATCGATCGGCTATTACGTGCCCGTTCTCGAGCATGATAATTTGAGCAGTGAGGTTCGCGCGCTGGAGCTGCGTCGTGAAAATGCAACGAAGGTAAGCACGACCCCGATCTCTACCAGCGTCGAAAAGATGGAATCTATGACTGCAGTCGTCGTTATTCGCTATTCGGCTTTATGTCGCCACGGACGATCACGACAAAACCGCGCGATGCCGGGGTAGCTTGAACTGAACGAGCGCGCCGCATGGAGAGCACTCACTGACCCACAGTCGGCCGCGGTGCGCATCGATGATCGAACGACAGATCGAAAGCCCCATGCCAAGGCCCGTGGACTTCGTGGTGTAGAACGCGGTGAATGCGCGTTCGGCGCCGTCCGGACCAAAGCCCGGACCCGAGTCGCGCACCGTCACGAGCACGCACGCGCCGTCGACTTCACCGGTACTGATATGCACCTGTCGCACCCCATCGATGCCGCTCATTGCCTCCAGCGCATTGATGATCAGGTTGAGCATGACCTGCTGCAGTTCCACACGGTCGCCTTCGACGAAGGGCAAACACTCTGCAAGCTGCATCACGAGCAGGGCGCCGCATTTCCTTGCTTCGCCCCGCACGAGTTCGACGATCTCGCGGATCGCCTCGTTGATGTTCACCGGCTCCTTTTTCCGTGGCGCCTTTCTGATCAGTTGCCGCAGTCGCCCGAGCACCTCGCCGGCGCGGTTGCCATCCCTGAGGATGCCGTCGAGCGCCAGGCCGACCTCGGTGAGGTTGGCGGGCTCGCGGTTCAGCCATCGCAATCCGGCTTCTGCATGGGCCACCGTCGCGGCGATGGGTTGATAGACTTCGTGAGCAATCGAGGCCGCGAGCTGCCCCATAGTCGCCACGCGGTTCGCGTGCGCCAGATCGGTCTGTACTTCGCGGTAGCGCTGCTCGCTCTCGCGGATTTTTTGTTCCGCCTGCTTCTGCTCGGTCAGATCGAGTACGAACGCCAGGCCTTCCCGGCCGCTTGCGTCGAACGCAGCGAGGCCCACAATAATGGGAACGCGACTGCCGTCCTTCCTGATGTATTCCATTTCGAACGGCTTGGTGCGGCCAGTTTCCGTTAACTCGATGCGCGCGCGGATCGCGTCGTCATGCTTTTCCGGTGGCGTCAGATCCAGCCAGCGGACGCGGCCAGAGACCAGATCGTCGCGGTCATAGCCCACCATGCGCAGAAATACATCATTGGCTTCGAGGATATTCCCGTCGGCATGCCAGACATTGATCCCAATGATGTTGGCATCGACGAGACGCCGGATCTTTGCTTCGCTTTCCGCGACATCGCGGTACAAACGGGCATTTTCGAGCGAAATCGCAGCCTGCGAGGCCACGAGCTTCAGCACGGCGATCCGGGCCGGGCTGAACACGCGGGCAGTGAGGTTGTTCTCGAGGTAGAGCGCACCCATGAGCTTGGCTGCGTTCATCAAGGGCAGGCACAGAATGGACCGGGCGCGATGCAGACGGACGTAGGGATCCGCGGCAGCCATGGGATCCGTTGCGGCATCGTCCAGAAAGATAGTCTCGCGCGTACGCAAGACCTGGTTGAGGATCGACTCCGGCAACATCGCTGCGGTGAGCGGGGCGTCGGAGAGCTGCACGTGGACCGCGTCGCCGGCGGTGGTGGCTTCCGCAGCGATCCGATGGCCGCCCGCATTCGACAGGATCAGCAAGCCCCGTTCGGCGCCCGCCTGCTCGATCGACGTGCGCATGACCATGCCGAGCAGCTTTTCCAGATGGATCTCGCCGGAAGCCGCCTGCGACACCTTGATCACGGTCGCCAGATCGAGGTGCTCGATGGGTGCCGCGATCGTATTCGTCGGTCCGGTCGCCGCCGCCTCGTCGGTTCTCAAGTACGGATACTGTTCCTCGAGTTGCCGCGCCTTGCCGATGGCGCCCCAACGCAGATAGCCATTGTGGGCGTCCTGCATGCAAACGCGCGCAAACTTGCGAAGATCGCGTGCGGCATAAAAGCGGGACGCAAGTTCGTTGGCCAGTGCCTCGACGTGCGCGAAATCGCTATCCTGCGCCAATCGGATGGCTTGTTCGTAGAGCATTTCGGCGTCGATCACGCGGTCTTCGATGCGGGCGATCTCGGCGCCGACCAGCGCGGTATGGCTTGCGAAGTTCTCCGCGCAAAGATCTGCCCAGATACTCAGTTGCTTTTGATGGGCGCGCAGCGTGTCAAGGTGCTGCGTACGCTCGCCAGCCGGGATGGCGTCGATCCGGCCAGCCCACGCCAGCGCGGCATAGAAGCAATATTCAGCCTCCTCGGTGAACGAGTACATGACCCAGCCTAGCTCATTCGCCTGTGCAGCCGCGTGCGTGGCCGCCTCATAGTCGCCGGCAAGATAGCGTGCCTGTAGCTTCCGAATCCAATACATGCACACGTACGACACGGAGGTTTGAGACAGGTGACGTTCTGTGTGAAGCTCGTCGAACTCGGCGCAATCGAAGCTGCCGAACCCCGGTGTCAGGCCGCGGAGCGTCCGGATCAGTGCGAGCTGCAGCCCACTAAAGGCTGTGACCATCGGAAACTGCACTCTCTCGCAGTATGCGATGCCGGATTCTGTCTCCCGGTGCGCCTCGGATAGTGGTGCGCCGGTTACAAGCAGGGTCGAGACGACGTGATTGCGTGAGAACGCCCCCCACGGAATATCGCCGGTCCGATTGGCCATGTCGAAAACGCGGTGCATCTGCTCTGCGCAATTGCGCATGGGTTGAACCAGGCGCGCAGCATACATGTAGTAGGACAGATACGTGCGCGCTTTGTAGCGTTCGAGGCCACGCCGTTCGACCAGTTGGCAGCCGAGCTCGCCGAACTGGAAACCGGCCTGATAGTCGCCGAAAACGCGTCCGGCGAACCTCGGAAAATTAGCGTAGGCCACGGACGAGGCGTCGCTATTGCCGTGCTCGAGGCTCAGCGTGATTGCCTTGCAGATCGTCAGGCAAGCGAGGTTCCCGTCGCTGTGGAGGGCAGGCGGGACTAGCGAGATCACTGCATCGATGGTTGCGAGGGCGACCGCGTCCTGCATCGGCGGCAGATCGATGAGCTCCTCGATGGCCCGCTCCCCAAGTAGCGGCCAGATGCGCTCGTATTCGCTGCGCACGGCCGCGTCGTCCGGATGCGGTGACCAGTCGATGCCCACATGCCGAAGGAAGGCGAGGCACACAGCGACCCCGATCTCGCGCTTGCCGAGCATCAGGAAGACATCCATCTGCAAGCACGCGACCCGGGCGCGCTCGACGGTGGTCGTAGCACGCCTCGATAACTCCGCCAGTCGCGTTTCGGCAGCCAGCAGTTGTCCCGTCAGGAGCTCGCATTCGGCCCGGTTCAGCTCCAGTGCAAAGGTCAACTCATGCCGGCGTTCCCGGCCATTGTCATTCAACAGATCGGCGCCGGCGCTGAAATAGGCGAGCGCCGAGGCATAGGCTGCCGACGCCCTGGCGCGCTGGCCAGCGCGCAGATTGAGTTCGGCCAGTTGCTCGCGTTCATCCCGTTCGGTGATCAGCACGGCGCCGCGATTGAGCTGCCCGACGATTTCGAAGATCGCTTCCTCGCGTTTTTCCGCCGGGGCCTGCGCGATGAGCAGGCGGCCGATCCGCAGATGCGCGTCGGCGCGCGATGATTCAGGAATCAGGGAATAGGCGGCCTGATGAACCCGGTCGTGAACGAACGCGTAGGCGCCTTCGAGCCGCACGACGAGTTCCTGGCGAACCGCCTCCCAGACCACGGCGTGAATCCCCGCCTCCGGCATGCCGAGCACGGCCGACAGGGTCGCGATGTCCGCGGTGTTCCCGAGACAGGCAAGCTGCTGCAGCGCGCGTTGCGTCGCGGGCGGCAGGCGCGTCAGCTTGCCGGCCATCAGGTCCACGACGTTGTCGGTGTAACCGCTGGCGTGGATGCGTTCGGTATCCCAGCGCCACTGCCGCGCATCGTGATCGAATGCCAGCAGACCGCCTTCGGCCAGCGCGTGCAGGAACTGGATCACGAAGAACGGATTACCACCGGTCCGGTCGGTCACGAGGCGCGCCAGTGGCGCAAGTTTTTCAGGCGCACAGTGCAGCGCGTCCGCGATCAGATTCCCGATGTGCGCACCGGTCAGCGGCGCGAGCCGGATTTCCCCGATCTTCGCGCCCGCGCTGCGGATCGCTGCAAGCCGGGCTGTCAGCGGATGAGCGGCATCCACCTCGTTGTCGCGATAGGCGCCGATGACCATCAGGTAGCGCAGTTCCGGCTGGATCAGCAGGTCCACGAGCAGGTCCAGGGTCGCTGCGTCGAGCCACTGCAGGTCGTCGAGGAACAGTGCGAGCGGATGGTCGGCCTGAGCGAATACGCCGATGAAACGCCGGAACACCTGCAGGAAGCGCTGTTTCGCCTGTTGTGGTTCGAGCTCCGGGACCGCGGGCGGCTCGCCGATGATCAGCTTCAGTTCGGGGATCAGTTCGCTCACCAGCGCCGCATTGGGCGAGAGCGCGTCCAGCAATGCGGCACGCCAGCCCGCCAGCTCCGTTTCGGACTTGCCCAGAAGCATGCGCACCAGGCTTTGAAATGCCTGGATCAGCGTTGCATACGGAATATCGCGCTTGTACTGGTCGAACTTGCCGGATGCAAACAATCCCCGTGGCGGCACGAGGATCTTGTGCAGTTCATTGACCACCGACGATTTGCCGATGCCCGAATACCCGGAAACCAGCACGAGTTCGGGTGTGCCGGTCTCGACAATACGGGTGAAGGTGCTGACCAGGGTCTCGACTTCCCGCTCACGTCCGTAAAGCTTCTCGGGGATCATCAGCCGGTCGGGGGTGCCGTGCTCGTCCAGCGGAAAGTCGTCGATGCGGCGCTGACGCTCCCAGTCGGCGAGGCAGCGCCGCAGATCATGCTCGACACCGGCAGCGGTCTGGTAGCGCTCCTCGGCGGTCTTGGCGAGCAGCTTCATGACGATGCGGGAGATGACGGCGGGGATGGCTTCCACCCGCGCATTGGGTGCCAATGGCGTTCTGGCGATATGGCAGTGCACCCATTCCATCGCGTCCGTGGCGGCAAACGGCAAGACACCCGTGAGCATCTGATAGAACGTGACGCCGAGCGCATACAGATCGCTGCGCGAATCGATCGAGCGATTCATCCGTCCGGTCTGCTCGGGTGCCATGTAGGCGAGCGTTCCCGCGATGGTTTCGGGAGGCTCCGGCGCCTGCCGCTCGCGCGGCAGTCGCGAGGCCAGGCCGAAGCCGGTCAGCCGCGCCTGTTCGTCGGCGCAATGCACGAGGATATGCGCGGGCTTCAGATCCTTATGGATCAGGCCGCGCTGGTGAAGCTTGCCGAGGGCGGCGGCAATGCCAATGGCGAGTTCCAGGAAATAGCCAATCTCCATGGGCGTGCCGAGCAGACGCGCGAGCGGCTCGCCGCCGGGGTCCTCGAGCGCCAGCACGGTCTGGCCGCCTTCGCGCACCAGCCTCAGCGGCCGTACCGCCCACGCACTGTCAAGCTCGTCCTTCAGCCCGAACTCGTGGGCAAGACGATCGAGACTGGCGGGCATCGGCTGGTCAGCGGCAAGCCGTGCGAGCAGCACACTCTGGCCGGCGACCACCGGGAACTGTTCTCGCGAGAAAATGCGCTCGCCGTCGTCCCATAGAACATTTCTTTTCTGATCCATCGGAGTCGCAACGAGATAGGTCAAATTCTGCGGATACAGGCACTTCGGAAGAATACACGTTCCTTATGGCGGCGTCATTGGTAATGCGGATCATTATCAACGGGGGCGCAAGTAGCAGCATCATGCGTGAATCCTTTCCCCGGCATCATTCGCACGTACGGCAGTGACAGCGCGATCAGGTCCTTTTCGATCTCACCTTCGGGTGCGAACGTGGTGCAGCTACACGGACGGACGCGGCAGGCGTGGCCTTCCATCCAACCAGTTGTGCCGTGACGAAATCCATGAATACCCTTGCGCGCATTGGAATGTCCCGTCCAAAGGCATGAAGCGCATGCACGGGCACGGCCGCCAGCGCCTCGTCCTGCAGCACGGTGCGTAACCGTCCGGCAGCGAGGTCATCTCGCACGGCGATCGCCAGAATCTGCGCAATACCCAGTCCATTCAACGCTGCCACCCGCATTGCGTCGCCGCTGTCCGCGTCGAACACGCCGTCGACAGCGACAGTCGTTCCATCTGCGAAGATCACGGGATACGCGCGCCCGTTGAGGCGATAGCGCACGTGTCGATGCGCGATGAGATCCGCGATCCTCCGCGGTGTTCCGTGTTCACGCAGATAAGCCGGCGCAGCCACCAGCACCAGCGGCAACTCTGCAATGGTGTGCGCATGCAGACCGCTATCTCCCAGCCATCCTGCTCTGATCGCGATATCGAAGCCATCGCGGATCAGATCGACATGGCGATCGCTGACGCTCACATCGAGCGCGAGTTCCGGATGTTTCGTCATGAGTTGCCGGGTGAGCGGGTCCAGCAAAAGGCGCCCTAACTCGCCTGGCAGGCTCACGCGCAATCTTCCCGTGGCGGTCGCGGGAGAGCGCAGAACTTCGTCTGCACTCTCCAGGCCGCGCACGAGCGGAGCGACTCGCTCGTAGTACGCCTGCCCTTCCGCGCTCAGGAGGAAGGCGCGCGTCGACCGTTGAAACAACCTGACGCCCAGGCGCTTTTCGAGCCTCGCGATGCTTTTGGACACTGCGGAAGGGGTGGTGCCTAACGTTTGCGCTGCACTCGTGAATGAGCCAGTCTCGACGGCGCGGACGAATGCGGCAAGACCATTGAAATTTTCGACAGACATGATGACAGAACGGAACAAGTGAAATGATCATCGTGTGACTTTAGCGCCTTCGCAGCCGTTGCTACATTCCGGCTGTACGCCAGATCGGCGAAATAGGACGAGGAAAGAAAATGAATCGGCTCGCAAATAAGGTCGCCGTCGTCACAGGCGCGAATAGCGGAATTGGGTTGGCGACAGCCAGGCTGTTGGTCGAGGAGGGTGCGAATGTGATCGTGGTAGGCCGCCGGGCAGATGCGGTCAATGCGGCCGTATCCGAACTTGGAGATAGGGCGATCGGGTTGACGGGCGATCTCGCGAACCCGCAAACGCACGATGAGGTGGCCTCGCTGGTTTCCCGCCGTTTCGGCGGACTCGATATCTACTTCGCCAATGCGGGAATCAATACTATTGCGCCCTCGAGCGATGTGAGCCACGAATCGTACGACCTTCACTTCACGACTAACACCAGAGCCGTCTTTTTTGGCGTCCAGAAAATCGCACCGTTGATGCGCGAGCACGGCGCCATTCTGCTGACCAGTTCGATTGCGAGTTCGAAGGTGTTCGAGGGGCACGCCGTCTATGCCGGCACCAAGGCCGCGATCGAGGCATTTGCGCGGAGTTGGGCGCTCGAATTCCAGGCACGTGGCATTCGCGTGAATGTCATCAGTCCGGGACCGGTCGATACGCCAATTCTCGGGAAACTCGGCATCGGGAGCGCCGAACGGCCCGCATTCGAGGCGGCCGTTGCAGGCCGCATTCCACTGGGTCGCCTCGGCCGTCCCGAAGAATTGGCGCGCGCGGCGCTCTTCCTTGTCAGCGACGAAAGCAGTTTCATCAGCGGCATCAATCTGAACGTCGATGGCGGTATGTCGCTGATATGAGTTGACCCGAAGTGATTAACGGCTCGTGAAATGAACGGCAAACAGCACATTCTCGTCCCGACTGGCTTGACGAGGTCTCCCCC
The DNA here is from genome assembly GCF_038900515.1 of Burkholderia sp. JPY481. Taxonomy (NCBI): domain Bacteria; kingdom Pseudomonadati; phylum Pseudomonadota; class Betaproteobacteria; order Burkholderiales; family Burkholderiaceae; genus Burkholderia; species Burkholderia sp. JPY481. The sequence continues at coordinate 758,893 of NZ_JAYMRT010000002.1, forward strand.
GGCTTCGAGCGACGACTCGCTCGCATCCAGTTTCGCCACCAGCTATGCGGGCGTGATCTCCTTCCTCGCGGTAGTGAGCGAAGGCAGCTTCGCGAAGGCTGCCAGTCGGCTCGGCATCGGCCGCTCGGCTGTAAGCCGCAACGTCCAGAAACTCGAAGCGCAAATCGATGCGCGGCTCCTGCTGAGGACCACGCGCAGCACGGCATTGACACGCGAAGGCGAACTTTTCTATCAGAACTGCAACCCCGCTGTCGAGCGCATCGTCCAGGCTCTCGCGGACATGCGCGAACTTCGCCAGGGTCCGCCGCGCGGCCAGTTGCGCGTCTGCTCGACGACGGGCTTCGGCCGCACGATCGTCGCGCCGCTGCTCAGCGGCTTCTGTACGGCGTACCCCGATATTGCGCTCGACTTCATGCTCAAGGACGGCCCCGTCGAATTCACAACGGAGCGTATCGACGTCGCGTTTCGTGACGGCAAGCTTGACGACAGCCAGGTCGTCGCCAAACAGCTGATCCCGATGCAGATGATCGTGTGTGCGTCGCCGGAATACGCGCGCGCCCACGGTTTGCCGCGCTCCGTCGAGGACCTCGAGATGCATCGCTGCATCAATCTCCGTCTTGCTTCGGGCCGTATCGCCGGATGGGAATTCAAGGTCGGCGGCGTGAGCCGTAAAGTGGTCCCGAAGGCCGTGCACGTTCTCAACGATGCGGATCTGATGCTGCAGGCAGTGCTTGCGGGCCACGGCATTGCCCAGCTCGCAGCCTACCAGGTGAGCGAACTGCTGCGCGGGAAGCGTCTGTACGCGTGCCTTGCACAGTACGCGCCCGACGACCGCGGTCATTACGCGTGCTATCTGAGCCGCAAGCATTTGCCGTCGCGCATTCGGGTCTTTATCGATTACATGACCGAGCAGATCCGCGCGCTCGATCTGCAATGTCCAACTGAAGTCGTTCCTCCAGCCTGTTGTCCTTGATTGTTGATGCGATGACAACACGGTGAGCCCGTGCTCAGGGCTACTGCCGCTCGCACATGGCGCCTAGGATTTCACCTGACGTGGAGCGCTTTTCCGGACGCTCACGTTGGCATGCGAATCCGACTTAGCTTGAAGAACACGCAACGATGCAAGAGGAGCCCGAATATGGAGGCGCAGTCGAATATTCTCGATCCGTGGCTGATGACTATTGGCATCCTTGGGCAACTGTCGGGTGAGAAGAGCTCGGGAAGCAACGTTGCATCGGAGTGGACGCGATGGTCGGAACGTTCGGCAGGAAAGCGGGCAGACGGACTGACAATCCGCTTTTTGGAGCGTGCCACGACAACGAGCGTCACGCTCGCGTGGCTGGACCCGTTGCGATGTGTCTACGGAAACCAGGAATGGCACCTGATTCGTGCTCGTCACTCAGGAGTATGTGCAGTCAGCGGTCGCCAGATCCAGTTCGACGAGTACGTTTACCGGCCCCAACGTAGGCGCCCTCAGGCCGTGAACGCAGACGCGATGATCCTTAAAGACGAATTGGAGAAGCGCTTGTAAGCGAATGCGGCAAGCGCTGCCGGGAATCGGGCTGACCGTCTTCGGGTCGCGTGCAGGCAACACTACAGGAACATGACCATGGGACAAGAAGAGGCCGGCGTTTCGGTAGCCCCAGATGCGCCGGTGCTGGGCGATGACACAGACGTCGCTGGCTTCGCCGTCCCGCGGCGCACCTCATGGACGAGACGCCTCGTCAAAATCACTGCATTGTGGGCGCTCGTCGAATTTCCCATGGAATTCTGGGTCGCGCCAGACGACATGCAGCGGCTCGCGCTTGCGCTTGCCACCGTAATCTGGCTTCTTCTCGCATTTTATGTGCTCAGGGGCAGCGCGGCGGCGCGCGGCACACTTGCCTTCCTGTGTGTGTTGAGCGTTATCGCCATCGCGCCGGCGCTGCCCGCCGAGTACGCGGGGTTTCGTGTCGCGTTCTGGTTGTCGTTGGTCGAATGCGCACTGAAGGGCCTGTTATTCGTCGCTTTGCTGTCATCACGCCATACCGCCGTGTCTGGATGATGTTCGGCGCATGCGCACGATATCGCCTTATTTCTTCACCGCTGGCCCCTGATATGCCAGCGTCAGGACATTAACTCTCGACGGTCGTCAGAACGCGGGCTACAACGTCGATTGTGACGCTCGTGATGAGCGGGGGGCGCGGGATCTTCGTGCTTCCCCCTCCACCAATCTGGAAGGCGATCAGAAAGCGACTCGACATCGGTAACTGGTGTGCAGAAACGTCGAATTGCAGCGCACGGGGCATTCGTTGCCCGAAATGTCTCAGGTCCAGACTGCCCACGGGATGGTCCAGTTCATCAAAGACATACCCAGTTGCCCGTACCGGGTATGCAGCGTCACTTTGCATCGTGACGTTAAAAGTCACCGTTGAGATGATCTGCTCATTTTCAATTTGAAATGGGGAAAAATAAGCGGCTACAAAGTCAACGTTCCAGTCGTCAGGACAGACGCAACACTCCTGGAAGCCGGACCATCCCGCTGGCGTAGCGGCCAGCGTGGAGGGCTTGAGTCGGGTGGCCTTGACAATCGGAATCTCCGTCAGCGAATTTCCAGCTTCCCCCGTCACACAAAACGGCCTGAAGACGGAGGGAGCTGATACAACCGAGGTGCTGTCCATATCGGTTTGGGGACTGTGGTGAGAGCTAGCAGCGCAGCTAGCGCCACACGAAGTACTGGAGGGTTCAGGTGAGCGCAAAGGCAGGACGCCGCCTGCCTGGTCCTGTCCTGGCTACAAATTGATGAGCGATTGGTCGACGGTTTGCTGGGTCTTTATCGTTTGAGCGTTGGCCTGATAGTTCCGTTGCGCCGTAATGAGCGCTACGAGCTGGTCAGTCAGATCAACGTTCGAACTTTCCTGCATAAATCCTTGTAGCACACCGTGGTTGAAAGTGCCCGGCGTGCCGATTTGCGCAGCCCCTGACGCCAGAGTTGCGTAGAACAGGTTGCCGCTTTGACTTTGAAGCCCATTCGGATTGGCGAAAGTCGCCGTCGCCACTTGCCCAATGACGAGTGTCTCCCCGTTCGTGTAACCGGCAGTGATGGTGCCGTCGTCAGCGACGGAAAGTGTGCCGTTGTAAGCGGCCGCGGCGTATCCGTCGGGGTGATACCGGGTCACGCTGTCTGTCGTCGCGGCGTACTGCGTGGTGTTGCCGAGATCGATGGCAATCGTTTGCGGGCTGGCGCTGCCATTAGTCGTGTTCATCTCGAACGAAAGGAAACTCGAACTGGTGAGTCTCCCGGAGGAATCGAAAGTCAGTGTTCCGATTTGCGTGTACGGGGAAGGCGTCCCGGTTCCATTGTCAACGGTGACATCCGAACCTTGGGGCGCTATATAGGCACTCCATTGATTGGGGGTGGCCGGATCTTTCACAAGATAAATGCTGATCTGATGCTCGTTACCTTCTGAATCGTACGTAGTAGCCGTCGTTGCGAAGTTGTAGCTCTGGTTGTTGGTAGGGTCGAACGGCGTGACTTTCGGGGTTTCATCTCCCGCGTTGAGATTGAAAGACCACGCGATCGCGCTGGTCGGCTTCGGGGGCAGATTTGCCACGGTCGCAGTCGTTAATTGAATCAGTCGTGAAGTGTCGACGACACTATTCGGACCAACTGCGTATCCCATTAACGGAAGGCCATTGCTGCTGTTAATAATATTTCCGTCACTGTCTTGCTGAAATTGACCGTTTCTCGAGTAGACCAGAGTACCGTTCTGAGAAAGCAGAAAGAAACCATTTCCTCTAATGTCGAGATCGAGCGGATTACCTGTTTGGGTAGGTGTTCCTTCCGAGAAGTCCCGGACGATCGTCGACGTTGCAACACCGATGCCGATCTGATTATTCGTCGCGCCGAGCATCGCGTTAGCGTACATGTCGGAAAAAACCGCCGTGCCTTGTTTGAATCCCACTGTGTGGGCATTTGCAATATTATTGCCGATGACATCAAGATCGTTTGAGACGGCATGCAAGCCGCTTAGCCCCGTCTGGTAACTCATATGGTCTTCCTTGGTCGAACATCAGAGTGTGTGGTGATGTAATTCCGCCGGAGGCAGGCGGTTTCGCCCGAGGAATTCTAAGTGATGTGTTTTCCTATTATTTATGAAACTTCGTCCAAATATTTGTTCCGTATATTCATAAAATAGCGCGGCTATTGGGAATTAATGTTCTGCTTCAGGCGGTTGCTGCGGATTTCAACTGATGGAGACATTTAGCGCGACATTTGAAGCGTATGCGCGCGTTGTACGGGGAGCGTCGCATGTCCTTGCAGGACGAGTTATTAGACGCACGCGAGTGGGCGACCCGCATGCAAAAGAGGGCAAGGACGAGAGTCCTTGCCCTTGTGATCAGTGAAGTTCTAGCCGCGCTTAGCTTTGGATGAATGCGAGCAGATCCGCGTTGAATTTCTCTTTGTGCGTGTCAGTCAAGCCATGCGGCGCGCCCGGGTAGACAATCAGCTTCGAGTTCTTTATCAGCTTTGCCGATGCGCGGCCGGCTGCGTCGATAGGCACGATCTGATCGTCTTCTCCATGAATGATCAGCGTCGGGACGTCGATCTTTTTCAGATCTTCGGTAAAGTCGGTTTCGGAGAATGCCTTGATCGAATCGTACGTGTTTTTGTGGCCGCCCTGCATGCCCTGCGCCCACCACGAATCGATCAAGCCCTGCGACGGCTTGGCGCCGGGGCGGTTGAAGCCATAGAACGGTCCGGATGGCACGTCTTTGTAGAACTGCGAGCGGTTCCCCAATTGAGCAGCACGCAGGCCGTCAAATACCTCGATCGGCAATCCCCCCACGTTTGTGGGAGTTTTCAGCATCAACGGCGGAACAGCCGACACGAGCACGACTTTTGACACGCGTCGAGTACCGTGACGGCCCAGATAGCGTGCAACCTCGCCGCCGCCGGTGGAAAAGCCAACAAGTACGGCATCCTTGAGGCCGAGCGTTTCGAACACCGTCGCCAGGTCGTCGGCATAGGTATCCATTTCATTGCCGTTCCACGGTTGGCTCGAACGTCCGTGGCCTCTGCGGTCGTGCGCCACGGCGCGAAAGCCGTGCGACGCCACTAGCATCATCTGCGATTCCCAACTATCGGAGCTAAGCGGCCAGCCGTGACAGAACACCACGGGGCGGCCTGCACCCCAATCCTTGTAGTACAACTGAGTGCCATCTTTCGACGATATGTAACTCGAGAAGTGTCGGTGGTCCGCTTTCGATGCCTGCGGTGAAGCGACGGCTGGGCTTGCCTGAACCGTACCCGGGAGCATGGCGGCCGCCAGGCCGCCTGCGGCCGCGGCACCGCCGATCAACAATTTTCGACGTGTGGGTTGTTCATTCACCTTACTGCTTTTCATATTCATCCTCGTTGTTGAGCGTCTGCTCTGAGCGGGTCTGGTTTCGTTGACCATGGCGATCGCACGAAGTCATGCTTCAGCAGCGCGAGAGGAATGTTAGGGGGGCATCCCGACGAAAAAAAGGCTGAAAGAAGGCAACGTCGTGTTGCATCCGGAAACATCAAAGGACGCGACGCTAATCGGCTCTTGAATGAGGGGCCACCCCGATCTGGCGCGGCCGAATACAGTTACCGAAGGCAGGGTGTCGATATTGCGCCGACGGAAGTAGCGCTTCCCGAGGTTTCCGATAGAAGTATCTGATTCACAACGCTAACCGGATCGCTTGCTCGTCGCAGTCTCGATGGCAGCTGCCAGGTCGTTGGCACCCAAAGGCTTGATCAGAAGGGCACAGGCTCCGGTCGCGAAAGCTTGACGATGCAGTTCGGGCGTCGGATATGCGGTGATAAATATCGTTGGTATGCGCCACCCGTTTTCAATCAGGCGCACAGACAATTCAATGCCCGACAATCCCGGCATTTGAACATCTGAAACGATGCAGTCGGGCTGAGTATCGCCGGTATGTGCCAACACCTCGGCGGCCGATTCGAAGGTCACGACATCGTAGTCAAACGATCTGAGTAAGGTTGATAGACCCGATCGAACCGAGGGATCGTCGTCAACGACCCAAATTACCTGTGACGCGCGCAATTATCTTTCTCCCTGTCCGCGCCGATTGCGCGGAGTGGCCATCGCGTCCAGCGGATGAATGCGATCATACCCGACGGGTGGGCCGCTTAAAATCATACGCAGGTATATATAGGGGCAGTGCTGTTTGTCGGTAGAATGTTAGTAGCCAGTAAGTCGTGAGCTACTGCCGGCGCTGCTTGTGATACCCGCTCCGACCGCACCATTAGCTTACAATTACATCTCATTCCGAAAGAGCGACTATTCCCACTGACGGACCTATGCATTGTGTACACCAGTACGGGGAAAGGAACGCGAATGGAGAAAAACGTTTTTCCGGCCGTGGCTAGCACAGACGGTGCAATCGTCTATGTAATCGACGACGATGCGTCAATGCTCTCGGCACTATCTAGCTTGTTGCGTTCGTGCGGATATTCGGTGCGAACCTTTGAGCGGATCCGGGATTTCATTTCGGCTGAAAAACCGGGGGTTCCAAGCTGCCTGCTACTGGACGTCCGCCTGCAGGGTGAGAGTGGTTTGACGTTCCAGTTGAGTGCGCGAAACCATCAGGTCGACATGCCAATTATCGTCATGACTGCCCATGGCGATATTGAAATGTCAGTGGAGGCCATGAAAGCCGGCGCCGTTGATTTCCTGACCAAACCTGTTCGAGAGCAACGTGTTATCGACGCTGTTTCGTCGGCGATCGGCCGTCATGCTGAGCAATTGGAAAAATCTCTCACAAGGGTTGCGCTTCTGGCGCGTTATAACACGCTGACCGCGCGGGAGCGTGAAGTAATCTGGTTCGTTGTGAAGGGGTTTTTGAACAAGCAGATCGCTGCTGAAATGAACCTGAGCGAAATCACCATCAAGATGTACCGTGGCGCTGCGATGAAGAAGCTTGAAGCGCTATCGCTTGCCGATCTGGTGAGAAAGATGGAGATCGTCAGATCGGCGGAACGCGGACGGTATTGACGGTTAGGGTCCAGGCGGTGAAGTCGTTACGAATTCTCCCGAGGAGTTGCAGATCAAAGGCGGCCCAGATTCTTGATCCGACTGTCTGAGAGCGGAATCTCTCACGCCATCGTGTGTGTACTCCACCAGGCCGCACCCCATGGTCTGGCACACGCGACTTCGATTCATTTTGCCGGTTGGACGCTCATCTTCGGCAAGAGCCCCCCGGGGCAACGTCGATTGATGTTCTTCGATGCAACGCCGTGTTGCCCTCTTTCGACCTTCTTCTCGTGGGGACGTCCCCCTAACATTCGTCTTGCGGTGCTGAAGCGTGACGTCTTGAAACAGCAACTGCCAGCGCCCGGTGCAATCACTGCAGCGAATGGCAAACGCGTTATGCGATCCAAAGTTCTCGCGGTGAATTGAAACAGGCCGTCTCAAGTACGAGGTTCAACCGGACCGTCGCGTATTTATTTTCCATCTGCGTATCGGAGCAGCTTTTTGCCGCTCGCCGGCGCACACCAATGAGGACATTTATGTCAGAACACGTTTACAAGAAGGTGGAACTGACCGGTTCGTCGAAGAAATCGATCGACGACGCGATCACCACAGCGATCGCCAAAGCATCGGAAACGCTGCGCAATCTGCACTGGTTCGAGGTCACGGAAACACGTGGCCAGATCGAGAACGGCAAGGTCGCGTACTGGCAGGTGACGCTGAAGGTCGGCCTGCGCATCGAGGACTGAGCAGCTGCCGCACAACTCGCTGGCGCCTGACGTCGCGCAAACCCGAACAACGATCCAGTGTGAGTGGAAGTTGGAATCGAAAACAATATCGGTGGCATCGCACCACGGCATTCATGCCGATGTCGCCGGGAACCGAAAACTTACGGCCCTCCGCACCGCCGCTATTTCAAGGAAGCACTGAATTGATGGGCTTTCTATTGGCGCGACGCAGGAAAGGAGATGCACGATGAGAATGGCTACTGGAAGACGGTCAATACTTCCAGGTCTGGTGATTCTTCTCGCAGGCTGTGCTGCTTGTGGCATGCCGTATGCCGGGCCACGCCTCGCCTCGACGGAGTGCCGCGACCTGGTGGCGCTCAGAGAAAACGCGCACCCTACCATAGAGCAACGCCATAGCGAGCTCACTGCCCTCAGGAAAGCGGGCTACGCTGCGTCAACGTGGTATGACGATCCATACTACCCGGACGATCTGCAAGCGGCACAACGCCTGGTCGACTCCTGGTTCAAAACAGAGTGCCAGCAGCTTTAATCCGGCTGAGATGGACAGGCCGAGTACTGACAAAGGCATTCCGCGCACGGAACGAATAACCTGCTGCTGACGTTGGTACAGCGTGGATGGTCCAAGTGATCCGCAAAGCCCGACTCACTGGCGAGGAAAGTCATCCTCATTGCAACGAGGGCTTACTCGTCCTGACGCTACTTTCGCGACACATCCACACCAGAGTAGTCTGAATCGTTCTTTTCGGGGAAAAAGGGTATGCGCAACAACCATCCAATCACGCAGCGCGAGTTCGAAACCCCGGGCAATGCGACGTTGATGTCGACAACCGATGTGCAAGCTACATTAGCTGTGCGAACGCTGCGTTCATCGAGGCTAGCGGTTTCTCACGCGATGAAATTCAAGATCAACCTCATAACCTTGTCCGTCATCCCGACGTGCCGCAGCAGGCGTTTGCCGACATGTGGGCGACGCTCAAAGGAGGAGAGCCGTGGAGCGCGCTGATCAAGAACCGGCGCAAGGATGGCGACCACTACTGGGTACGCGCGAATGCCATTCCGGTCTTGCGCAACGGCCAAACGTCGGGCTACAGGTCAGTGCGGACCAAACCCTCGCGAGAGGCAACCAAGACCGCCGAGTCCCTTTACCGTGCGTTTCGCGAGCACAAGGCGAGCAAGCGGCGCTTTCACAAGGGCCTGATTGTTCGCACGGGCCTGATGGGATGGACCTCTATCCTCAAGACCATGCCGGTGCGCCGGCGCATCCGGTCTGCGTTGCTTGCGGCTGCGCCGTTCCTTCTGTGCGCGGCCTGGCTCTGCGGCGTCAGGGAGATTTCGCTGGTGGCGGGGTTCTCTGCGTTTGCCCTTGGATGCCTGCTATGCTAACTCGGCCTCATGTTCCGGTGGCTCATCGACGACGTAAGCGAACAGGTCACAACAGTCCAGAGCGCGATCAACGAGATCGCACAAGGCAACAACGATCTCAGCGGGCGCATGGAGCAGGCGGCGTCGAATGTGCAGCAGACGGCGGCTTCGATGGCGCAGATGACAGCGACGGTGAAGAGCAACGCCGAAATCGGGATGCAGGTGAACATGCTTTCGGGTTCCGCTAGCGATGCAGCCGCAAAGGGCGGAAAAGCGGTAGCGGAAGTCATCAGCACCATGAATGAAATCACCGCTAGTTCGCGAAGGATTGCGGACATCATTGGCGTCATCGACGGCATAGCGTTCCAGACCAATATCCTGGCCTTGAATCCAGCCGTTGAAGCTGCTCGTGCGGGCGATCAGGGGCGAGGATTCGCGGTCGTTGCCGGGCAAGTCCGTGCGCTTGCACAACGTAGCGCGAATGCGGCGAAAGAGATCACGAACCTCATCTCGACCAGCGTTGAGAAAGTCGAGACGGGGTCCAGCCTGGTCGCCGACGCCGGTAAGACAATGGACGAGATCGTGACGCAAGTGAAGAGAGTGTCGGATCTGATCGCGGAGGTCAGAGCTGCAACGGAAGAACAAAGCAGCGGCGTCTCCCAGATCGATCAGGCCGTGAGCGATCTCGACAACATCACGCAGCGGAACGCAACGCTGGTCGAGAAAAGCAGTGCCGCTTCGGATAGCCTCAAGCAGCAGGCGACGAGACTTGCGGAGGCGGTGAGCGTCTTCCGATAAAGTTTTCGCGCGTTCGGAGTGCGCATCTCATGCGGCTTCCACGATCGATGCGGCTTCGCAAGCACGGAGTGTCGCAGGTCAGCTAACGCTTTGTTGATCAACCCCGCACACACCGAAACCCCGCATACACATACTGATAGTGCGGCTGAAACCAGTTGCGAAATTCCGGCCGCAGCATGCACAGCGCGGTACGCGCCGAACCGCCCTTCAGCACGTAATGCTGTCCATCGAAGAAGTTGGCCGAATAGCCGGGATAGAACGGAAACGCTTCGAACCCCGGCAGCGCTTCGAATAGCGTCGAGGTCCATTCCCAACCGTTGCCGAACTGACCTTCCGCACCGAACGCGCTGACGTTGTCCGGATGCGCATCGACGGGTCGCGGGTCCCAGCTGCGGAAATCGAAGTTCCCCGATGCCGCGTGCGGCGCGCCGTGCGCCGCGCGTTGCCATTGCGCCTCCGTCGGCAGGGCTTTGCCGGCCCAGCGCGCGTAGGCGCTCGCTTCGGCGTGGCTCACGTAGACGGGCCAGTCGAGCGGCAACGGCACGTCGTCGAACATCGTGCGCAGCGTCCATGCGGTGCGGCCGTTTTCCAATGTGCGTTGCGACCAGCCGGCCGGATGCTCGATGCACTCCGCTTCCTTCCACGCCCAGTCTTTCGGCGACCACCACTTCGGCTCGCTATATCCGCCGTCTTGGAGGAACTCGAGGAACGCACCGTTCGTGACCATGTATCGATCGATCTCGAACGCGGGCACCTCCACGCCCATTTCGCCGAATTCATTGTCCCAGCCGAAACGGCCGGCCTCGCGCGGCATGCCGAGCACGGTCGTGCCGGCGGGCACGCGGACCATCGACGACAACGCGTCGCGCTGCTCCGTGCATGTCACGACCGGCTCGCGCAACGCGGTGTTTTTCTGCGCGAGCGGCAACTGATGGAGCATGTACGCGAGCGTTTCCGCGTGCATCAACCGATGCTCGATCGCGACGTTCAGCAACTGCACCGCCGCTTCGTCGTGCGCCGGGTTGCCGAGTTCGGCGAGCGCGGCGTCGATCTGCCGGCGCGCGCGCATCGCATACTCGCGCACGGCGTCGAGCGACGGCCAATCGCTGGGCTGATCGGTGGGAAAGCCGCCGTCTACCGGATCGATGCCGAACGCGAACAGCTGGTCGAGTTCCGGTGCGAAAGCCGGCAGATCGAACAGACGCTGGTCGAACAGATTGCGATCGAACGCTTCGAGATGGCCGATATAGAACACCACGCGATGACGCTCGCGGATCGGCCGTTCATAGAGGTAGTCGGGTTTGACGATTGCAAACAGGTCATCGGTTACTTGACGCGCGTCGTGCAGGCGCTGCACGAGCAGATGATGCGGGGCAGGGTCGCGATTCATTGGGGCCGGGTCTCCATGCAACACGGTCGCCGTGGGGGCGGTCTGAAAACTTTACCCCCTTGCAGACGGCGTGCCAAGACGAACCGAGCGACCGTTCAGCCCGGGCCAACCGCTCAGACCTGCCGCAAGCCTTCCAGATCGACGATGTGAATATGCTTGCCCCGCGTGTCGATCAGGCCACGCTTTTGAAATCTTGACAGGGTGCGGCTGACCGTTTCGAGCGTCATGCCGAGGTAGCTGCCCATGTCTTCGCGTGTCATGCGCAGGTTGAATTCCGACCACGAGTAGCCGCGCTGCGCATTGCGCTGCGACACGTCCAGCAGGAAGGCGGCGACGCGTTCGTCGGCGGACAGCGAGCCGAGCACCATCATCTGCGCGGCCTCGCTGACGATCTGCGCACCCAGCAGCTTGTGCATGCGCTCCTGGATCGAACCGATTTCGCGGCATAGCTGCTTCAGCGCACTGTATGGAACGATGCACACCGTGCTGTCTTCCAGCGCGACGGCGCTGCACGCATGGATGTCCGCGCTGATGCCGTCCAGCCCGAGCGGCTCGCCTGCAAGACGCAGGCCGGTGACCTGCTCGCGGCCGTCGCGGTGGACCATCACGGTCTTCATCGAGCCGGAACGCAGCGCGTAGATGCTGTCGAAGCGGTCGCCGCTGCGATACAGCGCTTCGCCGCGCGGCACCGAGCGCGCCGAACAGATCAGCGTTTCGAGCTTCGGCAGTTCCTCCGCCGACAGCCCCTGCGGCATGCAGATCTGACGCATCGAACAACTGGAGCAGCGCGCGGCGGTGCGTGCGGTGGCGCGTCCCGCCATGGACTCGCGGCTGCCGCTCGCGGCAGAGCCGGCGGAGCGGGTCGAGGAACGGGGCACAGCGGTGGGATTCAGCATGTTCTGCGCGCGATTGATATTGGTAGTGGTGAAATTGTCCCACCCGTTATGACCCTCAACAGGTGGCAAAGTGACGCGTTCGCTGCTTCGCTTTCCGAGCGGCGGTGGTGCCTCGACGAAGGTGGAAAGGTGAGCCGCCGCGGCTTATGTCGACGTCATGGCTCACCGTCTTGCGCGTGATGACCGTGTCAGACGGGTTGCTTGTCGGCGCCCGCGGCGGACGGCACCAGCAGAACCGGCAACGTGGCCTGGCGCACGCACCGTTCGGCGACGCTGCCGAGAATCAGCCGCTGGAAGCCACGCCGCCCGTGCGTGCCCATCACGAGCAGGTCGGCGTTGAATTCGGCGGCGGCATGCAGCACGATCTCGGCGACATCGCCGAGCGACGAAGCCTCGGAAACTCCCGGGTCGCCCTTCACACCTTGCTCGGCCATCACTTTCGAAAACTCGGCGCGCAGCTCCTGGCCTTCCTCGATCAGGCGGTTGCGCAGGATCGACGGGTCGTAGCCGGGCGCCTCGAAGTACATCGGCGTGTTTTCGACGACATAAAACGGCCGCAGCACAGCGCCATTCGATTTGGCGAGTTCGAGCGCCGCTTCGAACGCACGGCGCGAGGTATTGCTGCCGTCGACCGCTACAAGGATGCGTTTGTACATATCGGCTCCGCGTCAAAAAAGCGTCTGCCGCATTGCTAGCCGCGGCAGGGTTCTGTTGATCTTTTATACCAACGAAGCTTAGGTGATTGCGGGAAAAGATGCACCCGACCAGGATGTAAATCAAACATTTGCCAAATATTCAGGCCTGGCGCGGACAAAATGGCGGCCGCGGCGGCGCGCGCGAGTGGCCTTGCATGCTTGCAAACCGCATAAGTTTGCTGAAGCTGAAACAAGGTTGGCCTTACAATCAGGCCATATTCAGACAAGCTGGCCAGTCCGCTGATGAACGATCGAAAAACTAAGGGCTTACCCGACCAGATCTACGGCGACATTCTCAACCGCATCCTCGAAGGCGAGTACAAGGAAGGCGAGCGGTTGCCGACCGAGCATGCGCTGGCGGAGCGTTTCGCCACGTCCCGGCCGACCGTGCGCGAAGCGCTCGCGCGACTGCGTGCCGACGGCATCATCTCGACGCGGCACGGCTCGGGCACGACCGTCGCGCGGCGCCCCGACCCCGATGTGCGCCGCTTCGCGCCACTCGAGACGCTGTCCGATATCCGCCGCTGCTATGAATTTCGCATCGTGACCGAAGCGGGCGCCGCCGCGCAGGCAGCGCTGAAGGCCGACGCCCAGGACATCGCCGCGATCCAGCATGCGTGGGACGAGCTCGAGCGCATCATCGAGGCGCAGGGCATCGGCGCGAAGGACGACTTCCTGTTCCACCAGGCGGTCGCGCGGGCGTCGAAGAATCCGTTTTTCATCACGGTGATGTCGTTCATCGAGGAACAGATCCTGTTCAGCATGAACCTGTCGCGCAATCTGTCGCTGGTCAAAACGGTGGAGCGGCAGCGGCTGGTGCAGGCCGAGCACATGGCGGTGCTCGACGCGATCCGCCGCAAGGACTCGGCGGCCGCGGGCGCCGCGATGCGCGCGCATCTCGAGAACGCGCTGGAACGGATGTTCGGTTCCTGAGCCGACGCGCGCGGGTGAAGGTGTCGAGATTTTCGGTGACGCCAGGCTCCGGCGCGGCTCAAGCCGCGTCGGCGACCGGCCCGAATAGCGAGGTCAGCGTTTTCGCGCTTACCGCGACGTCGAGCGCAATGGCCCGCTCGACGCCGATCTGCAGCGGCGGCCCGAGCCGGCTGATATCGAGCCCGGCACGGCGCAGCATGCGCTCGATCGGCGTGGTGGTCACCGTGACGTAATGCGTAATGCCCATGCGCTGTGCGAAACGCATCACTTCCTGAATTGCGCGGATTGTCATATCCGTGAAACCAAAAGACTGTTCCTCCCCGTCGGTTTCGATCGCCCAGCGGCTCAGTTCCCAGATATGTCGGCCGACCGGCGCGGCTGCGCCATGCAGCAGTTGCGGGAAGGTGTCCTTGAGCATGTTCGGACCTTCGGTCGGCATCAGTCGCCAACAGCCGCGCAACCGTTCGTCTTCGCCCTGAATCAGCATGTAGTACGGCCCGAGCGCGTCATAGCCGTCTATCTCCATTCCCGCGATGGTCGGAATTTCCCAGCCGAGCCGGCCGTGAAAGACCCGGGCGCGCAGCCGGTACATCTCGTTGATCAGTTCGTTGTCGAATTCCTGCCGGAGTCCAATACGGATCGTGGTTTGCATGACGTTCTCCTGTGCGTGTTGGGGCTGCCAGATACGCAGGAAAACTTATGCATTCTGAATCTTTGCGCCACCTACCTACCTGGATAGGTGTGGATGCTTATCGGGTATCGCAAAATTCATCCACGTAACCGCCCCCAACCTACAAGGGTCCAAAATGGAACTCCTCGACAATCACTGGCAACCGCAAACCCACCTCCAGGCGCGCCCCTCGGAGGTCTCTTCGGCAGTGGATCGTGTTCTGATCATTGCCTACCGGAAGAAGAAAAAAGAGAGCCAGCGTCGTTTCTGGGCTCGCTTCGGCGTCACGCAGTCGCGCGGCAGCCGCTTCGAGTCGGGCGCGGAGATCCCGGCGCCGGTGTCGATCCTGCTTGGCCTTTACTTCATGAAAACCGTGTCGGATGCCGATCTGGGTCGCGCCGAGCGCGTGATGTACAGCCGCGACGCGGCCGCGCTGCTCAACCCGGGTCAATAAGCCCAAGCTGGGCCGCGATCACGGCGGCCGCGCGCCGTGAATTCACGCCGAATTTCGCCCTGATGTTTTTCATGTGGAAGTTCACCACGGCTTCCGAACAACTCAGGATGTGGGATATCTCCCACGTGGATTTGCCGCGTGCGGTCCATTTCAGGCATTCGCGCTCGCGCGGAGTCAGCTTCGGCATCAAGCTCTGCGCATGCGAATCCAGATGCTGTTTGCTGGTGTCGATCACGAGGTCGCGCAACAGCACGAGGTTCGGCAACGCGGCGTTCACATGGCGCCTGAACCCGTCCGACGGCTTGTCGTCATTGACGAAGCACATCATGCCGGCTTCCTGATTCGGCCCGTGAATCGGCAGCGTCACACCCGCACCCAAGCCGTACGAGCGGGCTTCCTCGTACAGGGCTTGCTGTGGCGGGGTGGCGAAAATCTCCGGCGTCCAGATGAGCGGCGCGGAGCGTGACAGGCAGTGCGCGACCGTCGGGTCGATATGCACCATGCCCTGTTCGTCATAGGTCTGCCGCCATGCCGGCGCGTAAGTGCTGCGCAGGTAAGCGTCCTCGAGACGCATGGTGGGCCGGGGCAGCATCGCGACCAGTATCCTGTCGAAGCCCCACGTTTCGGCGAGGCCCGTAATCGCGCCGAACCATTCCGCCTCGTCGGCGGCGTCCAGTAGCGGTGCCATCTGCTCGATAAAGTGTAGCGACAATTTCTTGGCTCTCTCAGGCTCGCAAACATCCCATTCGCGGTTATTGGCAGACAAACTTCGGTCCGCTCTTTTGGTCCGCATAATCTATCACTAAAAACTCGAAAGCAATGCGCTGGCGCTCCGCGGGGTAAACGATAGCAGCCATGTGATAGCAGGGACGGCGTTGCCTATTATTATGCTGATTGAAATAGACCTTTAACCCGCCCGGGGTGTCGGGCGAGAAATGCGGCTAATCCGCATCCGGCTACCGCATTTTAATATGTTTCATTGACAGCATTATTTCTTTCGTGCTTCGGAATTAATCGCATTTATTCGATTATTTGGGAAAGCGGGTTATTTGCGCGTCGAGTCGGTCCTGCCAAAAAAAGCGCATGCGCCGTTTCCATGTGGGCGGCGGCATCATTGTTATACAAAAGGAAATCTCGTGAACGGCTCCCGGGCAATTCGCCGCCGGCGGCATGCTGGTGCGACCGCCATGCGCAGGTTGTTTGACGACATTGTGATGCCGATGCTACCGTGAAACCTCCGCCCAGCGCGTTTCGCGCGTCAGCCATCATGAACGAATCTCCGCTCCGCGACGGCGAGTTCGCCGCGTCGGTCATGGCCGTGCCGCCGCTCGCGCGTCGCGCCGACTACACGCTCGACCCTGCCCAGAATTTTGCGCTGATCCGCCATATCGAAGCGGGTGGCGTACGCACGCTACTGTATGGCGGCAACGCGAACCTCTATCACGTCGCGGTCAGCGAATACCGCGAGCTACTGGACCTGCTCGCCGAGGCCGCGAGTCCGGGTACACGCGTGATTCCGGCGCTCGGTCCCGACTACGGCAAGATGCTCGATCAGGCGCGCATCCTCGCGCAGACGCGTTACCGCACCGCGATGGTGCTGCCGCTCGGCGGCTTTACGACGTCCGAGGGCGTCGAGACGGGCCTCACGCGGATCGCCGACACGGCCGGCATGCCGCTCACCTTGTATATCAAGAGCGAAAACTATGTCGCTGTCGATACGCTCGGGCGGCTCGTCGAGCGTGGCACGTTGAGCGCGGTCAAATACGCGATCCCGCGCGACGATCCCGCCGACGATCCGTATCTGCGCCGGCTGCTGCAATGGGTGCCGGCCGCGAAGATCGTATCGGGCATGGGCGAGCGGCCGGCGCTCGTGCATCTGCGCGAATTCGGGCTGGCTGCGTGGACGACCGGTAGCGGCTGCATCGCGCCGAGCATGGTCATGGCGCTGCTGGGCGCCGTGCAAAGCGGCCGGAGCCCCGACGGGACCGATAGCGCGGACAACGACACCGCCCAACGTTTGTACGATGCATTCATGCCGCTCGAAACGCTGCGTAACGACATCTCGCTGATCCGCGTGCTGCACGATGCGATCACATTCACGGGCCTCGCCGACATGGGGCCGCTGCTGCCACTGCTCAGTTCGACGCCGCGCGAGCATCATGCGAAGATCGCTCAGACCGCGTGCACGCTGCTCGCTCTCGAGCGCGAGTTCGCGCCCACCCAATCGAACCG
This sequence comes from Burkholderia sp. JPY481, assembly GCF_038900515.1. Classification (NCBI taxonomy): domain Bacteria; kingdom Pseudomonadati; phylum Pseudomonadota; class Betaproteobacteria; order Burkholderiales; family Burkholderiaceae; genus Burkholderia; species Burkholderia sp. JPY481. Next base: position 776,073 of record NZ_JAYMRT010000002.1, read on the forward strand.
CTCCGACACGCAGGCAAGCACATGACCGATCACAGTAGACGCTATCCCGATCCCTCCATCCGCGTGTTCGATCCACGCTTCAAGTCGTTGATCATCGCGTCGGCGTCGGTCGAATGCCTGTATCAGGGCACGCGCTGGTCGGAGGGGCCGGTGTGGTTCGGCGACGGCCGTTATCTGCTGTGGAGCGATATTCCGAACGACCGCATCCTGCGCTGGGACGAAACGACTGGCGCGGTCAGCACGTTCCGTCAATCGTCGAACAATGCGAACGGCCATACGCGCGATCGCGAAGGGCGTCTCGTCAGTTGCGAGCACCTGACGCGGCGCGTGACGCGTACCGAGTACGACGGCTCGATCACCGTGCTCGCCGACCGCTATCAGGGCAAGCGCTTCAATTCGCCAAACGACGTGGTCGTCAAATCGGACGGCTCGATCTGGTTTACCGACCCGACCTTCGGCATCGAAGGCTTCTACGAGGGCGAGCAGCAGCAGTCCGAACTGAAGCCGTGCGTGTATCGGATCGACGGGCAGACGGGCGAGGTCTCGATGGTCATCGACGACGTGCTCGCCCCGAACGGCCTCGCGTTTTCGCCGGACGAGTCGCTGCTGTACGTGGTCCAATCGCGCGGCGAGCCGCGCAAGATCCGCGTATTCGATGTCGAGGCCAATGGCAAAGGCACGACGGTGTCGAACAACCGCGTGCTGATCGATGCGGGTCCGGGCACCCCCGACGGCTTTCGGGTGGACGTGCACGGCAATCTGTGGTGCGGCTGGGGGATGGGCACCGACGAACTCGACGGCGTGCGCGTCTTCACCGCGCAAGGCGAGCCGCTCGGCCATATCGCGCTACCGGAGCGTTGCGCGAACGTTTGCTTCGGCGGACGGCATCGCAACCGTCTGTTCATGGCGGCGAGCCACGGCTTGTATTCGCTGTTCGTCAATACGCAGGGCGTGCGCGGAGGTTGAGCAGTTGTCCGCTAACCAGACAACTTGTGTTGCAGCCACTGCGGATGCTCGGGTTTGCCCTTAATTCGCGTTACCAGGCATTGAACGGCAAGGATTTCACGTCAATCGAGCCGTTTTCGTCCAGGCCCCGCGCTCTGGACTATTTGCTTGACATCGGCTGTTGCGCTTCGCTATGTTCCCTTGGTAGAAAGATACCGTCCGCACGCAACACATCGACCAGCGGGCTTCCATACCAAGAAGCGAGGAGACGTAATGACTGTTTCGCACAGGCTGTCGTTCAAGCTGGTATCCGTCTGTATCGCCGCAAGCGCGGCGTTCGCCGTTGCCGCGCACGCGGCCGATCCGGTCACGATCAACATCGTCGACGTGGCCGGCGATCTTCAACTCACGCAGAAGGGCTTCGAGGCGTTCAAGGCCAAGAACCCGAATCTCGTCGCGAACATCACGTTCACGAACGCTCCTTCGCCGCAATTGCCCGGCAAGATCAAGGCGATGCAGGCCGCGGGACGCTCCGATATCGACCTCGTATTGACCGGCACCGACGCGCTCGCGGCCGGCATCGAACAGAACCTGTGGATCAAACTGCTGCCCGATAACGCGGCGCAGTTCCCCGGTGTGCTCGACAAGTACGCGCCGGGCCCGCGCAAGATGCAGGATCTCGCGCAGGGCTACGGGCTCGAGGTCGCATATATGCCGGCTGGTCCGCTGCTCGAATACAACCCGGCCAAGGTCAGCGATCCGCCGAAGACACCCGAGCAACTGCTGCAATGGTGCAAGGCCCACCCCGACAAGCTGATCTACGCGCGGCCGGCCAATTCCGGTCCTGGCCGCACGTTCCTGATGGGCTTGCCGTACGTGCTCGGCGACAAGGACCCGCAGGACCCGGTGCACGGCTGGGACAAGACGTGGGCGTACCTGAAGCAGCTGAACGACTGCATTCCGTACTATCCGGGCGGCACCTCGGCGGTGATGAAGGAACTGGGCGAAGGAACGCGCGACATGACCGTGACCGTGACCGGCTGGGACATCAATCCGCGCGCGCTCGGCATCGTGCCGGCCGAATTCCGCGTACAGCCGTTCGACAACATGACGTGGGTCAACGACGCGCACTACATGGTGGTTCCGAAGGGCGTGCCGAAGGAAAAGCTCGACGTGCTGTACAAGATGATGAACTTCATGCTGGAGCCCGCGCAGCAGGCATTGACCTACGACGACGGCTACTTCTACCCGGGCCCGGCGATCAAGGGCGTCACGATCGAGCAGGCGCCCGCGCATAGCCAGGAGGTGCTGCAAAAGTATGGCCGGCCGGAATACGCGAAGATGTTGAGCGATCGTCCGCATGCGATGCCGCTGAATGCGGCGGCAATGGTCGCGGCCTTCAAGAAGTGGGATACCGACATCGGCGCGCAGAAGACCCGTTAGGCCTTCACCATTGCGACGGAAAACGAGGCGAAACGCAGCGCGGCGTGAGGTAGCGCCGCGCTGCGTGTTTGCGGCGATCATCCGCGCCTCGGCTTAACTGCTGATGCGCCGCGCGCACCGCACGCGCGGCACTTGCGACCCCCGTCGTCTCACGCGGATCAGGAAACCGTATGAAGCATCACTTTGAGCAGTTGCGGCTCGACTCGGTGAGCCGCAGTTTCACGAACGCGCAAGGTCACGCGATCGCCGCGCTGCAGGGTCTCGATCTGACGATCCGGCGCGGCGAGTTCATCGCGCTGCTGGGACCGTCGGGTTGCGGCAAATCGACGGCGCTGAACTGCATCGCCGGATTGCAGCCGCTCACCGGCGGCGGCATCTGGCTCGACGAGCGGCGCATCGACGTGCTGCCGCCGGAAAAGCGCGGCTTCGGCATGGTGTTCCAGAACTACGCGCTGTTCCCGCATATGAGCGTGCTCGACAACGTCGGCTTCGGGCTGAAGATGCGCGGCGTCGGCAAGAGCGAGATCGCGCGCCGTGCACGCGAGGCGTTGAAACTGGTGCAACTGACAGGGCATGAGCAGAAGCTGCCCGGCCAATTGTCCGGTGGCCAGCAGCAGCGTGTCGCGATCGCGCGTGCGATCGTGATCGAGCCGCCACTGATCCTGATGGACGAGCCGCTGTCGAATCTCGATACGAAGCTGCGCATCGAAATGCGCGCGGAGATTCGCCGCATCCATACGCAGCTCGAACGCGCGACGCTGTACGTGACGCATGATCAGGACGAAGCGCTGTCGATGGCCGATCGCATCGTCGTGATGAGGGAGGGCGTCGTGCAGCAGGTCGCGACGCCGAAAGAGGTCTATACGCGGCCGCGCAATCTGCATGTCGCGCGCTTCATGGGCTATCGCAACGTCGCCGAGTTCACGCTGGAGGGCATGCAAGGCGAGGGCGTGGTGGTCAGTGCGAACGGCGTGCGGCTGATCGGCACGGCGATGGCCGGCTTCGACGGCAAGCGCGTGAGCGTCGCGCTGCGCCCCGAAGACATGGAACGTGCCCAGCCCGGCGCCGACAACGCGTTCGAGGCGCTGATCGACGCCGTCGAATACGGTGGGCACGATTCGCTGCTGCGCGTGAAGACCGCGTTCGGCGACGTGTGGGCGCGCGTAACCGGTGAATGCGCGGAGGGTGAGCGCATCATGCTGCGCGTGCGGCCGTCGTGCGTGCTCGTCTACGATGCCGAGGCCGCATGAACACGCCGACGCTCGTCCTCCCGCTTACTCCCCGCGCGCCGCGCGATGCCAAGGCCTGGCTCGTCGCGCCGGCGCTGCTCTTTATCGTCGCGCTGTTCATCTATCCGTTCGCGTACGGTCTCGCGCTGTCGTTCCGGCCGATGAACGGCGGCGGTCTATGGGCCAACTATCTGACGTTCTTCACCGACACGTCGATGTGGCCGACGATTCTCGTCACGCTGAAGCTGTCGGTGCCGGCCACGCTGATCAATGTCGGCGTGTCGGTGCCGGTCGCGTTCGCGCTGCGCCGCTACTCGCGTTATCAGAAGCTCGTCACGACGCTGCTGGTGATTCCGGTGACGCTCGGCACGGTGCTGATCGCCGACGGCATGCTCACGTATTTCGGTCCCCACGGCTGGCTGCCGCAGGCGTTGCAGGCGCTGCATCTGTACACGCAAGAGGTGCGGCTCACGCACAACTTCACGGGCGTGCTGCTGTCGCTGATCGTGTCGGGCTTTCCGTTCGCGTTTCTGTTGACGCTGTCGTACGTGACCGGCATCGACCCGACACTCGCGAGCGCGGCGGCGACGCTCGGCGCGAGTCCGTGGCAGCAGTTTCGCCGCATCTATTTCCCGCTGCTCGTGCCGGGGCTCACGATGGCCGCATGTTTGTCGTTCGTGCAGGCGTTCTCGGTGTTTCCGTCGGCGGTGCTGCTCGGCGCGCCCGCGGGTCCGACGCGCGTGATGTCGATTGCCGCGGCCGAAGCCGCGTTCGAGAGCTACGACTATTCGCTGGCGTCGGCGATCGCGATGGTGATGGGCTTCGTGCAACTGCTGGTGGTCGCCGCGCTGCTCGGCGCGCGCCGCTGGTTCTATCGTGGTCCCGTGACGGGAGGCAAAGGCTGATGACGACCGATCGTCGCGCGACGCAGCCCGACTGGCCCGCGTCCACCTCCGCTTCCGCATCCGCGGCGCCGCAGCCGGGCGATGGCGCCCGCGAGCCCGCGCAACACGCGCGTCAGCGAGCGAACCTGCCGGGCCGCATCTGGCAGGTGCTGGTGTGGGCCGTGATGGCGTTTTTCCTGATCAACGTCGTGCTGCTGATTGCGACGGTCGCGGTGAATTCGATCGCGACGCGCTGGTTCGGCACCGCGTTGCCGCAAGGTTTCACGCTGCACTGGTATGCGCAGGCGTGGAGCGACTTTCAGCTCGCGAGCGTGCTGTGGGTGACCGTGCAGGTGGTCGGCGCGGTCGTGCTGCTGTCGGTGCTGCTCGGCGTGCCTGCCGCGTATGCGCTCGCGCGCGTGCAATTCCGCGGTAAGCGCCTTGCGATGCTGATCTTTCTGCTGCCGTTGATGGTGCCGCCCGTCACCTACGGCATTCCGATGGCGACCGTGATGTACAAGGTCGGCCTCGCCGGCACGCTATGGGGTGTGATTCTTGCGAACCTCGTACCGGCGCTGCCATTCGTGATTCTGGTGATGACACCGTTCATCGAGCAGATCGATCCGAATCTCGAAGCGGCCGCGCGCATTTTCGGCGCGAACACGTTCCGCTACTTCCGTTACGTGCTGCTGCCGCTGCTCGTGCCGGGTATGCTGGCCGCAGGGCTGCTCGTGCTGGTGCGTACGATCGGCATGTTCGAGCTGACGTTCTTTACGGCCGGTCCTGCCACGCAAACGCTGGTGGTCGCGTTGTATTACGCTGTGTTTTCGACCGGCGTGCGCGCGCCGCAATCGATCGATGCGATGGCGATGATCTATATGGCGATCACGTTGATCTGGGTGCTGATCGCACTACAATTCGTGAGCCCGACGCAGATCGTGTCTCGCGTAAAGGAACAGCGGCGCTGACGCGTGGTCGGCGTCAATCGTGGAGTAGACGTTGACGAAGAGAAAGACCGCCGAGGAATTGCGCAGTCAGCGCTGGTATGGCGCGAACGATCTGCGTTCGTTCGGCCACCGCTCGCGCACCGCGCAGATGGGCTACAACCGGGAGGAATACGCGGGCAAGCCGGTCATCGCGATTCTCAACACGTGGAGCGAGATCAATCCGTGCCACACGCATTTCAAGCAGCGCGTCGAGGAAGTGAAACGCGGCATCTGGCAGGCCGGCGGCTTCCCGATCGAGTTGCCTGTGCAGACGCTGTCCGAGCCGTTCCAGAAGCCCACCACGATGCTGTACCGCAATTTCCTCGCGATGGAAGCCGAGGAGATGCTGCGCTCGTATCCCGCCGACGGCGTCGTGCTGATGGGCGGCTGCGACAAGACCACCCCCGCGCTACTGATGGGCGCGATCTCGATGGATCTGCCCGCCATCTTTCTGCCCGCCGGCCCGATGCTGCGCGGCAACTGGAACGGCGTGACGCTCGGCTCGGGTTCCGACTCATGGCGATACTGGGCCGACCTGCGCGCGGGTACGCTGACGCCGGAAGAGTGGCAGGGCGTCGAGGGCGGCATCGCGCGCTCGCCGGGGCACTGCATGACGATGGGCACCGCGTCGACGATGACCAGCGCGGCCGAAGCACTGGGCTTCACGCTGCCCGGCTTCGCGTCGACGCCCGCGGCCGATTCGCGTCATGCGCAGATGGCCGCGAAAACCGGCATGCGTATCGTCGAGATGGTGTGGGAGGATCTGAAGCCGTCGGACCTGATCACCGCGGCCTCGGTCGATAACGCGGTGACGACTTGCGTCGCGCTGTCCGGCTCGACCAATTCGGTCGTCCATATGATCGCGCTTGCACGGCGCGCGGGCATCGAGTTGACGCTCGATCGCTTCGACGAGATCGCGCGCCGCACGCCCGTGCTCGCGAACATCAGGCCGACCGGCGCGTATCTGATGGAGGATTTTTTCTACGCGGGCGGTTTGCGCGCGCTGCTCGCGGAACTGGGCGAGCTGATCGACGGTTCGCAGAAAACCGTGAACGGCCGCACGCTCGGCGAGAACCTCGCGGGCGCGCAGATTTTTAACGACGACGTGATCCGCCGCCGCACGAATCCGCTACTGCGCGACAGCAGCCTCGCGGTGCTGCGCGGCAATCTCGCGCCCCGCGGCGCGGTGATCAAGCCCGGCGCGGCCGAGCCGCATCTGCTCGTGCATACGGGCCGCGCGGTCGTGTTCAGCGACTACAACGACATGGCCGCACGCATCGACGACGACGCGCTCGACATCGACGAAAGCTGCGTGCTGGTGCTGCAGCACGCGGGGCCGGTCGGTGCGGGCATGCCCGAGTGGGGGCAACTGCCGATCCCGCGCAAGCTGCTGCAAAAAGGCGTGCGCGACATGGTGCGCATCTCCGACACGCGGATGAGCGGCACGAGCTATGGTGCGTGCGTGCTGCACGTGGCGCCCGAGGCGTTCGTCGGCGGGCCGCTGGCGTTGGTGCGAAACGGCGATCTGATCGAGCTCGATGTGCCGCGCCGCAGGCTGAATCTGCTGATATCGGACGAAGAGTTCGCGCGCCGCAAGGCCGCGTGGGTCAAACCGGCGGCGCGCTTCGAGCGCGGCTATGGCGCCCTGCATCAGGCGCACGTGATGCAGGCGGACCAAGGCTGCGATTTCGACTTCCTGCAGCGTGGCGGCGCGAGTCCCGAGAGCTCGGGCGAGCCGGAAATTCACTGACGCTCAATACCCGACGCGATACACGCGCCCCGTCTGCGCGCCTTCCACGCTGCGCAGATAAGCAAGCGCCGCGCGTTGCGCGCTGACGGGCTCGAAGCCGCGAAAGAACGGCGCATAAGCCTCCATCGATTCAGTCAGCACGGTCGGACTCACGAGGTTGATGCGCAGCCCGCGCGGCATCTCGATCGCCGCGCCACGCACGAAGCCTTCCAGCGCGAGATTGACGGTCGTCGCGCTCGCGCCCTGCGCGATCGGTTCGTCTGCCAGAATGCCGCTCGTCAGCGTGAACGAACCGCCGTCGTTCACATACGGCAGTGCCGCGAACACGACGTTGATCTGACCCATCAGCTTGTCGCGCAGCCCGACCCAGAACTGCTCGATGCTCATTTGCGCCAGCGGACCGAAATGCACGTGGCCGGTCGCGGTGACGACGCCGTCCACCTTGCCGATGTCGCGAAACAGCCGCTCGACGCTCGCGGGCTCCGTGCTGTCGACGTGATATTGCCCGCGCGTCGCGCCCACCTCGATCACCTCGTGACGCGCCTTCAACTCCGCGCTGACGGCCTGGCCCAGCGTGCCCGTGGCACCGATGACGACGATCCTTTTCATCCGCAACTCCGTTAAACGAACCAACGTTAAACAAAGCAAAGCACGCACCCGAATAAAACGGTGCGTGCTACGTGAATGCCTGATTTAATCGGAATAAACGCGGTAATTCAAACGCGCGCGTATAAAGGGATGATACGCGCGTCCGCCTATTTCACGCGGTGTAATTCGATAACGCGCGCGGGTCGCAAATGATTGAGCGCGTAGTGAATGCGCCCGCGCTCCTGGCGCTGTCCGACCGGACGCGGGTCGTTGTACTGGTTGTCGGCCGAGTAGACGGCGAGCGGTTCGACCATGCCCTTGTCGATTACCGCATAGCCGGGCTCGAGCGCGAGCAGCAGATGGTTGCCGCCGAGCCGGCTGTCGAAGCCGGCCATGCCGTCGAGCGCCTCGGGCACGCTGTTCTCGAGCGTTGCATTGCTGGTTGTGATTTCGTCGGGCGAGATCGCGCCGTGGCCCGCCAGACGGGCCGCTTCGTGGTTCTTGCCGTCGGTGTCGACGGTGCTGTCATGCGTGCGATCGTTGTGCAGGTCCGTGGTTGGCGGGTCCCTCGGGTCTGGTTTCGTGCCGGCGTTTTCGGGTTTGCTGATCGCGCTGTTCATCGTGCATCTCCTGAAGAGGACATTCGAAGAAAAGAGCAAAAGCCGTTCCGACAGACACGGCGCCGCTGTGCGCGGGAGTCGCGATGCGTTGTCCGCCAAGATTCGATGCGAGTGGCGTTGCCTCGCGATTGAATGGCGATGACGTGCGCGATTCATTTCATTTTTTTTAATGGACGCGTATTTCCTACAGAGTATGATTCTACTCCTGCGACCGACGCGCGGATAAATTGGCGGCATGCTCCGGCTGTTCAGCATGGTCGGAAAAAATTAACAAACAAATGGCCGCGCGACTGAGAAAATGTTACGGGGCTTCAGGGGCGGGTGACTCATGCACTTCGATGCTGCATTCACACATCGCGGCTATCTATTGAATTGCGAACCGGCGCGCTCGGGCGACGGCTTCTGGCAACCGTATGTGGTGATCTCGCGCTCGAGCGACGGCGAACTGGTCGCCAACCGTTTCTTCCCCACGGAACTGCGCTTCTCCGACGAAGCCGCCGCGATCGCACATGCGCGCGATTGGGCAGTGCGCTGGATCGACGCGAGCAGTCTGACAATCTGAAGTCAGGGAACGATGCGCGCGTGCCGACGCGCGCCGACGCATTGAATCCGGGCAGGTCTGCGCGCTGCCGGGCGGGCAGCGTTAAAACGCGGTAATCTCTGCTGGATAACCACTTTGAACCGTGCACGCTGCACGACGCCGTCCCTTATGCCCAACGAGCCTTCCCCGAACTGGGGCCTTGAACAGATCGTCGCCGACCTGCGCGCCTCGCGCGAGCAATTGCATCGCACGCGGCATCCGCTCGGCATTCGCGAATTGCCGTCGCGCGAAGCGGTGGTCAGTATCGTGACCGGTTTGCGCGCCGCGATGTTTCCGACGCACTACGGCGCGCCCGATCTAACCGACGAGACGGTCGACTACTACGTCGGCCATACGCTCGAAAGCACGTTGCGGCTGCTCGCCGAACAGATTCGCCGCGCGCTGCGCTTCCTGCCCGAGTTCGGCGCGACGTCCGACGCCGAGTTACGCGAGCGCGCGTTCGCAGTGGCGCGCGAGTTCGCGACGCAGCTGGCGGGCATCCGCGCGCTGCTCGTCAGCGACATCCAGGCTGCGTACACCGGCGACCCCGCCGCGCAGCACATCACCGAAATCCTGCTGTGCTATCCGGGCGTGTGGGCGATGACGCATCACCGGCTCGCGCATGCGCTGCATCGGCTCGGCGTGCCGCTGCTCGCGCGCTTCATCAACGAGATCGCGCACTCGGCGACCGGCATCGACATTCACCCGGGCGCGACGATCGGGCCGAGCTTCTTCATCGATCACGGCACCGGCGTGGTGATCGGCGAGACCGCGATCATCGGCGAGCGCGTGCGCTTGTACCAGGCGGTCACGCTCGGCGCGAAGAGTTTCGCGGCCGACGAGGACGGCACGCTGATCAAGGGTAACGCGCGGCATCCGATCGTCGAGGACGACGTCGTGATCTACGCGGGCGCGACGATTCTCGGACGCGTGACGATCGGGCGCGGATCGGTGATCGGCGGCAACGTGTGGCTCACGCATAGCGTGCCGCCGGGCAGCAGCGTATCGCAAGGCAAGATCCGCGAAGGAGAGCGCACCGACAACGGGCGGCAGTGATGCCCGCCCGGCCGCGGCCGGCTGCATCGCTGCGCTAGCTGATCGGCCAATGGCGTATCCACGGCAACGCATGCATGCCATGCAGCCACACATGCTCGCCGATGAACCACGCGGCCACCCACGACGCGGCGACGACGATCAGATCGCAGTGCCCGCTATTCCATAGATTCAACGAATGTCGCCCGGCGATCCACGGCACGCCGAGCGGATTCGGCCAGTCGGCGAGCAGATGCATCAGGCCGCCGCACGCGAAGCCGAACGCGGGCGCCGCGTAGATCGAATGTCCGAGCATGTGATACGACGCCGCGAGCAGCGCGAGCCAGCCGATGCCCCAATGCGTCAACGTGCGATGCGTGATCCACAGCCGCCGCGCGCGCGACCACCATGCAACTTCGAGCCAGTCCGGCGCGGTGCTGCCGGCCACGCCGGCGATGAAGCTCAGCAGCACGCCAGCGTGAAACGGGCCGCCGCCGCTGCGCGCGACGATCGCCGCCGCGATGATGCCGGCTGCGAAACCGGTCGCATGATGCGCTTTGCTGGATGCCATCGACACTCGCGGCACAGGTGCCGCGCCAAAAACAAAGGGCGGCTATGTTCGCAGATGAGCGCGTAAAAAAATAGCCGATGCGCGAGATAAAAATCGCGCATCGGCCTTCCGTAAATCGTGCGCACGGCGTTCAGGTGCGCCGCGTCGCTCAGGTCGCGCAGCGCGCGATATCGAAGCGCATTTCCTCTTCGGGCGGATCGTCGGGCGCATTGGCCGGATGAATGACCTTGATGACCGTGCTGCCGTTGAGCGGGGTCAGCGTGACGAAGTACGAGTTGTGCGAATCGGCGCCGACCGCGAGTTCGGTCGCGGCGCCGGTGTGCGCGGTACGCACGCGCGGCAGACGGTCTTCGAGACAGGCAGCGATGGACGCAGGCGTGCGTGAGGACGACACGTACACGAGCGGCGCGGACGCATCGCGCGCGGGGCCGCCCGACGAACCGCAAGCGGCGAGGGTGGCAGTGAGGGCGACAGTGGGGACAAGCAGGAGAAGTCTTTTCATGATCCGATCGTCGGCGTTCCCGGTCATGCATGGGAAGGTGAGGCGCGGGCGAAGCGCGTGCGCTGGCGGACAGCGCGATGCTTCGCGACGAAGCTACCGTGCCGGCGGCGCGCTTTCGCGGCGTCGCACGGCGGCCGGGGCAGTATACCGAGCATGCGTCGAGGTCGTCACTAGCGCGGCGAAGGGTTTATTGGTCTGACGGCAAACCGTAAGGCCCATGAAAAAACCCGCGACGTGATCGTGTCACGCGCAGGTTCGACCGCGGCGCGGAGGGATGGCCGCGCGCCGCAATGCCTGCACGCAGAGCGGGCGAAGAACCGCCGTCAGAAGCGATGCCGCACACCGACTGCCGCGGCCACCTGATTGCCGGTCGACGACGGCGCAAGCGTATTGATCGCCGCGACGTTCGCGCCGAAGTTGCCGAGTGCGCCCGACGCATGCTGGTACACGCCTTCGATATACACGTCGGTGCGCCTGCTCAGCGAGTAATCGCCTTGCAATGACACGGTGTGCCACTTCGGATCGCCCGAGCCGTTGGAGCCGCTCACCTTGCCGTCGGTGAACGTGTACGACGCGGCGAGGTTCACTGCCGGCGTCAGCGCATACCGGCCGTTCACTTCATAGTTGTCCAGATGCAGGTTGGTGCCCGCAATGCCAGGCAGCGTCGCGCCGCCGACGTTCACGCCGGTGATGCCGTCGAGTTGCGTATGTGTATAGACGAAGCCCGCGGTGGCCGGCCCGTAAGAGTAGTTGATGCCCGCGCCGAACGTGCGTTGCAGATCGGCCGCGATTGCCGCGGTGCCGTTTCCTTGCGACACGGCGCCGTTCAGATGCGAGCTGCCCGAGTTGTTCAACTGCAGATAGGCAGCGGCCAGGCTCAACGGACCGTTGTCGTACGAAGCACCCGCGCTCTCCATGCTCGATTGTTGGCGAACTGGCCGGCCGCGTTGCTGAAACCGTACAGGCCGCCGAACTTCAGGCCCGCGTAGTTCGCGCTCGAGTACTTGACGGCATTCCTGATCGAGAACGAGCCGGAAAGATTGTCGTTGTCGAACGGGTGGGCCGCGAGATTATTGCCGTAGCCCCCGCCCGCATCCGATAGCGGCGCCAGGTAGTCGCTGACCGAGTCGTACTGGCGGCCGAGCGTCAGCGTGCCGAACTGATCGCTCTTCAGGCCGACGAACGTCTGGCGATTGAACATCGTACTGCTTTCGGTGTTCTGGTCATTGTTCAACGGCGTGCGGCAAGCCTGCCGTGATGAGAGTTCTTTGCATGTTCGGGATTCACTCAGGGATGACTCGGCATGTTGACTGACGATTTCCGGTGAAGTGTAATTGCCGCTATGCAGATATTTAATTACGCGATTTACAACCGTTTATTTTCGAAGCCGGGATTTATGTGAATTAATCGTGTAAGTGCAGGTCGCCAAAAGCAAATCATTTTTAATGACGAATGGGCGGCTGCGATGTGAAGCCACGATGTTGCCGGACGGTTACGACGCAAAGGCTTCCCGGCGCGCACCGGATGCGCGCATTGGCACCGATTCCCACCATTTTGTGCAACGCAGTCTTACGTAGAAAGCGTTAAATCGCGATGGGATGCCACTTATAATTTCCATAGACCCCTTCGACCAAAGGGTGTCTTTTTCATTTTTACACGCGGCTTTCGGGCCGCGTTTTTTTATCTGACGTTTAAAGCGGTCTTATACATTGTCGCGTAAGGTTAAATAGAATTTTTCGCCGCTCGAGGGGATTCGCCGTTCCGAACGCGCCTTGTCCGTTCGTCAGAGCGAGCGGGGCGAAGCGGGCCGGGCAGGTAGAATCGCGGGTTCGTAATCTGTTTGTGCGCCCCGCGAAGTGAGTGAACCTGTGATGAACGACACGCCCTTTCCCTCGACCGACACGAATGCCGGGTCCTTGGCCGACGACTCGTCCGGACCGGACGAAAGCTTGCATGAAGAGCGTCTGTGGCGCGATAACGGCTGGACCGCGCGCATCATCAAGAACGAAGACGACGAAGGCTGGGCCGTCGAAATGATCAAGGACGGCGAGGCGGAGCCCGCGCTCGTCGGACCTTGGACGATGGGTCGCAACAAGAAGGATCCGAAGCCGCTCGACGTATCGGCGTTCAACACGCTGGTGAAAACCGCAGCGGAAGTGCTGCGTCGCCACGAGCAGCAACTGCGCGCGCAACTGCACAAGGCGGTGCGCGTGCCGAGCGCGGACGGCAACGACGAACTCGACATCACGCTCGACATCGTTCCGGACGAGGACGAGCCGTACGCGCTGTTGAGCGCGCTCGATATTTTCGGCGAGCAGATCGCGCAGGTGCAGGTTGCGCCGACCTTCAAGCTCAGCAAGGCGAGCGCCGCCGCGTGGGTGGCGAACGAGTTTCGCCGGCCGGGGTAAGCGGCCGTCGTAGGCGCGGTTGCGTCGTGATCGGATCGTCTTAGGCCATCCGGCTGAGGAGCCAGCGAACGGGAATCTCGCGATAATTTGCGGTCTCCTTTGGCGGCCTCGCGAGGTGGACTTGAAATGGATTTTGATGTTGCGACGAGGGTTTTATCGACGTGGCGAACGTTCGCTATGACCTCGCTCATCTGCTTGCCAGCGCGTTCACTTTCGCGATTCCCGCCTCGCAGCGATTTCCTGCAGTGACGGCAACGGTCCACGTCGAATACACGTCACATTGCGTGTCGTTTGGGAGCGGGCGCGACCGGGCCACTCGATTTCGAAGTGCTCGGCGACGCGCGCACAATATTCGATCATCGCAATGTGGCGCGCGCGTTTTGCCCCGACCGACACCGCTGGTCGCTCAAGCTGCCGGCGATCATCGCGCAGTTGGCAAGATTTGAGAGGCGAATCGATCCGCGACCCGAGCCTGAGTCGGCACTAGAAAAGAACTGGATGTGTGAGAGTGGCCTGGCCAGAAACAGGTGAGGCCCCGCGCGGGGGCCTCATGACTTCGCGGGAGCGCTTGATCGGTGCGACCGACGTAACCAGCACGGCCGGACCCTGTTGACCAGGAGGCAGATAGACGCCCTTGCGGAGCCCCGAAAAATCTATCTGCGGCAATTGTACCGTGCCAACCCCTGCTCGGAGCCATCTCAATACCGATGGCCGCAGCCAGCGCGTGCCGCCACCGCCTAGTTGCGCTTGCAAAAAATCGCGGTGATCAGTGGCGCGACGTGATGCACGATCGCCGTGCTGCCGGCGTTCTCGAGTGCGCTTTTAACCTTGTCGTCGCCGCCGAACACGACGGCGCCATACGCGGACTGCGCGACCGGTTCGCCGTCGCCGACCCGGAACATCGGGTCGTCTTTTTCGAAGCCCACCACCGCGAATACGCGGAAACCGAACGCGGTCAGATGCGCACCCGGCATCGGCGAGAACGCGTTGATCGAGTTGCTTTCGACGTGACTTGGCTTCGGGTTGATCAGTTGCTGCTGCATCAAATCAGCAATGAACTGGTGGCCGCTCTCATTGCATACCAGTGGCGCGTCGAGCTCCACGGCGAACGAGGACAGCGGCAGCGCGGCGGCTGCGGCAAACAGCAGAGGGGCAAGAAAACGGTTCATGAGTGTAGGCGGGCGTCCACAGTCGATGTCGTGGATTAGCAACCACTGCGCCATCCCCCGGAGGGAGCTAGCGGGGCTGCACATCGAACAGATTCCACGTGACTGGCACAACTGGATTCGCACTTTACAGCGATTCGGCGAATTCCGCTTTGTGGCGGACACACGAACGGTATCTGCGAAATTGCGGGGAAACATACGACAGAACAGCAAGCTTTCAGAATCCCGTATATATTTCCGCCTTATGACTTCGCAACCCCGACCTCCAATAAACGTCCCGCCTCCACGTACGTGGGACGCCCGGCTCGCCCGCCGGCTCGTGACACCGCTAATCGATACCTGGGTCACCCCGAATCATTTGACCACGCTGCGCCTGCTGATCGGCGTCGCAGGCGCGCTGTGCCTTGCGCACGGGGGATTCGCGTGGGCCAATGCGGGCGCACTTCTGATCGTTCTGTCCAATTTCGTCGATCACACGGACGGCGAACTCGCGCGCGTCGGCGGCAAGTCGAGCCGTATCGGTCATTTTTACGACCTCGCCTGCGATGCGCTCGTGACCGTGATGCTGTTCGTCGGCATGGGTATCGGTGTCGGCGGTGCGCAGATCGATGCTTTGAAGTTCGCTCCCGGCGCGCTCGGCGCGGTTGCGGGTGTCGCGGTTGCCCTGATCTTCTTTTTGCGCATGCGGATCGAGGAAATGGTCGGCAAGGCCGGCACGAAGCAGGCGTCGGTGGGGGGCTTCGAAACCGAGGACGTGCTCTACCTGTTGCCCATCGTCACGCTGACGAATGTCGTCGCGCCGTTCGTGGTGGTCGCGTCGATCGGCGCGCCGCTGTTCGCCGCCTGGGTGGTGATCGACTACTGGCGCGTCGCGCGCCGCAGCGCTCGCCCGACGGCCAAGGCCCCCAGCGCTTCCGAAACCAGTCAACAGTGGGCCGGCAAATGAATCTGCACGCCGAAGACGACGTGATCGCGCCCGTGTCGACAGGCACGCCCGTCGCGGCGCTCACGCCCGCGCCCGATGCCGACCGCGCGGTCGCGAGCCGTACCCGCACGTTCGACAACGCGCGTCTGCGCAAAGACTTCGCCGCGCAGGACGCGTTTCTGTATCTGGAAGATTTCCTCGCGCCGGAAGTCACCGCGCAACTGGTTCACAGCGCGCGCTCGCTGCTCGACGAGGTGAACCGCAACTATCTGCCGGGCCACAAACAGGGCGGCAGTGTCAGCCGCCATACGATCGACCGTCTCGCGCCGTTCATCGCCGAGCTGTATCGCTCGAAGGAGTTGATCGGCTGGCTCGAGCAGCTGAGCGGCGACCAGTTGCAGGTGTCCCCCGCGGACGATCCGCACGCGTACGCGCTCTACTACTACACGCGCCCCGGCGACCATATCGGCTGGCACTACGATACTTCGTATTACGACGGGCGCCGCTACACGCTGCTGCTCGGCGTGATCGACGAATCGTCGTGCCGGCTCGACTACGAACTGCATACCCGCAATCCGCAGGTGCCGGACCAGCCCGGCTCGGTGCAGATTCCACCGGGCGGCCTCGTGTTTTTCGATGGCGACAAGCTGCGGCATCGCATTACGCCGGCCGGCCCGAACGAGATTCGCGTGTCGCTGACGTTCGAATACGTCACCGATCCCAATATGCGGCCGTGGCGCCGCTTCGTTTCGAACATGAAGGACGCAATCGCGTATTTCGGTTTCCGTCAGGTGTTCCGTCAGATGGCCTCGCGCGGCAAGGACGCCGCATGAGTCGCGCCGCGCTGCTTCTGCTGTCGATCGGCTCGGCGCTGTTCGTCGGCCTGCTCGCGTGGCAGGGCTTCGGCTCGGTGGCGTCGACCTTGCTCGCAGCCGGCTGGGGGCTCGCGGTCGTCGCCGCGTTCCACGTGGTGCCGCTCTTGATCGATGCGGCCGCGATCGCGGTGCTGTTCAAGCGCGCCCACCCGTCCCATGACGGCGCGCATGAAGGTCCGGCAAGCCGCGCGCGAGCCGGACTCTCGCTGCGCGATGCGCTGTCCGCGCGCTGGATCGGCGAATCGGTGAATAGCCTGCTGCCCGCTGGACAGATCGGCGGTCCAGTGGTGATGGTGCGGCAACTGTCGCAGCGCGGCATGCTGCTGCGCGACGCGGCCGCCGCGATCACAGTTAGCACGACCTGGCAGGCGCTCGCGCAAATCGTGTTCGCGCTCGGCGGCCTCGCGATGTTCGGCGCCTACGCCGCGCACGGCACGCTGCACGACCTGCGCACCGCGACGCTGATCGCGACCTGCGTGCTCGGCGCGCTGATCGCCGGGTTTTATTTCGCGCAGCGGCGCGGCCTGTTCGGCCGTCTGCTCGCAGTGGTGTCGAAGGTGTTCGGCAAGCGCGACTGGTCGTCTCTGATGACGCGCGCGGAAGCCGTCGATGCCGCCGTGCAGTCGCTGTACCGCGAGCGCGGCCGCGTGGCGGCGAGCTTTGCGCTGAGCCTCGTCGGCTGGGTCGTCGGCACGGTCGAGGTTTGGCTCGCGCTGCGTTTTCTCGGCCATCCGGTCGGCTGGATCGACGCGCTGCTGCTGGAAAGCATCGGCCAGGCGATTCGCGGCGCGGCCTTCATGATTCCGGGCTCGCTCGGCGTGCAGGAGGGCGGCTATCTGCTGCTCGCGCCGCTGGTGGGTTTGCCGCCCGACGCGGCGCTGGCGTTGTCGCTCGCCAAGCGTGCGCGTGAAATCCTGCTGGGCCTGCCGGGCCTGCTGGTATTGCACTTCAGCGAACGAAGCTGGCAACGTCGGCGCGCCCCGCGGCGTGTGCCGGTTGCCGATTGACCTCCGTACTTTTTTCAAAGGACCGCGCATGCGCGCCATCATTCTCGCAGCGGGCCTCGGCCTGCGTCTCCAGCAGCCGCCGCAAGCCCAGTTTCCGAAATGCCTGTTGCAGTTCGACGGCATGAGCCTGCTCGAACGGCATCTGCAGATGCTCGAAACCGCCGGCGTGACCGACGTCGTGCTGGCGCTTGGTTTCCAGCCGGAATCCGTGCAGGCGGAACTCGCGCGCATCAACTGGCCGCATAAGGTCGAGACGGTGCTCAATCCGCGTTTCGATCTGGGCAGCGTGCTGACCGTGCACACCGTTGCCGACGCGTTGACGCGCGGCGGCGACGTGCTGCTGATGGACGCCGACGTGCTGTACGACGAGCGCATCCTGAACGCGCTGGTGGCGGGGGAGTCGGTCAACCGTCTGCTGATCGACCGCGATTTCGAAGCGGGCGACGAGCCGGTCAAGCTGTGCCTGAAGGACGGCGTGCCGGTCGAATTGCGCAAGCAGCTCGCGGTCAATCTGGAGTTCGACACGATCGGCGAATCGGTCGGCTTCTTCCGCTTCCGCGAGGAAACCGCACGACGCTTTACGCAGATCGTCGCGGGCTATATCGACAGCGGCCGCGCGAACATGCCGCACGAAGAGGCGGTGCGCGACCTGCTGCTCGAGCGCAGCCAGGTATTCGACACGGCCGACGTGACCGGCGCGCCGTGGATCGAGATCGACTTCCCGAACGACGTCGCGCGCGCGGCCGACGAAATCCTGCCGCAGTTGCAGCCGCTCGTCAGCGCATCGCGCTAAAGCTTCCGCCGCGCGCCAGCGCGCCTCACGGCGCGCGGCAATCCCCTCGCGCGGCAACATTTGTTGCCGCCGCAATGCCATAATCGGCGCTTTCCATTGATGGCGGGCCGCCCGTCGCCATGACATGCTGCTCGCTTTAGGCGCTTTCATCGTTCCGCTGATCGTCGCGTGCGCGATGTTCATGGAAAACGTGGACGGCACGGTCATCGTGACGTCGCTGCCGGTTCTGGCGCGCGACCTCGGTCATGATCCGATCACGCTGAAGCTTGCGGTTACCGCGTATGTGATCGGCCTCGGCGTTTTTATCCCGATCTGCGGCTGGGTCGCCGACCGCTTCGGTTCGCGCACCGTGTTCCGAACCGCGATCGGCATCTTCATGGCGGGCTCGCTGCTGTGCGCGGCGTCCACTTCGCTCGATACCTTCGTGCTTGCGCGCTTCGTGCAGGGCATCGGCGGCGCGCTGATGGTGCCGGTGGGGCGCATCATCATCTTCCGTTCGCTGCCGAAGTCGGAGTTCATTCGCGCGATGAACTATCTGTCGGTGCCGGCGTTGCTCGGTCCGGTGGTTGGGCCGCCGCTTGGCGGCTTTATCACGACCTATCTGCACTGGCGTCTGATTTTCGTGATCAATGTGCCGATCGGGCTGCTCGGCATCTGGCTCACCAACAAGTACATCGCCAATACGCGCGAGCCGCATCCAGGCCGGCTCGACTGGTTCGGCTTCTTGCTGTCGGCAAGTGGCGCTTCGCTGTTCATGCTCGGGCTCTCGCTCGTCGGCGGCGAACTGGTGTCGACAGGAGAATCGGTGGGCATGTGCGTGACCGGCATCGTGCTGCTGCTGGTTTATGTGCTGTACGCGAGCCGCGTCGCGTTGCCGGTGCTCGATCTGCGTTTGCTGCGCATTCCGAGTTTTCATGCGAGCGTGATCGGCGGTTCGCTGTTTCGTATCGGTCTTGGCGCGGTGCCGTTCCTGTTGCCGCTCGCGTTGCAGGAAGGGCTCGGCATGACCGCGTTCAGAGCCGGCGCGATCACATGCGCGTCCGCGTTCGGTTCGATCTTCATGAAGACGGTGGCGTCGCGCATTCTAGAACGCTTCGGCTTTCGCACCGTGCTGATGGTCAACGCCGCGTGTGCGGGTCTGGCGATCGCCGTGTACGGGTTGTTCTTTCCCGGCACGCCGCATTGGGTGATCTGGTGCATCGTGCTGGTAGGCGGCTTCTTTCCCTCGCTGCAATTCACGTCGCTCAATACGCTGGCCTATGCGGATATTCCGAGCAGCGAGGTCGGCCGCGCAACGAGTGTTGCGAGCGTGATCCAGCAGATGTCGCTCGGCCTCGGCGTGACGATCTCGGGCATCGTGCTGCTGATTTCCCATCGTCTGCAAGGGCATCCGAACATCGTGTTCTCCGATTTCTGGCCGGCGTTTCTGGTCGTCGGTCTGTTCTCGTGCCTGTCGATTCCGATTACGCGGCGGCTGCCGCGAGACGCGGGTGATGAGATCGCGCGCGGCAGCCGCGGGCGCGCGTAAGTCAAGATACGGGCGCAGTCTTCTTAGCCCGCCTGCTCCACCGGCGTCACCGTCAACTCCAGCCGCTGCGCGCCGCGCAACACCGTCACGCTGACCGGCTTGTCGATACGCGAAGCGTCGAGCGTGCGTTGCAGACCATCCACATCCTGCACCGGCTGTGCGTCGATCGCGACGATCGTGTCGTCGGTGCGCAAGCCGCCGAGCGCGGCCGGACTGCCTTTGACGATCTCCATGACGTGCACGCCGCTTTGCGTGCCGAGCCCAAAGTAGCGCTGCACACGCCGCGACAGCGGCGTCGTCGTGCCGGCCACGCCGATATACGCGCGTCGCACGCGGCCATGCGCGAAGATCTGCATGATGACCCACTTCGCGGTATCGATCGCGGTCGCGAAACAGATGGCCTGCGCGCCAGGAATGATCGCGGTATTCACGCCGATCACCTGACCCGCCGAATTGATCAATGGTCCGCCCGAGTTGCCCGGATTCAACGCCGCGTCGGTCTGGATCACGTCGTAGATCATGCGGCCGGAGTTCGAGCGCAGCGACCGGCCCAGCGCCGAAACGACACCGGCCGTCACGGTCTGCTGCAGCCCCAGCGGGCTGCCGACCGCAATGGCGATCTGCCCGACGCGCAGCTTCGACGATTCGCCGAGTTCGACGTGCGGCAGCGGCTCCGGCGAACCGATGCGCAGCACCGCGAGATCGCTGCCGGGATCGTCGCCGACCAGATCGGCGTCGAACTTCGCGCCGTCGGCCAGCGTCACCTGGATATGCGTCGCGCCATGCACGACGTGGCTATTGGTCAGCAGGTAGCCGTCGGGCGTGAACAGAAAGCCCGAGCCGGTGCCGCCGCGCGCGCCGCGCCCATGCGCGGACGCGTCGCCGGGCAGCCGGCGTTCGACGGCGATAAACGCGACCGCCTGCTGCACGCGCTCCAGTGCGCCGATCACGGTGCGGGAGTAGGCGTCGAGCAGCGCGTCGTCGCCGTCGGTCAAAAGGTCGGTGGATTGGGGCCCGGGGGCGTCGGATGCGGCGCTCGACAGGTCATCGATGAAGCGTGGACGGCTTCCCATAACGATGCTCCGGATAGACGGGCTGCGAGATGCGGGGCGTCGCGCGCGTTTTCAAGGGCGTCTGGGGCGGGGCGCCCGGGGCCGTCGCCGCGGGCCGCACTGGCGGCCATCGCGTGTGAGACACTTTCCGGGGCGGGCCGTCGCTCGCCGCTCGCTCGCGCCACGGAGAACTACTTCATGTCCGCATCTACCGCTTCAGCGCCGCAACCTCCGCAGCCGGATCCACGCATCGAGTCTCTGAGCGCGATCACGCTCGCCACCAGCGACATGCAGCGCGCCGTCGCGTTCTATGAAGCGCTCGGCTTCCCACTCAAATATGGCGGTCCGCGCGAGGCGTTCACGTCGTTCGCGTTCGGCAGCTCGTATCTGAACCTGATCGCCGATGCGCGTGCGCCGGTCAACTGGTGGGGGCGCGTGATCATCTACGTGTCGGACGTCGATGCGATCTATGCCAAGGCGCTGGCGGCGGGCTTGCAGCCGTCGTCCGCGCCCGCGGATGCGCCGTGGGGCGAGCGCTATTTTCATATCACCGATCCGGACGGCCACGAATTGAGCTTCGCGCGGCCGCTGCACTAGCCGAGGAGGCCCAGGCAAAACTCGCTATCATGGGTGTTACCACGCCTTCGCAGCGGCCGCCCACGCGGTAACACGGCTGACACCTCGCGCTTCGATAATCGAACGCGACCGCGTCGCGCTAGCCGCCGCGCGCCATCCCATTCCTGTTGCGAGGAGAGCCGCAATGAAAGAGCCGGACCCGAGACCCGATTTCGAATTGATGGCGGAGCGGCAACGCCGTTTCGAGGAAGACCTCATCGATGCCTATGACGAAGAACTCGAAATGGAGGTCGACGACCGCATCATCGACGGCCCGGCCGGCTTTACGCCCGAGCATCGCGAGGCGCGCAAGCAGTACTTCCGTGAACTGTTCCGGCTGCAGGGGGAACTGGTCAAGCTGCAGGACTGGATCGTCGCGACCGGACATCGGCTCGTCGTGATCTTCGAAGGGCGCGACGCGGCCGGCAAGGGCGGCGCGATCAAGCGCATCACGCAGCGACTCAATCCGCGCGTTTGCCGCGTGGCCGCATTGCCCGCGCCGAACAATCGCGAGCGCACGCAATGGTATTTCCAGCGCTATGTATCGCATCTGCCGGCGGGCGGCGAAATGGTGCTGTTCGATCGCAGCTGGTACAACCGCGCGGGCGTCGAGCGGGTGATGAACTTCTGCACCGACGAGGAATACGAAGAGTTTTTCCGCTCGGTGCCTGAGTTCGAGAAGATGCTCGTGCGCAGCGGCGTGCAGATCCTCAAGTACTGGTTTTCGATCACCGACGAAGAGCAGGAAATCCGCTTCCAGAACCGCATTCACGATCCGCTGAAGCAGTGGAAGCTGAGCCCGATGGATCTGGAAAGCCGGCGCCGCTGGGAAGCGTATACGCTGGCGAAAGAAGTGATGCTGCAGCGCTCGCATATTCCCGAGGCGCCGTGGTGGGTCGTGCAGGCCGTCGACAAGAAGCGCGCGCGCCTGAACTGCATTCACCATCTGCTGAGCCAGGTGCCGTATCACGACATCGAGCATCCGCACATCGAATTGCCGTCGCGTGTCTATCACGAGGACTATAGCCGCCAGCCGGTGCCTGAGGCGATGATCGTGCCCGAGGTGTACTAAAGCCGGATCGCATGAACGAGCTTGCCAACAAAAAAGCGCGGTACGTATAGAACGTACCGCGCTTTTTTTCGTGCTGCATTCCGCTGGAGCGGCGAACTTAGAACACCGATCGGAACACCCAGTACAACCCGCCCGCGAGCGCGATCGACGCGGGCAGCGTCAACACCCATGCAAGGATCAGGCTGCGCACGGTGGCCCATTGCAGGCCCGAGCCGTTGGCCGCCATCGTGCCGGCCACGCCGGAAGAGAGCACGTGGGTCGTCGACACCGGCAGACCGTAGACGTCGGCGGCACCGATCGTGACCATCGCGACGAGTTCAGCCGACGCGCCCTGGCCATACGTCAGATGCTGTTTGCCGATCTTCTCGCCCACCGTGACGACGATGCGCTTCCAGCCGACCATCGTGCCGAGACCCAGCGCGATCGCGACCGCCACCTTGACCCACGGCGGAATGAACTTGGTCGCGTGATCGATCTGCGTTCTGAAGTTGGCGATGACCTTTGCGTCCTCGGCCGAGAACTGCGGCTGATTGGCCTTCTGCATCAGACGGATCGCCTCGGACGTGACATACATGTTGTTGCGCACGTTATCGACGATGCCTTGCGGCACCGCCGCCATCGAGCCGAATTCGCCGACCTGGCGGCCGATCTGCTCGGTCAATTGCCGCAGCGCCGGCAGTGTGGCGGGTGTCAACTGACGGGTGCGCACGAAGGCCTCGACGTCGGCGCGCGGATCTGCGGACGGCCCCGCGCCCTGCGTGTAGCGCGCTAGCGTCGCCGCGGTTTGATGCGCGACCGCGACGAAGTTCTGCGTTTGCTCCGGCGTGACCGCTCGATTCAGTGCGTACGCAGTGGGCACCGTACCGATCAGGATCAGCATGATCAGCCCCATGCCTTTCTGGCCATCGTTCGAGCCGTGCGCGAACGACACGCCCGTGCAGGTCAGAATCAGCAGACAGCGAATCCAGAACGGCGGCGGCTCTTTGCCCTTCGGCTCGGCATACAGCGCGGGCACGCGCACGACGGCCTTCAGGATCAGCAGCAGCAAGCCCGCGAGCAGAAAGCCCACGATCGGCGAAAACAGCAGCGACTTGCCGACGCCGAGCGCCTGAGTCCAGTCGACGCCGCTGGTGCCATTCGCACCATGCATCATCTGATTCATCAGGCCCACGCCGATGATCGAGCCGATCAGCGTGTGCGAGCTCGAAGAAGGCAGGCCCAGGGACCACGTGCCGAGGTTCCAGATGATCGCGGCGATCAGCAGCGCGAATACCATCGAGAACCCGGCGCTGCTGCCAACCTGCAGGATCAGCTCGACAGGCAGCAGTTGCAGCACGCCGAAGGCGACCGCACCGCTCGACAACAGCACGCCGAGGAAATTCCACGCGCCGGACCAGACGACCGCGATATTCGGCGTCAGCGAGTGGGTATAGATGACGGTGGCGACCGCATTGGCCGTATCGTGAAACCCGTTGACGAACTCGAAGCCGAGCGCGATCAGCAGCGCGACGCCGAGCAACAGATAGGGCAGCACCGAGCTTTCGCGCACGGGCTGCAGATCGTCTATCAGATGAACGCCGCAGTACACGACGCCCGCGATGAGCAGGCCGGCGAAAATAACCAGGCCTGCGCTACGGCCCTTGCCGCTGGCGGCGCCTGGTTGCGGATACGAAAGTTCCGGCATGACGTGAGCCCCAAAATTGTGGTCGCAGAGTATTCGATGCTGCTTTCGCTGCGTGTCGCATTGATGACAACTGCGTGACGGCTATGGGGGGCGGAAAAATAGACGCGGCGCGGCTCATGCCGCGCCGCGCATCCGACTAAGCAAGTGATGAATAAAACCAGACGGTGAACGCACCGCGGTAGCGCCTACGATGCGCTGATGACCTCGCCGCTTGCACTACCACCGAGGGCGCGTTTATAGGCTTGCGCGACGATTTCCGCCGGCACCCCTTGCGACGGATCGCGGCCCATCGATTCGAGCGTTTCGGCGACCCACCCCGGGCTCACCACATTGACGCGGGCCTTGCCGCGCAACTCGAGCGCGGCCGAGCGCGCGAACGCTTCGACACCCGCATTGACGATGCTGACCGCGGCGCTGCCTTCCATCGGCTGTTGCGCGAGCACGCCGCTCGTCAGCGTGAACGAGCCGCCTTGGGACACATGGTCCACGCCGCAGCGCACAACATTGACCTGCCCCATCAGTTTATTGGCAAGACTAAAAGAAAAGTCTTCGTCGCCAAGCGCCGCGAGCGGCGCGAACTTCGCCGAGCCGGCCGCGCAGATGATCGCGTCGAAGCTGCCGGCTTGCGCATACATCGCTTCGATGCTGCGTTTGTCGGACAGGTCGACGTGCAGATCGGAGCCCTTGCGGCTTGCGCCGACCACGTCATGCTCGGTGGCGAGCAGCTTCACGATGTGCGAGCCGAGCAGGCCGGTCGCACCGACAACGAGTATTCGCATACATCCTCCTAGGGGTCTGTTTGGCGGCATTTGCCGCGCTGCACACTGCATCGTCAAACCGGAGCATTCGCCGGACCGCGCGATAAGCGCCCCATCGGTCGAGCATAGGCGCTACCGACACGACGCGCCAACGCGGAACTGGAAAACCCGCTGATATGCGCGGTGATTCCCTCGTGAGCATCAATTTTGCTACGCTGGAAATACGGTCATGTTTCCGGGAGCATCGATGAAGCAAGACAGCGAAACAGCCAACGAGCCGGTACCGGAAGAATCGGCGCAGCGGGCCTTTACTTCCTACGCCGAGCCACTCGTCGATGAGGCGATCAGACTCGCCAAAGGCATACACGACGACCCGTCACCCGAAGCGCTGCACAAACTGCGTGTGTCACTGCGGCGTTTGCGTTCGTTGTGGTGGGCGTTCGCACCGCTGCTCGACAAGGGCGAGAATTCTCGCCAGCGCGCGGTGTACAAGTTCCTCGCCACCGCGGCCGGTAAAACGCGCGACTGGGACATCCTGATCGAGTTGCTCAAGCAGAAAGGCGGTGACGCACAAGCGTTGATGCCTAAGCTCGAGCAGACGCGCCGCGATACGCTGGCGACCAGCCGCGAGACGTTGTTGAATGCCGACGTCAAACATCTGTTGCGCGATGCATTAGCCACCACTTCCGGGGAACTGCACGCCACCCACGATGCGGATATTGCGTTGCGCAAATTTGCCGCTCGACGCATTCGGGCGTCGGAGCGCTCATTGAAAAAGCGCATCAAACGCGCGCGCCATGCCAAACGCTCGAATTACGCCGCCTTCCACGATGTCAGAAAAGCGGGCAAGAAACTGCGCTATCTGTTCGAGTTTTTCGGGCCGGTGCTTAAAATCAGCCATAAGCGCACGCTCAAGCGGCTGAAAAAGCTTCAGAAGCGCTTCGGCTTGCTCAACGATACCGTCGCCAGCGAAGCGCTGTTGCGCGACAATGCGGCGTCGCTTGCCGACGCGGATCACATCGAAACCGCGTTGGCCTGGCTCGACAGGAAACGCAAACGCCGCTTGCGCGCGGCGTCGGAGCTACTGGGCTGAGCGAACGCTCTCGTCTCGCTGGCGCGGAGGACCCGCGGCCCAACATGCACGGCGCACCGCGCTGCCGGTCCAAAAGAATCGTCCGCGAAAGGAGGCGAGGAGCGTGGCACAGCATGGGCTTTCGCTGCGTCATCGGTTGCGCCTGACGTTGCATGCCGTTCGAACCGGGATGACCCGCTATGTGGGCAACCGCCCGTGGGTGGCCGGCGTCGCCGGCACGCTCGTCGCGTTGGCGATGTCGATCCTGACCGCGGTGGAGGTCGGCGAAGGTCGCCGTGAAATGCTCGCTCATGCGCGCCAGACCTCGCAAAACCTCGTGTCGATCATTTCCGCGGATCTCGCCCGTAACGTCGAAATCTATAGTCTGTCGTTGCAATCGATGGTGGATGCCGCGCGCGATCCGGATACCTGGACGCTGCCAGTCCCGGCACGCCAGGCGAGGCTGTTCGATCGCGCGACCACCGCCGCCTTTCTCGGCGGTGCATATGTCGTCGGCGCCGACGGCGAAGTGGCGGCCGCACAGTACGACGACGCGAACACTACCGTCCATCTCGACGACCGCGAATACTTTCAGGTACAGCAGCGCAATCCGGCGGCCGGCCTGTATTTCTCGCATCCGTTCATGTCGCGGCTGCGCGGCGGCAAGCCGTCGATCGCGCTGACGCGGCGCATCGACGATGCGCAGGGCAACTTCGCCGGCATCGCGCTGCTCGCTATTCGCATCGAGTACTTCCAGCACCTGCTCGACCGGATCGACACCGGCGAGCAGGGTTCGGTTTTCATCGTGATGACGGACGGCACGCTGCTCGCGCGCAAGCCCATCGAAGGGCGCGATATCGGCGGGAGCGTCGCAAAGTCGCCGACCTTCTTACCGATGACCGCGCACGACTCCGGCAGCTTCGTAGCGGTCTCGCCGGTCGACGGTGTGCGTCGCATCTTCACATACGCGCACGTGCCCGGCACGCCGCTGATCGTGGCGATCGCGCCCGCCGTCGACGACGTGCTCGCGCCGTGGCAGCATCGCAGCCACGTGGCCGCTGCGCTGACCATCGCGTTCGGTGCGGTATTCGTGGTCGTGTCGTGGCTGCTCACGTTCGCGCTGCGCGACAAGCAGCGCGCGCAGGCTGCGCTAATGCGTCTCGCGTCGACCGATCCGCTGACCGGGCTCAGCAATCGCCGCGTGCTCGACAAGCGGCTCGACGACGAATGGAAGCGCGCGCGGCGCGACAACAAGCCGCTGTCGGTGCTGTTCATCGATATCGATCACTTCAAGCGTTTCAACGACACCTACGGCCATGAGAGCGGCGACGAGGTGTTGGTCGCGGTGGCGGATTGCATCGCGTCCGTGGCGCGGCGCTCTGTGGACCTGGTCGCGCGCTACGGCGGCGAAGAGTTCGCGGTGGTGCTGCCGGATACCCCCGCGCAGGGCGCGTTCACGGTCGCGGAGCAGATTCGCCGCAAGGTGGAAAACCGCGTCATCGTGCGTGGACACGATGCGCCGCAGGCGGTGACGGTAAGCGTCGGCTGCGCCACGGCGCTGCCGAGCGCCACGGATTTCGCCAATGGAGTCGAGCTGCTGGCCGCCGCTGACGGACAGCTGTACGTGGCGAAGACCGAAGGGCGCAATCGCACCCGGTCGGCACAGTGGGCCGAGTATTCGGCGGCGCAGGGGGCGTCGAGTACAGGCGCGGCGCTCTGACGCCCAGGTATCCGTTCACGTGAGCGCGAGCGCTTTCCCGGCCTGCGTGGGTCGCGACGCAGCGCGAATCAGGCACGCTCCACGCTGCGCGGCGCGAAACCGCGCAACGTCACTGCAGCTGCCGTTTCACCCCACGCCGAACGTGGCTGAGCGGGCGCCGTGCCGGCCGCGTAAGCCAGCGAGCCCACCGGGAAGCCGCGCCGCTGCCATGCATCGAGCCCGCCGCGCAGTGCGCGAATCCGCGTGTAGCCATTGCGGCGCATATGTTGCGAGACTTCGAGCGCGGTCGCGCTGTCCGGACAGATGCAGTAGATGACCACGTCGTGCGCGCGCAGCGCACCGTCGATCAGTTCGGGCGAATGCGGATCAAGCGCGAGGGCGTCGGGAATCTGGCCTCGCAGATCGAGCAGCGGTGCGCCGGGCCGCGCATCGAGCACGCGGGACGGCGCCGTGCGACTCAGGCGACCGGAGTGCCGCCAGCTCCACGGCAGTCTCGATGCGACGCTCGCCGCCGAGGCGTGCGTCGGCGCGGCCAGCATCGGCGTGGCCGGGGCCGACGCGGCTCGCGTGAACCGGCGTCGTTCGTCATATCGCAGATACAGCCGGTAGAGCAGATAAGCCAGCGCCACCACCAGAAGAATGTCGGCGAGTGTGCCGCCGCGCCGTTCGACGAATGCGCGCAGCATATGCACCTCGCGCTCCACAGCCGCGCCGCCAAGCAACCAGAAAGTCGCCCACGTGATCACGCTCGCCAGATCCCATAGCGCGTAGAGGCGGATGTCGACAGCGGTCGTGCCCATCAACGGTGGCGTGATCAGGCCAAGCCCAGGCACGAACTTCGAGATCGACACGAGCGGCATGCCATAGCGTTCGAATAGCGAGCGCGCCATTTCGAGCCTCGTATCGACGACTGGCGACAGGCTGCCGAGCCATGCCAGCACCTTGCGGCCATACAGCCGGCCGGCCGCGAACCACGTGCCGTCGCCGATCAATGCGCCAAGCACCGCCGCGCCGAGCGTCGGCCAGAACGACAGGTTGCCTGCGGCGATCGCCGAGCCCGCGAACAGCAGCATCGGCACGGCCGGAATCGGTACTCCGAGGCGCGTCAGCAGGACGTTGACGAATACGATCGCGCTGCCCCAGGTTGAAATCGCCGACAACGGAAACTCGACCAATTGACCCGCTCCTGTTGCTGCGGTGAGCTGGCATGCGCACCGTGGATTCAGCATAGCCGATGGCTTGTGGGCGGTGCGGGTGGGGAGGGGTGTGGATTGGGCGGCGCGGTGATCAATGAGGGAAGAAGCTTGCGTCGACGGCCGCTGTTGAGCATTGGCCTGTATCGTCAAGACGCAACTAACTGTCAACCCCGCCCGCACCCCACGACATTGCCGGCGAGCGCGAAGGCCATGCGCGCGAGGCCGCACGCCGGATTCGCAGAGGCGGGGGCTGCATCGGCAGCGAACCCCTAACAGCCCCTGCGTTCACCGCATCAGGCATTCGGCATGGCCACCACGCCCGGATTTCCGACGATCGCCAGAAACTCCCGCCGTGTCGACGGATCGGTGCGAAACGTGCCGAGCATGCGCGAGGTGACCATCGTGACGCCCGCCTTATGCACGCCACGCGTCGACATGCACTGATGCGCGGCTTCGAGAATCACGCCGACGCCGGCCGGTTGCAGCACGTCGTTCAGCGTATCGGCGATCTGCACCGTCATCTTTTCCTGGATCTGCAGCCGCTTCGCGAACGCATCGACGAGACGCGCGAGCTTCGAAATGCCGACCACGCGATGATTCGGCAGATACGCGACGTGTGCGCGTCCGATGATCGGCACCATATGGTGCTCGCAGTAGCTTTCGAAGCGGATGTCCTTCAGCACGATCATTTCGTCGTAGCCGTCAACTTCGGAGAAGGTACGCGCGAGGATTTCGCGCGGATCGACCTGATAGCCCGCGAAGAACTCCTCGTAAGCGCGCGTCACGCGCGCCGGCGTGTCGATCAGGCCTTCGCGTTGCGGATCGTCGCCGGCCCAGCGCAGCAGCACGCGCACGGCTGCCTCAGCTTCTTCGCGGCTCGGGCGTTCGACGGCCGCTGCGGGTTTGGTTTTCTTTGCCTTGCTGCTGGTCATGCGTCGTCCTCCTGGATCGCGTGTCGATGCTGCGCTGCGCGCGGGGTCAGTAACTGAGGTCATTGTTCCATGTTTTGCGACCGATGGTGCCGATGCCCCTCTCGCTGCCGGGGCGGTCGCGGACTTGCTTCGAGCGGCTACTTCGGCCATTCGTCCATTGCATCGTTGAACAGTTCGGCGACCACGCCGCGCAGCCAGCTGAGGCGCGGATCGTTATGAAACTTGCGATGCCAGTGCTGACGCAGGTCGAAGCGCGGCAACGGTAGCGGCGGCTCGACGAGCATGATCGACGCATGCTCCGACACGTACGCGAAGCCGATCGCGTGCGGGACGGTCGCGAGCAGATCAGTGCGTGCGAGGATGAAAGGCAGGCTCATGAAGTGTGGCGTTTCGAGCACCGCGCGCCGCTTGATGCGCTTCTTTTCGAGGTACTGCTCGAGCACTTCCTGGCTGCGTCCCTCGGCGCGCACGACCGCATGCCCCGACGCCACGTATTGCTCGAGCGTGAGCGGCCCTTTCGACAGCGGGTGTCCGCTGCGCATCAGGCAGATGAAGCGGTGCGTGAAGAGCCGCTGCTGAAAGAAGTTGTTGCCCGCCAGGTCCGGAAAATAGCCGACGGCGAGATCGACATCGCCCGATTCGAGCCCGCGTTCCACCTGCGACGGCGACAGCGTTACCGAGCGCAGATTCGCGGACGGCGCGCGCTCGGCGAACAACTGCAAAAGACGCGGCAGAAACACGATCTCGCCGACGTCGGACAGCGCGATCGAGAACGTGTGCGTGCTCGTCGCCGGATCGAAGTCCTGCACGTCGAGCATGCCTTTCTCGATGCGCAGCAGCGCGTCGCGCGCGGCGGGCAGGATCGCGAGCGCGCGCGGTGTCGGCTCCATGCCTTTCGAGGTGCGCACGAACAGCGGATCGTCGAAGTATTCGCGCAGACGGCCAAGCGCGGTGCTCACGCGCGGCTGGCTCACGCCGAGCTGCTCGGCGGCGCGGCTCACGTTGCGCGTGTCTTCCATCGCGACCAGGTAGGGGATCAGATTCAGATCCAGATGTGTCTCGGACATGCTAGTTATGGCTCGCGGGGCGGGCGAGGCAACGCGGTGCCTATGCCGTATCGCTATAGAGCCTAGTTGATAAATCGCCCATAAGCATAGTGGGATTTCGCGCGGCCGGCTTTTTCGCGCGCAGGGCGAGCACTGGACGAGGGCAACCCGGACCTTCGCCGCCGCGAGCGGCGACCTATGATGAAGGGGGTTTCCCTGCCTTGACAATCGGCCCACAGGACAACCATAATCGCCGAGGCGTTCGCTAAACGAATCACTGTTCATGTAACGAACAAATTCAGCGGCGAATCAATCGAAGGCGCCAGCCCGCTCTCTCCCTCGCGAGCCGTCGCCAGCATGCCCGGAGACTGTTTCCGCGCGAGCTTTGCCGCGACCCTTGTCGGCGAGGGCTGTCAGCCCAGCGGCACGTAGCGCCCCCAAAGGAATTTTCGACATGATCAACAAGATTTTCGAGACACTTCAATCGGCTGTCGCCGATGTCCACGACGGCGCGACCGTCATGATCGGCGGCTTCGGCACGGCCGGCATGCCGTCCGAACTGATCGACGCGCTGATCGAGCAGGGCGCGCGCGAGCTGACCATCGTCAACAACAACGCAGGTAACGGCGACATCGGCCTCGCGGCGCTGCTGAAGGCAAAGCGCGTGCGCAAGATCATCTGCTCGTTCCCGCGCCAGACCGACTCGTATGTGTTCGACGCACTCTATCGCGCCGGCGAAATCGAACTCGAACTCGTGCCGCAAGGCAACCTCGCCGAGCGCATCCGCGCGGCGGGCGCGGGCATCGGCGGCTTCTTCACGCCGACCGCGTACGGCACCAAGCTTGCCGAAGGCAAGGAAACGCGCCTGATCGACGGCCGTCACTACGTGCTCGAAGCGCCGCTGCATGCGGATTTCGCGCTGATCAAGGCGTACAAGGGCGACCGCTGGGGCAACCTGATCTATCGCAAGACCGCGCGTAACTTCGGGCCGATCATGGCGAGCGCCGCGAAGACCGCAATCGTGCAGGTGTCGGAAGTGGTGCCGCTCGGCGGCCTCGATCCGGAAGAAATCGTCACGCCCGGCATTTTCGTGCAACGCGTGATCGAAGTGCCGCAAGCGGCGCATCTCCCCACGCCCAATCCTCACGACGCTGCTGCCTGACCCGGAGACCGACATGAAGAAACTGACCCGCGATGAAATGGCCAAGCGCGTTGCCCAGGACATCCCCGAAGGCGCTTACGTGAACCTCGGCATCGGCGTGCCGACGCTGGTGGCGAACCACCTCGCCGCCGACAAGGAAATCTTCCTGCACAGCGAAAACGGTCTGCTCGGCATGGGCCCGGCACCGGCGAAGGGCGAAGAAGACGACGAACTGATCAACGCCGGCAAGCAGCACGTCACGCTGCTCACGGGCGGCGCCTACTTCCATCACGCGGATTCGTTCGCGATGATGCGCGGCGGCCATCTGGACTTCTGTGTGCTCGGCGCGTTCCAGGTGTCGGCGAAGGGCGACCTTGCGAACTGGCACACCGGCGCGCCCGACGCGATTCCGGCGGTCGGCGGCGCGATGGACCTCGCGATCGGCGCGAAGCAGGTCTACGTGATGATGGAGCACCTGACCAAGCAAGGCGAAAGCAAGATCACCGCCGAGTGCTCGTATCCGGTCACCGGTATCGGCTGCGTGACCCGTATCTATACGGACCTCGCGATGATCGACGTGACGAAGGAAGGCCTCGTCGTGCGCGAGATTTTCACGGACATCGGCTTCGACGAACTGCTGAAGCTGACCGGCGTGCCGATGACCGACGGCACGCAGGCCGCGCGCGCGGCCTGATGCCTGGCTGAGGCGTCGCGGCGGCGGCCTGTTTTGCGGCCGCATCG
This sequence comes from Burkholderia sp. JPY481, assembly GCF_038900515.1. Classification (NCBI taxonomy): domain Bacteria; kingdom Pseudomonadati; phylum Pseudomonadota; class Betaproteobacteria; order Burkholderiales; family Burkholderiaceae; genus Burkholderia; species Burkholderia sp. JPY481. The sequence goes on from NZ_JAYMRT010000002.1 coordinate 808,934, forward strand.
ATGGCGCCTCATCTGAGGGCAGCATTGCACGAACGGGCCAGCGTTGACGAGGCAAATTCTTCGTCAGCGCTGGCCTGGCAACTTGAGCGACAGCCTGCCCGCGTTTGGCGCACAATACGCAGCACAAAGTGCGGCATACGCACGGCACGAACGCGCTATGAGCGCTGGTTCACCGCGGTGTCTGCTTCGAACCGCCGCGCGCCGCGCCGCTTCTTCACTTCCGATTTCCTCAACATCGTCGTCACCATGCTCGACTCCAGCGCCCGTCTGACTGGCCTTCTTTGCGGCACACAGCCGATGAACGACATCTGGGCGCCGCGTGCCACGCTGCAGCGAATGCTCGACGTCGAAGCCGCGCTCGCGCGTGCCTCTGCCGGGCACAAAGTCATTCCCGAATCAGCTGTTCCCGCGATCGAAGCAGCCTGCCAGGCCGACCAACTCGACGCCGACGCGCTCGCACGCGACGCCGCGCTCGGCGGCAACCTCGCGATTCCGCTCGTCAAGCAACTGACCGCACGCGTCAAAGCCGCGGACGCCGAAGCGGCCAAATACGTGCATTGGGGCGCGACGAGCCAGGACATCATCGACACCGCGACGGTGCTGCAACTTCGCGACACCTTCGACCTGCTCGACAGCGGCCTGCAAGCCACCTGCGACGCGATCGCGAAACTCGCGGCCACCCATCGCGCGACGCCGATGATCGGCCGCACATGGCTGCAACAGGCGCTGCCGATCACGCTGGGTCTGAAGTTCGCGCAATGGCTAGACGCGCTGCTGCGACATCGCGATAGGCTCGATGCGCTGCGCGAGCGCGTGCTGGTCCTGCAATTCGGCGGCGCGGCAGGCACGCTCGCGAGTCTGCGCGAGGCGGCGCCGCAGGTCACGCAGTCGCTTGCCAGGGAACTCGGGCTCGCGGTGCCGACCCTGCCGTGGCATACGCAGCGCGATCGCATCGCCGAGACGGCGTCGCTGTTCGGCATGCTGATCGGCACGCTCGGCAAGATCGCGCGCGATGTCTCGCTGCAGATGCAAACCGAAATCGACGAACTCGCCGAGCCGGCCGCGGCCGGCAAGGGCGGATCGTCGACGATGCCGCACAAGCGCAACCCGGTCGGTTGCGCGGCAGTGCTGGCGGCCGCGACGCGAGCGCCCGGCCTGGTCGCAACCGTGTTCGCCGGTATGGTGCAGGAGCATGAACGCGCGCTCGGCGGCTGGCAAGCCGAATGGGACGCGCTGCCGGATCTCGCGCGTCTCGCGGGCGGCGCGCTCGCGAACATCGAACAGATCGCGTCCGGCCTGAACGTGAACGTGCCGCGACTCGCGAAGAATCTCGACGTCACACACGGCCTGATCCTCGGCGAAGCGGTGATGCTCGCGCTCGGCGATGCGATCGGCCGGCTCGACGCGCATCATCTGGTGGAGCGCGCGTCGAAGGCGGCGATCCGCGACGGCAAGACGCTGTACGACGTGCTTGCCGCCGACGCGGCCGTCACCGAACATCTTTCGATCGAGCGCTTGAAGCAGCTGCTCGATCCCGCTCAATACGTCGGCCAGGCGCACGCATATGTCGACGCCGCGCTGGCGCTTCACACCACGCGCGCGCAGCGCGCCCATTCCAAGGAGTAACCGGCATGCCCTACGCCGCAGTCAACGGCACCGAGCTTCACTATCGCATCGACGGCGACCGTCACGGCCACGCGCCGTGGCTCGTGCTGTCGAATTCGCTCGGCTGCGATATGTCCATGTGGACGCCGCAGGTCGCGGCGTTGTCGAAGCACTTCCGCGTGCTGCGCTACGATACGCGCGGTCACGGCCATTCAGAAGCGCCGAAGGGGCCGTACACGATCGAGCAACTGACCGGCGACGTGCTCGGTCTGATGGATACGCTGAAGATCGCGCGCGCGAATTTCTGCGGCATTTCGATGGGCGGCCTGACCGGCATCGGGCTCGCCGCGCGTCACGGCGACCGCTTCGAGCGCGTCGTGCTGTGCAATACGGCCGCGCGCATCGGCTCGCCGGAAGTCTGGGTGCCGCGCGCTGCGAAGGCACGCTCGGAAGGCATGCTCGCACTCGCCGACGCGGTGCTGCCGCGCTGGTTCACGGCAGACTTCATCGAGCGCGAGCCGGTCGTGCTGGCGATGATCCGCGACGTGTTTGTGCACACCGACAAGGAAGGCTACGCATCGAACTGCGACGCGATCGACGCGGCCGACCTGCGTCCCGAAACGCCGGGCATCAAGCTGCCGACGCTCGTGATCAGCGGCACGCACGACCTCGCCGCCACGCCCGCGCAGGGCCGCGAACTCGCACAGTCGATTCCGGGCGCACGCTACGTCGAGCTCGACGCTTCGCATATTTCCAACATCGAGAAGGTCGACGAGTTCACGAAGACCGTGCTCGACTTCCTGACGGAGGCAAAATGAACGATGAAGACCGTTACGAAGCCGGAATGGGCGTACGTCGCGCGGTGCTGGGCAACGCGCACGTCGACCGTTCGCTCGCGAACCGCACCGAGCTGACCGAGGAGTTCCAGAACCTGATCACGCGCTATGCGTGGGGCGAGATCTGGACGCGTGAAGGTCTGCCGCGTCATACGCGCAGCTTGCTGACGATCGCGATGATGGTTGCGTTGAATCGCAGCGAAGAACTCGCGCTGCACCTGCGCGCCGCGAAGAACAACGGCGTGACGCGCGAACAGATCAAGGAAGTGCTGCTGCAGACCGCGATTTATGTCGGTGTGCCGGCGGCCAACTCCGCGTTCCACCTGGCCGACAAGCTGTTCCGCGAGGACGATGCGGCGGCCGCGGCGGCGAAGTCGTAAAGACCGCGCGCTCGTAGTTTTCGGAGCCAATCAGCAAACGCGCGACGGATGTTTCCGTCGCGCGTTTTTTTATGCGGCGATCGTCGCTACGACGCTTGCCGGCACCTGCACGCACACCGGGCACAATACAGTCTTCTTGATCACCTCGCGTCAATGCGCGAGCGTCGCGGCGCGCCGGATCAGGTCGAAGCTGACGGCAGGCGTGCTCACGGTAGGAACGCTTGCGGTAGCGGGCGGCCATTTCAGTTCGACCGTTCAGACCGGACGCGAAAGGTCAGGACTGTCTTGAGTTCAATGCAGGCCAGTGGGCCAGTGCAATGAACCACAGCAGAACGACGTTCACCACCGGAATGAAGGCAAGCAGCGACCAGGCTCCCGCATATCCCGCCTTCTTCAGGATCAGCCATAGCGGGATTATCTCCGCGATAACGACAACAAGAACGAACACCAGCCAGTGCCAAATGGAAAGAGCGGCCACGCCTACCTCCATCTTTAAAATTGACGGGCAGAGATAAGTATAACGACGCAAGGCCGAATCCTTGCTCAATGTAAAAAAGACCCACGCGAAGCGGGTCCGCGTCTGACCCGGCGCGAGTCACTCGATCTGCCTGTACCGAGTGTCCCCGCTGACACGCTGCAACTGTTTCGAAACGATAAGAAACTGTTCGTCGCTAATCGTGCACTCCAGTTCGCCTATCTCATACACAGCAACCAGCTTGATCTTATTTCCATTTCGCTCCTCAAAGGTGATCTGATAGACCCCGCGCCACTTTTGTTCGCCATCTTCGTATTTACCGATCTTCTCGGACGCCAGTCGCACGGCTTTTGTTTTCGTAGCATCGAAATCCAAGGAGAGGATGTCTGTTTTTCTCACCGCCATCTGGGCCACATAGGCCGGAAATCGGTCGCCGCATGGGGGGTATGGGCCGGTTTCCGCCAAGCATAGCGCGGGAAAAGATAGCAGTAGGACTGCAAAAGCGTGTTTCATGGATTCAAAGGGCCTCACTCTATCTGCTTGAATACTCTATCGGCGTCGCCTGATGGCAAATGACCTGAAACAATAAAGACGTCAACCCCACCAATCGAGCATTCAAATTCGCCTGCTGCTTCGTTTACGGCAATCACTTTGATCTTATTTCCGTTTTTTTCTTGGAAGGTGATGTGATAGACCTCGCGCCACATCTGTTCGCCATCCTCATATTTACCTATTTTTTCGGACGCGAGTTGAACGGCTTCGGTTTTCGTATAGTCGATGCTGCCAAGCATGCCAGCGCTTTTTAGTCTCCCTTCTGCGATGTTCGTCGGCCACCTGTCGCATGGCGGATTCGGTCTACCTTGCGCAAAGCATAACGCGGGAAGGGAAAGCAGCAGGACTGCGAGAGCGCGTTTCATGGATGTTCCACCCTAAGCATTCTGTCCCCACTGTCCCAGATTTGCTTCCGGAATGGCAGGCGAAGAACGATACATCCATTTGACGCGTTACCGGGTTCCTTCATGCTGTCGCCGTGGATCATGAAACCATCGCGCCCGCCCAGGCTCGTTCCCGCAACGGGGTTGAGCCGCATCGAATGCGGTCCGGTTTTGGGGTGTGGAAACGGTGCCGTAATTTCATACAGGCCAACGGGGATCGGTCCTTTGTCGCGGACGTACTGGCTACTGTGTCTATCCTTGTGCTCGCCCTTACCGGAATATCCGGTATCTGTGACGTATTTGTCGTCGTGATACAACAAGTGGCTCTCATGCTTGTAAATCCAAACCATCGTCTTTTTCTCATTGGTTGTACGAACCAACGATTAAACCAGACCGACTGGTTGCACACAATTTTTAAGATATGCGTCAGTTTGATCTGCATCCCGATATGGAGATCGTCTACATCTTCGAGATGAGCACGGGCAGCGCGTGCATGCGCGGGTGGGCGGCCTCGCGAAGGGGGCGGTCGTCGGCAAGGATGGCTTGCGCTGAAACTGAAGCGGTGCGCACCAACTCACGGTAAACGGCAATGCAACGAACCTCGCAGAGCGGAGATGGCGATCAGGCTTCGCAAGCTGTTCGTGCACGCAGACCGTCGAGCCGCCCGCGTGCCGTGCGGTCGCGATTGCGGTGATCGATAATGCGTATGCGGGCCGCTACGAGGGCGAAGCTCGACGCGCTGATCGAAGCCCGCGAGGAACCCGGCGCGCTGCTCGGCAAGCGCTGCGTCGAAGCGATCGGCATCGCGCCCGGCGAAGCGCAAAGCTACGGCAAGGGCGGCGATCGTCGGCGAGGCGGGCGAGCTCGAACGTGCGGTCGCGATCCCGCATCCGAAGCTCGGCGCGCCGCTGCGCGCGGCGGTCGCGAGAGGCGCCGCTCCGTTGCCGTCGGCTAAAGAGATCAGCACGCTCGGCACCGCGACCGACGTGCCGCGCGGCCACAAGGACGCCCTTCGCTTGTTGCCCGGGTGATTTCGCTGGTAGTGTCCTGCCTTTGACGCGGGCGCGCATGGTGCCGCCCGCGCTGCCGAGGGTCACGATGCTTTCGAATCTGCTGGTACAACTGGTCAATGGACTCGCCGACGCGTCGACGCTGTTTCTGGTCGCCGCCGGTTTGTCGTTGATCTTCGGCGTGACGCGCATCGTCAACTTTGCGCATGGCTCGTTCTATATGTTCGGCATCTACGTCGCGTACAGCATCGCGAGCCGCTTTGGCCATACCGCGGGCGGCTTCTGGCTGTCGGTGCTGGCCGCCGCGCTCGCGGTCGGGATGCTGGGCGCGCTCGTCGAAATCGTCGTGCTGCGGCGGATCTATCAGGCGCCCGAGCTGTTCCATTTGCTCGCCACCTTTGCGCTCGTGCTGATCTTTCGCGACGCCGCGCTCTGGCTTTGGGGCCCCGACGATCGGTTCGGCCCCCGCGCGCCCCATCTCGCGGGCGCGGTCGACTTTCTCGGGCATCCGCTGCCCACTTACGACATCGCACTGATCGTGATCGGCCCCATCCTATTGCTGCTGCTGTGGTACGCGTTGACGCGCACGCGTTGGGGCACGCTGGTGCGCGCCGCGACGCAGGATCGCGAGATGCTCGGCGCGCTCGGCATCAATCAGGCGTGGCTGTTTACCGGCGTGTTTTTCGTCGGCGCGTTTCTCGCAGGGCTCGGCGGCGCGCTGCAAGGGCCGCGCATATCGGCGAACCTGTCGCTCGACCTGGAGACGATCGGCAACGCGTTCGTGGTCGTCGTGGTCGGCGGCATGGGTTCGATTCCGGGCGCGTTCATCGCGGCGTTGCTGATCGCCGAAATCAAGGCGCTGTGCATCGGCATCGGCCATGTGACGTTCTTCGGCATCGGTTTGTCGCTAAGCCGCTTTACATTGGTGGCCGAATTCGTCGTGATGGCGGTCGTGCTGGTAGTGCGGCCTTGGGGTCTGCTGGGCCGCGCGAGTGCCGCGGTGCGCGCGATGGGTGCGCCGGAAGCGCCATTGCGTCCCGCGGGCAAGCGTCTGAAGTGGCTCGCCGCCGTCGTGTTGCTAGTGCTCGTTCTGGCGCCGCTCGCGGCCAACGCGTTTCCGTATATGCCGGTGCTGCTCGTCGAAATCCTGATCGCGGTGCTGTTCGCGACGAGCCTGCATTTCATCATGGGCCCGGGCGGTCTGCATTCGTTCGGCCACGCAGCGTACTTCGGACTCGGCGCATACGGCGCGGCGCTGTTCCTCAAAGTGCTGAATCTGCCGATGGAAGCGGCGTTGCTGCTCGGGCCGCTGCTCGCGGTGGTCGGCGCGCTCGTGTTCGGCTGGTTCTGCGTGCGCCTGTCCGGCGTCTATCTGGCGATGCTGACGCTCGCGTTCGCGCAGATCGTCTGGTCGGTCGTGTTCCAGTGGGACGACGTGACGGGCGGCAGCAACGGCATTCTCGGACTATGGCCGTCGAGTTGGCTGTCGTCGCCGGTCGCGTTCTACTACCTGACGTTAGCGTGCGCGGTGCTCGGCGTGTGGCTGTTGCGCCGCATGCTGTTCTCGCCGCTCGGCTACGCGATGCGTGCGTCGCGCGATTCCGCGCTGCGCGCCGAGGCGATCGGTATCGACGTGAAGCGCGTGCAGTGGGCGTCGTTCGTGATCGCGGCGTTGTTCTGCGGACTCGCCGGCTCGCTGTACGCGTTTTCGAAGGGCAACATCTCGCCCGAAGTGATCAGCGTGAGCCGCTCGGTGGATGGCCTCGTGATGGTGCTGCTCGGCGGCTTGCAGACCTTGAGCGGGCCGATCGTCGGCGCGGCCGTGTTCACGTGGCTGCAGGACACGGTTGCGCGACAGACCGACTACTGGCAGGCGCTGCTCGGCTTCGCGATCCTGCTGCTGGTGATCGCGTTTCCGCAGGGAATCGTCGGCTTCATTCGCGAGCGTTTCGGCGACGCGAACGGCGATCAGACCGATAAGTCCAACGGCGGCGCCGCGTCGCCATCGCAACGGACCGCCGCGGTCAAGGAGGGCCTATGAGCCTGCTGCGCGTAAGCGGTCTGTCGCGGTCATTCGGAGGACTGAAGGCGGTCGATGACGTTTCATTCGAGCTCGAAGCCGGTCAACTGCTGGCGTTGCTCGGCCCCAACGGCGCGGGCAAATCGACCTGTTTCAACATGGTCAACGGCCAGTTGCAGCCGTCGTCGGGATCGATCCTGCTCGACGGTCATGAACTCGTCGGCATGCGGCCGCGCGATATCTGGCGGCGCGGTGTCGGCCGCACGTTCCAGATCGCCGCGACCTTCAACTCGATGACGGTGCTCGAAAACGTGCAGATGGCGCTGGTGTCGCGCGAAAAAAAGACCTTCGGTCTCTGGAAACCGGCGGCTGCGCACCATGCCGGCGAAGCGTTCGCGTTGCTCGAACAGGTCGGCATGAGCGAGCACGCGAAACGCGCGTGCGGGGTGCTCGCGTATGGCGACGTGAAGCGCGTCGAACTCGCGATCGCGCTCGCGAACCGGCCGAAGCTGCTGTTGATGGACGAACCGACCGCCGGCATGGCGCCGAAGGAGCGCAACGAATTGATGGCGTTGACCAGGCGTCTGGTGACCGAACGAAAGATCGGCGTGCTGTTTACGGAGCACAGCATGGACGTCGTATTCGCGTACGCGGACCGGATGATCGTGCTCGCGCGCGGCAAGCTGATCGCCGAGGGCGACGGCGATACGATTCGCAACGACCCGCGCGTGCAGGAAGTCTATTTCGGCACCGGCAAGATGTTCCGGCCGCACGCGGCGCTGCAGGACGCGGACGGCAACGCGCGCAATGGCCGGGGAGCGCAGCAATGAGCGAACCGATGCTGAAAGTCTCCGGCCTCAATGCGTTCTACGGCCGCGCGCACATCCTGTTCGACGTCGACCTCGAAGTCGGCCGTGGCGAAGTGGTCGCGCTGATGGGCCGCAACGGCGCCGGCAAATCGACGACGATGCAAGCGGTGATGGGACTGCTGCCGCGGCGCCACGGCGAAGTCACGTTTCGCGGCCAGAACATCAGCGCGCTTGCGCCGTACAAGATCGCGCGCATGGGCGTCGGCTTCGTGCCCGAGGACCGCCGCGTGTTCGCGGATCTGTCGGTGATGGAGAACCTCGACACGGGCCGCCAGCCGCCGCGCGAAGGCGCGCCGCAATGGACGCCGGAAAAGCTGTTCCGCCTGTTTCCGAATCTCGGCGAAATGCCGCAGCGCCCCGGCGGCCAGATGAGCGGCGGCGAGCAGCAGATGCTGACCGTGTCGCGCACGCTGATGGGCAATCCGTATCTGGTGTTGCTCGACGAACCGTCCGAAGGCGTCGCGCCGGTGATCGTCGAGCAGATGGCGAACATGATTCTCGAATTGAAGCGCGAAGGGCTATCCATTTTGTTGTCGGAACAGAATCTGCACTTCGCCGAACTGGTCAGCGACCGCGCATATGTGCTCGAAAAAGGGCAGATCCGTTTCAGCGGCACGATCGGCGAACTCGCACGGAACGAAACGGTGAGGCGCGCTTATCTGAGCGTGTGAATTCATCCAGTAATGCCGGCGAAAGTAGAGGCCGATGGCGCCGATGATAGGCGAGCGCGCGGCTTTTCGGCGCAGATCCGGCGCTCGCGCTGCATACGAACCCGCACGGCGCGGCGCCGGACAACCCGATTCGCGTGATTCTCGACGGCATCGGCTCGCCTGCGCGGCCCGAACTCGGTACGATGCCGGCTTACCGCGAAATTTTGAACGACGCCCAGGTCGCCGGGTTCGTGCCGTACCTGCGCGCGCAGTTCGCGGACGGCAAGCCGGCATGGCGGGACGTCGCCGCGAACGTGGCCAGAATCCGCGCGCAACCGCGCGAGCAATGAGCCGTCGGCCGTCGTCCGCAGGTGCGCGGGTCCGGCGCGCTTGCCCGCCCGTTCGCACGTCTGAAAAAACCACCATTCCTTCTGATTACGGAGTAACGCATGACCACGCGCGCAGGATGGATCTCTCGCCTCATGGTGTCGACCGTGTGCTCGTTCGCCGCGTTCGGCGCGAGCGCCCAGCAGACCATCAAGATCGGCGAGATCAATAGCTACAAGGCGCAGCCCGCCTTTCTCGGGCCTTACAAGCAAGGCTGGAATCTCGCGCTCGAGCAGGTGAACGCGGCCGGCGGCGTGCTCGGCAAGCAACTGGAAGTGATTTCGCGCGACGACGGCGGCAACCCCGGCGACACGATCCGCGTCGCGCAGGAACTGATCGCGCGTGAGCAGGTGCAGTTGCTGTTCGGCGGCTTCCTGTCGAACACGGGCCTTGCGCTCGCCGACTTCGCGAAGCAGAAGAAAATCTTCTTCCTCGCCGCCGAACCGCTGACCGACAAGATCGTCTGGGCCGATGGCAACAAATACACATACCGTCTGCGTCCTTCGACCTATATGCAGGTGGCGATGCTGGTGCCCGAGGCCGCCAAGCTGAAAAAGAAGCGCTGGGCGATCGTGTATCCGAACTACGAGTACGGGCAATCGGCGGTGGCGACCTTCAAGAAACTGCTGACGGCCGCGCAGCCGGACGTGCAATTCGTCGTCGAACAGGCGACGCCGCTTGGCAACGTCGACGCGGGCGCGGTGACCCAGGCGATCGCCGACGCGAAGCCTGACGCGATCTTCAACGTGCTGTTCGCCGCCGACCTCGGCAAGTTCGTGCGCGAGGGCAACACGCGCGGGCTCTTCAAGGATCGTTCGGTGGTGTCGCTCCTGACCGGCGAACCCGACTACCTCGATCCGCTCGGCGCCGAGGCGCCGACCGGCTGGATCGTGACCGGCTACCCGTGGTATTCGATCGATACGGCCGCGAACAAGCAGTTCGTCGACGCGTATCGGGCCAAATATCACGACTATCCGCGGTTGGGCTCGGTGGTCGGCTACTCGGCGCTGATGTCGATCGCGGACGGCATCAAGAAGGCGGGGTCGACCGATCCGGACAAACTCGCCGCCGCGTTCAAGGGGCTCAATGTGCAGACGCCGTTCGGTCCGATCACGTACCGCGCGCAGGACAACCAGTCGACGATGGGCGCGTATGTCGGCGTGACCGGCGTGAAGGACGGCAAGGGTGTGATGACGTCGTACCGCTATGTGGATGGCGCGAGCGTGCAGCCATCGGACGCCGAGGTGAAGAAAATGCGGCCGGCGGATTGAGGACGCGGCGCGCGGCGGTCCGTCGTGACTGCCGCGCGCTGGCCGCGTGAGTGCTGGTGAAGGCGCGTCCGCGGCGGCTTCTGCCGCCGGTGAAACCTACTCTTCCGCGTCGTGCTCCATGACGAAGCGCTTCAGATAAGCGAGCACGGCCGCTTCCATCGCGCGATGATCGGCGGTGTTTTTCGATCCCGCGTTCTCTTCATCGCCGAACAGGGTGGACGGCGCGTTGTGCACGTCCACCTCTTGCCCCTCGCGAAACACGCGAATTTCGTGGACGTCTTCGACGTACTCGGCGATCCAGTGCACGCCCTCGATATGTGCGCCAGCGCGAACCGTAACTATCTTCATGGCTGTCTCCGTGCAAGCGGTCGATTTGAGTTGGCGCCTCGGCGCTGACTCCCGTCCCATGTCCACAACCATACGCCGTCCCGCCCACGCACGCGAGTCCCGCCCGTAACCGCTGCCGGACCAGGGCGCGGACGGGCGTTGCGGCACGCTCGTTGCTGAACTATAAAGGCTCACCCACAACCGGAGAACCGTCATGCCAGAGCAGAAAACCTTGAAGCGTGCCGCGGCCGATAAACGCGCGGGCAAATCAGCGAGTACCCAAGCGGGAGAGTTCATCAAGGAACAGGTGGACAAGGTCCGCGCCGGCAAGCACGGCGTGCGCTCGCCGAAGCAGGCGATCGCGATCGGGCTGTCCGAGGCGCGGCGCGCCGGCGTCGACGTAAAGCCGCCGAAGAAGGGCGCGACGAGCGAGGCGACCCGCAAGAAAGCGCAGAAGGACAGTGCGGCGGGCAAGCACGCGGGCGCTGCAAAGAAGAGCGCGAGCAAGGAGTCCAGTGCTAAACGCTCGCGTGTGTCGGAAAGCGTGCTCAAGCGTGAGAGCAAGGCTGGGGCGTCGTCGGCGGCGATGTCGAAGCAGGCGAAGTCGGCTGCAGCTAAGCGGCCTGCTGCGAGCCGCTCCGCCGCAGCCAAGAAGGCCGCGGCGACCAAAGGCGCGGCTGGACGCTCCGCTGCCGCGAAAAAGGCCGCGCAAACGCGGGCGTCGCGCGCGCATCACTGAGCCTTGCGGCTCGCAAAGCGGCGGCAATGGAAAAGAGCGGCGGCACGCATGCGCGTGCCGCCGCTCTTTCGTTGTCACCCGCTGGCGGGCTTGCCCGCCTTCTTACTGCACCGTCGCCAGCACTTCGCCAACCGTGCGGAAGAGCCGCGCAATCTGCTCTTCGTCGATGATCAGCGGCGGCGAGAATGCAAGGATGTCGCCGGTGAAGCGGATCAGCACGCCCGCCTCGAAGCATTTGACGAAAGCCTCGTAGGCGCGCGCGCCCGGCGCGCCGTCGCGCGATTCGAGCTCGATGCCCGCGACGAGGCCGAGATTGCGCACGTCCTTCACATGCTTTGCGCCGCGCAGCCCATGCGCGGCGGTTTCGAACGCCGGCGCGAGGCTCGCCGCGCGCTCGAACAGCTGGTCGCGGCGGTACAGATCGAGCGTCGCGATCGCGGCCGCGGCCGCCGCCGGATGCGCCGAATAAGTGTAGCCGTGGAACAGCTCGATCGCGCCCGGCGCGCCGCTGCCGACCACCGTGTCGTGGATCGTCCGGCTGGCCGCGACCGCGCCCATCGGTATCGACGCGTTGTTGATCGCCTTCGCCATCGTGATCAGGTCCGGCGTGACGCCGAAGTGTTCGCTCGCGGTCGCCTTGCCGAGACGGCCAAAACCGGTGATCACCTCGTCGAAGATCAGCAGGATGCCGTGCTTCGTGCAGATCTCGCGCAGCTTCTGCAGATAGCCTTGCGGCGGAATCAGCACGCCGGTCGAGCCGGCCACCGGTTCGACGATCACCGCGGCGATCGTCGAAGCGTCGTGCAGCGCGACGATGCGCTCCAATTCCTCGGCCAGATGCGCGCCCCATGCCGGCTGGCCCTTCGAGAACGCGTTGTGTTCGAGGTTGTGCGTGTGCGGCAGATGATCGACCGCCGGCAGCAGCGCGCCCGAAAACGTCTTGCGATTCGGCGCGATGCCGCCGACCGAAATGCCGCCGAAGCCGACGCCGTGATAGCCGCGCTCGCGGCCGATCAGACGCGTGCGCTGAGCTTCGCCGCGCGCGCGATGGTAGGCGAGCGCGATCTTCAGCGCGGTGTCGACCGATTCGGAGCCCGAGTTCGTGAAGAAGATGCGGTCGAGCCCTTCCGGCATCAGCTCGGCAACCTTGGTCGCCGCTTCGAACGCGAGCGGGTGGCCCATCTGGAAGGTCGGCGCGAAGTCGAGCGTCGACAGCTGCTGCGTGATCGCGGCGACGATTTCATCGCGGCTATGACCGGCGTTCACGCACCACAGCCCCGCGCAGCCGTCGAGAATCTCGCGTCCGTCGGTGCTCCGGTAGTACATGCCCTTTGCCGATTCCAGCAGGCGCGGCGCGGCCTTGAACTGGCGGTTGGCGGTGAAGGGCATCCAGAAGGACGACAGATCGTCGATGACGGGGCGCGAAGTCATGGCATCTCCTCGAAGTGGGGGTCGGTTGGGGCTTTGAGCGTAGCCAAACTGTAGTCCTCGCGGTTTAATGGCGGCATAAACAGTTGACGAAGTGTGGTGCCAACTGTGCTGGCGGATTGGCGCGAACTGTCCCGGTAGGCGGGCGGTCCGTGGTTGGTCTTTTTGCCCCTGGTTTTTCGCCCAAAACATGATCGAACTGGACCTTCAACGTGACCGGCGTGCGGCGCCGACGCTCGTCGAACAGGTTGTGCAAGGCTTCGCGCGCGCGATCGACGCGCAATCGCTGCGCGCCGGCGCACTGCTGCCGTCGGTGCGGCAGCTTGCGCAAAGCCACGCACTGAGCACCTTCACGGTTACCGAGGCGTACAACCGGCTCGTGTCGATGGGGCTGGTGGTCGCGCGGCGTGGCTCCGGCTATCGGGTGGCGGCGCGCTCGCCGTCCGCGCGCGCGGCCGTCGCTGATTGGACGCCGCCGAGCCTGACCGCGACGTGGCTGCTGTCCGACGTGTTCGCCGATCACTCGGTGCCGATCAAGGCGGGCTGCGGCTGGCTGCCGAGCGAATGGACCAACGAGAGCGGCCTGCAGCACTCGCTGCGCGCGCTGAGCCGGGTGCCGGCCGCGCGTCTCGGCGACTACGGCCATCCGTACGGCTTTGCGCCGCTGCGCGAGCGCATTGCCGAACAACTCGACCGGCGCGGGCTGCCGGTCGACGTCGCGAACGTGCTGCTCACGCAGGGCGCGACGCAAGGACTCGATCTGATCGTGCGCACGCTGCTGCGCGCGGGCGATGCGGTGATCGTCGAGGATCCCGGTTACTGCAACCTGCTGCAGATCCTGAAGCTCGCCGGGCTGGTCGTGCATGGCGTGCCGCGCACGCCGGCCGGCGTCGATACGGAGGTGCTCGAAACGCTGGTCGCGCGGCACAAGCCGAAGGCCATCTTCGTCAACACCACGCTGCAGAATCCGACCGGCGCGACCTTCGGCATGTCGGCCGCGTTCCGCTTGCTGCAGATCGCCGAGCGCGAGCGCATCTGGGTGATCGAGGACGACGTGAGCCGCGAACTCGCGCCGGCCGGCGCGCCGCTGCTGGCGGCGATGGAAGGCTTGCAGCGCGTGTTGCACGTCGGCGGCTTTTCGAAGACGGTGACGCCGTCGCTGCGCTGCGGCTATGTGGTGGCCGAGCAGGCGGTGCTGCGCGAACTCGCGCGAACAAAGATGGCGGTGGGGCTGACGTCGTCGGAAACGATCGAGCGGATCGTCGACAAGGTGCTGGTGGAAGGGCGTTACGCGCGCCACGTCGAGACGGTCAACGAGCGGCTCAAGCTCGCGCACGTGGCGCTCGAAGAACGGCTCGACGCGCTCGGGCTCGAGGTGTTTCACCGGCCGCGCGCGGGGCTCTTCATGCTGGCGCGCCTGCCGATCGAGGCGGAGCGCGCCGCCGAGGTCGCGACCGCCGCGCTCGCGCACGGCATCTGGCTCGCGCCGGGCTCCTATTTCCGTCCCGACGACGCGCCGAGCGCGTGGTTCCGCTTCAACGCGCCGTATTCGACCGACGACGCGTTGTGGCGCTTCATCGAGCGAGTCGGGCAGGGGGCGTGGTAGACGCGGCGGCGCCTCGGACGCTCAGCCGCCGCGCCCGAACAGCGTCAGCGCGATCGGATACAGCGACCCCACGAGCAGCAGCGCCATCGCGACGTTGAAGATGCGCAGCCGCTTCGGGTTCGACAGGACCTCGCGCATCGCGGTGCCGAAACCGGCCCACACGCAGATGCAAGGAAAGCCGATCACGTAGAACACCGCGGCCATTGCAATTGCGTTCATGCCGAAGCTGTTGCTCAGATGAATCGTCGTCGCGGCGGTCAGCACCATCATCCACGCCTTCGGGTTGACCCACTGAAACGCGATCGCTTCATGAAAACGCATCGGGCGCCGCTCGCCGTTTCTGAGCTTCAGCTCGCCCGACGTGCCGATCTTCCACGCCAGATACAGCAGATAAGCGACGCTGACGACTTCGAGCACCGTGTACAGCACGGGAAAGTGCACGAACGCTTCGCCGAGGCCGACGCCGACCGACAACATCAACAGCGCCACGCCGACGCTGATGCCGGACAGATGCGGCAGCGTGCGGCGAAAGCCGAAATTGACGCCCGAAGCGAGCAGCATCGTGTTGTTCGGACCGGGCGTGATCGAGGTGACGAGCGCGAACAGAACGCCGGCGGGCAGCGCGCTGAGAGTGACGAAAGACATGAGGGATGGGCTCCGGTGTCGCCAACAGAAAACGGTGAAGGTCATTCTAGCGAGCGCCCCCGGTACAGTACCTGTACGGTTTTGAAAATGGTCTCCAGTACGGATCTATGATGACTTGATGAGCAGGGAAACGCCGTCGCACGGCGTAAAACGACACTAATAATTAGATCGCCGCCGCTATTAGTGAGATTTCCGACACCATAGATGAGATTGGATGTGGAAAAGGCGCCTCTGGTTAGCTGTCGTTCGTCGGCGCTCCTTTGGGAAAGATCGGTGAGCAGCCGTAAGCGGACATATCAGCGTCCACACATGAACGACAGCAGTGGCCGAACGGAGCAGTCACGAGCATAGGCAGGTCGGTCACCGACAGGCGTCCGTGGTGGGGTAATGCAGATGCTTTCCTTCGTTTTTCAGCCACGGGTTAAGCTTCGTCTGGAAAACTCCCCTCCACGAACGCCCGCGTCTGCGTCAGATCCGTGCGCGCATAGGCGGCCGTCGTCTGCACCGACGCATGACCGAGCAGCGTCTGCGCCACCGGCAACGGCACCGCGTGATCCACCACCAGGGCGCGAGCATAGCCATGCCGTAACCAGTGCGTCGACGCGGCGCGCAGTAGTGTAAGCGTCTCCAGGTCGCGGGGCGTCACCCTCGTTTCGGCGGCGAGCAGGACGGCCTTGACCTCGTCGTACAGGCCGCTGTGTCCGAGCGCGTCACGCTTCTCGCTGTGGATCCGGGCGACCCGTTCAAAGGGCGACGGGCAGGCCGGCAAGGCGCCCGCGAGCCGGTAGGCGCGCAGTGCCGGCACACACACCGAGGGCAGCGGCACCGACCGGCGCTTCCCGCCTTTGCCCTGCACGTGCAGGGTCCACTGGTCCTGCGAATCCACCTCGAGCCGGGGCAGGCCGTCCGCTTCCGACCACACCAGTTCCGCCAGCCGCACGCCGGCATAGCGGTACAGCGACCCGCGCGCGTGAGCCACGCGCGGCCGGCGGCATCGGGCGCGAGCACCGCGAGCCACCGCGCCGGACTGGAAGGACCGGGTGCGTCCGGATCGGCGAGGGCAGTGACGGCTGTATCCGCAGCGGCCGTGGCGGACACGTGCGCGTGGCCGCGTCGTCCGGCGCGAACCGGAACCGCCGGTGCTGTCTGAGCAGCCGCAGCAGCACGGTGTGAGCCGTCGGTGCGGTATCGCCTGCGGCGACCCGGAGCCGCCCGCGCTCCCAGTACTCGACCGCGGCATCGTGATCAAGCAGCAGCGCGAACACGAGGGGGTGATCGCGTTTCGCGTCGGCCAGTGACGGACATCCGCGCTTGAGTAACGCGAGTGTCCAGCGCGTGTAGACCGGGTGGCCCAGGGCGTCGGCGACATAGGCGAGCGCCGCGTCAATGGTGTCGGGCAGACGCTGCGGGGGCGCGCTGGCCATGTCGAGCCAGCCGGAAAAGCCTGGCAGGCCGGGTGGGCGGTTCATTTCGGGCGGCGCCGTCTGGTGGTCGCCGGCGTCGGCGACGTGCTGGCCGGTTTGCGGTGGGGCGATGACCCGGCAGCGTGGGCGCGGCCGTCGACGGTGGCCAGCAGCGCACGCTGTTCCGCGACCACCGTGGTCAGCGCCGCGACGTCCGCGGCTGCGCGCAGGCGCGCGTCGCGTTCCGCCGCAAGGTCGCCGAGCAGGCGATCCCGCAGCGCTTCGAGCGCCGCCACGCGCTCCTGCTTTTCGGCAACCTGTCCCGTCAGCCGTTCACGCTCGTTCTGCAGCGCGTGGCGCTGGTGCTCCGTCTCCTGCAGCAGCTGTCGGGACAGCCCTTCATGGCGGGTGTGCACCGCGGCGAATTCCCTGGCATGCGCCTCCTTCATTTCAGTGAGCGCGAGCCGGGCCGCGTCCAGTTGCCCCTGCAGGTCAGCGGCGGCCGTCCGGTACGCGTCCGTCCGCTCGGTCAGGCTGCGGCAGTTGGCCCGCAGCGTCGCCCACGTGGTCTCGCGGGCAACTTTCATGCAACAAAAGACGCAACGACCCGTGCAGTTTGAGATCACGGAGCAAACGCGGCAGAGCGTGGCGGCCTGGATCGCTGCTCAACGACTGAAGCCGGCTGACTATCTTTTTCCAAGTCGCCTACATGCGTCGCCGCACTTGTCGACGCGTCAGTACGCCCGCATCGTTCATCGCTGGGTCGCATCAATCGGACTCGATGACGCAGCGTACGGGACACATACGATGCGCCGCACGAAGGCTTCGCTGATCTATCGACGCACCAAAAATCTTCGTGCAGTTCAGTTGTTGTTGGGCCATACGAAGCTCGAGAGTACCGTGCGGTACCTCGGGATTGAAGTCGACGATGCCCTTTGAGATGGCAGAGCAAACTGAAGTCTGATTGCCCTGAGGCCGGTGAGCGGACGCTTGCCGGCCAGGAGCCGCCGGTCGAGGTCGTCGTCCAGTTTGGCTGGACGAGGTCTCATTCGCCCTCGCTCAATGGCCGGTCTCCGGCGAGCAAATTGCGGAGGGCACTGCCTTAACCCGCCCCCCAAGGGGCGACCAACTTTTTCGATAGCGGTCATTCAATTTCATTGCAAAGTTGCGCCGTCCGTTGGTCGCATCCCCGTTGCTTTCGCTTGGTAGCTAGGGTCTACCACAAATTGCCTCGAGCCCTCTACTTCAATGACCAACCCGATAGACGCGACCACTTTGCACGCCTTCCACGCTGCGTCTATAGGCCATTGCCACACGTGTTGCCGGCACGCTTTCGTAGGCGGGAAAGAACGGACCAAACCGGTCCATAGATTCCGTCAGCACTGTCGGGCTAACGGCATTTATGCGGATGCCCCGTGGAAAATCGCACGCAGCAGCACGCACGAATCCTTCAATCCCAGCATTCGACGCTGCGGCGTTGGGTGCGCCCGACACGAATGATTTCGTGTTTACCGCTGCGCGCAAGTTCATCTGCCACGGAACGACCTACGTCTCCACCGGCGCCGATTACGACGATCTTCATAAAACACTCCTTTTCGAGTTCGGGTTGAATCATCAACATTCTTAACCAAACCATTGAGGTGATAAATGTGCTCCAATTTCCAACACTACTAGCCCATAGTTAGCAATATGGACAAACTGCGCGCGATGGAAACCTTCGTTGCCGTCGTGGAGGGAGGCAACTTCACCGAGGCGGCACAACGGCTGCAAATATCGGCCGTAATGGTCGGCAAGTATGTGCGTGAACTTGAAGAGCGTCTCGGCGCGCGCTTGCTGGAGCGCACCACACGACGGCAAAACTTGACTGATGCTGGTCGCGTTTTCTATGAAGACGCCAAGCGTGCGCTTGAACATGTGCGTGCGGCTGAGACATCGATCGAACGGTCACGCGCGTCGCCATCCGGCACATTGCGGATAAGTGCTCCGATCACCTTTGGCTCCTGTGTCATCGCTCCTCTAGCCGCGACTTTCCAGCAGATCTATCCGCGCGTGCGCATTGAACTGGAATTGAGCAATCGCGTCGTCGACCTTATTGACGAGAGTTTTGATCTGGCCATCCGAATTGGTGAACTAGGCGACACTGACCTGATAGCAAAACCGTTGACCAGCTACCGCATGGTGATCTGTGCGTCTCCGAGTTACCTCGCCCGACATGGCCGTCCAGAGACGCCGCAGGACCTGAGCGAACATCACTGCCTGTCTCACACGGTGTGGAATGGCCGCAACGGCTGGAAACTGAGGGGTGGGGATGGGCCACAGTCTTCGAAGGATCCGGTTTTCACATGCAACGATGGCAACGGTCTACGTATAGCTGCCATCGCCGGTGCAGGATTGTTGCTGCAGCCCGAGGTTGTGGTGGCACGGGAAAACGTATCGTAATGTGAAACCACCCTGCTCTGCGGGAACTGCCTCCACAAGCTTCATCGCATCGACGCGCTTCGTACGGAACGCCCCCAGCCTCGTGCGCCTCGCCGGCAAGCGCTCGCTCGCCCGACGGCCCCAACAGTTTGATGTCGATCCGAATCGGATTGCGTACCTCCGCGCGCGCGCTCCGTTCATCGGCAGCGTAACGGAATAACTGGATGGCTCCTGCCGATCGTTCGACGGAAGGCGCCCAAGCTCCCGATCAAAGCGACGGCGGCTGCGATCAAGGCTTCATATGTCCGGCTTCGGTGAACCTCTGATGCCACGACAAGGCTTCGCCAAGCAAGTGCGGGGTGTGCTTACCCACACTGTCACGGCAGGCGCGGTCGAAATAGTCTCGCAGAAGCGGTCTGTAATCCGGGTGAGCGCAATTGTCGATGACCACACGCGCTCGTTGCTTGGGCGACAACCCGCGCAGGTCCGCCAGCCCCTGTTCCGTGACGATCACGGTGACATCGTGCTCGGTGTGGTCGACGTGGCTGACCATCGGCACGATGCAGGAGATCGCTCCGTTCTTGGCTGTACTCGGCGTAACGAAGCATGCAAGAAAGCCATTGCGGGCGAAATCACCCGAACCGCCGATGCCATTGATGATCGAAGTGCCGGCCACGTGCGTCGAGTTGACGTTGCCATAGATATCAGCTTCAACCATACCGTTGATGGCAATACAGCCCAACCTGCGAACCAATTCGGCGTGGTTGGAGATCTCCTGCGGACGCAGAACGATGCGGCTGCGGTAGTGGTCGATATTGCGGCTGAATTCTTCGACACCTTCCGGACTTAGCGACAAAGCAGTCGCCGATGCGGTTTGGATGGTATCGGTCCTGATCAGATTCAGCATCCCATCCTGAATCACTTCGGTAAACGCAGTAAGCCCTTCAAATCCGCCATCGCGCAGCCCGCTCAACACTGCATTGGCGATATTCCCTACCCCGGACTGCAACGGCAACAAGTGCTGCCCGAGCCTGCCCTTCGCGATTTCGTGCCGGAAGAACTCTACCAAGTGTTTCGCAATTCGAATGCTGCTGTCATCCGGCTGGGCGAATCGGCCCAGCCGATCAGGACCGCGGGTTTCCACAACGGCGATCACTTTCGATGGATCGACGCGCAGGTAGGGCTCCCCAATACGGTCGCCGGGACGGACCAAGGGAATCGGCTGACGATCCGGTGGCAACGTCGTACCGTAATAGATGTCGTGCATGCCATCCAGACCGGCAGGCTGAGCCGAATTCACTTCGATGATGACTTTGTCGGCAAGGTCAAGCCAGGTCTTGTTGTTGCCGACCGATGTCGATGGAATCAAAAGTCCGTCGGACAATATGCCGGAAACCTCGATGACTGCCACGTCGATCTTGCCGAGGAACCCAAACCAGGTGTACTGCGCGACCTGCCCCAGATGGATATCCATGTACTCGATCTCGCCACGGTTGATCCGTGCGCGCAGTTCCGGATCGGACTGATAGGGCAAGCGAAAGTCGATGCCCCCCACTTTGGCGAGCGCACCGTCCAGTTCCGGAGCAGTGGAAGCGCCAGTCAGTATGCGGAGCGCAAACTTTTCTCCGCGGGCATGAGCGTCTTCGATGCGTGCCGCCAGCGCCAGGGGCACCGCCTTGGGGTATCCAGAGCCGGTGAACCCGCTCATTCCGACGGTCATGCCCGGTAAAATGTGGGCCGCCGCCCGATCGGCTGGCATCACCTTGGACACGAGATACGAATTCTGGATGCGCTTTTCCATAGCGATGCCTCTGTCATTGCGGATCCTGGCTCTTAACGAGTCACGCAAGAAAGGGACAGCAAGTGCAATACCTGACCACCGGAAACGGCTGAGGGTCAACCGTCGCGGTTCAAGGTCCATTAGGCGTTGTAGTGGCGGATTGCATGTGTCTGCTGGCCCAGTTCCTCATGAATGCGCGCCGCGTTGAAATGCGCGTCCGCAAAGTCCTGCTTCAGTTCGATGCTGCGCCGGTACGCGATGAGTGACTGTTCGAGGCGGCCTGAGTCTTCCAGCGCAACGCTCAGATTGAAGTGAAGCAGGTGATGGTCCGGGTTTTCTAGCAGGGCAGTGCGCCATACCCCGATAGCCTCGTCGTGACGGCCGCACTCGGACAGCAGGCATCCGAGGTTGAGGTAGGCCTCGAGATAGGCCCGGTCCGAGTCAATGGCGCCCTATAGCCGGATTCGGCGCCGTCGACATCGCCCTCAGCTTCCCTTGCGGCAGCGTCCGCGAATTCGTCGGGCAACGAGGGAAGGTCAAGCAGAAAATTCTTGTCATCTGTTCATTATTTCGATTGTCGAAATATGGAAACGAACCAGACCATCGCCGCTCTGGCGGCACTCGCGCACGAGTCGCGGCTCGCAGTCTTTCGCGCTCCGGTGCAGGCAGGCCCCGAAGGCATGCCCGCAGGCCAGATCGCTACGCTGCTCGATGTGTCGCCGTCGTCGCTGTCCTTCCATCTGAAGGAGCTGTCTCATGCGCAGCTCATCACCAGTCGGCAAGAAGGCCGGTTCGTCTACTACTGCGCGAATTTCGAAACGATCAACGGCCTTCGATCTGCCCGTAGTGGGCCGTTTGTTTGAAGAGTACGTAGCGTCGCACGGCCTGCAGGAACGGCTGCATTTCTATCCGGGCGACTTCTTCAAGAATTCCTGTCCAGCGGCCGATGTGCTTGTGATGGGACACATCCTCCACGACTGGGATCTCGGGCAGAAGCTCGAGCTCCTCGCGAAGTGCTACGCGTCGCTACCTCCCGGAGGTTGCCGCGAGATTCGCAAGCATTCTCAGCGCGCGCGTGCGACATAGCGTCGTCCGCAACGTCGGATGTTCGATGCGGAGCAGTCGACCGAATGGCCACCCGACTGCGATCTCGAACGACGGTTCCTGGCCGGGTCCTGCCGCTAGCGAACGCTGGCTCTTGGCCGCCGCCGTCCCGTCGGCGAGTGCACCAAACCTACCCAACAGGGCCGTTGGGGGCTGGGGCGCTGCAACGGCCGCTATCACGGCAAGAACCGCCGCAGATCACTACTGCGGCGCCAGCTGTCCCGACCGGTAAAGAAGCGGGCCACTGGACCCGCCACCGCTGCGTTATAAATGCAGTTCTACCTTTGCCTCGGCATTTTCGACGATCAAAGACAGCACCCAAACGTTCGACGATACCTCGAGCCGAGCGCGATCGACCCGAGGGTGTTTGCCGCTATCGGCAATATCCGTGCCGGCCCGTGCACCGCTAGCCCCACGATGCAAACGCCTTACAGTGCGTATCGATGAATGACACGTTCTTTTAAAATAGTGACATCACTGTTCATAGTAGAAGAATAAGCGGTGATTAAGCCATTATTCACATGGGATAGGCTTGTCCCATCAGAAATCCTTACTACAATAGTCGAATCACGTTGGCATAGGTCGCTGGCCGCGCTAATTGGCGGAATCCAGTATCTGGGGTTGCTCGCCGTCGGTGGACTGAAAGGGCTATCCTGGGAAATGACCAACATGCTGCGAACGAATTTCAAAATCCCGGTGTTGTCATCTTGTTGTCTTTGTTTTGGCGTGGCTGCTCCCTTATTTCATCTTCCAGATAATCGTTATGGCGATCCTGAGGCGTATGAACGGCGAATAAGGTGCATCAAGGGGGCCAGTTTCGGCGGGCGTCTCAACTCCATTTTTAGGAGCGAATTATGAACTACGATCCAGTCGATACTGCGGTAGTATTCACTGATCCCCAGAACGACGTTCTCAGCCCGAACGGGAAGAACTGGGGCGTTCTTGGCGCAAGCGTGACTGAAAATAAGACTGTCGAAAATATGCTGTCAATCTTCAGGGCAGCGAAAGCCGGTAAGTTCAGTGTTTTCATCTCTCCGCACTATTTTTACCCAACCGACACTAGGTGGCAATTCAATGGGCCGCTTGAGACGGGTGAGTTTCAAACGGGAACGTTCGCGCGAACGGGCGCGTTGAACCTGAGCGGGTTCCAGAAGTCGGGGGCCGACTGGCTGGAGGAATTCAAGCCATTCATTGACGATGGTGAGACTATCGTTGTGAGTCCACATAAGGTTTTCGGTCCACAGACCAACGATCTAACGCTGCAACTTCGCAAGCGCAATGTGCAGAAAGTCGTGCTTTGCGGCATGCCAGCTAATATGTGTGTCGAAGCTCATCTACGCGATCTGATCGAGCAAGGTTTCGAAGTGACCGTCGTCGCCGACGCCACGGCGGGGCCGCGCCATCCGACGTGGGGCGACGGCTATAAGGCAGCACTTGTGAACTACGCGTTTCTCGCACATGCTGTGGTCACGACTCAGGACGTCGTGAAAGCCATGACGCAAGGGTAGTTACTACGGCGCCGATTTTGGGCGTCCTCTACACGATGCGTATGACATAAGCCCATAAGTCCGGTTTCTGGCGCGCATATCGGCCTTATGGCAAGTTCCTGCGCACAGTATCGACATCGTAAAAGAAAGTTTCCATACCTTGATCAGTTCTGCCAGCGTCGCTCACTGGCATGGAGCTCGGATGAGTGCCAACGACCAGGAAATGCAGATGCTCGCAAGTCGTCCGCGCCAGACTGGACAGGCGTTCGACTACCTGCCGATCGGACTATTTGGATCGGTCATGGGGCTGGTTGGACTCGCTGTTGCCTGGCGCGCTGCTTCGCAGATGTATGGCGTGTCGGCTTCGATCGCTGATGGCATCGGAGCTGTCGCCGTAGCGGTCTTCGTCTCGCTGGTTCTTGGATATGGTTGGAAATGCCTGACTGCCTGGCACGCGGTGAAGACGGAGTTTGGGCATCCGATTGCCGGCTGTCTGTTCGGAACGGTAGCAATCAGTCTTCTGCTGTTGCCGATCGTGCTGGTACGTGTAAGCTATGAACTTGCGTTCGGCATGTGGGTATTGGGTGCCGTCGGCATGGTGTTTTTAGCGTGGCTCATCGTCAGCCGATGGATAAGTCGCCGCCAGCAGTTGCCCCACGCTACTCCTGTGTGGATTATTCCGGTCGTTGGCATGCTCGACCTGCCATTGGCGATGCCCGCGCTCGGTCTACCAGCCACTTCGGAACTCGGCGTATTCGCACTCGCGGTTGGGATATTCTTCGCGGTGCCAATCATTACGCTGATCTTTGCGCGATTGTTGTTCGAGGACCCAATGCCGGACGGCTTGCGACCGACATTGATGATTCTCGTTGCGCCCTTTGCCGTCGGCTACTCGGCCTACATCACGGTGACCGGTAGTCATGACCTGTTCGCGGAAGCACTCTACATGCTGACTTTGTTTTTCCTCGCGGTGCTGTTTGGACAAATGCGCTATCTTGCGGCCTGCTGTCCCTTTCGTCTTACATGGTGGGCTGTCAGCTTCCCTCTCTCAGCGTCGGCGATCCGCTCTCTCAGAGTGGCAAGAGAGAACCCCGGTCGTATCACCAATAGCATCGCCTTGCTTCTACTTTGTATCGCCAGCCTTGCTATTGTTGGTATCTTCCTGAGGACTTTGAAGGGGTTACTCTCCGGCGAATTGCGCACCTTGAGTACCTAGACATGCGTATGCAGGGAACAAGCAGCTCTGTGAGCGCCGCGGATAAGCAGGGTGCATTTTTGTCGGGACGGGAAAACCGATAGGCTTGGATATCGGTAAATGGGTTTCCCGGCCATGATGTGCCGGACAGGCCTGCGTGCATCGTGGCAAGAGCGATGCGAACTGAACTCAGAACGTGGCGGCAACCATGCAATTAATAGGAGCTGACTTCGTGCGATGCACCGCAGACCATGTGACCAGCGACGGATAGACGGGCGGGTATCTATTTAGAGGAAGGGCGACTGGCGAAAGCGATGGGGGAAGATTCCGAAAGCCGTTTATTCGTTTGCATTGGAATACCGCACCGATTCGAATGGCCGTTGTGGGGAACGTCAGCGACGTCCGAACGTCGTCAGGCGCGCGCAGGCGAATGGCCGTAGATGGCCCGGGTCCTGCCGCTAGCGAACGCTGGCTCTTGGCCGCCGCCGTCCCGTCGACGAATGCACCAAGCCGACCCTGAGCGGTCCATCGCCGGGTTCGCAGGAAAGGGCGGCGGCAAGTCTAAGAGCAGCCGTTCGATGCCTACAGAGCGGACGCGTCGCGAGCGCTGGTTGAAACTGACTGGAGAATGGCGTTCGCGAACTCCACAAAACCGGCTCCCCCTGGACCACGCGTTATCCATCGAGGGGGAGTCGGTAATTGCGGTAGATAGTCAGTCACCGTGCTCACGCCTGCCGTATGTTTGAAAAACTCGAACATTGGCGCGTCGTTGGTGGAGTCACCAGAATAGGCGACTAATTCGCGCGCTGCTTCAGTGTCAATGCTGTATGTGCTGGCGAGTACTCGCAATGACATCGTCAACTTGTCGTAGCCGCCCAGCCAGCCCAGAACCCAAAGGTTGTTTATCGTCGCATTCGCTCCCGCCTGTCTTAGCGCATCGACGATGCGGTGATCGACGTCGGTTCCTGTGCAGTGATATGCAAGGCTCGTCAACCGAAACACTTGATCATCAGCCTCTTGCGCCTCAGGCACTGCTTTTTCGATGACCCGCGCAATCGACTTTAGTTGTTCGCGGACGTGTTCAATGCTATCGGGCGAATGCCAGTAATGTCGTTCGACGCCATGCCCGTCTGAACTCCGCCGAAAGAACAAGCCGCCATTTTCGGCAATGACACCGTCGACGGGCCACATGCGAGCCATCTGGTCGCACCATCCGGCAGGGGCCGCGGTGACCGGCACCACGCGAATGCCGCGGGCTTCCAGTTGTGTCAGCGCGGTGTACGTCTCGGCAGGCAGGCGGCCTTGATAGGTCAATGTATCGTCCATGTCCGTGAGCACGAATCGGACTGTCGAAAATTGATTTGCTGCTGCCAGGGAAAGGGGCTGCATGGTGACCCGTTAGCAATGGACAGCCGCAAATTATGAAGGGCAATGGGATAGTCGTCTTGTCGAATTGCGCGGATGCTTATCACTATTTGTGGATAGCATATTGTTACGATGCGATCGCGGTGGCCGCTGACGCTGCAAAACCGGACGTCGGTAAGCGCGCATGCCTACGGCCGGTGTTGGCCGATTGGGTGAGGTCGCCAACAGCCGCTAACCGGCAATCCAGTCCTCAAAATGTGAATCTTGCTGACTGACCGGTTTGGGGAAAGCTGTCTGTCCGGAGAGGGTCGAGGGACTAAACCGCTCGCGCGGTAAGGGGCTGCGGCCGGCGGTAGTAGCAATGGAGAGGAAACCGACTCTGTTCTCATGTTGATGGGCGAGGTAATTCGCCTCGCCGTTCAACGGGAGCAGAGTCATGA